>CANJCQ010000036.1 GCA_947473355.1 Sphingomonadaceae bacterium | reverse complement strand
GCACTTGATCGAAAACCTGTTCGCCAAAATCAAGGACTGGCGGCGCATTCACACCCGATATGATCGCTGCGCCCACACCTTCATGTCCGCCATCGCAATCGCCGCTACCGTCATCTTCTGGTTGTGATCAATGAGTCCTGACCCTAGGACCCGTGAAGTGTCGTAGACCACACAAGCCCCTGCGAATGTGAGCATGGCATAAGAGAAAAGAAGACCAAGACTGAAGCCGAAGATGATTGACGCCACAATGAAAGCAAGAGCCAAGAAGGAGCAAACCTTCAAAATTCCACCAATGTAGGAAAAGTCATGCTTAGAGGTCCCCACAACCACAGTGATGGCTAAGCAAAGGGTGATCGTCCCCATTACAGCACCCTGGATCGCTTCAGCGCCGGAATTCTCATAGACGCCATATATCAGCGGAGAGAATATTAGAGCCTCGGCTGCAGCTGCTAGACCTAGCCCCAGATATTGCATTTCACGCGTTTGAGCCTCTGCTAGATGCGACGTCATCCATCCGAAAATGCCGAATGCACCCAGCACAAGAAGCCAAGCCCAGCGGCTTTCTTCGATTATCCAATAAAATTCCTCGCCCACTCCAGACTGGAACAGAAGCCACGATAGGAAAGCGAAGGCGGCGAAGGCGCCAATCACATGAGTGTACACCTGCCGGATAAATTCAAAACGTCGATCCGAAGGCAGAGAAGATACAGCAACTGGCATTTCACTCTCCCCCTCGCGTCAGAACGAATTCAGATTCCGGCGACATGACCTTCATCGAAAATGCGCCTGAGAGCTAAAAAGTTATCAAGAAGCATTTTCGAATCTTTGCAAATATACAATGAAATAAGGAGGTATGTTTTGCAATAGCAAACTGCTGGATCAGTTTTTTAGCGATTTGCCATACAATGTAAGTGCACCCTTGATGAGGTAGATCATCACCCATGTGCCGATCGTGTCGCCAATCACGATGGACAGATAATCTGGCATCTTCGAAGTTTCGTAGTTCACAATGGAAAGCCCCATTTTCATGAAAGCAGCGTTACCGATTGCGCATGCCAAAGAGAGGATGAGCAATCTCGATGGAGTAAGATTACTGAGGCTAGCTTTTAATGCAGTCACCCTTCCCGCCATATCGACCGCAAAAGGTCCGCCGACTGCACAGAAAGCAGAGACGATTGCAATTCCGGTAAGATCCATCCCAAAATCGATGCAACAAAATCCAGCCACAAACAGCGCAGGAATGCTCCAGTAACCGATGACAAGAAATGCAGCCAAGCGCAGGAATGCAGGCGGGTAAAACAGCCAAGGATCGAAAGAGATCAGTTCTTGATAAATGCCCATGCTCTGGAAGAGGCGATAGGTGCCGACGTATAGAAGCGAGAACACGACAGCCATCCCGACCTTATATCGAATACTCTCTTCCATCATTTGCATCACCCCACCGCCCTGAAGACATTGTTAGCTAGATCCGTGAAATGGACATGGCGCCGACGCTTGTCAGCCTCATCAACCTCAATGACGACAAGCCCTTTTTCTTTTAGGCTCATGAGCTGACGGTAAGCTGTTGTGCCTGATTTGCCTCCAATGAGATCGTAAACGTCAAGCACAGACAGAGCGCCCTGCCTGTCAAAGAGTGCCTTCAGTTGAAATAGCAACCGTTCCTCATCGCCCGTCAGTTCTGACAGTGGAGGTAATTGGCGCAGGCTTACAAGCAAATTGAGTAGCTTTAGCATTTGAACTCCATTCTCCCTGTCTAATTTTTCATTCTAAAATTGCAATAAATATGATGTGCTAAGAAGCACGGCGTTTAATGGCAAAGTTAGAGCCAAACCCGCAACATAGAAAATGCACCCGCTCCACCTGCACCACCGCACTTTAGCGCCAGAGACGGTTTTGATTGAAAGCAGGTCAGCCAAAAAAATCTGCGCGATAAAATCGGGGGCTGGATAAGTCGCCTGTTCCGATCTGAACAGCCCCAGCTGCACGAAATCTCGTTTCTCATGAGAAATCTGTTTACGCACGCCGATGCGGACGAACCCGACGCAGGAGCCAAGTTTTGCAAAACGTGAGATTCACGCCTCAATACCGCTCAATCCCGCCGTCTTCCGTGAACCTGTGAGATTTCAGCGCCGCCTCCCGCGCCATCTCCAGACTGTATTTGAGATAAGTGCCTTCAATGTGCGCGATTGATGTGCCCGTGATTTTTGCCAGATCGATCACATCGACCCCAGCCGCAATGCGCTGCGTGATCATCCAGTGCCGCAGCGAGTACCAAGTCAGTTTGCGCTGCTGATGATCTTCAATCTTGATGCCAGCCATCAGCTCATACCAGCGCCGTTTCCAGACGCGATGGTCCAGCGTCTCCGAACCGTCGCCGCCGATCCGCGCAAACACCAGATCGCTCTTGCCCGTATGCGTCTGCCGCTCTTTCAGCCGTTCAAAATACTCTCCGCCCCGAACGATGATCTTGCGCTCATTCCTGACTTTTGAAGTCTCAGCCCGAACCGTCAGATGCGCGAGATACGATGTGCGTCCGCCCTTCTTGATCTGCTCAATCCGCGTCACGTCACCCCACGTTAGCTGCCGCAGTTCGCCAACCCGAAGTCCCGAGTTTGCCGATATCAGCACGTAGTCTCGGATCAGCAGCCGTTCTGCGATTTCCTGCTCGCTCTGCCCAGCACCGCCATTTTTCGCATCAGCCCAGTCACGCATGAAATCGTAGAGAGCCTGATATTCATCCCATTTGAACGTGTCGCGCTTACCAACCATGCCGCCTTTGATCTTCAAAACCTTGAAGTTGAACCGATCAAAGTGAAGCAGCCCCTTGCGATACGCATATTTCGCTAGAGCGTTGATCGTCGCCTGCTCGTTCCTGATCGTCACATCCGAGACATTGCTCTTCTGAGTCCTGCGCCACATCCGATATTCAAACAGACTGTCGCGCCCCAACTCCGAGCATTTCGTGTCAGCGCCCTTATATTCCAGCAGGTGCTTCAACTGCGATCTGATCGTGATCAGCCGCTCTGGCGTGATCCCAGCCATGATGCCGAGAGCCACTTCCGATCGCTTGTATTCAACCCACTCGTCCACCAGCTGACGAAGCGACATGCCGAAAATCTTGATGCCTGCTCTGCGCTTGCCAATCAGTTCAGCGCCGATCTCCCGCGCCATCTCCAGTGCAGAATCTAAGTCCCTCGTTTTGAGCGACTTGCGATAGTATCGCTGCTCTTCCTGAACATACATTTGCAGCTGCCAGACATCGCCAGACGCCTTCGTCCGCAAGATCGTAGCCAGCCCATCCAGCACCTTATGCTGTGCGCTGATGCGCTTTTGCGTCTTTGCTGCCGACTTGCCGTCCGCAAGATCACGCACCATCGCCTCAGCTGCTTCCAGAGCAGCCGTTAGATCACGAGTTTTGAGAGATTTGCGATGCTGCGTCTTCGTTGCCGCATCGTAGAGCCGAAACTGCCAGACATCGCCCGCCGTGCTTGTCCGATAGATTTCCGCCCTACCGTCCAGCACCGAATGCTTCTCACTGATGCGTGAGATTTTCACCGCAGCCGCCCCTCGTGATTTACGATTCTGAATGATAACAGAATCTTCGTAACTTCACCTTGTATGAGTAACAGCCAGTGAACGCGAAATCAACGATTTAGTGAAAAGTTTGTAGCGACTTTGTATATTAAGAAATGTTATATTTCAATGTGTTATGATAGTGTTCCTATTCCCACTCAATCGTCCCCGGCGGCTTGCTGGTAAAGTCATAAACCACCCGGTTGATGCCCTTGACCTCATTGATGATCCGCGTCGCCACGCGCGACAAGAATGCCGCCTCGAAGGGATAGATATCCGCCGTCATCCCGTCCGTGCTGGTTACGGCCCTGAGCGCGCAGACGTTGTCATAGGTCCGCCCGTCGCCCATCACGCCGACGGTTTTGACCGGCAACAGCACGGCGAAGGCCTGCCAGATTTCATCATACAAACCGGCCTTGCGGATTTCGTCGAGATAGACCGCGTCGGCCAGCCGCAGCACGTCGCAGCGCTCGCGGGTCACTTCGCCGGGGATGCGGATGGCGAGGCCGGGGCCGGGGAAGGGGTGGCGGCCGACGAATATTTCGGGGAGGCCCAGCTCGCGGCCCAGCGCGCGCACTTCGTCCTTGAACAGTTCGCGCAAGGGCTCGACCAGTTGCATGTTCATGCGTTCAGGCAGGCCGCCGACATTGTGATGGCTCTTGATCGTCACCGAGGGACCGCCGGTGAAGGAGACGCTTTCGATTACATCCGGATAAAGCGTGCCCTGCGCCAGGAAATCCGCGCCGCCGATCTTCTTGGCCTCAGCCTCGAACACATCGATGAAGGTCTTGCCGATGAATTTGCGCTTGGCTTCGGGATCGGTGACCCCAGCGAGTCCGTCCATGAACAGGTCACGCGCATCGACCACCACCAGCGGGATGTTGTAGTGGTTCCGGAACAGCTCCTCGACCTGCTCGCGCTCGTTCAATCGCAGGATGCCGCCATCGACAAAGACGCAGGTCAGCTGATCGCCGATGGCCTCGTGGATCAGAACGGCGGCGACCGCAGAATCGACCCCGCCCGATAGCCCGCAGATCACTTTCCCGCTGCCCACTTGCGCGCGGATATCGGCAATCTTGGTATTGCGGAATTCGGCCATGGTCCAGTCGCCGGCCAGACCGCAGATCTTGTGGACGAACTGGGAGATCAGCTTGGCCCCGTCGGGGGTGTGCACCACTTCGGGGTGGAACATCGTGGTGTAATAGCGGCGCGCTTCATCCGCTAGAATCGCGAAGGGTGCGCCGGGAGAAGTGCCGATCACTTCGAAGCCTTCCGGCGCGCGGGTCACCCGGTCGCCGTGGCTCATCCACACCGGATATTGCCCGCCGACCTGCCAGAAGCCATCGAACAAGGGGCTGGCTTTCAGGATTTCGACATCGGCCCGGCCAAATTCCGCCGCATGCCCGCCTTCGACTTCGCCGCCCAGCTGGGTGCACAGGGTCTGCTGGCCATAGCAGATCGCAAGGATCGGCAACCCGCTGTCCAGCACTGCCTGCGGCGCGCGCGGGCTGCCCTCATCGGTGACGGAAGCCGGCCCGCCCGACAGGATAACGCCTTTGGGCTGCATCCGCGCGAAGGCGGCCTCGGCGCTGTTGAAGGGCACGATCTCGGAATAGACCCCGGCCTCGCGCACGCGCCGGGCGATCAGCTGGGTCACCTGGCTGCCAAAGTCGATGATGAGGATGGAATTGCCTGTTTGAATTTGGGGGGGCTGAATGGTCATGTGGCGGCTCTAAGGCTGCGTCTGGCCCCTGTCCAGATGGTCACCACTCGCTAACCATAAAGTGCGGCGCCGCGACAGATAATTTCATACCTTATTTAGAATTGCGCTTTATGCAACAGCTCTTGCGGTCTTCGCACGGGCATATTTTATCAGTTTCGTTATAGGACCCGTGCGATGAGACTTCGCATCGACACTCAAACAAAGGAGTATGACATGGCTCGTTACCTGCATAATGTGCTCGGCCTCGCCGTTGCACTTGGCACCGGCGGTCTGATGTTCGCAGTCGCGTTCGTCTGATCGTGTCCGGCAATTCGAGCAGGCCTCGCCACTGATCGTGCAGCCATTGCAGGATCGGGGTGGGGCCTAGCCATATCTGGCGGATGCAATCGAACCGCCAACAGAGCAGAATTTCAGATTTCCGGTTTGGCAGGCCATTTGCGCCGGAACCATTCCAGCAGAGCAAGGAACGACAGGTTCACCAAAAGGGCCCAGAAATTGGGCTCGGTCTTGCTGGTTAGCGCACCAAACAGGATGATTGAGTTCGCGTTGAGCGTACCATGGAGAATTCCAGGTGCCCAGATCGATCCCGCCCGATCGCGCAACAGTGTCATGATTGGGGCCAGTGTCATCAGACTCAGTGGATAGTAGACCAGCCCCGCCAAACGGTTATCGGCAAAAACCATGCCGAAATAGATCACCATCGGCCAATGCCACACGCCCCAGATCACGCCCTGAATGAGCGAAAAGCGCCAGAACCCCAGCCCGCGCCATTGTCTGTAAAGATAGCCGCGCCAGCCCATCTCTTCGGTCAGCGTGAACAGGATCGTGAACCCCAACGCGAAGCCCAGAAAGATGATCGCTATGCCAAGCGGGCCGGAAGGCACTTGCGACACAGGCTTGTGCAGCAGCAGGGCGATGGTTGCCGGAATGTCGGCCAGATGGTCGGTAGCTGTCACGGGAAACAACCATGCTACGGCGTGTGAAAACAAGACCATGGCAAAGGCCAGCAGGAATGCGATCAGCCACCAGCGATTGGGCCGAAATCGCAAGCCGAGCGCCGCGATCCGCGTGCGCTTGTCGAACAGCAGGGCGCAGAACAGCGCGGCAACCGGCGGCCCGAGAGTGAACACCAGGTTTGCCCCCGGCGCTTCGCCAATGGTGCGCGCGCCATTCAGGCGACGGAGACCACGCTCCAGCTGAAGGCGAAGACAATGGCAAGATAGGTCAATGCCCGCCGCGAACTGGTCATGATTTCCCCCCGAGCCTGCTGCAGCGCGGCAGCGTTCCACAAAACCTGCAGCAAGGCAAATTGTCACACCGGCCCACCGGCTCGCGAAAAGCCGTTTCCGTGCGGTGGGGCAAATATCGAACGTCTGTGGAAAAACGGCAGTTTCGCTTGGGATTAGAGCCTTCCACGCCTATATGCTGGTCATGGCAAGCACTCCCGATACCCCACCCGAAAATCTCCCCAACCAGAACGCCTATGGCGCCGACCAGATCAAGGTGCTCAAGGGCCTCGATGCCGTGCGCAAACGGCCCGGCATGTATATCGGCGATACCGACGATGGCTCGGGCCTGCACCACATGGTGTTCGAGGTTTCGGACAACGCCATTGACGAGGCCCTGGCGGGGCATTGCGACCTCGTTCTGATCGAGCTCAACCCCGATGGCTCGGTCTCGGTCGAGGATAATGGGCGGGGTATTCCGACCGGCATTCACAGCGAGGAAGGCGTTTCCGCTGCCGAAGTCATCATGACGCAGCTGCATGCCGGCGGCAAGTTCGAGAACACCTGCGACGATAACGCCTACAAGGTTTCCGGCGGGCTCCACGGCGTCGGCGTCTCGGTGGTCAATGCCCTGTCCGAGTGGCTGGAGCTGACTATCTGGCGTGATGGCGAAGAGCACTGGATGAAGTTCGCCGGTGGCGATGCGGTTGGCCCGCTGGTGGTCAAGGGGCCTGCGCCTGCCGGCAAGAAGGGCACACGCGTCACCTTCCTTGCCTCGAATGAGACCTTCAAGAACGTGCTCGAATTCGATTTCGAAAAGCTGGAACACCGCTACCGCGAGCTCGCCTTTCTCAATTCGGGCGTCCACATCAAGCTGCGCGATCTGCGCCATGCCGACATCGCCGAGCACGACCTGTTCTACGAAGGCGGCATCGGCGCATTCGTGCGCTATCTCGATCGCAACAAGGTCGCGCTGCTGCCCGATCCCATCGCCATTTCCGCCGAGCGCGACGGCATCGCCATCGATGTCGCGCTGGAATGGAATGATTCGTATTACGAAAACGTGCTGTGTTTCACCAACAACATCCCCCAGCGCGATGGCGGCACGCATCTGGCCGCCTTCCGCGCCGCGCTGACCCGGACCATCAACAATTACGCCGAAAAGTCAGGCATCCTCAAGAAGGAGAAGGTCAACCTGACCGGCGACGACATGCGCGAAGGGCTGACCGCGATTGTCTCGGTCAAGCTGCCTGATCCCAAGTTCTCGTCGCAGACCAAGGACAAGCTGGTTTCGTCGGAAGTGCGCCAGCCGCTCGAAAGCCTGATGAGCGACAAGATGACCGAGTGGCTCGAGGAAAACCCGGCCTATGCCCGCGCCGTGATCGGCAAGATCATCGACGCAGCCGCCGCGCGCGAAGCCGCCAAGAAGGCGCGCGAGCTGACCCGGCGCAAGGGCGCGATGGATATCGCCTCGCTGCCCGGCAAGCTCGCCGATTGCCAGGAGCGCGATCCCGCCAAGTGCGAACTGTTCCTGGTCGAGGGCGATTCCGCTGGCGGCTCGGCCAAGCAGGGCCGCGATCGCAACATCCAGGCGATCCTGCCCTTGAAGGGCAAGATCCTCAATGTCGAACGCGCGCGGTTTGACCGGATCATTTCCTCGAAGGAAGTCGGCACGCTGATCCAGGCGATGGGCACTGGCATCCGCGACGAGTTCAATCTCGAAAAACTGCGCTATCACAAGATCATCATCATGACCGACGCCGATGTCGACGGCGCGCATATCCGCACTCTGCTGCTGACCTTCTTTCACCGCCAGATGCCCGACATCATCCGCGCCGGGCACCTGTTCATCGCCCAGCCGCCGCTCTACAAGGTCGCCAAGGGCCGCAGCGAGGTTTACCTGAAGGACAACGACGCGCTCGATCGCTATCTGGTCGAGGCAGGCCTTGCCGGGCGTCTGCTCGAAACCGCAGGCGGTGCGCGCGGCGGGGCGGAGCTGGAGGCGCTGGTCAAGCATGCCCAGCAGCTCCGCAAGCTGATGGCCTTCGTGCCGCGCCGCTATGATCCGGCGATTGTCGAGGCGCTGGCGCTGGCTGGTGTGCTCGATCCCGAGCTCAACCGTTCCGGCCGCGAGGCCGCGCTGGCAAGGGCTGCGACCTGGCTGGACATTGGCGAGCGCGATGCCAAGTGGACTGCCGCGATGACCGAAGAGGGCAATGTCACTGTCCAGCGGCTGTGGCGCGGGGTGACCGATCACCATGTCATCGAAGCAGCATTCCTCACCAGTGCCGAGGCGCGGAAGCTGGCGCGGCTGGCAGGCGAACAGGCCGATGTCTATTCCTCGACCGCCATGCTGGTGAAGGCCGGGGTAGCGGTTGAGGAAGTGGCGGAAGACGATGCCGCTCTCGATCCGCTCGCGCCTGAAGAAGCCGAAGCCGAGGTCGGCGCGCAGGCTGCCCGCGCGGTCAGCACCCGCGACACCGGTGGCCGGATCACGCGGCCCAGCGAATTGCTCGACACTGTGCTCGCCGCCGGGCGCAAGGGGCTGTCGATCGCGCGCTACAAGGGTCTGGGCGAAATGAACGCCGAGCAGCTGTGGGAGACCACGCTCGATCCGGAAAACCGCGCGCTGCTGCAGGTCAAGGTAGAAGACGCCGACGTCACTGACGAGATTTTCACCCGCCTGATGGGCGATGTGGTCGAGCCGCGGCGGGAATTCATTCAGGAGAACGCGCTCAATGTTGCCAATCTGGATGTCTAGGACTGTGCTGGCGTAGTTATATAGTGCAGGCTGACAACTGAGGGGCAACTGGCTGCGGCAACCGGGTGCGGCAACAGGGGAGGGGTATGACGGGCCACGGTGCCTCGTTCCAGGCGTTGCAAATCTGCGCAGTGGCTTGCCTGGGCGCAATGCTTCCTGCGGCGCCGGCATTTGCCCAGCGCGCTGAAGAAAACGTCAACACCCAATCAAGCGACGCATTCGGCCGCGCGGTCGGCAATGATCGCAGCGGGCTCTACAGTTCGTTCGAAGTGCGCGGCTTCAATCCGAGCGAGGCGGGCAATGTCCGCATGCAGGGGCTCTATTTCGATCTGATCGACCTGATTTCCGCCCGGCTGATCCAGGGCAACACCATCCGCGTCGGCCTGGCTGCCCAACGCTATCCGTTCCCCGCGCCGACCGGCCTGGTTGATTACGATCTGGCACTGCCGCAGGATCAGGCTTCGCTCAGTGTCGAGGTGGATAGCGGCGGCACGCAGATCGAAGGGCCAGGCATAAACGTCAACTTCAAGCTGCCACTCCAAGGCAAGCGGCTCGGCATCGCTGGCGGCTTCGCCGGGCGCGAGGGTCTGCGGAACGAAGGCGGCAGGCACCATTTTCGCACATATTCGGGCCTTCTTGCCTTCCGGCCCGGCAGCGATTCCGAGTTTCTGCTGTTCACCGGCAAGATATTCCAGCTGAGCGACGAAGCGCGGCCCACTTATTTTCCTGCCGGGCTCAATCTCCCGCCCCAGCTGCCACGCAATCTGTTCTTCGGCCTCGACTGGACCGAGCGCGACAATATCCTGACCACCTCGGGCCTGATTGCGCGGTTCGGGCTGGGCGGCGGATTTCGGGTGGAGGCCGGTCTGTTCGATTCGCGCCGTTCAACAGCAGCTTTCGCCGATCTGATGCTGGGCGTTGCCCCCGATGGGCAATTTGCCAATCGCCTTGCCGTCGCCAGCCAGGGCGACAAGGAGCGATCAGTCTCGGGCGAAGCGCGGCTGATCCGCGAATGGCACACAGGGCAGCTTTCGCACCGTCTCACCGCCAGTCTGCGTGGTCGGAGCAAGGACCGCCTGTTTGGTGGCAGCCGCCGATTGTCGCTGGGCCCGGGTTCGGTGTTTGATACACACGACAAATGGCTTGAGCCTGCCTATACACTCGATCCCAAGAACGAGGACCGGGTCCGGCAGATCGCTGCCGGCCTGGCCTACAGCATGTTCGTGCCGGGCCGGGCGAGCCTCGACATCGGTATTTCCCGGCAACGCTATACCAAGACCATCGATTTTGCCGATGCGGCGCTGCCCGATCCCGTGGTGCGCGACCGGCCCTTGCTGTGGAATGTCTCCGCTTCGTATGCTCTCACCCCCAAGCTCATCCTGTTTGGCGGAATGTCGCGCGGGCAGGAGGATGCGGTGGTCGCACCGGACATCGCCACCAACCGCGCCGAAGCGCCGCCCGCGATCCGCACCCGTCAGGTCGAGGCGGGTCTGCGCTATGCCCTGACGCCGCATCTGGGGATGGTGGTGGGAGCCTTTTCGATTGCCAAGCCCTATTTCAACCTCGATCCGGCGCAGCGCTATCGCCAGCTCGGCACCCTGACCAACCGCGGGATCGAGCTTTCACTCACCGGGCAGCTCGCCCCCGGCCTGTCGCTGGTCGGCGGCATGCTGCTGCTCGATCCGCGCATTGGGGGCGAAGCGGTGGACAGCAAGCTCATCGGCATGCGCCCCGTCGGGCAAGTCCGCCGCCGGATTGCCGCCAATCTCGAATGGCGCTCGCGCGGGGGCAAGGGTCCGCTTTCGTTTGATCTGGCTGTCGAAAGCGTGTCGAGCCGCATGGCCAATGCCGCCAACACGCTGAGCGCGCCGCCGCGCAGCTCGGTCGATCTGGGCGCGCGCTACCGGTTCGATTGGGGCCACAACAAGTTCGTCCTGCGCCCGCAGATCCACAATCTGTTCAACAGCTATGGCTGGAATGTTACGCCAAGCGGCGGCTTCACCTATACCGGTCGCCGCTATCTTGCGCTGGGGCTGCTGGGCGATTTTTAGCGTGGTGCGGGGAAAACCGGTTCCCACATGCGGCGATGATGCTCTACGTCTTTTTGCAGCAACATTTCGTCGCCAGAGATAGCCCCATGACCATGCGCCTGTTCACTGCCTGCCTCGCATCGCTGCTGCTCAGCGCCTGCGCCACCACTGGCAGTCAGCGGCAGGCGGCAGCTCCTGTCACCGTCGGCATAGTTGCGATCAACGATTTCCACGGTGCGCTGGAGCCGCCGAAGCAATCGGTGCCGTTTACTGCTGCGGACGGGAAAGTCATTCGGGTTCCAGCGGGCGGCGCCGCCTATGTCGCCAGTGTGGTCGATTCTATCCGCTCGAAATATGCCAATACCCTGACCGTCTCGGCAGGCGATCTGGTCGGGGGATCGTCACTGGTCTCCTCGCTCTATCTCGATGAGCCCGCAGTCGAAGCGATGAACCGCATTGGACTTGAGTATAATGCTGTCGGCAACCATGAATTCGATGCCGGCCGCGACGAGCTGCTGCGCAAGCAGAACGGCGGTTGCCTTCAGCATACCGCGCGCAAGCCCTGTCAGGTCGAGCCATTTCGCGGAGCGCGATTCAAATTTCTTGCTGCCAACACCCAGTATGCCGATGGCCGCACCCTGTTCCCAGCCAGTGCGATCAAGCGCTTTGGCAGTGGCCGCCGCCGGGTGGCAGTGGGCCTGATCGGGCTGACGCTGCAAGGCACCGGCTCGCTGGTGCAGCAGTCTGGCCTTGGCGGGCTGCGTTTTGTCGATGAGGCAGAAACGGTCAACGCAATGGTTCCGCAATTGAAGGCACAGGGGGCCGATGCCATTGTCCTGCTGATTCATCAGGGCGGCTACACCTCAGGCTCGCCAAATCCGCAGGGTTGCGAAGACATCCACGGATCGATCATGCCGATCCTGCAGAAGCTCGATCCGCGCGTCGATGTCGTGGTTTCGGGCCATACCCACTGGTCCTATGTTTGCGACTTCGGCAAATCGGACCCAGCGCATCCATTCCTGATGACAAGCGCCGGCGTCTTTGGAGAACTGGTCACTGACATCAGGCTGGATATCGATCCGGCCACGCACCGGGTGGTGAGCCGAAGTGCCAGCAACATAATCGTCCAGAGCGAAGCCTATACGAGCTCGCTCGGCCTCGTCGCGCTGACTGACAAAGCGCCCCGCTTCACAGCGCGAGCCGATATTGGCGAATATGTCTCCAAATATGTCGCAGCATCGCACGAGTTCATCGCGCGCCCGGCCGGCCAGCTGGCCGGATCAGTCAGCCGTCCGTTGGGCGATTCAAGTCGCTATGGGGGCTCGCTGGGCTTGCTGATTGCCGATGCCCAGCTTGCTGCAACGACAGGAGCGGGCGCCCAGATTGCGTTGATGAACCCGTTTGGCGTGCGCGCGCCGCATGTGCTGAGCCCTGCAGTCGATGGCAGCATCACCTTCGGTCAGATCTATGCCGTCCAGCCATTCAACAACGATCTTGTCACCAAGAGCTTCACCGGCGCACAGTTGAAAGCGGTGTTGGAACTGAATTTTACCGGCAGCGATCCGATCAGCGTGCTCGCCCCGTCGCAGGGCTTCAGCTACAGCTTCGATCTGTCGCGACCCGAGGGCGACCGGATCACGGCGATGACCCTGAACAGCCAACCGGTCCAGCCCGATGCTTCCTATCGCGTGACGACCAACAGCTTCCTGGCAGGCGGCGGCGATAGCTACAGTGTGTTCACACAAGGCACCAATCCGGTGATCGGTATAACCGATATTGCCGCACTGGAAGCCTGGCTCAAGGCTGTGCCGCCGCGTGCCGTGCCCCAGGACAATCGCACGATTGACCAGTCTCCCACGCCGATGTCGTCCAAGCCCTGATCTAAGCCACGCCCATCGCGTCAAACGCTGTCCACTTGGGATGGCCCGGCATGACCTCGCGATAATAAGCCCCAATCTTCGCCATGTCGGCGGCAAAATCGCCGCTTGGCATGATCTCCAGCCCCAGTCCCCCGCGCATCGCCTGATTGTCCACCCAGGCGCAGACGATCGGCACGCCTGCGCCAAGCGCGATGTGATAGAAGCCTGATCGCCACTTGGGCACTTTGCTGCGCGTGCCTTCAGGCGCAATCACGAGAGCGAATTTTTCGTTTGCAGCAAAAGCTGCCACCATCGCCTCGGCATAATTGCCTTTGGCCGAGCGATCGACCGGCACTCCGCCCATATCGAACATGAACCGCCGCAGCGGCCAGCGGAACAGGCTGAGTTTGCCCATGAAGCGCGGCTCGAGCCCGAATGCGTGGGTCGCGCCGATGAAGAACACGAAGTCCCAGTTCGAGGTATGCGGCGCACCAAGAATAACGCAGCGGCCACTGGATGGAGCCTGACCTTCGAGCTTCCAGCCGCGCCCGCGATAGAGCCACAGGACGAAGCCCTTGACCGCGCGGGATAGCAGCGAGGGTGCGTGCTGGCTCGCCACGCGTTAAAACCCGGCCCCGTCCGGCCAGCCGGGTGCCGCAAGGCCCATCACCTTGAACAGCAGCCCCATCTGCCCCTCGCCGATCAGTCGCTCCTTGGCGGCATGGATCGCCGGGCCGTGTTCAGGGGCAAAGGCGGCGAGGCTTTCGGCGCGGGTTTCGATGCCAAGTTCACGCAGCCAGCGCCCTTGCGGCGTGGTGCCCAGCCATTTGACCCCGCGCGACTGGGCGATCTGGGCGAGCGTGGCGAAATCGACATGGGCGGTGAGGTCTGCCTCGCCGGGCATGGCGAAAGGATCGACCATACGGTGTTCGCGCAGAGCCTGCAGGGTCGAACCATCGCGCAACATATCGTGGCCATAATCGATCAACAGCGCCGCGCCGCCCTGTTCCAGCAAGCGCCCGGCGATTTCGAACACGGTTGCCGCAGCGCCCGGGCAGGTCTCGATGATGGTGCCTTCCGGCGCCGCGCGCCGCGCTTCGGGCACCGCGCTGTCCATCGGCTGCATGCCTGCGACCGGAATGAACCTTTCGCCCTGGCATGCCACCATCCGCTCGCGCCAGCCATCCGGTGTCTTGACCATCTGGCGCACCGGCAGCGCGTCGAGGAATTCGTTGCCGACGATCAGCACCGGGCCATACATCGGGATCGACGAGAGATCGTGATGGAAATTGGCGGAGGGGACGGCGGCCAGCTGCACATCGCGGAGCTCAGTCGAGCCTTCGACGAAATGGACGCTGGGCATCAGACCATAGCGCTTCGCCGCTGCCAGCGCGTCTTTGGCCAGCGTGCCCCTGCCGGGGCCCAGTTCGACATAATGCACCGGCGCCTCGCGCCCGGCGCGGATCCAGATGTCGGCCAGCCACAGCCCGATCAGCTCGCCAAACATCTGGCTGATTTCGGGCGCAGTGATGAAGTCGCCGCCTGCGCCCAATGGATCGCGGCTGGCATAATAGCGCACATTCGATTCGCCCATGTAATGCATCAGGCTGATCGGCCCGGTGTTGGCGATCAGCCGCGCGAATATCGCTGAAAGCGGCTCGGCCGGCGGCAGTGCTTCGCTCATGCGGGCGGGGCAGCGGCGCCAAGCGGCGGCTTGCGAAGCGCGCGGACCACGAAGAACAGGCCGAGCGCGATCAGCGGCAAGGTCAGCCACTGGCCCATCGAAAGCCCGGTGCGCATGGCAAATTCGCTGAGCTGGGCATCAGGCTCGCGGAAGAATTCGACCGTGAAGCGCGCCGCGCCGATTCCCGCCGCAAACACGCCGACCAGCAGGCCGGGACGGAAGCGGGCGCGGCTCTTCCAGAACAGCAGCAGCATGATCGCAGCCATCAAGGCCCCTTCGAGCGCTGCTTCATAAAGCTGGCTGGGGTGGCGCGGCAGCGAGCCGGCGTCGGGGAAGACCATTGCCCAGGGCACGCCTTCGCTCGCGACCCGGCCCCACAGCTCGCCATTGACGAAATTGGCCAGCCGCCCAAACAGCATGCCGAAAGGCACGACCACCGAAATATAGTCGCAGATCCGAAGAAAATTCAGCTGGTTGCGCCGCGCTACCCAGGCAATCGCCAGCACCGTTCCGATCAGCCCGCCATGGAAGCTCATGCCCCCGTTCCACAGCTTGAGCAGCTCTGCGGGATGCGCCCACAGCTCGCGGTCATAGAATGTGGCATAGCCCAGCCGCCCGCCCAGGATGATGCCCAGCGTGCAATAGAAAAACAGATCGTCGGCGTGGCGCTGCGCCAGCGGGGCTCCGGCACTGCGGATCATCCGCAGCATCAGCCAGTAACCCAGCATGATGCCCGTGAGGTAAGCCAGGCTATACCAGCGGAGCATGAAAAAGCCGAGATCGATCCCGCGGGTCAGTCCGAAGTCGACCCAGTAAATCGGTTCGCCGGCCGATGCCAATAGTGACAGCAAAATCCCAATCCCCTAGTGTTAATGCGAGTATCGCCTGCAGCGGAGCCATAACAGGCTTCCCTTCTGGCACAGCCAAGCGATGAATGTCATCCGGCAACTGGCTTTAGGCCAGCGATAGTCGGGGAAATGTAGCCGGGGAAATCCGGCGGGGAGGGCGCAAAAACATGGCCAGCGAGATCGACAAACAGTTTGGTGCCATCATGGACCAGCTCACCGCGCCCGGCGGTCCGCTCGAGTGCGAGACAGTGATGCGCGGCAGGTTAGCCTATCCGGCCTTCAAACTCGCCCCGCCCAGCCTGCCCGCCATGTTCGCTGCCACCTGTGCCCAGCATGGCGCGGCGACCTTCCTGGTCGATGGCGAAGTGCGGCTCAGCTTTGCCGAAACCCACGCGCTGGCCGCCCGCGCCGCTGCAGGGCTGATCGCGCGGCATGGCGTTGCCCCCGGCGAGCGGGTCGGCATTGCCGCGCGCAATTCGGCGAACTGGATCATTCTTTATATGGCGGTGCTGATGGCGGGCGGCTGCGTCACTCTGCTCAACGGCTGGTGGACCGGCGGCGAGCTGGCGGACGGCATCGCTCTGACCGGCTGCGAATTGGTTCTGGCCGACGAACAGCGCGCCGGCAGGCTCACCGGGCAAGGCTGCGCGGCCGCGCTGGTGGTGTTCGAACATGGCGATCCCGAGGCCGGGCTGGGCGCGATTTTGGCCGATCCCGGCGACCAGACCGCCTTGCCCACGCTGACCGGCGACGATCTTGCCACCATCCTGTTCACTTCAGGCTCGACCGGGGCCTGCAAAGGCGCCTGGTCCAATCACCGCAGCGTCGTTCACGGCGCGATGAGCTATGCCGCGCAGACCCTGATGCTGCTCTCCTGGCTGACCGCAAAGGGCGAGGCGCCGACCAGCCAGCCGATCGCCCTGGTCTCGATCCCGCTGTTTCACATCACTGCCGAAGTGCCGCTGTTCCTGCAAAGTTTCCTGATCGGCCGCGCCCTGGTGCTGATGCCCAAATGGGATGCGCGCGAGGCGATGCGGCTGATCGAGCAGGAGCGTGTCACCTATTTCGTCGGCGTGCCGCTGATGAGCTACGAGATCGCCACTCACCCGGATCGGCATACATTTGATCTGCGGACCTGTGTTTCGTTCGTCGCGGGCGGCGCTCCCCGGCCGGTCGAACATGTTGCCCGGATCCGCGAGAATCTGCCGCACGCGTTCCCCATGCTCGGCTATGGCCTGACCGAAACCAACGCGGTCGGCTGCGGCAATTTCAACGAGAACTATCTGGCCAAGCCCAGCAGCACCGGCCCGGCCAGCCGGCCAATTGTTGACCTCGCAATCCTGGGCGATGATGGCAACAAGCTGGCACCAGGCCAGACCGGCGAGATCGCTTTCCGCTCCATCGCCAATTTCAGCGGCTATTGGGACAATCCGGCAGCCACGGCCGAAGCGCTGCGTGACGATGGTTACTTCCTCACCGGCGATCTCGGCTATACCGACGAGGACGGCTACCTGTTCATTGTCGACCGCAAGAAGGACATCATCATTCGCGGCGGCGAGAATATTTCCTGCATCGAGGTGGAGCAGGCGCTCTATGCCCATCCCGATGTTGCCGAAGCCAGCGTGTTCGGCCTGGCCCACGAACGCTATGGCGAAGTGCCGGTCGCGGTGGTCTTCGCAAAGTCTGGCCGCGCGCTCGATGCCGAGGCGCTGCGCGCATTCGTCGGCCAGCAGCTGGCGCCGTTCAAGGTGCCGGTGCGCATCTGGCATGAAACCGAACCGCTGCCCCGGCTGGGCACCGAAAAAGTCGACAAGCGCGCGTTAAAGGCGCGCTATGCCAATGCGGGAACCGGGGCTACATAGCACTCATGAATGTAGACCGGGCATGACCATCAGCCGAATCCCCAACCAGCGCGCCATCATCGATCGCCGTGCGTTGGTCGAGGCAATTGCGCTGGCTGTCGAGGAAAGCGGAGGTCCGGCGGCGCGGCCACGCGTCGTCGAGCTGCTGCGCGGCGCGCTGGACCAGGGCCGAGAAGAGATCGCGCGCCGCCTGGTCGATAAACCGACCGCTGGCCACGATTGCGCCGAAGCGCAGTCGTTCCTGGTAGATCAGCTGATCCGCATCATCCACGATCATGTCGTCGGTGATGTCTATCGCGCCAGCAATCGCAGCTCGGGCGAGCGGCTGACGATCATGGCAGTCGGCGGTTATGGCCGCGGCGAAATGGCGCCGCATTCGGATGTCGATGTCGCCTTCCTCACCCCTAGCAAGCAGACCTCCTGGTGCGAGCAGGTGATCGAGGCGATGCTCTATTTCCTGTGGGACCTCGGCCTCAAGGTCGGCCATTCGAGCCGCTCGCTCGATGATATGGTGCGCATGGGCCGCAGTGATCTGACGATCCGCACTGCCATGCTCGAAGGCCGCTATGTCTGGGGCGACCAGGCGCTGTATGATGACGCCCAGCGGCGCTTCTGGGCCGAAGTGGTCAAGGGCACCGAGCAGCAATTCGTCGCCGAAAAGCTCGCCGAGCGCAACGAACGCCACAAGCGGCTGGGCGACAGCCGCTATGTCGTCGAGCCCAATATCAAGGAAGGCAAGGGCGGCCTGCGCGATCTGCACACGCTCTACTGGATCGGCAAATATATCCACAAAGTGCGCCGCGCCAGCGATCTGGTCGAAGCCGGGCTGCTGACCCAGACTGAATTCCGCGCCTTCCGCAAGGCCGAAAACTTCTTCTGGGCGGTGCGCTGCCACCTTCACGCCCTGACCGGCCGCGCCGAGGACCGGCTGACTTTCGACGTGCAACGCGAAGTCGCCGCGCGGATGAATTACAACGACCGCCCCGGCAAGAGCGGGGTCGAGCGCTTCATGCAGTATTTCTTCCTGCAGGCCAAAGTGGTCGGCTCGCTCACCGGCGTGTTCCTGTCCCAGCTCGACGAGCAATTTGCCAAGAGCAAGCGGCGCGGCCTGTTTTCCGGATTTCGTGCCAAGGCGCGTGAGGTCAAAGGCTATCGCATCGCCGACGAACGCGTCTGCGTGACCAGCGACGACTGGTTCGTGGCCGATCCGGTGCGGCTGCTGGAAATATTCGTCGTTGCCGATACCGAACATCTCGAGATCCATCCCGATGCCATGCGCCTGATCGCCCGCGATGCCCGGCTGATCGATGCCACTGTCCGCAAGGATCCGCGCGCCAATGCCTTGTTCATGGAGCTGCTGACCAGCCGCAACGATCCCGAAGCGGTGCTGCGCTGGCTCAACGAGGCCGGGGTATTCGGCCGGTTTGTCCCCGATTTTGCGCGGGTCAACGCGCAGATGCAGTTCGACATGTATCACCACTACACAGTCGACGAACACACCATCCGCGCCATCGGCTTGCTCGCCAAGATCGAAAAGGGCGAGATGAAGGCCGATCATCCGCTGGCCAATATGATCATCCACGAGATCCAGTCGCGGCAAGCGCTCTATGTCTCGGTATTGCTCCACGATATCGCCAAGGGGCGCGGCGGCGATCATTCGGTGCTGGGCGCCGAAATCGCGCTCAAGCTGTGCCCGCGGCTTGGCCTCAGCGATGACGAAACAGAGCTGGTCGCCTGGCTGGTGCGCTATCACCTGCTGCTCAGCGACACCGCGATGAAGCGCGATCTGGCGGACTGGAAAACCATCGGCGATTTCATCGCTGTGGTCGAATCGCTCGAACGGCTGCGCCAGCTGACCCTGCTCACCATTGTCGATATCCGCGCGGTGGGGCCGGGCGTGTGGAACAGCTGGAAGCGCCAGCTGATCCACGAGCTTTATGATGCCGCCGAACAGCGCATCCGGCTTGGCCATGTCCGCCATGGCCGCGAGGAGCGGGTTGCCGCCAAGCGCGAGGTGGTGGCCCTCAGGCTGGGTGACGATAGCCATCTGGTCGCAAAATTGGGCAAGCAATTGGGCGATGCCTACTGGATCGCCGAGCCTGAAGACATCATCGCGCTCAACTTGCGGCAGCTCGCCCAGGCCAAAGATGTCCCGCTCGATATCGCCACAGAATACTATCCGGCGCGCGGCGCCACTCTGGTCACTGTGATCGCTTCGGACCATCCGGGGCTGTTCTACCGCATCGCCGGCGGCATTCACCTCGCCGGCGGCAACATCATCGATGCGCGCATCCATACTGCGCGCAATGGCATGGCGGTCGACAATTTCCTGGTGCAGGACCCGCTCGGTCGCCCGTTCATGGAAGCCAGCCAGCTCGCCCGCCTGCGCACGACAATCGAGGATGCGCTCGCCAACCGGGTCAAACTGGTGCCCCAGCTCGCCGCGCGGCCCTTGTCGCGCCCGCGCGCCAATGCCTTCGAAGTGCGCCCGCGCGTCGAATTCGACAATCAGGCCTCGAATCGTTTCACGGTGATCGAAGTCAGCGCGCGTGATCGCCCTGCCCTGCTAAACCGCCTCGCGCGCGGTTTGTTCGAAGCGCAGACAATCGTCCATTCCGCCCATATCGCCACGTATGGCGAACGCGCGGTGGATACCTTCTATGTTACTGACCTGCTCGGCGACAAGATCGTGTCGGAAGCCAGGCTGAAAGCGGTCGAGAAGGGGTTGCTTGATGCGGCTGGCGAGGCTGTGCCGGAGATGGCGGTTTAGGGCGCTCTAGCACTTCGCTCGCCTCCCCCTTGATGGGGGAGGGATACGGAGGCTTGCGAACTTGTTCGCTAGCCGAAGTTGGGTGGGGGTGTGCTCTCCGGCTGATGCGGAACTATCGGCCCGATCACCCCCTTCCAATTGCGACTAGGTCGTTTCACGACCAAGTCTTCATATCCTTCCCCCATCAAGGGGGAAGAATCGCAAGCGCCCCTCAATCCTTCTTCTTCTGCAGCCGCATAACCACCAGCCCGCCCAGCATGACCAGCAGGCCAATCCCGATCAGCCAGTACAAAATGGTTTCAGCCGATTCCATGTTCCCGCCTCCTGTTTGCCTGCCAGCCTACTTCAAATTCGCCCGGAAGAAATCGACAATCGCCTGATGGGCGTCGCGCGCTTCGGGCAGGTTTGACTGGTAGATATAGCAGTGCCCCATGCCCTCGCCGACGATCAGCGTCGAAGGCACATGCGCCTTGATCAGCGCCGAATTGGTGACAATCGCCGGGCTCATATCCATCGCGCGGGTGCCGGTGATGATCAGCGTCGGCGGGAATTTGGCGATCAGGTCGGGGTGCAGCGCTGGTGACAGCACAGGGTCCTCCTGGTCCGCCGCGCTGAAATAGCCCCGGCTCATGTCGCCGCGCGTTTCGCCCGGCTTGGGAGGTGGCGGGAAGGAGCCGTCGATATAGCCAGCAACATAGGCGGAATCGCCTGCCATGAAGCGCACTCCGCCGGCACCGAAAATGCCCAGTGCGCCGGGCTGCGGCAGACCGCGCCCCGGCAGCCAGGCGGCGATCTGCGCCGACAGCGCCCCGCCCGCCGAGCAGCCATAGATGCCGATGGAGGAGGCCTTGTGGTGCGGCAGCAGGCGCCGATAGACTTTCTCGACATCCTCCAGCGCGGCAGGATGCTTCGCCTCAGGCCCCATACGGTAGTTGATGGTTATGACCTCGAAATTGCCGAGCGCGGCGATCGGGATCGATTCGAGCAGCGCGCAGGCATCCGCACACATCGAAAACCCGCCGCCATGCAGGTTGACCAGCAGGCGGGTGTGATCGAAATCGCGGCCGTGCGGCTTGATGATCCGGGTCGGCACGCCGTCAATCATCTGGTCGGTGATGTCGACCGCATAGAGCTTGCGCATTTCCGCCACTTGCGGCGCCAGCATCATTTCGAGGCCGCGCCGCATGACATCGACCGGAATATCGCTGGGCGGCGCTCCGCCGGCCATCTTCGCGCGCGCAGCCTGGGCGGCCTGCGCTTCCGGGCTGGACAGTGCCGAGGCGGGGAGATCGAAGGCGGGGACGTGGGTTACGCCATCGGTGCCGAAAGTGGGGCGGGCGGGACTCGCTTGTGGAGCTTTATCCTGGGCAGCGAGAGCTGATGTGCTCGCCGCTAGTGCCAGAGCCAAGGCAAGTTTCAGTCGCATGTTCATCTCCCGATCTATTATCGGGATAGTTCAACACACATTAGGGCAGCTTTGCCAGCAATTCCTTCGCGAACACTGTCAGCGTATCATCGCGCGCGCCCATGATGACAATGCGGTCGCCGGGTCGGGCGATCTCCGCGATGCGCGCGGCCACGTCCTCGCGGGCCGGGATATGTTCGGCTTTTCCGCCCGCCGCCGCGATCAGTGCGACAATCCGCTCGGCGCCTACCGAGCGATCCACCGTGCCGCCGAAATAGACCGGATCGCACAGCAAGGTCACGTCGTCCGGCCCCAGCAGCCGCGCCATCACTTCGGCCAGTTCCGCCCCCATCTGGCGCAAGGGGCCATAGCCGTGCGGCTGGAAGAAGGCGATGACTCGGCCCGGATGCGCCTTCAGGGTGGCGAGGGTTGCCGAGACCTTGTCCGGGTTGTGGCCGAAATCGTCGATCACGGTAATGCCCGAAGGCGAAGTGCCGACGATGTCGAAGCGGCGGGCGAGGCCTGCGAATGTTGCCAGCGCCGCGATCGCTTCGGCAACCGGCACCCCCGCCGCATTACACCCGGCAATCGCCGCCAAAGCATTGGCAAGGTTGTGGCGGCCAGGCACCTTGAGCGCTAGTTGATGTGCGCTGCCATCGCGCCGGTCGATGATCGTTGCGGCAAGCGAAGTCGGGCCTTCGATCACACTGCCGGGCGCAACGCCAAGCATCGCCGCCGGGCTCTCGATCCCGAAAGTGACCAGCGCCATTGCCGATGAGCCAAGGGCAGCGGTTTCGGCATCGTCAAGATTGATCGCAGCGACATCGGCCCGACCCAGAAAGGCGCCGAACAGCTCGCGCAGTTCCTCAAGGCTCTTGTGATCGAGGCTGACATTGCCGAGCACCGCCACCCTGGGCCGATAGAGCGCAATCGAACCATCGCTCTCGTCCACCTCCGACACGAAATCAGCGCCTTGTCCGACCCGCGCGGAGGCGAAAGGTGCGTCCGCCGAGACGAAATTCTTCATCACCGCGCCGTTCATGATCGTCGGGTCGCGGCCCGTCTCGGTCATGATCCAGCCCGCCATGCCAGTAACTGTCGACTTGCCGCTGGTGCCGCCGATGGCGATCCCGCAAGGCGCGGCGTTGAACAGGGTTGCCAGCAGTTCCGCCCGGCTCATCCGCGGACAGCCAAGCTCCTTCGCGCGGATCATTTCGGGCACGGTGTCTTCAACCGCTGCCGAGGCGACCAGCACTTGCGCCGCCGAAGCTATCCCGCTGCCATCTTGCGGAAACAGCTGGAAGCCCAGCGTCTCCAGCCAGCCGAACTTCTCGGGCGTGCGCCCCTGATCGCGGCTGCGGTCCGATCCCGCGACCTCAGCCCCCTGTCCGCGCAGGATCAGGGCGAGCGGCAACATGCCCGATCCGCCGATGCCGCAGAAGAACCAGGGGTGTGAGGTGAGCGAAGTCATGCGGTGGCGGTATTCGGGGCGGGGCGTGATGGCAACTACGAAGAGTTGAATAGGTTTCGCGCAGAGGCGCAGAGGAAGCAAAGTGCGCAGAGAGAATTCGAATGCGGCGAAGCCGCTCAAAATCGTCTGAGTCTGAATAATCCGTTTCATCGCCTGCGGCGCACCAAACCTTTGCGCCCTCTGCTTTCTCTGCGCCTCTGCGCGAAACCATTCTTGATCTACCCTTCAAGCTCCCAGCCGGTTACAGCAACAAAATGCCCCGTATCGCCATCTGTGCCCCCTCCACCCCGATGACCCGCGAAGACGCGCAGCGCGTCACTGCGCTGGCCCTTGCGGAATTTCCCGGGATCGAACTCCAGTTCCACCCGCAATGTTTCCAGTCCGAAGGCCATTTCGCCGGCCCCGACTCCCAGCGTCTCGCCGCATTGGCCGAATGCGCCAATGATCCCAGCATCGATGCCGTCTGGTTCGCGCGCGGCGGCTATGGCGCTGGCCGCATCGCCGAACAGGCGCTCGCCGGGTTCGGGTCTGCGGCGCGGGGCAAGCAATTCCTCGGCTATTCCGATGCGGGTTACCTGCTGGCTGCGCTCTATCGCGCCAATCTGGGCCGCCCGGTCCACGCGCCCATGCCGAACGACATCTGCCGCGATAATGGCGAGGAGGCCGTGCGCCGCACCCTGCGCTGGCTCTCCGGCGACAGGACCACCCTCGAACCCTCGCTCGATCATCACCCGACCGTCGCCTTCAACCTGACGACTCTCGCCATGCTCTGCGGCACCCCGCTGATGCCGGGCCTCGCCGGCCATGTCGTCATGGTCGAGGAAGTCAGCGAGCATCTTTACGCCGTCGACCGCCTGTTCTTCCATGTGACCGCGCATCTGGGTGGTATTGCCGGGCTCAGGCTCGGCCGGGTCAGTGACGTGCCCGAAAACGACCGTCCGTTCGGCGCCGAACCGGATGAAATCGCGCGGTTCTGGTGTGAGCGGCATGCGATCCCATACCTCGGATCAGCCGATATCGGCCACGATTCCGCCAACAAGGTCGTGCCCTTCGGTCTTGCCACGAACAGTTAGCAGTCATAGGGCGCGCGCCACCAACAAGAAGGGGCGCCAAAATGCGTGCATTTGTATTTCCCGGGCAGGGCAGCCAGAAACTGGGCATGGGCGTGGAACTGGCCGAAGCCAGCAAGGCCGCGCGCGAGGTCTTCGAGGAAGTCGATGATGCCCTCGGCCAGAAGCTCTCCCAGATCATGCGCGACGGGCCGGAAGACCAGCTGACTCTCACCGAAAACGCCCAGCCCGCGATCATGGCCAATGCCATCGCTGTGCTGCGGGTGCTGGAGAAGGAAGGCGGCATTTCGCTCGCGGACAAGGCCGATTTCGTCGCCGGCCACAGCCTCGGCGAATATACCGCGCTGTGTGCCGCCGGCGCCTTCAGCCTCGCCGACACCGCCCGCCTGCTGAAACTGCGCGGGCAGGCCATGCAGGCGGCAGTCCCGGTCGGCATTGGCGCGATGTGCGCGCTGCTCGGCGCCGATATCGACAAGGCGACCGCGCTGGCTGAAGCATCGGCGCAAGGTGAAGTCTGCACTGTCGCCAACGACAACGATCCGGGCCAGGTCGTGCTCTCCGGCCACACTGCCGCCATCGAGCGCGCCATTGCCATGGTCAAGGACTTTGGCATCAAGCGCGGCATGCTGCTGCCGGTCTCTGCCCCCTTCCACTGCCCGCTGATGCAGCCCGCCGCCGATGCCATGGCCGAAGCACTGGAACGCACCTCGCCCTCTGCTCTGCGCATCGCCCTTTTCGCCAATGTCGACGCCGCCATAGTGACAGAACCCGCCGAAGTGCGGCGTCTGCTTGTCGAGCAAGTCACCGGCCGCGTCCGCTGGCGCGAGAGCGTTTTGGTGATGGCTGGGGTGGGTGTGGAGAGTTTCGTCGAGCTGGGCGGCAAAGTGCTCGGTCCGATGATCTCGCGGACTTTGGTGGACAAGGGCGCAGATATGAACGTGACGAGCGTGGTGGGGATGGCGGATATCGAGGCGCTTTTGGCTGGGTTGTAGGGTTTCGCGCAAAGGCGCAGAGGAAGCAGAGATCGCAATGAGGTTGTGAATGAGTCGGATCGACGAGATCAGTTCAGCCGTGGTGGGCGAAGCGATACGCATTCATCGTGAGCTTGGTCCAGGACTGTTCGAGAACGTCTATGAAGCTGTGCTGGCAAAGCGGCTTGAACAGGCCGGATTCAAGGCGGAACGACAGGTCGCGGTACCACTCACTATCGATGGGGAACACTTCGACATTGCCTTCCGGATAGACATACTTGTCGATGATTGTCTTGTCATCGAGATCAAGGCAGTAGAAGGTTTGGGCAAATCGCATGCCAAGCAATTGCTCACATATCTGCGATTGATGAAGCAGCCCGTCGGGCTGCTTCTGAATTTTAATGGAGAAACGATGAAGGAAGGAATTCGCCGGATGGTCAACGACTATCGGCCCGAAGTCTGACTCCTCTGCGCCTCTGCTTCCTCTGCGCCTCTGCGCGAAACTCTTTTTCTCTTAATCTGTCACGGAGTAACCCATGTTCGACCTTCACGGCATGACCGCCCTCGTAACCGGCGCCTCAGGCGGCATCGGCTCAGCCATCGCCAAGGCCCTCGCCGCACAGGGCGCCCGGCTCGCTATTTCCGGCTCCAACGCCGGCAAGCTGCGCGCATTCCGCGAGCAGCTTGACGAGCACACCCCGCAGCATTTGCAGGAAGTCGATCACGTCGCGATCACTTGCGATCTTTCCAACCCCGAAGCGGTCGAAAAGCTGGTTCCCGCCGCGATCGACACGCTGGGCAAGCTGGATATCCTTGTGAACAACGCAGGGATAACCCGGGATAACCTCGCCATGCGGATGAAGGACGAGGAGTGGGACGCGGTGATCCGGGTCAATCTGGAGGCCGCCTTTCGCCTGATGCGCGCTGCCTCGAAGCCGATGATGAAAGCCCGCTTCGGCCGGATCATCACCATCACCAGCGTCGTCGGCGCGACCGGCAATCCGGGCCAGGTCAACTATGCTGCTGCCAAGGGCGGGCTGACGGCCATGTCAAAGTCGCTGGGGCAAGAGCTCGCCAGCCGCGGTGTGACCGTCAACTGCGTCGCCCCCGGCTTCATCCGCACCGCGATGACCGACCAGTTGCCCGACGCCCAGAAGGAAGCCCTGAACGCCCGCATCCCGATGGGCCGGATGGGCGAGGGCGACGATGTGGGTGCAGCCGTGGCCTATCTCGCCAGCCGCGAGGCGGGCTATATCACCGGGCAAACGCTGCATGTGAACGGCGGCATGGCGATGATGTCTTAATTGCTTATTCCTCTCCGAGCTCGTCTCGGGGAGGTGGCAGTCACGCAGTGACTGACGGAGGGGTTTTAGCCTTTCCCCTCCACCACCCGCTTTGCGGGCGGTCGCCCTCCCCGAGCCAAGCTCGGGGAGGATTTGGTCAACTCCCGCATTTTTCCCCTAGATTCACACGCTCTCAGCCACTTCCCGCTTGCTGCCAGCGCCCCCGGCGTTAAGGAATGTAGTCCGATTTCCAGACCCGGGGCGAGTCCGGGCGGCGAAGGGGATTTGACGGAACCATGAAGGCCACAATCGAACGCGCGACGCTGCTCAAGTGCCTCAGCCATGTGCAGTCCGTTGTCGAGCGGCGCAACACCATTCCGATCCTGTCCAACGTGCTGCTGGAAGCCGCCAGCAATGGCACGCTCAAGGTCATGGCGACCGATCTCGATCTGCAGGTTGCCGAAAGCATGGCGGCGGTTTCGGTTGATAGCGCAGGCGCAACCACGGTCTCCGCCCACCTGCTGTTCGACATTGCCCGCAAGCTGCCCGATGGCAGTCAGGTCAGCCTTGAAGTTGCCGAAAACCGGATGACCGTTAAGGCCGGGCGCAGCCGCTTCTCGCTGCCGACCTTGCCGCGCGATGATTTCCCGGTGATCGTCGAAGGCGATCTTCCGACCAGCTTTGAGCTGCCCGTCGCCACGCTCGCCCAGCTGATTGATCGCACCCGCTTTGCGATCTCGACCGAGGAAACCCGCTACTACCTCAACGGCATCTTCTTCCACGTTGCCGAGGAAGAACTAAAGGCCGCCGCCACCGATGGTCACCGCCTCGCGCGCTTCACCATCAAGCGCCCCGAAGGCGCCGAAGGCATGCCGGACATCATCGTCCCGCGCAAATGCATCGCCGAGCTGCGCAAGCTGCTTGAGGAAGCCTCGGGCACCAATGTGCTGGTCGATCTTTCCGCCAGCAAGATCCGCTTTACGCTAGGCGGCAACAACGGCGTGGTGCTGACCAGCAAGCTGATCGACGGCACTTTCCCCGATTACAGCCGCGTCATCCCGACCGGCAATGACAAGCTGCTGCGGATCGATCCCAAGAGCTTCTATGAAGGCGTCGACCGCGTCGCCACCATCGCCACCGAAAAGACCCGCGCGGTGAAAATGGCGCTGGAGAATGACAAGATCACTCTGTCAGTGACCTCGCCCGATAACGGCACGGCGGCGGAAGAAGTCCCCGCCGACTATGGCTCGGAGCACTTCGAGATTGGCTTTAATGCCAATTATCTCAAGGACATCCTGGGCCAGATCGAAGGCGATACGGTGGAACTGCATCTGGCCGATGCGGGCGCGCCGACGCTGATCCGGCAGGATGAGAAGAGCCCTGCGCTTTATGTGCTGATGCCGATGCGGGTTTAGGCCGCGTTGGAAAGTGAACTGGTCCGGGACGTCGATGGCAATCAGCTTGTAATCGCCCTTGCCGATGGCGATTCCGACGGCTTCGTGGGAAATCTTGATTGCTTTGTCGAATGGGCTGGCGAGGCTGATTGCAAAGCCTTCGACAGTAACTGAACCAAAGCGTGTCGCGCTCGCTCTAACGCAGCCGCTTGTAAGTCACACCACTTTCGAGGTCGATCAGGCGGTTGCTGTTGCTGCCGACAAAGCGGTAAGTCATGGTCATGTTGCCCGGGCCGCGTGCGGTAACCCGGCAGTTACTGAAGCTCCAGGTGCCGGTCATTTCCGGACGCTGGTGAAGCCAGCTGCGGAAGATGCGGCGGCCAGAGTCGATATCGAACTGCAATTCCTGCGTATCATTGGACTCCTCGCCCGGTGCGGTGCGTTCCGCCCAGTTGCTGACGAAGTCTCGCTGGGTGAACCGGCATGTATTGCGCGATCCGCTCGCGTGAGCAGGCACGGAGACAGCGATCATGGCCGCCAGACACAGGGCGTTCCTGACCATGGGGCGCATGGAGTTGTTCAACCCTTAACCGCCCCGATCATCTCATCCACCCGCACGAACTTCTCCCGAGGCGAATCCTCGCGCGCCCGGGCGTTCTCGGCTTCCTCGATCTTCTTCCAGTCCGTGAAGCTCACCACCTGCAGCTCGCGCTCTGCCGCAAGCGCGTCAAAGCCCGCGCCGCCTGCCTTGCGTGCGCCGCCGCCGATGTCCTCGGCGATGCGCTCGACGATGCCGAAGCCATCGGGCTTGTTGGTGCCGATCGTGCCCGAAGGCCCGCGCCGGGCCCAGCCGACGCAATAGAGCCCCGGCAGGATGCGGCCGTCGAGATTGGCGAAGCGTCCGGCGCTTTCCTCAAAGGGCACGCCGGCGATCGGCGAGGTCTGATAGCCGATGCAGATCACCACCAGATCGGCGGGGACCACATAGGTCTCGCCAGTGCCGACTGCGCGGCCCTGTTCCAGCCGGGTGCGCTCGACTTCGACGCCAGTCACCTTGCCTTCACCCAGAATGGCGCGCGGCGCGGCGAAGAAATCGAATTCGAGGTCAATTGCCTTGGCTGCACGATCGCCCTCGGGGATCGCGGCGAAATTGCGCAAATGCGTGACCGATTTGCGCTGGCCCGGCTCGAGCAGCATGTCTTCGCCAAGCTCAGGCAAGTCGGCGGGATCGACCCGCGGGCTGGTGCGTGCCAGGTGGCCAAGCTCGCCCAGCTCCTTGGGCGTCATCGCGATCTGGTGCGGACCGCGGCGGCCGAGCACGGTGATCTTCGCGGTCTTTGCCTCCTCCAGCGAATCGAGCGCATGGGCGACGATATCGCTGCCGGCATATTCGGTGCGGGTCTTGGCGAGGATGCGCGCGACATCGAGAGCGACATTGCCGTTGCCGATGACAACTGCGTTTCTGCCCGACAGGTCGGGATTGAGTTCGGCGAAATTGGGGTGGCCATTATACCAGCCGACGAAAGCCGCGCTGCCGAACACATTGCCCAGATCCTCGCCCGGCATGCCCACCGGCTTGTCATGCGGTGCGCCGGTTGCCAGCACCACGGCGTCGTAAAGCTCCTGCAGCTCGGCGACCGAAATATCGTTTCCGATCATTACGTTGCCGACAAAGCGGACATTGCCTGACAGCGAAGTCGTCTCATAACGGCGATAGACCGCCTTGATCGACTGATGATCGGGGGCAACGCCGGTGCGGATCAGGCCATAGGGCACCGGCAGCATGTCGAAAATATCGACCTGCACATCCTCGCCCCACAGCTTCTGCGCGGCTTCGGCAGTGTAATAGCCCGCGGGGCCCGATCCGATGATTGCAATGTGCCGCACGGTAACAATCTCCCAAAGGCTTCGGTTTTTTCCAGCTCTGACCATCTCTAGCTGCGAACGCGCAAAAACCAATTGCCGTTCGCAAAATTTCCGCAAGTGAAATGTGGAGGCGAAGTGCGGGCCGCAGGGCTGGTCAATAATCATCCAAACCCATTATGTTTAACGCTTTTTCAAGCGCCCATGGTGCATGAACGGATCATGAGTTCATCTCGCCCTGCGCCAGACCAGTCTGACAGCCAGGTCGCGCCCACGCGCGAGCCTTCGGCGCGGGCTGAACTGGCGCCCCAGCGGGCCCAGTCTGCGGCCGAATCTGCAGCGACGTCTGCGGCGACGAAACCTCTGATCACCGGCTCGATCACCCGCGTCCGCCGCAGCACGCAATTTGGCAGCCCCGGCTATGGCAACGCAATCAACCACCTGACCGGACGCGAATGGGTGTTCATGGCGCCAGCCATGGCGCTCAGCGTGCTGCTCATGGCCTTGCTGGCCCAGTCGATTCCGCCCGCAATCTGCCAATTCCTGATGTTCTCGGCGATTGCGATTGCCTGCGCCGCCCACAAGGTCGCGCAGTTCGAGCAGCGGGAAGGACGCAGCGATGTCCAGCGCTACCTGGCAGTGCTGGCCGGGGTCGCTCTGCCGATGCTGCTGTTCGGCTTTGGCATTGCCGCCTGGGCGAAAGTCGGCGGTATGCCGTGGCCGAGCGCCATCGGCGTATTGGTCACCAATGGCGCACTTGTCGCGATAATCCTGAACAGCCGCCTGCCGTCCATGGTCGCGGCCCAGATCGCGCTGTGGGCCGGGATATGCCTGTTGATGCCTTCGATTGCATCCATCCTCGGGCTGCTGTGCGGCATAGGCATCGGCGTGTTCACGGCCTTCAGGCAAGTCAGGCTGGACCGGGAAGCCCACGCCCGCCGGCTCGAATTCGAACGCGCCCAGATGCGCGCCGAAGAGCTGCTGGCCGAATATGAGGAGACCGGGCAGGGCTGGTTCTGGGAAACCGACCGGCGCGGATCGATTGTCTACCTTTCGCCGACGATCAGCGCGCTGCTTGGCCGCAGCCAGGATGAGCTGCTCGGCCGACCCTTCACCGAACTGTTCATCCTTGATGACAGCAACCGCGAAGGCGAGCGCACGCTCAACTTTCACCTCTCAGCCTGTTCGCCGTTCCAGGAGCTCACCGTGCGCGCGGCGACGTCGGATGAAGACGAGCGCTGGTGGTCGGTAACCGGCCGTCCGGTCCACGACAGCTTCAACAATTTCGTCGGCTTTCGTGGGTCAGGTCATGATCTCACCGAGAAGAAGCGTTCGCAGGAAGATGCCTCGCGGCTGGCGCACTACGATTCGCTGACCAGCCTCGCCAACCGCTTCCAGATGGCGCAGACGCTGGAAAAGATCCTCCATTCGCAGCGCATCGAACAGCGCGCCTGCGCGGTCTTCCTGCTCGATCTCGATCGCTTCAAGCAGGTCAACGATACCATGGGACATCCGGCGGGCGATGCCTTGCTGACGCAAGTGGCGCAGCGGTTGGAGCGTACGGTGGACAAGGCAGGCCGCGTCGGACGATTGGGCGGCGACGAGTTCCAGGTGATCATTCCCGGCAACTTCCGGCGCGAAGAGCTGGCCCAGCTGGCGCAGAAGATCATCGAGAACCTCAGCCACGCCTATTCGATTGACGGCATGCGGGCAGTGATTGGCGTGTCGATCGGCATCGCGGTCTCGCCTGAAGACGGCGTCACCAGCGAAGCCCTGATCCGCAATGCCGACCTCGCGCTCTATGCGGCCAAGGACGGCGGCCGCGGCCGTCACCATTTCTATGCGGCCGATCTGCACAGCGATGCCGAAGAGCGCCGCGAGCTGGAACAGGACTTGCGCGATGCGCTCGCCAGCGGCGGGCTGGAGCTGCACTATCAACCGGTGGTCCACACCACGACCGAAAAGATTACCGGCTTTGAAGCCCTGCTGCGCTGGAACCACCCGGTCCACGGGCCCCAGTCGCCAGCCAAATTCATTCCGATAGCCGAAGAAACCGGGCTGATCGCGCAGATCGGTGAATGGGCGCTGCGCACGGCCTGCATGGATCTGGCGAAATGGCCGGAATCGGTGCGCGTTGCGGTCAATGTCTCGCCGCTGCAATTCGCCAATCCGGCGCTACCGGCCATTGTCACCAGCGCGCTGGCTTCGGCCCAGATCGATCCCACGCGGCTGGAACTCGAAATCACCGAAAGCGTGTTCCTCAACGACGACGCTGGAACTGACGCCATGTTCGCAGCGCTCAAGCGGATCGGCGTGCGCCTCTCGCTCGATGATTTCGGCACCGGCTATTCCTCGCTCGGCTATCTCAAGAAGGCGCCGTTCGACAAGATCAAGATCGACCAGAGCTTCGTGCGCGGCGCCACCATGCCTGATAGCCGTAACGGCGCGATCATCGCCGCGATCGTCAGCCTGGCCGAAGCGCTGGGCATAGAGACCACTGCCGAGGGGGTTGAAACGCTCGACGAGCTGGATTTGATTCGCATGCTCGGTTGCAGCCACATCCAGGGTTATATCTATGACAAGCCGCTGAATGTCGACGCGGCAACCGCGCGGCTCAAGTCGGGCCTGATTGCCATCGCCCAGGGGCCGCGCGCTGCCCGCTCGCATCGCCACACCATGCTGCGCAAGATCTTGCTCGAAAGCGGCGGCGAACACTATCAGGGCACGATCCGCAACATTTCGGCCACCGGCGCAATGATCGAAGGCCTGTGGAATGTGCCAAAGGGCACAACTTTCAACGTCAAGATGGGACCGGGCCATATCGTCGTCGCCACCGCGCGCTGGTCGCAGGATGACCGCATGGGGGTTGAATTCGCGCAGATGCTGCAACTCGACCAGACCGGCCAGGCGACGATCGCGCCGCAGCGCCCGGTCCGCAAGCCCGGCGAAGCCATCCTGCTCAAGAAAGCGGGTTATACCAATCGCCTAATGCTTTGACACGTTTGCCCAATTTCGTGTTGCGATTGAGGTGATGGTTTCTGGCTTGCTGACGAGTTTGTTCCAAGCGGCGCAGCACAAGCATCGACGATGGCGTCGATGTTGTCCCAAATCTTGAAGCTGAGTTCGTTTTGGCGGAGATATTGCCACACGTTTTCGACCGGGTTGAGCTCCGGACAATAGGGTGGCAGCGGCATCAGAGTGATGTTGTCGGGGACCCGCAGTCTTCCTCCGGTGCGGTGCCAACCTGCACCGTCGAGCACGACCACAGCATGCGCGCCCGGCGCGACATGGAAGCTGATCTCGTCGAGATGCATGCTCATTGCTTCGGCATTGATGCACCCCGTCACCAGCCCGGCGCCAACCCCGCGTGCTGCGCAGACCGCGCCGAACAGCCAGACCGACCCATGGCGCTGGTCGCGCAGCCTCGGTGGTCGGGAGCCGCGCCTGGCCCATATGTGGGTGAGCGATCCCTTTTGACCGACCCGCGCTTCATCTTGAAACCACACCTCGATCGGCTTGTCTTTGGCGTGAGCCGGCAGCAGCGCGTTCAGATCCGTCGCGAACGTTTTTTAAAATCCTCCTGCGCTTGCGGTGCCTGTTTGGGATGACGCGGGCGCGGCGTCAGCCGCGACAGGCCCAGTGCGTGCAGCAGCTTGGCGACCGTTCGCTCGGCCATCGCCACCTTGAATCGCTCCTCGATAACTCGTTGAAGATCGACGCAGCGCCATCGCACAACGCCATCCTTGGCAAGGTCGGGACCAGCCAGCACGATCTGTTTCAACTCGTCCTTCTGCGCTGCCGTCAACAATGGCACAGGCCCGCCGCCATGCCGGTTCGATAGCCCAGCCAGACCAGCCTCGTTGTAGCGATGCACCCAGTCGCGTAGCGTCTGTCGGTCCATCCCGCATGTTCGCGCCGCCGTCGTGCGATCCACGCCTTCCACAACAAGCGCCAGCGCCAGCATCCGACGCGCCGCAGCACCATCACGGCTCGCCGCAGCCGCAGTCCGCAAACCCACGGCATTCAGATCGTCGCGCACTATCCCAACCGCCATCATCGCCTCCCACCAAGTGACAGGGCAACGAATCATAATCCAGCGGGTTTGGGAATCCCCACGCGAGTCAGGGCGTCAGACGATTGGTATTAGGGCGCCAGACTGCGAGTTCGGCCGGTTTCAGCAAGCCGGCCTGTGTCTGTTAGGCAAACGTAAACCACGATGTTTTACAGAGATAGCCATTAACCCATCCGCATATTCCGGCAGGGAGTTCCTTTGGCACGCGGCAATAGCTCAGGACTTGGCAAATTGCGCGGCATGCTTGGCGGCAAGCGTGCTGCGGACGCTGTCCTGTCGCCCGGTGCCGGCGATCTTTCTCTCCAGACCCAGCTGCTGCTGCGTGATTATGAGCGTTCGGGGCAGGGCTGGTTCTGGCTCAGCGATGCGCAAGGCCGGATCGGCTATATCTCGGATAGCGTCGCCACTCAGCTGGGCACCGGTCCGGCTGACCTGATCGGCCAGCCATTGCATTCACTGTTCATTCTGGAACGCGACGAAGACGAGACCAGCGAGCGCACGCTGCCGCTGATCTTTGGCGCGCACAAGACTTTCTCAGGCCTGACAATCCGCGCCGCCACTTCCGAAAAAGAGCTATGGTGGGCCATCTCGGGTCGCCCGCAATTCTCCGACAGCGGCGAATTCGCCGGCTATCTCGGCAACGGCGTTGATATCACCGCTACCCGCCAGAGCGATAAGGACGCGTCGCGGCTGGCGATGTATGATTCGCTCACCGGTCTCGCCAATCGCCATGCCATGACAACGCGGCTTAAATCAGTCCTGGCCGCCTATCGGGCTGCCAAGCGCAGTTGCGCGTTGATGATGATCGATCTCGATCGTTTCAAGCAGGTCAATGACACCTTGGGCCATCCGGCCGGCGACGAGTTGCTCAAGCAAGTCGCCGAGCGCCTGCGCCAGGTGATCGGCAAGCAATGCGAGATTGGCCGACTCGGCGGCGACGAGTTTCAAATCATTCTGCCCGACATCGATGATCGGGGCCGCTTGGGCGAACTTGCCATGACGATCATCACGATCCTTTCGCAGCCGTTCGGGTTGGGCGAAAGCCGTGCGGTGATCGGTGCATCGGTGGGCATTGCCATTGCCCCCTACGATGGCGTCGAATCCGCTGAACTGGTGCGCAATGCCGATCTGGCGCTCTATGCCGCCAAGGGCGGCGGGCGCGGCCAGTTTCGTTTCTATTCGAGCGATCTGCAGATCGAAGCGGCGCGTCGCCGCCAGATCGAGGCGGAATTGCGCGGAGCGCTGGAACGCCACGAGATCCACCTCGCCTATCAGCCGATCATCGAGCCTGCGGCCAACAAGGTTGTCGCGCTCGCCGCGGAACTGCGTTGGGTCCACCCCGATCTGGGCGAAGTCTCGCCGGACGTGTTCATGCCGATCGCCGAAGAGGGAAATCTGACAGGGCCGCTGGGCGACTGGGCGATCCGGCGCGCCTGCGAAGAGGCGGTTATGTGGCCGGGCAATGTCAAAGTTGCGATCAAGGTGACCAGCGCCCAATTTGCCGACGAAGGTTTTCTGACGGTTGTTACCCAGGCATTGGCCAATTCCGAGTTGGCCCCGGACCGGCTTGAACTTGAGTTCGCCGAATCGATGCTGGTGGGCGAAACCCAGGCCGCGCAGGATATGTTCAATGGACTGAAGATTCTCGGCGTGCGGGTCGTGCTCGATCGTTTCGGCACGGGCTTTTCATCGCTGGGCAACCTCTGCAACACCCCGTTCGACAAGATCAAATTCGATGAAACCTTCATTCGCGGAATCACCGAGCCGGGAAGCAGGAAGGTTGCCATCGTCAAAGCCATCGTCGGGCTGGCCCAGTCGCTGGGGATGACGGTAACGGCCAACGGCATCGCTGCCGGTGATGAGCTGGCACTGATGCGCAGCCTCGAAGTTGGCCAGATCCAGGGCAATATCTATGCCGATGCAGTAGGGTCGGACGATGTGCTCGAAGCCATGACCTGCGGCGAATGGATTATCGAGCCCGATGGTCCCAGCCGCTATCGCCAGGACCGCCGCACAGTCTATCTCAAGGTCGGGGTGATCCACGAGGACTATCGTTACGAGGTCACCATGCGCAACCTGTCACGCACCGGCTGTCTGGTGGAAGGCCTGCTCGATGTGCCGGTGGGGACCGGCTTTGTCGTCGATTTCGGCAGCGGCCAGCTGGCAGTCGGCACGGTGCGCCGCTCGGCCGGGGCGATGCAGGGTATCGAGTTCGAGCTCCCCATGGTCGATGACGGCGTTGGCGGCCTGGTCACGCGCAACCGCATTTCGCCCTATGCGCTGGCGGCGGCCGGCATGCCGCTGGGCGCCTTGCCGCCGGGAAGCTATCCGCTGAATCTCGCCAATCAAGGCGGCGCAAGCGCGTTGGGCTCGCCCAAATTCGCCGAATCGCACGACGCGGCGAACAAGGCCACGCGGCTCGGTTGAAGGCGTTGCTGACAAGGCGGCCTTGCGCTGCTAGGGGCGCCAGCGGCGCATCCGCGCCGCGACCTTAGCAAAGATTTTCATGACAGACCTCGCGCAGATCCGCAATTTCTCCATCATCGCTCACATCGACCACGGCAAAAGCACGCTGGCCGACCGGCTGATCCAGCACACCGGCGGCCTCACCGAGCGCGAGATGAGCGCGCAAGTGCTTGATAACATGGATATCGAGAAAGAGCGCGGGATCACCATCAAGGCGCAGACCGTGCGCCTCAACTACACTGCCAAGGACGGCAAGCTCTATGAGCTCAACCTCATGGACACCCCCGGCCACGTCGATTTCGCCTACGAAGTCTCGCGCAGCCTCGCCGCCTGCGAAGGCGCGCTGCTGGTCGTTGATGCGGCGCAAGGCGTCGAAGCCCAGACCCTCGCTAACGTCTACCAATCGATCGAACACGACCACGAGATCGTGCCTATCATCAACAAGATCGACCTCCCCGCCGCCGAACCCGAAAAGGTCCGCCACGAAATCGAGGAAGTGATCGGCCTCGACGCGTCGCAAGCGGTGCTCACATCAGCCAAGAGCGGCATCGGCATCGCCGAAGTGCTCGAAGCCATCGTCACCCGCATCCCGCCCCCCAAGGGCGACCGCAATGCCCCGCTCAAGGCCATGCTGGTGGACTCATGGTACGACCCCTACCTCGGCGTCGTCATCCTCGTGCGCATTATCGATGGCGTCATCAAAAAGGGCCTCTCCGTCAAATTCATGGCCGGCGGGACGGAACACCTGATTGACCGGGTCGGCTGCATGCGCCCCAAGATCGAACAGCTCGAGGAACTCGGCCCCGGCGAAATCGGCTTCATCACGGCCCAGATCAAGGAAGTGGCGCAGGCCAAGGTGGGTGACACCATCACCACGGTCAAAGGCGGAGCCGCCCAAGCGCTGCCCGGCTTCAAGGAAGTCCAGCCGGTCGTGTTCTGCGGCCTGTTCCCGGTCGACGCCGCCGACTTCGAGAAACTGCGCGAGTCCATCGCCCGCCTGCGCCTCAACGACGCCAGCTTCACCTTTGAGATGGAAAGCAGCGCCGCGCTCGGCTTCGGCTTCCGCTGCGGCTTCCTCGGCCTGCTGCATCTGGAAATCATCCAGGAGCGCCTCACCCGCGAATACGACCTCGACCTGATCACCACCGCGCCATCAGTGGTCTATCGCATCCAGCTGCGCAAATCGAAGACCGACGATGCGCGCGAGATCATGCTCCACAACCCCGCCGACTACCCCGATCCCAGCCGCATCGAACAGATCGACGAGCCGTGGATCAAGGCGACGATCTACACGCCGGACGAATACCTCGGCTCCATCCTCAAGCTCTGCCAGGATCGCCGCGGCGTCCAGACCGGGCTCACTTATGTGGGCGGCCGCGCCCAGGTAAGCTACGAGCTCCCGCTCAACGAAGTCGTCTTCGATTTCTACGACCGCCTCAAAAGCATCAGCCGCGGCTACGCCAGCTTTGACTACGAACAGATCGGCGCGCGCGAAGGCGATCTCGTCAAGATGAGCATTCTGGTCAACAACGAGCCCGTCGACGCGCTCTCGATGATAGTCCACCGCGGCGTCGCGGAGGCGCGCGGCCGCCACATGTGCGAACGCCTCAAGGATCTGATCCCGCGCCACCTGTTCAAGATCCCGGTGCAGGCCGCGATCGGCGGCAAAGTCATCGCCCGCGAAACCATCGCGGCGATGCGCAAGGACGTCACCGCCAAGTGCTACGGCGGCGACATCAGCCGCAAGAAGAAGCTGCTCGACAAGCAGAAGAAGGGCAAGGCCAGGATGCGCGAATACGGCAACGTCTCCATCCCGCAGGAAGCATTCATCGCCGCGCTGCGGATGGGCGAGGAGTAACCCCGTCCCCTCTCCCCGCCGGGGAGAGGGCTAGGGAGAGGGGGTTCAGTCTTCTGCCGGGCGCACCCATTCGACCAGCGACAGCCCGGGCACGTCCCGAAAGTCCTTCCCGTTCAGTGTCACCAGCGGCAAGTCCTGCACCAGAGCGGTTGCAGCAGTCATCCTGTCCGCCACCTTTCGCTTTGAAAATCCAGTCCTGGCAATGATTGCGGCATAGGCGTCGATCTCATCGGAGCCGAAATCCAGCACTTCGAATTGCGGCAACAATGCGTCGAGCGCAGAACGCCGCGCTGCGCGCATTGCCGGATCGCGCCAGACACCGTTTTCCAGCTCAATTCGGCCGATGGCAGAGAGGAACAGCGGCGGATCAAGCTTGCGCGCCTGAATGCGCGTCCAGTCGTCCCCGTCGCGCAGGTGGATCACGATGTCGGTATCGAGCAGCGCCGCCAAGGGTCAGAGCCCCGGGCGGTCGGGAAACTCAATCGGCTCACGCCTTTCGATCTCGCCCGGCTTGGGCAACTTGTCCAGCGCATCCAGCGCCGCCAGCCAGCGCCGCTTGGCTTCGGCTGGATCGGCAGAAAGCTTCATTGTCACCCGATTTCCGGTCTGCAAAAGTTCCACATCCGCACCTGCGGGGATGGCAAACCCCTTCGGCAAGCGCACCGCGACACTGTTGCCGGACTTGAAAGTCTTGGAGTGGACGGGACGGTTCATATTGGGGTGTATATACGGGATATACGGCGGTGGGGCAAGTGGTCGACTAACAACCCCGCTCTTCCTGAGCCTCGCTCATCCTGAGCCTGTCGAAGGATCGAAGGATCGAAGGAATCACAACCCCGCCGACACCTTGCCACCCGCACATGAGCGGCGGAACGAAGTCACCGAAGGTGAACGGGCGCGAACAACGGGGCGGAAGGAAAATGCGAGGGCCATCGCCCTCGCGCTCCCGGGGATTGGGGGTGTTGCATCTGTAACCGTTACCCCACCGTAACCCGAAGGAGGGTGGGGGGATTTCAATCCACCGCGTTGTATGTCAGGCTGCGTGCTATTCCGCAGTCAGGAGCGGCAATGCTCACTATTTCACCGAATACATTTGATGCGTTTTCCTCGGTAGAGGAACAGAAATTCAACGCGCGCCTCGCGGAATTTCTGCGGGAGGAGGTGCCCGGTTTTGCGCAACTTCCACAGGAAACCTTGCTGAAGCAAGTTTCTGCTGTGGTGTCCTCTGCGCGCGAATTCGGGATGGAGAGCGAGGAGGCAGTGGCTTGCTATGCCTTGACTGCGGCTCACCTCGGGCCGGATTTCCCCGATAAGTTTCCGGGCGCACGCCAGATTCTGGATGCGCCGATTTCGGATGACGAGAAGGCGGAGCACCTCGAAGCATACAGTGTGAGCCTGTTCGAAGCATTGGCGGTTTGAAATGGGATGGGGCGACGCATTTGCCAATGCTTATAATGCGGCCACGAGCGCCGCAAAGGCGGCATTTCAAAAGGTGGTCAATGCCTATGATGCAGGCAAAGCCGCTGTACAGGGGTGGGTTAAGGAGGAGGTGGCCAAGGTTCAACAGGTGGGGCAGAAGCTTGAGCATGCCGCAACTGGGCCTGCGAAGACTTCCCACCACGTTAAGCGGAGGCATGCAAAGGCGAAGCAGTCATTTGGTAAGAAAAAGGCTGGAGGTCCGGTCGGAATTTGCCCATTCACCCAAGCGGTGAAATCGCAGGCAACCAACTCTGCTAAACCGACGGTTAAAAATGAAAATATAGTTAATATAAATGATAAAGATAGTTGGGTCTTGTCAGTTAAAGATAAATATTTAGGAAAAGCTGTACACGATCTCAAGCAAGATCCGTCAGATAATTTAGAAATGGATAAAGATACTGATGATGATGTCTCTTGCGCCAATTTTGTTTCTTCAGTTTTGATTGAATATGGGCTGATAGACAAAAAAATCCGTTCAGACTCAGTGCAAACTCTAAAGCAAAACCTAAAAAAAGATGGGTGGGTCGAGGTTTCTTACGCCGATGCCAAGCCTGGAGATGTTGTCGTGATGAAAAATGAACATATTAGTCATGTGGAAATTTACTTTGGCGATGGAAAAATGATCGGGGCAAACAACACTGGCGTAAATTATGATGGACCTCAGGTTGTGTCAATAAATAAATTGAAGAACCCACTTCCCGACGGATACACCATACTCCACAAAAATAATTAGTACTTGTGCATAATTTAAAAAGTACTTTTTATACAAAAAAGATAATTAGGGTCAGGACTCATTGATCACAACCAGAAGATGACGGTAGCGGCGATTGCGATGGCGGACATGAAGGTGTGGGCGCAGCGATCATATCGGGTGTGAATGCGCCGCCAGTCCTTGATTTTGGCGAACAGGTTTTCGATCAAGTGC
>CANJCQ010000035.1 GCA_947473355.1 Sphingomonadaceae bacterium | reverse complement strand
CATGCGATCGCGGGAAAAATGGCTTGATCCGGCGCATCTGCACCTCGCTCAGCATAAACAGATCGTCCACAAGCAGCACCTCCTGGTGCCACCATTGAATCAACCCTCAGCCCATCATGCAAGCAATTTAACAGGTCCTGACCCTAAATGAGCATACTGAAGGCAATTATGTTGCGGCTTCATTAGAGCTATTCTCCTCAATGGCGCTAATTTTCTGGTATATGCTGCAAGTTTTTGATGATGAGGAATGATATTTCATAATTAAATATTAATAATGAATCACATTTATACAAAAAAGGGGGGCTTATGCAAAAAAGTTAATCTTCTATTGGCATTGGCTGCAGTTGGGCTGTCTGGCTGCGGTCCTCGTTACAATACTGAAGAACCTAAAACCGAACAAGACACTATTGCCTTTGTTTTGAATAGCTTCCCAGATAATTTTGGGTTAGCCTTCACAACTGATCAAAAGGAGTCGTTTGCAACTTGCACCGATCCGCTTGTGGAGGGCATTTACAAGGAGATGAGTGAAGCGGATCAGAAGAAGATTGATCCGGAGAAATCCCAAGCAAGCATAGAAGAGGCGCTGCTGACTATCGCGAAATATGTTCTAGTTAACAAGGAAGTCACCCAATGCATGCGGGATTCCGGCGCCAGTGAAAGCAGAATTGAACAAATTAATGCGCAGGGAATGCTACTCCAAATGACAGGCGCTGCCTCGTAGGGAGGAAATTAGATGTTTTCTAAAACAAAGTTGGCTTTTGCTCTAACTGCCTTCGGTGCTTGCCTTGTTGCTCTTCCTTCCGTTGCGGAGGCGAAGTCGGCTCGTTGTGAAATTACAAAAAAATACAATAATGCCCGTTACGAAGGTCCGTGCGATTTCTCTCCAATGGAGAACGGTAGTTTTGAAATCTCTGCAGTGGATATAAGACGGAATTTGATCGGACGATTAGAATCTGTCGCTGTTTTTGTTGGTGCATCCGCCAATCTAGATAAAAATAAAGCATTTTATCAATACTATGTAAGAAACGATAAAGGGCACATGGGGGCGGAGCTGACGAGATCAACTGCTAAACCTGCATGCTGGGTCGGTAATTATGATCGTATATGTGTCTACTAATGGAGGAATAAATGAAAAAAGTGTATTATGCTCTGCCCTTATTGGCGCTTGTAGCAGCTTGTGGTTCCACTGAGCCTTCAGAGCCTGCAAATGCACCCGCTGCTGCAGTTGTAGCGAAGGCTACTCCAGTCACCGTCGCCACGAGTGCCCCGACAGAAACGCCTGCGCCGACTGCTCCAGAAAAGCCAAAGTCGATTTTGGGGCAATGGCTGAGTGTTGACAGCGTGTGCAAAAAAGTCGTCGATCATATCAATATTGATCGAAAGGGCATCGGGATGATCGAGGGGGGCTGCAGTGCGGGCAAGCCAATCTCTGGGGATAGCTACAAGGGAACTATGACTTGTAGTGAAAGTGGCGAAGAATGGGAGAACCAAGTTTCTCTTCGTTTAAAGCCAAATGGTAACCTGCTGTATTCCATAGATGGTGGAGAGCCGATGGAATATAAACGATGCCCGATGAAAATGGAATCTTTTTAAATTTAAAAATTAATTTTATAATATTTAAAATATGAATTTCATTTTGTTTATAATATTTTATTATTTAATAAGAGATTTTATATGAAAAAATATATCAGCAAAGCATCATTTTTAGCGGCAGCGTTTCTACATAGCTGCATAGTGTATGCCCAAGAAGCACCAGATGGTCTTCGTAGTATACTGCAAGACGTCAACACTTGCGAAAATATGTCTACAGGCTCGGTTTCGACGGTGGAATTTTCTGGATATGATGGAAGGAGAGTGGACTGGGAAAATAGAGAAATATTCAAAGCACGAGGTATTTCAAATAGTATCAATGGTAGTGATTATATTGAATCTATACAAGAAAATTCAGATTCATATTTCATAAAGACAAGCATATCTGCGGGAAGGGAACCTCCTGTTTTTGTTGAATGGGTAGTCTATAAACCTCAGTCGCGAGGCGATCGGCAGCCAATGGAGTCTCGATCTGGCTCTATACTATGTTACAGGATAGATTATGCGGCGGAAGCGCGCGAGCCTGAATAGATAGACGATTAATGATCCCGCGTGGTGGAGCAGATGAACCTCGCTCATGCCCTGAAGCTAGATCAGATCATCGATCGTTCACTCCAGCGACCAGCCCGTTCTCAACCTTAACCCGCCGTGCCGTCGCTAGCGAGAATTCGAGTTCAGCCTATCGCTGCATAAATCGTATTTGGACTAACCTGTAGTTTTTTGCAGATGTCGCGGACGGTGAAGCCTTTGCTCTTCATCGTCCGTATCTTTTCAACCTTCTCTTCACTGGTTCGCTGTCTGCCGCCCCATGTTTTGCCCGCAGCTCGTGCTTTCTGAATACCAAGCATTTGGCGTTCACGGCGTAGGTTCGTCTCAAACTCGCTGAAAATGCTGATGAACGAGAACATCATCGCCCCCATCTGCGTTCCCGTATCAATGCCCTGCTGCTGGGCGAAGATGTCTATCTTGAGATCCCGCAACTCGGTGAGGACATCAACGAGATTTTTCATTGAGCGCCCCAGCCGATCAACTGACCAAACCAGCACCTTTTGAAATCTGCGCCACCTTGCGTCCTTCATCATACGCTTCAACTCGGGGCGATCGGCGTTGGCTTTCGTGCCGCTGATTTTCTCGGCGTAGATTTCTACGACTTCATAGCCCGAACGTGGTCGTGTTCTGGGGAATTTGAGTGGCAAAGTTTGTAGGTGGCGCTTGATGGGGTTGGTATTTTTTGCAGCACTAAGTTTTTCACATAGGAAAAACTTACAAAGTAGTTACAAACAAATTATAAGTGATTGATATGTATATAGAAAAAAACACTAATCCTACTGAGTGGGAGTGAGGATTGCACCTGCCGACTCAAGGGATCGCAACTCAGTGGTTGCACTCTGGCAGGCTGCCGGGCTGACGCGGCCTTGGAATGATCCGGGCGACGACTTTGATCTCGCAATGTCCAATCCCACCTCAAGCATACTGCTCGCACGCCATGGCTTGGCGCTTGTCGGTAGCGTAATGGTCGGTTTCGACGGCCATCGCGGTTGGGTTTACTATCTAGCGTGTGACCCCGAACAACGCGGAAAAGGAATCGGACGAGCGCTGATGGCGGCTGCCGAGGCTTGGTTGCGCGCGCGGGACTGCCCAAAGATTCAACTGATGGTGCGTATCGACAATTCCACCGCTAAGGGTTTTTACGCTGCAATCGGCTATACAGAACAGGATGTCATAACCATCGGTCGACGTCTCGACAGCGAAGCTTGACCAACCCCCTTGGCCAAGCGTAATCTCCGCCCCATGACCATCCACGTCAACATCGGCGAAGCCAAGACCCGGCTTTCGGAACTGCTCGCCGCCGCCGCGCGCGGTGAAGAGGTTGTCGTCAACAAGGCGGGCGTTCCTTTCGCAACAATCGTTCCGCGTCCCGAAGCCATGGCGCTTGAGTGCGAAGCCCGCGCGGCGAAACGCAAAGCGGCGATTGGCTTTGCCCGTGAGAAATACGCGCACCTGCCGCCCGAGGCATTCGATGTCCCTCCCTCGATGACCGACGAAGAAGTCGAAGAACGATACCAGCGGAAATTTGGTGCGCCTGCTGCTTGATACGCAAATTCTCGTCTGGCTGGTCAATGGGGACAAGCGATTGCGACCCGAATGGATCAGCCTGATCGAGGATCCGGAGACAGAACTGCACATCAGCGCCGTGATTGCATTCGAATATGCCGATTTGCAGCAGCGAAAGCGCCTTCCGGTCGATGAGCCGATAACCGAACTGGTCACGCGATTCGACATGATGCTCGATCCGCTGCCAGCCGCATCATGGCAGCAAATCGTCCAGCTTCCCGCTATTCACCGAGATCCTGTCGATCGCATGCTGATCGCCCATGCGCTTGTGGAAAGCATGACGCTGATCACTGCCGATGCCAATATCAGGCGTTATGCTGTGCCGTTCATTTGAGGAGATGGAGCCCATGCGCCGATTCAAGATGCTGGTGTTTTCCGAGCCCTTCGAGGGCCGCGATGATGAATTCAACGAGTGGTACACGAACCAGCATCTCGGCGACCTTGTCGCCCTGCCCGGCTTCGCCAGCGCCCAGCGCTTCAAGCTGCACAGCGTTTCAATGGGCACCACGCTCAACAAATATCTCGCGATTTACGATGTCGAGACTGACGATCCCGAAGCGGTGATCGAGCACATGTTTGCCGTGCGCGATACCGCGGTCATGCCGATGTCGGATGCCTTCAACATCGATCCGACTTCGGTGATGCTGTATGAAGAAACGACCGGCGTGGTCCATGCCAGGGACAAGCCGAAAGCCTAGCTCCCGCGCCGCCTGAACGGCCAGTCGATGGCCGCGCTGGCCCAGAGCGCCAGCCAGATCAGCAGCGGCTGGGCGGCAAGGCGCGGCACATGATAGCCGAGCCCGGCGCCGTGATCGGCGCGGGCCATATCGAGCGCCATGTGGTTGAAATTGGCGGGCCAGACGCAGAGCGCATAGGCGGCAAGGCCCCAGCCGGCAGCGCGGCGCAAGGCAGGCGAGGACCATTGCAATAGCCCGGCCGCGCCTCCCAGTTCGGCAATCCCGGTTAGCGTGACGACCAGCGCGGGGCTTGGCACCCATTCCGGCGTGATCTTGATGAAGGGCGCGGGCATGATCAGGTGAACCAGCCCCGCAGCCAGATAGAACAGCGCCAGCAGGATCCGCGCTGCGCCCCGCGCGCTCACCAGTGGTTGCCGGCGGCCACGGCACGCAGTTCGGCCGGGGTGCTTTTGCGCCCAAGCACCGCGTTGCGATGCGGGAAACGGCCGAAGCGTTTGACCATGCGGGCGTGGGCGCGAGCAAAGCTGGTGATCGACATGTCGCCAAGCGCAGTGAACAGCTGGAGCGACAGGCGCTGGTCGGCTTTGGCTTCGCTGTGCATCAGCGGCATATAGAGGAATTGCTTCTCGTGCTTGGGCAGTCGCCGGTGCCAGCCGCGCGCCACGGCGCCTTTGCAGATGGCCCGAGCCAGGGCATCGCTGGCGAAGGCCTTCGCGCTGTCACGATGGAGGTTGCGGGGGAGTTGATCGAACAGCAGCACGGCGGCGCGGGCAGTGGCCGGGTCACGCAGGAATTCACGCGCAGGGCGCTTTCGCAGCATGGCCAGTTCGTGACCAAAGCGCCGCCTCAGCGCCGCATCAAGCGCATCATCGCGCGCGAACCACTGGCGCTGCGGCATATGGTGGAACCAGAAATGCAGCAGCTCAGCCGCCCAGCTGCGCGGGGCAGCTGACATCAGCGATCAGTTGGCGCGGGCCACGCGGCGATAGGGCACGAAATCCTCCAGCCCGACAAAGCCGGAGAAGAAGAACTGCGAGCGATCGTGCATGCGGACGGTATCGAGGCGGCAGAGCTGGCTGGTGTGCAGCTCGGTCACCATGATGTCGTCGCTGTCGAGCGAGTCGGCAAAGCGCGGGCGATTGACATAGATGACATTGCCCGTGTCATAGACGATCGCGGTCTTGTCGATGATGCGGGTGTCGCTGGTGCGATAGAGCGGAATGCAGCTCACCGGCTTTTCAGCGACGCGGCCTTCGAGCAATTTGGCCAGTTGCTCTTCGCCGGTCAGGCGCTCCTTGGCCTGCAGGGCAGGGCCTGCGAGCAATGCGGCAGCAGCGACGGCGATAAGGGCGATCTTGCGCATGGTAATGTCTCCCAATGCAGAACTGGCAGTTTTTAGCACAGTTTCCTGAATGGCACCTGAAAAATCACGCTGTCCCGCCAACGGTCAACCCCTCGATCAACAGCGTCGGCTGCCCCACGCCCGCAGGCACTGACTGCCCGCCTTTGCCGCAGACGCCGACACCTTCATCAAGCTTCATGTCATTGCCGATGCCGACCACGCGGGTGAGCACCGAAGGTCCGTCGCCGATCAGCGTCGCGCCCTTGATCGGCGCGCCCAATTTGCCGTTCTCGACCTTGTAGGCCTCGGTGCAGCTGAACACGAATTTGCCCGAGACGATATCGACCTGGCCGCCGCCGAAGCTTTTGGCGAAGATGCCGTTCTTGATGCGGCTGAGCAATTCTGCGGGATCGTCGTTGCCGCCGCGCATGAAGGTGTTGGTCATGCGGGGCATCGGCGCGTGGGCGTAGCTCTCGCGGCGGCCGTTGCCGGTCGGCGCCACGCCCATCAGCCGGGCGTTGAGCCGGTCCTGCAGATAGCCCTTGAGAATGCCGTCCTCGATCAGCACGTTTTCCTGGCTGGGCGTGCCTTCGTCGTCGATGCTCAGTGAACCGCGCCGCCCCAGGATCGAGCCATCATCGACCACGGTCACACCCGGCGCGCCGACGCGCTCGCCGATGCGGCCGGAAAAGGCGCTGGTGCCTTTGCGGTTGAAATCGCCTTCGAGCCCGTGGCCGACTGCTTCATGCAGCAGCACGCCGGGCCAGCCGGGGCCGAGCAGCACGGTCATTTCGCCAGCAGGTGCATCGACGCTTTCGAGGTTGGTGAGCGCCTGAGCCAGCGCCTCGTCGATGGCGCGGTTCCAGTTGGCGGGATCAAACAGGTCGTCATAGAGCCTGCGCCCGCCCATGCCGAAGCTGCCGGTCTCGCGCCGTCCGTTCTGTTCGGCGACAATGCTGACATTGAGCCGCACCAGGGGCCGAACATCCTGCGCAACAAAGCCATCGGCGCGCACGATCTCGACCACTGACCATGAGCCGGCAATGCTGGCGCTGACCTGAGCGACGCGCGGATCGCGGGCGCGCGCGGCCTTGTCGATCGCTTCTAACAGCGCGACCTTTTCGGCAAAGCCGATGGCATCGAGCGGCGAGGCATCGGTGTAGAGGTGGCGGTTGTTCTGGCGCGGGGCGGGGCTTGGCGCGGCGGTTGCCGGATCGAGCAGCTTCAACGTCTCGCCAGCGCGGCGGATCGCGGCAGCGGAAATGTCATTGGCGTGCGCAAAGCCGGTCATCTCGCCCGAAACCCCGCGCAGGCCAAACCCGGCATCGCGCGAATAGTCAGCGGTCTTGAGGCGGCCGTCGTCGAAGCCGAAGGACTCGGAGGCGGTAAACTGGAGATAGAGCTCGCCGTCGTCGCATTTGATCAGCGTTTCGCGGGCCAGGGCCTGGGCTTCCTCAGGCGAAAGCTGGCCAGAGCGGTAGAGCAGCGAGCGGGGGTCTATGATGGTCATGGGAGGGATATAGGCGGGAATGGTGCCATGCGAAAGGCCAGCATGACGCGGCACGCAAAATCCCCCTCCCGCTTGCGGGAGGGGTTAGGGGTGGGCCATACAAAGTGAGTGCCGACATTCAAGCCCAGGAATACTCAAAGAGCCCAGGAATTGCGCAACGCCGCTACGCCGGCAAAACGCCTGCTATGGCGCTATCTTTGTAAATCGCAACTTGGCGCGAAATTCAGCCGTCAGATGCCGGTCGGTCCGTTCTTCGCCGACTTTCTGTGTCGCGAGCACAGTCTCATTATCGAACTCGACGGCTTCTCTCACGACATCCAGCCGAACCGCGACGTCAATCGGGATCGCTACCTCACCGAAGCAGGTTACCGAGTCCTGCATTTCCAAAATGCCGACGTCATGCAAAACACTGAGGGTGTGGTTATGACCATTCGCATGGCACTGCCAGACAGGCCCACCCCTAACCCCTCCCGCTTGCGGGAGGGGTTAGGGGTGGGTCAAGCCGCCTTCACATCTGCCGGGCCGCCCTGCAGCACAAACCGCCGGTCGCAATAGCCGCATTCGGCGTAGCCCTTCTCGTCGATCTGGAGCCAGACGCGCGGGTGGCCCAATGCTGGCGAAATGTCGGTGGCACCGTCGCACTTGACGCGGGGCGTGGGGGTGAGGACGGTTTCGGGAGGAATGCTCATGGGCGGAGGTTAGCAGGTGTCTTGCGGCATTTCCAGATGGGCAGAAGCCGGCAATTTACACTTCTTGCACCAAAGCGGGGTTATCAGCCCCCCATGCGCAGAACCCTTATCATATTAGCCCTGACGCTCGGTGCAGCCCCGGCCTTGGGCCAAAGCAATCCTGCGCCTGATCCGCAGCGCGAGCAATGCTATGGCAACAAGGCCAGCGCCGATCAGGTGATCGCGGCCTGCACCGCGCTGATCGCGGCGGATCAGGGCAAGGCTTCGGACCTCGCCAAGGACTATGCCAACCGCGCCTATGGCCAGCGATCGAGAGGCCTGGGCGATCTTGCCATCGCCGATGCCGCCCGCGCCATCCAGCTGCGGCCGGACTATGAATTTGCCTATAATATCCGCGGCATTGTCCATGCCGACAAGGGCTTGAACGAGCGGGCTGTCGCCGACTTTTCCTATGCGATCTACCTCAAGCCCGATTACGCCGACGCCCTGTTCAATCGCGGCAACCGGTTCAGCGCGCAGGGCATGTTCGACAAGGCCGTGGCCGACTACACGCTGGCGATTGCCGCCGATCCCATGCGCGGCGATGCCTATGTCAATCGCGGCAATGCCTTGCGCGAACAAGGGCAAGGCGAACAGGCCGTGGCCGATTTCGCCAAGGCCATCGCGCTCGATGCCAATGATCCCAAGGCCTATTACAATCGCGGCAAGTTCAACAACGGCCGCCGCCATTATGACAGCGCGCTCGCCGATCTTAACCGTGCCATCGCGCTCAAATCCGATTCGGCCGAATTCTACTTCGAGCGCGGCTATGCCCAGGGCGAGCTTGGCAAGAGCGACCCGGCGATCGTCGATTTCACCCAGGCCATCATTCTCGACCCTTCGTTCACCGGCGCCTACTACCGGCGCGGTCTGCACTATCGCAAACTGGGCCAGTTCGACCGGGCCGCCGCCGATCTGACGCATGTCATCACGCAGCGCCCCGACGATGCCGCGGCCTATCAGATTCGCGGGCTGGTCTATCGTCAGGAGGGGCGGCTTGATCTGGCCATGGCCGATCTCGACCGGGCGATTTCGCTGAAGCCCGAGCTGGTCGATGCCTATGTCCTGCGCGGATCGGTGCTGAGCCAGCGCAAGCTGCACCAGCGCGCCATCAGCGACTTTACAAGGGCGATCGAATTGCAGTGGGACAATGCCGATGCGCTAACTGGCCGGGCCAATTGCTTCATGGCCACTGGCCTGAAAGACCTCGCTTTCGCCGACTATGCCCGCGCGCTCGAACTCAACCCGAACGACCGCTGGTCGCGGGCGCAGTTGGCCCGGCTCGAAGCGGAGCAGCAGGCGGTTTACTAGAGCCTTTACGCGCAGCCAATCCTGCCCCAAATGCTCGGGCATGACTCTGCCCCCTGCCATCTCGATTCAGAACCTCGTCAAGCGCTATGCGCCTGCAGGCGGCGGAGAGGGTAAACTCGCGCTGGATGGCGTCAGTTTCGAGGTGCCGCAAGGCGGCATCTTCGGGTTACTCGGCCCTAATGGTGCGGGCAAATCGACGCTGATCAGCATCCTTGCGGGCATGGTGCTCAAGACCTCAGGCACGGCGAAAGTCTGGGGCTTCGACATCGATCACGACATGCGCAATGCCAAGCGCTCGATCGGCATCGTGCCGCAGGAGATCGTGTTTGATCCCTTCTTCACGCCGTTCGAAGTGCTGGAAAACACCGCGGGCCTGTGGGGCGTGGCCAAGCCGCTGCGCCGCTCAATGGAGCTGCTGCGCGCCGTCCATCTGGAAGACAAGGCCAAGGCCTATTCACGCACGCTTTCGGGCGGGATGCGGCGGCGCTTGCTGATCGCCAAGGCGCTGGTGCACCAGCCGCCGGTCTTGGTGCTCGACGAGCCGACCGCAGGCGTCGACGTCGATTTGCGCCGCCAATTGTGGGAACTGGTCGAGGAAATGAACGCCGAGGGCGTGACCGTGGTGCTGACCACGCATTATCTCAAAGAGGCCGAGGCGCTGTGTGACCGCATCGCGATCATCAACCACGGCCAGGTCATCGCCAACAAGCCGACCCGCGAGCTGGTCGAAATGGCGCGCGAGAAGATCGTGGTGCTGACCCTCGACCGCGACATTGCCGCACCGCCGATAGACCTGTCGTTCCTGAAGAGCGCCAAGACCGGCGAACGGGAGCTGGAAGTGACCTATAACAAGGACAAGACCAATGCCGGCGAGGTGATGGCCAAGATCCAGGCCCAGGGCTTTGCAATTGTCGATGTGACCACGCGCGAGGCCGATCTGGAGGATGTATTTGTCTCGCTGACCTCTGCGGCCAAGACGGCTTGACCTCGCTCAGCTGACAACCGCAGCCTGCTGTTTGCGAAACAGCACCCGGTCTTCAGGCCCAAAGCCAAAGCGCCACATGGTCACGCAATAGACTGCAAGAATCGCTGGAATGCCGAATGCAAGCTCGGCCCATTCGGGCAGGAAGCTATGCGCCAGCCAGCCGACGGCAGAGGCCGGAAGCGCGGCCCAGACCAGGCCCCAGCGCCAGTTGTTGATAGGCTCGCCCAGCTTGCGCGATAGCAGCCAGCTCTTGGCGAGTGAGGTGACCCCGACTGACAGCATCAAGGCCGCAGCAGCCGCAGCCGCGCGAAACAACTGGCCCAGCCCCATCTGGTCGACCAGCAGGATGCCGCCGACGGTCAGCACAGCCTGCAGGGTGATCGTCGCCAGCGAAATCAACAGGTTCTGGAAGCGGGCGATATAGACCAGCGCGGCTTCACTGACCACGGCAGTCGCCGCAGCAACTTCTGCCGCAAGCAGGAAGGCGAGCGCGCCGGTGCCGCCGACGAAGGCCGGGCCGATCAGGCCCATGACGGCTTTGCCCGGAATGCCAAGCGCGAGCGCGATCCCGGCCTGCGCCGCGATGATCCAGAAACCGACCTGGCAGACCTGATGAGCGATGGCCTTGTAATCACCATCCTTGAGGCTGCGGGTGATCACCGGGCCGAGCACCGGCTCGAAGCTCGACTTGAGCTTCTGCGGCAGACTGGCGACTTGCTGCGCGACATAATAGACGCCCACGGCAGCGGGTGAGGCGAACAGGCCGAGAATGGCAATATCGAGCCGCCGCGAACCCCATTCGATGCCTTCCGCCACTGACAGCGGCAGGTTGGCGCGGGCCAGCGCGGCAAGGTGAAGCGGATGCGGACGCCAGCCTTTCGGCAGGCCATAATTGCGGAGCAGTGGCACCAGCGCGGCCGTCGCAGCAGTCAGGGTCGAAAGGATGAAGGCCAGCGGCAGCCCGCCTTCGGGCAGCAAGAAATAGAGTGCGCCTGCCGAAATCGACAGGGTCCATGGCTCGATCACCGAGCGCGCCCGCACGGTGGTGGCGACATCGAAGCGATAGGCCAGCGCCGAGAGGGCAATGTCGGTCACAGTCAGCGGCACGATCGCCAGCGGCAGCAGCAGGTCGTAGGGCGAGTAGACGCCGCTCGGGAACATCGGCGCGGGAAACAAAAACAGCGCCGCGGCAGCCACAGTACCGACAATCAGACTGATCAACATGGCATCGCCAACGGCATTGGCGGGATGCTCGGCCTCCTCAGTCAGGCGGCGGGCGAGGCCGCGCTTGAGCCCGACTGAGCTGAGCAGTGCGACAAATTCGATCACCACCAGCGCCGAAGCCAGTCGGCCCAGCGGCTCGGCACCATAAAGCCGTCCGGCGATGAACAGGAAAGGTATCCGCGCCATCAGCCGCAGCGGGAAGCCAAGCAGATTGGTGCGCCCGCCCCTGGCGAGGGCGGCAATATCGCCGCGCGCGTTTTCTTCGCTCAAGATGCTTCGCCTTGTTCGGCACGGAGCGGGCGCGCCAGCAGATTGGCAACGACATGGCTCGCCGGAGCCTCTCCCGCGAGCAGACGGCACACCGCCTCGACAATCGGCATGTCGATGCCATCACGCTGCGCCAGATCTGCGAGCACCGGGGCAGTGGCTGCGCCCTCGGCGACGCTGTTCTTGCCGGACAGCGCTTCGGCAGCGCTCATCCCCTCGCCCAGCGCCTTGCCCAGCGAGAAGTTGCGGCTGGAAGTCGATGAACAGGTCAGCACCAGATCGCCCAGCCCGCACAGCCCCGACAGTGTATCGCCCCGCGCGCCGCGCGCGAGGCCAAAGCGCAGCATTTCGGCATAGCCTCTTGCGATCAGCGCGGCTCGGGCGTTCTGGCCCAGCCCCAGCCCGTCAACCACGCCGCAGGCAATCGCCAGCACATTCTTGACCGCGCCGCCCACTTCCGCGCCGATCACGTCGTCGGAATAATAGGGCCGCAGCATGGGCCGGGCCAGCAGCGGAGACAGCCGCGCCCACTGAGCCTCGCCGCCCGAACAGGCGAGGGTGACGGCAGTCGGCAGCCCGGCGGCGACTTCATGGGCGAAGGTCGGCCCGGAGAGTACGGCGAGGCTGGCCGAGGGCGCGGCGGCAAGGGCAACATCGCTCATCAGCCGCCCAGTTCCCGCCTCGATGCCCTTGGCGCAAAGCACCAGATCGCGGGGATACTGCGGCAAAGCGGACAGGACCAAGGCGAGGAATTGCGCGGGGACAACTGCCAGCAGCACAGGCACATCGGCAAAGTCTGCCAGATCGCCCGTCGCGCGGATTTGCGGCGATAGCTGCGCGCCGGGCAGGAACAGGCTGTTGCTGTGGGCGGAATTGATCTCGGATACCAGTTCGGCTTCGCGAGCCCAGATCACAACATTGCTGCCATCACTGACCAGCGCCTGCGCCAGAGCCGTGCCCCAGGCGCCGGCGCCAATAACCCCAACGGTCACGCCTTGACCCCCGCGCCACGAACCGGCTCGGCGCTTTCATCCAGCGGCCAGCGTGGTCGTGGGGCGATATCGAGGCTGTCATTCTGACCCATCCGCAGCCGCTCGATCCCGGCCCAGCCGATCATCGCGGCGTTATCGGTGCACAGCGCCAGAGGCGGGGCGACAAAGCGCAGGCCATGCGCGGCAGCGAGTGTTTCGAGTGCGCTGCGCACGGCCATGTTGGCGGCGACCCCGCCTGCGACAACCAACGCGGTGACCTGTCCTGCGCTTGCCAGCGCGCAGGACGTTCGATCAATCACGCAGTCGATGGCGGCCTGCTGGAAGGCGGCGGCGATGTCGGCGTGCTTGTGCTCACCGGTCTGGTACGCCCGCATCACCGCGCTCTTGAGCCCAGCGAAGGAGAAATGCGGTTCCTCGCTGCCCAGCAAGGGGCGCGGCAAGCGGACCGCCTTGGCGTCGCCCTCCAGCGCCAGCCGTTCCAGCGCCGGACCGCCGGGATAGCCGAGCCCCAGGATCTTCGCGCTCTTGTCGAAAGCCTCGCCCATCGCATCGTCGATAGTGGTGGCAAGGCGGCGATATCGGCCTACCCCTTCGACCACCAGCAACTGGCAGTGCCCGCCCGATACCAGCAGCAGCAGATATGGAAAGTTCAGGGTCGCATCCGCAAGGCGCGGCGAGAGCGCGTGGCCTTCCAAATGGTTGATCGCGATCAGGGGCTTGTCCGAGGCCATGGCCAGCGCCTTGGCGGTGACCAGTCCGACCATCACCCCGCCGATCAGCCCCGGCCCCGCAGTCGCGGCCACTGCATCCAGATCGGCCAAAGTCATTCCGGCTTCGGCCAGCACTTCGGCGATGATCGGGCTCAACCGCTCGACATGGGCGCGTGCGGCGATTTCGGGCACGACGCCGCCATAGGGCCGGTGCACCTCATCCTGCGAGGCAATCCGCTGCGCGAGAACCACCCGCTCGCCTGTCACCAGCGCAGCCGCCGTCTCGTCGCACGAGCTCTCTATTCCGAGAACAATCTCCATCCCGGCTTTCACTTAAAGAGATTGGCGTTTAGCACAAGCGAACATGACCAATACCATCTTGCGCCTCGGCACCCGTCGCTCCCCGCTCGCCCTTGCCCAAGCCGAGGAGGTGCGCGCGCGGTTGATGGCGGCGCACGGGCTCGGGGCCGAGGCCATCGAACTGGTAACAGTGCTCGCCAGCGGCGACCGCGTGCAGGACCGGCCACTCGCCGAGATCGGCGGCAAGGCGCTGTGGACCAAGGAACTCGACGCCGCGCTGCTGGCGGGCGAGATCCAGTTTGCGGTGCATTCAGCCAAGGACGTGGAGACCCTGCGCCCGGCGCAAATCGCGATTGCCGCTGTGCTGCCGCGCGCGGATGTGCGCGATGTTCTCGTTGGTGCCGCTTCGATTGCCCACCTGCCGTCCGGCGCAAGGCTGGGCACCAGCGCGCCGCGCCGCGCAGCGCAGCTGCTCAACCTGCGGCCTGATTGCCAAGTGGTGCCGTTCCGCGGCAATGTCGCGACGCGCCTGGCAAAGCTGGCGGCAGGCGAAGCCGATGCGACGCTGCTCGCCGCCGCCGGGCTAATCCGGCTGGGCCAGAGCGAAGTGGGCGCAGCGCTGGATGCCACGGAATGGCTCCCCGCCCCGGGGCAGGGCGCGATTGCGGTGGAGTGCCGCAGCGACGATGCCAAAACAGTCACCCTTCTCGCCGCCATCGACCATGCGCCCAGCCGCACCGGCCTGCTTGCCGAGCGCGCCCTGCTGGCGGCGCTGGGCGGCAATTGCCACAGTGCGATCGGCGTGCTGACCAGCCTTGCGGGCGACATGCTGACCATGCGCGCCGTGCTGTTCAGCCCGGATGGCGCGGAGCGGGTCGAGGCTGAGGCGTCGTTTACTGCCGGGGATAGCGCCGGCCCTGCGGGATTGGCCCATGCCCTGCTCGCCAAGGCCTCGCCAGCCATCACTGCCCATTTCACAGGATCATGATTCCGCTCGTCGTCATCCGGCCCCAGCCCGGCTGCGATGCGACAGTGCGGGCGGCGCGGGCACTGGGCCTTGAGGCCTTTGCCCACCCGCTGTTCGAAGTCGGGCCGCTCGCCTGGGAGGCGCCTGATCCGGACCAGTTCGACGCGCTGCTGATCGGCAGCGCCAATGTGCTGCGTCACGGCGGCGCGGCTCTGGCGCGCTATCGCGGGATGCCGGCCTATGCGGTTGGCGAGACCACCGCAGCGGCGTCGCGCGATGCAGGCCTTGACCTTGCAGGCCAGGGCGAAGGCGGCTTGCAGGTGCTGCTGGGGTCGCTGAAGCCCGGCCACAGGCGGCTATTGCGCCTGACAGCGCGCGAAAGGGTAGAGCTTACTCTGCCGCCGGGCGTCTTGATCACCGAGGCGGTGACCTATGCCAGCGAGCCCAGGCCCATACCGCAGGAGCTGGCCGAGTTGCTGGCGGGCGGCGCTGTCGTGCTGCTCCATTCGGGCGAAGCCGCGCGGCACTTTGCGGCTGAGTGCGATAGACTGGAGATCGCGCGCAGCAGCATCGCCGTGGCCGCGCTGGCCCCGCGCATTGCCGCAGCGTCGGGCCATGGCTGGGCAGCATTGGAAGCCGCGGCTGAACCGCGCGATCAGGCTTTGCTGGCCTTGGCCCGGCAGATGTGCCAAAGCAGCGACGCGTTGAACAGGTAAGCCAAAAGGCCATATGCAGGACCAACCAATCGAAGCTCCGCTTGTCGCAGCTCCGCCGCGCCGCTGGGGCCGCAGGCTACTTTGGGGACTGGTGCTCTTGCTGCTGGTCGCAGCCGGGTTGGTCATCGCGGCTTGGCAGGTCCCCGCGATGCAGCACCAGATTGCCTCGTTGATTGGTTTGCAACCATTAGTGAAAGCCCCACCGGCGCGCGCAGTGGCTTCATTGGCAACGCCTGCCCCGCCCCCGGTTTTCGCTGGCCAGCCGCCTCAGATTTCAGCTGCTGAAGATGCTGTTGCAGATGCGTCGGCAACTGCGGAGCGGCTCGCCGAGCTGGAAAAGCGCCTCACCAGGATCGACATGCAATCGCAGGCCGCATCGGGCAATGCCGCCCGGGCCGAGGGGCTGCTGATCGCCTATGCCGCCCGCCGCACGCTCGATCGCGGCGCGCCGCTGGGCTATCTGGAAGACCAGCTGCGGCTGCGTTTTGCCGATGCCCAGCCCAATGCCGTCGAGACCCTGATCGCAGCGGCGCATGCGCCGGTCACGCTCGATTCGCTCTATGCCCAGCTTGAGGCGCTTGGGCCCAGGTTGGCCGGTGCTCCGGCGGGCGAAGGTAGCTGGGGGCGGGTCAAGCGCGAGCTTGCCGGGCTGTTCGTCATCCGCCAGCAGAGCGGCGCCTCGGTGCGCGCCGAGGACCGCATCGCCAGCGCCAAGCTGCTGCTGACCGCAGGCAAGACCAGCGAAGCAGTGGCCGAAGTGGAGCGCCTTCCCGGCGCTGCTATTGCGCAACCCTGGATCGCTTCAGCCCGGCGATATGACGCAGTTCAGCGCGCGCTCGATCTTATCGAAACCACTGCCATGCTCGATCCCCACCGGCTGAACGATGGCGCGGGCACCAGCGTCAATCAGCCCAGCCCGCTCGCCCCGCCGGGGGCTTGATACGCCCTGCCGGGGGCTTGATACGGGGATAGCGTTTAGGGCAGTTCAGCCACGCAGCAGCGCAGGCAATGTGCCAGAAACCCCGCGCGCCTCGTCCATGAAGAAGCGTTTGAGCGCAGGCAAACGCTGCACTGCGCCCATGCCAAGCCGTCGCACAGCGGAAGGCAGGCGGCCGGGAATGCCGAACAGCCGGTTGATGCCGTCGGTCATGGCGGCAACCGAGAAAGCATCGGCGCTGCGCCAGCGCTCATAGCGCGCCAGCAATTGCGCGTCGCCCGGCTCTAGGCCCAACCGCATGCCTTCGGCCAATACTTCGACCAGCGCAGCAGCATCACGCAGCCCCAGATTGAGGCCCTGCCCGGCAATCGGATGGATGCCATGCGCGGCATCGCCGACCACGGCCAGCCGCTGAGCGGTGATCCTGGCGGCATGGTGGAAGGTCAGCGGATAGGCCATGCGCGGCGCGGACAGCGAAAGTTCGCCGAACATTCCGCCCATTTTCTTTTGCGCCTCGGCGAGAAATGCGCGCTCCGACAAGGCCAGCATGGCGCCCGCATCGCTGGCCGCCACGGTCCAGACCAGCGCGCTGCGGTGGCGCCCATCGGCACTGTCCACCAGCGGCAGCAAGGCAAAGGGGCCGGCGGGATAGAAGATTTCCCATGCGACATTGCCGTGGGGTTTTTCGTGGAAAAGCGCCGTGACAATCGCCTGGTGATGGTAGTCCCAGCGGGCGGCGGTTATGCCTGCCTCATTGCGGGCCGGAGAGCTGCGGCCTTCGGCTGCCACCATCAGCGCCCCGGTCAGATCGCGGCCATCGCCAAGCCTGACCGAAACGCTGTGCTCGCCGCGAGTTCGCTCCACCACTTCGACGCCGCTGTGCCAGTCAATCGCCGGTTCCCTGGCTGCTGCTGCAAACAGCGCGAGGCGCAAGTCGCGGTTGGCGAACATCCGGCCCAAGGAGCCTTCATCAGGCTCCGGGCGGAAATCGATCTGGCCGGGGCGCATGCCGTCGGTGACGGCTATGGCATCGATCGGGCAGCCAAGCGGTTCGAGTTCATCGGCAAGGCCGATATTGGTGAAGAGGTTCCAGCTTGCCGTCGAAATCGCCGAGGCCCGGCCATCGACGCCCTCGGCAGTGAGGTCTGCCGGGTCGGCGCGGTCGACGACATGGCTGGTGAGCCCAGCGCGCGCGGCGGCGAGGGCCAGCGTCATGCCGACCAGCCCGCCGCCGAGGATTACGAGATCGCGGGGCCCGTCTGCGCTCATTTCCCACTCGCGCAGGTGTTGCCCGGCCCGCCATCGAGATCGAGGCAGCGGCCGTCGAAATCGCCGTCCGTGATGCTCAGCTTGAGCAGGGCGGCGAGCGTGGGCGCGATGTCGACGGTTTCAACCGGGGCGGGCTGTTCAAAGCCCGGCAGGCCGCGCCGCCAGAACAGCATCGGCACGCGGCGATCATAGTCCCACGGGCTGCCGTGGGTGGCGACATAGCCCGGACCCGGCGAAGGAATCGGCACCACGGCGCGATCGAGCAGCATGACCAGATCGCCCGAACGCTGCGCATCGAACGAAGCGCGGGCGCGCTCCTTGAGGCTCCAGTCAGCCGGCGAGCCGGAAGGCAGCGGCGCTGCGGCCAGTTCCTGCGAAGTGAACACGGCGGCGACCTGGCCATGCGCCTTGAGCAAGGACACCAGCGCCGCAGAAGCCCGCGCCTTGTCGTCGGCGCTGAGGCTGGCCGAGAAGTAATAGTCGCCGAAAGCACCATCGCCATAGATCAATGGCCCACTGGCGGGCTTGATACCGGTTTTGGCTGTGACCGCCCTGGCCAGCTCACCTGGCAGCAGCGCCGGATCGACCCGCACCGCGCGCGGATAGGCCTGTTGGTCCAGCCGCTCGGGAGCATCGAAGCCGCCGTGATCGGCCGACAGCACCACCGCATAGTCGATGCGCAGCTGGTCGAGGCGCGCCAGCAGGCGGCCAATATTGGCGTCGAGCTGAGCCATCTGGATACACATTTCCAGTCCCTCGCTGCCATAGGCGTGGCCTACATAGTCAGTCGCGGAAAAGCTGACCGACAGCACGTCGCTGGCCGCGCCCTTGCCGAGCTGCATTTCGTCGATCAGGCGGATCGCGAGATCGGCAGTGGCGGCATCGATGCGCGGCGAGACGCGGAAGCCATCGGGCTTGGCAGCTTCAAGCGCGAAGCGGCCTGCGCCGATTGTGGCCGATCCGGCAGCCATGGCGCGCTGGGTGGGCAGGCACCAAGCGGGGACCGCGAAGGCAGGCGCGCCTTTGGCGATGATAGCCGCCGCAGTGCGGTTCGCCGCTTGCGCCGAGGGGGCGAGCGGGAGCCCGGCAAAGCTGGTGAAAGCGCCGCCCTTCCACCAATAGGCCGCGTCGATCTTGTGGCCGCCCATCATCACTACGGCGCGGTCCTTGGCCGAAACCGCGACATTGCGGCTGGCGGGATTGGCCGCTTTCATCCGGTCGCCCAGGGTTGGCACCTTGAGATGGGAGGCGGAGACCACCGGGTTTGACGAACTGGAGGCCGGATCAGTCTCGTCTTCGGCGCAATAGACGCGCTTTTCAGCCCGCGCGATGCCGGGCTGGAACCAGTTGTTGGCAATGATCCCGCTGCGGCTGGGGTGGACGCCGGTCAGCAGCGTCGAATGTCCGGGGCAGGTTTCGGTCGCGGCATGCGACTGATAGCCCAAGGGGAACACTGCGCCAGTCAAGAGCTTGCCGAGCCCGCCAGTGAAATGCTGGCGATATTGCGCGAAGAGATCGGCGGAAAACTGGTCGACGGCAATCGCCAGGATCAGCCGCGGCGGCTCGGCGGGGGCCTGCGCGGCAGCCGGGGCAGGCGCGGCGTCCTTTGCCAGCAAGGGAGTGCCAGGCACCAGCGCAGCGAGAGCCAGCGCGGCCGGGAAGATGAAGCGGTTCAGGGTCTGTCGCATGGTGCTTCCTTGATCTATCCCGGCATTGGCGTCAAAGCCAGATTGCTGGCTGCCAACAAATTCGGTTTTCTGGCAATTTGGCGGGTCTAGCCGGGAGCTTTCCGATGATGCGGTCCTATAGCCTGCTTGTTGCACTGCTGTGGCAGGCTTGCATGTTTATGCTGGCCGCCCCGGCGAGCGCCGCGCCGACGCATCTCGCCGCTGAACTGGTCGCCTCGGGACCCGCTGCCCCCGGTGCCGATGTGCAGCTGGCGATCGCATTCCGGCCCAAGCCTGGCTGGCATGGCTATTGGCTCAACCCGGGCGATGCCGGGGTCGGCATGGCGCTGATCTGGAATGCGCCGTCCGGCGCGCGCATCCAGCCGCCGCACTATCCGGTGCCGCAGACGCTGCTGATCGCCGGGCTGATGAACCACGTTTACGAACAAGACTACGCCGTGCTCCAGACTTTCACGATCCCGGCAGACGCGCGGGAGGGAGCGGACCTTTCGGTTGCGGTCAAGGCCGAATGGCTGGCCTGCACGGCCGAGATCTGCGTGCCGGAGAGCGCCGAGCTGCGCACCACGATCAAGGTCCATGCCCGCCAGCCGGGCGAAGGCCCGCTGCCAATCGATCCCCGCTTCGACACCTGGAACAACCGCCTGCCCGCGCCGCTTGGCGCGCCAGTGCACTTTGCCATTGCGGGCGACATTATAAGGCTGGCCGTGCCGCTGCCCGCCAGCCAGGCGCTGGCGCAGCCGCACCTGTTTGTCGGCACGGACCATGTCACCGAATATGCCGCCGCGCAGATCTTCCACCGCAAGGGCGACATGCTGATCATCGAGCTGCAGCGCGCGAAATTCGGCGCGATCGCTCCGGACAGTGTCAAAGGCATCCTGCGCTTCAACGAGGCGGGTGACGGCGTGTCGTTCGTGGCCGCGCCGGGCGCTGTGCCGGCGGGGGGAGAGCTGCTGGAGACTGGCAGCAAGGCGCCTGCACTGGCCAGCCTGCCTCTGTTGCTGCTGGGCGCACTACTCGGCGGATTGCTGCTCAATGTCATGCCCTGCGTCTTCCCGATCCTCAGCCTCAAGGCGCTGAGCCTCGCCCGCGCTGGCGAAAGCGAAGCCGATGCGCGGCGTGAGGGGCTGGCTTACACGGCCGGGGTTGTCGTGGCCTGCATGGCGCTGGGTGCGCTGCTGCTCGCCTTGCGCGCGGGTGGACAGCAGGTCGGCTGGGCCTTCCAGTTGCAGGAACCGCTGGTAGTTGCGCCGCTGATGCTGCTGGCAGTTGCGCTCACCACCAATTTCCTCGGGACTTTCGAATTCGCCGTGCCCGGCTTCGCCAGCACGGGATCGGCCAAGGGCGCCTTTGCCACCGGGCTGCTCGCGGCTTTCGTGGCCACGCCCTGCACCGGACCGTTCATGGCCGCCGCAATGGGCGCGGCACTGTTGTTGCCGGTGGCAGCGGGCATGGCGCTTTTTGCCATGTTGGGGCTGGGCATTGCTTTGCCGTTCCTCGCCATCGCCTTCATCCCCGCGCTACGCCGCCGCATGCCGAAGCCCGGTGCATGGATGGTGACCTTCCGCCGCTGGATGGCGCTGCCGATGGGGCTGACGGCACTCGCCCTGCTGTGGCTGAGCTGGCGGCTGGGCGGGGCTTTCTTTGCCGGGGTGTGGCTGGCCATCGGCATTGCGATTGCAGTGCTGCTGGTGCTGATCGGGATGAAGCAGAGGCGCGGGCTGGCCTTGGGCTGGCTGGTCTTTGTCGAGATCGCGGGACTGGTGATCGCAGGCGTTGCCGCGACGCCGCATATCCTGAGCCAGCCAGCAGCGGCGGAGCAAGGCATTCTGAACGCGCGGCCTTTCTCGGAGGAAGCACTCGCCAAGGCCCGCGCCTCGGGCAAGCCGGTCTTTCTCTATTTCACTGCCGACTGGTGCCTGACCTGCAAGGTCAACGAAGCTGCAGCCATCGAGCGCGAGGCGACAAAACGGGCGTTTGACAAGGCCGGGGTGCAGGTGTTGGTCGGCGACTGGACCCGGCGCGATCCGGCGATCACGCGGTTTCTCACCGCACAAGGCGCGGCCGGGGTGCCGCTCTATCTGTGGTATCCGGCGGGCGGCGGGGCAGCGCAGCAGTTGCCGCAGGTGTTGACTGAAGGAACGCTAACGGGGCTGGCCACAAATTCCGGTCGATAGAGTAATCCCTTTCCCGCAAGCGGGAGGGGAATCGGATAAGCCTATAATGCCTAATGCCCTCGCTGGCCCATCGACCATTCGCCGCACCAGTCATCGCTGCCAGTCATGGGCCAGCCCTCATAAGACGGGGGGAATCGGCGGCATTGGCCGAGGTCATTGCCGTCTTCGTCATAAACCGGGTGCCAGAAGCGACATTGGCTACATCTTTGGGAATGCTCACGCATGATAGCCGTTTAGCGGCACAGACCCTTTACTGCCAATAGCCCATTCTAAAGGCGGTTCTGATGACCGCTGCTATGGACATGCTTGGCGATGCCGACATGGCTAACCCAGTGACACAGGCTCGGCCCCAGGTTTCGCCGAATCCGGCAACGGCGGAGATGGGTTGTGACTTGCCTGTCTGCCAACCATCAGTCGTGGCATGGCTGCGTCGATTTCGCCCGGCGACCAGCGAGTAGTTTGCGAGACTTCGCCGGTTTCCCGGGCCTCACCCCAGACGGCGATACGTTTGCCGAAGACACTGAAGACCTCGCCGGTGATAGCCTCGGCGCGGTCCGAGAGCAAATAGACCGCCATCGGCGCAATGTCTTCGGGCGGAGCAGCAATCGGCAATTGCGACGCTTGGGTCAGCCGCGTTTCAGCGATCGGCGAAATCACATTCGCGCGAACACCGTACTCTGACCCGGCCAGCGCGACGCTTTGGGTAAGCGCAATGATCCCAGCCTTGGCAGTGCGATAGGGCGCGCGCGCCGGATCGCCCAGCACATAACCCGAGCCGATCCCGATCAGAGATCCACCGGTGCCCTGTGCTGCCATGGCCGAAAGCACGCCATGATACATCAGGAAATGCCCCTTTAAATGCACCGCAATGACCGCGTCGAAATCCGCCTCGGTGAGTTCGAGGAATGGGCGATGCCTTACGATCCCGGCGCAGCAGGCCAGCCCGTCGATACGGCCCCAGGCTGATTGGCACGCACCGACAATGGCCGCAGCACCAGCCTTGCTCGCTACGTTTGCGCTCAACCCAATCGCCTCGCCGCCCTGCGCCGCGATTTCGTCCACGACGCCGACTGCGATGGATGGATCCGGGGCTGAGCCATCGAAGGCGACACCAAAATCGGCGACAACGACCCGAGCACCCGCCGTCGCGCAGGCAAGCGCAATCGCCCGCCCGATTCCGCGCCCGGCACCAGTGACAATTATATTCTTGTCAAAAAGCTCGCCCGCCATCTCGCCTCTCCGCCATACCGCTCCGATGACCACTTGCCAGCCGCAGGCGGCAAAGGCAAACCGGCTCAAAAATCAGGGTGAGGAATGAGCGATGACCAATGCTGGGCCGATGGAAGACCGTCTGCTGATCCGCGAACTGTTCGGGCTCTATGGCGATGCCAGTTGCAGGGGGGATGCCGAGGCCTGGCTGGCGACTTTCGCCGAAGATTGCGAATGGAATAGCCATATGTTCAACCGCAAGGGCAAGCCGGACTTGCGCGAACAGTGGGACCAGCTGTGGATCGCCTTCGAAAAGCTTGGCTTCCTTAGCGAAATCGGCTGGATTCAGGTCGAGGGCGACATTGCGCGCGCCAGTTCTCAGGCGCGCGAGATCATTCGGCTCAAGGACGGCAACCTGTTCAAGCTGATCGGCCACTATGACGATTATCTGGTGCGCGAGAACGGTGAATGGTTGTTCTCGCGCCGCAATTATCAGCCGCTCGTGCTCGAGCAACCGGATTGATGCACCATCGCTACAAGACCGCAATCTCCTCCAACCGGTCAGCAACCCATTGCGGCTCGGTCAGCATAAGGTCGTGGCCGGTATCGATGTCCCACACCCGCCCTGCCGAATTGGCCGTGAGCCTGGCCATGTCGCGCGTGGCCATGGTTGAGGTGCAGATCAAATGGCTTTCCGGGATCGCCCGCATCGCCGCCTCATTGCGCAGCACGAGCTTTTGCGAGAAGCACCTCCACGGCTGCGGGGTCAGCCGGGCGTTGGTCCAGTCGGCAAGCTGCGGATCGTGGATGCCGAAGAAGCCGGCATAGAACGGCTCGGGCTTCATCACCACGTCAGTCGCGTTGATCTGATACATGCCCTGCCGGGTCTGGTCGATCGAGGCAAAGGCGTGTTCGTGCAGCGATTCGCCGTCGCTGGGATAGGCCGCATCGAGATAGACGCGGTGTCCGACGCGGGGCGTCGCGCGGTCGGCAACCCCGGTGATGACCATGCCGCCATAAGAATGGCCGACAATGATCGCATCGCGCAAATCTTCAGAAAACAGCAGCCCGACGAGATCGTCGATATGCGCATCGAGATCGATCCCGGGATGGATCATGTGGGTATGCTCGCCCATGCCCGGCAGCGACGGCGCATGGACCAGATGGCCCTTTGCCTGCAGCAGCCGCGCCACCGGCTGATAACACCAGCCGCCATGGCCGCCGCCATGCACCAATACGAAGGTCGCCATGATTTTCTCTCCCGGCTCAATTATTGCACAAGCACATAAGCCACTTGCCAGCCGCAGCCAATCCGGGAAAAGCTGCGCAGAGCAGATTCACCGGGAGAAACAGCCATGGCCACAAAATCCACTCGTCACCTCGTCGCACCTGAACTCGATGGCGTGATCGATGTGTTCCCACCGATGGATCACACACAGGGCATGGACGTCTTGCGGGGCGGATTTGCCAATCGCGAAGCGCCGCCGCTGCCGCCCGAACTCGCGGCAATATCCTGCGTGGAGCGTTTCATACCGGGTGCCCCTGGTGATCCCGATGTGCGGGTGCTGCATTATACGCCGCCCGGCAAAGCCGCTGCGCCGCGCCCGGCGGTGCTGGAAATTCATGGCGGCGGGTATGTGCTCGGCACTGCCGACATGAGCGACGCGGCCAACCGCGCCATCGCGCGCAGTCTGGACTGCGTTGTGGTGGCAGTGGACTATCGCCTCGCGCCGGAAACCCCCTGGCCGGGCTCGCTGCATGATAATTATGCTGCGCTGTGCTGGCTGGCCGGCAATGCCGGGGAACTTGGCGTTGACCCCGCCCGCATTGCCCTGTTCGGCGGCAGCGCCGGCGGCGGCCATGCGGCCGCACTGGCTTTGCATGCAAGGAATCAAGGCGGACCGGCGCTGTGTTTCCAGCTGATCGACTATCCGATGCTTGATGACCGAACCTGCGTCGATGCGGAGCCGCATCCTTATGCCGGCGAATTTGTCTGGACTCCCGAGCTCAACCACTTCGGCTGGAAATCGTTGCTGGGCACTGATCCAGGCGGCGACGGAGTTCACGAGACCGCCGCCCCGGCCCGCGCGAGTGACCTCTCCGGCCTGCCGCCTGCCTACATCTCGATCGGCGCGCTCGACCTGTTTCTCGATGAAAGTCTGGAATATACCCGCCGCCTCGCGAGGGCGGGAGTTCCGGTGGAATTGCATGTCATTCCCGGCGCTTTTCATGGCTCAGGCCTGCTTCAGGATGCGCCTCAGTCGAAGCTGGCCTCCGATTTGCGCATGCAGGCACTCGCAAGGGCGCTTGGAACCGGCTAGAGGCCCGCTCCCCAGACGCCGCAGGAGAATTGCATTGAAGCTGGTTCGTTGGCCGCTTGCCGCGGCATCGGCCTATGTCATCTACCGTTATACCATCGGCCGCAAAGCCAAGGGCGAAAAGGTGTTCGCCGCGCCCGATGACACGGAATCCGAGCCGCGACTGCCCCGCCCTGTCAGCAAGGCGCGGACCAAACCGAAGCGCGGTCCCAAGGCCTGAAGTCAGAGACTTTCGAGCAGCGCGCGTGAGCGCTGAGCGGCTTCACGGGCATAATCGAGCGCGCTGACACCGGCCTTGCGGCGGCTGTCGCTCGGACATTTGACTTCGATCGGCGCTGACGCAGGCAGCGCGCGCAGAATGTCGGCCAGCGGGAAGTCGCCATTGCCGGGCAGCTGGCGATCATGGACTTCCTCGAAATAGGCCTCCGCCAAATGCAGCCCGTGGCCATCGTTTAGCTGGCCATAAAGCAGCAGTCCCGGATCGAGCGCGGCGATATCAGCCGCCGTCCCGCCACTACGCACCAGATGCATCGGGCAGATACCAAAGCCGAGGTTGGCAGCGCCGACCGCGTCGACGAATGCCTTGGCCGCATGGATCGTCTTGCAGCCCGGGGTCATCTGACAGAACTCGATCGAAACACACATGTCTTCTTGGCCAGCGATTGCGCAGAAACGGCCGAGCAAGTCGGCAGCGCGGACCGGATCAGCCTCGAAGATGTGCGTCATTGCATTCCTGGCGCCGAGTTCCCGCCCCAGCGCGAGACCGGAGCGATAGGTCTCGAGATCGACATCGCTTCGCATCAGAAAGAATTCGGCGTTGATGACATCGAGACCGTGGGCGTCCAGCCGGGCGAGCAGTTCATGCTTGATGTCCGGTGTCACGGTCGGGAACTGGAATTTGCCTTCCTGCCCGGCAATCGGCACGACCGGCGCATTAGCGAACAGGCTGACATGGCTATAGCCGCAGGTGGCCGCGATCTCGATCAGTTCGAGGGGGCCGACGTCCATCGCCGTCAACTGGTGCAGGCCGAGCGGGCGGGGCATGTACTCAGATTCCGAAGCGCAGTTTGATGCTGTGATAGCGGTCCTGCAATTGCTGCACACGTTCATCGCGGGTCACCATCGCAGTGCCCGCTGGCAATTCCGCGAGCACATCGGCGCGCTTTACCAGTCGGCTTCTAAAAGTCGCCGGGTTCTGGCTCATCAGATTGCGATACCCCAGATTGCCCTCGGAAAAACCCTGCGTGTCCAGCCAGTTGTGCACGCCGGGATCATCATGCGCCATAACGAAGCGCACGACATTGTCGGCATCTACCCTGGTGCGCGCCGGGGAATAGCTGACCTGGCGATGGAAGAAATCCATGCTTTCGACAAAGAAGCCGCCCATGCCGAACAGCCAGAAGCCATCGTGCATATCCATCTCGACAATCAGCGCCTCGTCCGGTGCCAGCCGCCAGATCATGTTGGCTGCCATCCGCCCGCGCTTGGCGTCGTCGGCGGAATTGGCCGACTTGTCCGCCGGGAACACATTCGGCTGACCCGGATCACAGACCCCGCCTGATGTCGCCCACGAATGATCGGGCCAGTCACGCATCGCGCCATAGAGGAAATCGCCTGCCCACTGCATGGCCTCGGCCATGCGTTCGGCCGTGGCGACTGGCTTGGGGCTATCCATGCCAAGCCGCTCGATGGTGAGCGAAGTCGGCTTCTCGAACCAGGCATCATAAGCCTCGCGGATGAACAGCTTGCGGCTGCCCGGCGTGGTCGGCAGCCAGTTCTCCGCCCGCTCAGGGCCGCCGATGTAGAGCTCGAAATTGCCATCGGCATCGGCCTTGATCTGATGGCCAAGGATGTTGCACTCGGGCGTATCACCGAAGGGTTCGTGCAGCGGCGCAAAATCGGTGCCGGGAATCTTCGCGGGCTTGGGCCCCTGCACCGTCAGGTTGAACCAGCGGGCGGTGCCTTTCCTGCCGGTGATCTTGTAAGTGTGATCGCCAGAAATCCACGCCTGCCGATAAGTGAAATCGCAGACATCGCCGCCCAGTTTCATCGTCGGATGCGTGAAATAGTGGATCTGGGGATAGGCCGGATCCTTGGTCTCGAGCGCGAGATCGAAGGCTTGCCCCAGGTTTTGGGTGAGGAAATGATAGCCATCGGCGCGCATGATCGGCTCGCTGGGGTTGGCATCCTTGAACACCTTGTCGCCCGCCAATTTGAGCTGATCGCAAAAGCCATTCCAGGCGCTTCGCAGCGCTTCGTCGGCAGGTCCGTCGCCATAGGCCATGGTCAGGCTCCCAGTTTCACGAGTATTTCGGACAGGTTCTCTGCCGCGCGTTTGGTCGCCGCGCGCGGGCCTTCGGCTTCAATCCTTGGCCCGAGCAATTCAAGATCGAACACGCCTTGATAGCCCGCAGCCAAAAGGTCACCAAGCAGCCGCTCGACCGGCACCATCCCGTCGCCAATCACTGCGCGGCAAGGGGCTGAGCGATCGCCCGAGACGTAGTCGCTGATCTGCACCAGCCCGGTGATCGGCATAGCGCGCTTGAATTTCTCCTTGAGCCCGCCCTCATACCAGCAGGCATGGAGCTCGATACAGACCCCGATCCCGGCGATCTCGGCCAAGCGGATGGTGTCGTCGAGAGTGTGGGCCATGTGGATATCGACATTGAACGGCGATGCGCTCTCAACTGTAATCATGATGCCCTTCTCGGCCGCAAGCGGCAGGCACGGCGCGATCCGCTCGGCAAAGCGCTCTGCCGCCTCCTCCCAGCTCAGCCGTCCGCGCCCGCCCGAGACGAGATACATCAGTTTCGAGCCCAGCCGGTCGGTAATTTCGATCGCCTCGAGCATCTTTGCCGTCGACTCGCCAGTGTCGTCATCGAGGTTGGGATAGAAACCGAAAGGATGATTGACCACGGTCGCTTTTGGGCCGCCGGGGGCCAGTGCTGTCAGTGCCTCCTCGACCCCGCCCGGCTGCATCAGATGCATCGAGGACAGCGTCATGTTGGGCATGCCGATGGCGCGGCAGTGATCGATGAAGGCAGTTGTGCTTTCCGGTCCGAATGCGACCTGGTGCAGATTTACGCGGGGGTGGATCATTTTCTCACCTCGATTTCGACATTGTAGCGCTCACGGAAGGGGCTGAATTCCTCGTTGAGCGCATCGATGTCATAACCCGCGTCGGTCAGCAGCCTGGTCGAATATTCGAACTTGCCGTGGCGGTCGCCTTTGTTGTTGGCGAGATAATCGCGCATTGCCGCTTCGGCCTGCGGGGTGAACTCGCGCTTCGCAAAGAGATAATAGCCGCGGATCGTGCCGATTGGATCGGCGACGAAATCCTTGTAGCGAACGTGGTGGACGCGGGGGTCAGAGACCAGGGGGTTCGACATCGTATTGGCAATGCTCATCCGCACCCGGTCGAGGTGCATTTTTGCTTCGGCCACCAAGTCGATCTTGCCGACGATGCCTTCCATGATGTCGCGCATCATCGCAGTGGACGAGGCCGCGACTTGCACCGGATCGCGGTGCAGCCAGACCAGAGTCGCGTCGGGATAGGTGTCGAAGAATTCCTTGAGGCGAAAGCCATGGAAGCCCTTGAGCACCCAATATTTCTTCTCCCGATTATACTGAAAGGCTTGCAGCATCATCTTGTGAATGCGGTTTTGCGCCGCCGAGTCGGTCGGCAGGCCCATCGACAGGTTCTGCATCGGCACCCGCCACCAGGCGGTCGGGGTCATCACCCGGAAATCGAATGCCCAGCAACGTTCATCCTCGGGCAGACCATCGCCGCCCATGTCGTTGTAGGGGTGGCAGTGCAGCCACTTCCACATCTTGGTGTTGATTTCCTGCCATTCCTGCTCGGCAAGCGCGATACCCGGGTGGCTGCCGCCCGCGACACCCGGCGGCGGTGAAGGGTGCATCACTTCCCAAAAGCGCAGCGCCCGGGCATCGGGATCGACCGACATCAGTGCATGCATCAAGGTGGTGCCCGAACGCGGCTCGCCGGTGGCGAACATCGGGCGGTCAATCACTTCCTCGTCCAGCGGATAGAGCTTGCGATCGTTGAAGAACTTCAGCCGGTCGGTCAGCAGCCAGTGGCAATTGAGCGCCGCCGCCCGCCGCCCTTCCGCGTACATCGGGATGGTGTTGATGTGCCTGACCGCGAGGCCAAAGCGTTCGACGAAACTATCGTCGCCCCAGTCGGAAAGGCCGGTCTCCTGCCTGGCAACGGCGAGCAGTTCCCCGGCATTGAGTAGATCACTCACGTTCAGACCCCCTCACACAGCCGCAGCACTTCATCCTCGGTCTCGCGCACCTTGGCCGCCGAGGCGGCGCCGAACTTGAGGCCGGCCATGCCGCCGTAGTCCATCACCTTGAACACCCGCATGCCGGCATCAATGAAGCCCTTGAACTTCTTGGCGACATCCTTGGGCGAGCCGACCGGGATGAGGTCAATGATCGCCTGCTTGTCGACCGCGGCGCAGAATTCGATGATCTTCTCGCGGGTGAGAATGCCGGGATTGATATCCTGATAACCGCGCCACTCGCGGCCCAAAGGATGCTGATGCCCAAAGCGCGCCAGCTCCTCGCCAGTCAGCATCAGCAGAATCGACTTTACCAAAGGCTGCTCGAGCATCTCGGCCACTTCGGCTTCGTCACCCAGCAAGCACATCATGATATTGGCTGGAACGATGGCCGCCGGATCGCGCCCGGCCTTTTCCGCCGAAGTCAGCAGCCGGCCGAGCTTTTCGGCATATTCCTCTGGCCGCCATGCACCCGACGGCCACCAGCCATCGGCATAGCGCCCGGCAATATCGAGCATGCGCGGTCCCGAGCAGCCGACCCAGATCTTGGGGCACTTGCCGTCATAGAGATCGGTATCCATCCGGGCATGTTCGAGCTTGTAGAACTCGCCTTCGAAATTGATCGTACCTTCGCTCTCCCACAGCAGCTTGATGACTTTGAGCGCCTCCTCAAAGCGGCTCACCGGCTTGTGAAAATCGAAGCCATAGGGGACGGTATTCTCGGTCTCCCCCGAACCGACACCCAGAATGAACCGCCCCTTTGAGAGATGATCCACCGTCAGTGCCGCCTGCGCCAGCATCGCCGGATGGCGGCGCACCGTATCAACCACGGAAGTCGCAATCGGCACATTCTTGCTCAGCACCGCCGCCGCGCCCGCGACGACCATGGCATCGAGATGCCGGTGCGGCGAATGCGATGCGGTGGCAAGGTCAGTGAACTCAGGTGTCCAGATCGTGTCGGGCCAGAAGGAGACCATGTGATCGGGCAGCCATATCGAATGATAGCGCCCCGAATCGTATTGCTCGATCATGTCGACGCCGAGCGGCAGGGTGGTGCGCAGGAAGGCTGCGGGCTGGACTTTCATGGGCTTCCTCTCTCTTCGCGCGGAGGCTGGCCCCGCTGTTCTAGCGTTCAGTGTGGCGGAGCGGCGCTCGATTCGCCAGTGGCTTGTTGATGCGCGGCATGAGTGCGGCTAGCCTGCCGGAAAATGAGGGGATTGGAGATGATCAAATCTGTGAGGCGCATCGCGGCCACAATCGCCCTGCTGGCCACGAGCAGCGCTTTGGCCCAGACCGACCGCACCGTCCTTCCCATCCCCGCGCCGCCGTTCGATGGCCAGATCGCGGAGAACGCTTTCGATTCGAAGCCCGGCAGCTCCCGGCCGGTGCGTGCGCCGCAAGGTGCGCCTAATGTGCTGATGTTCATGTCCGACGATGTTGGCTTTGCCATGTCGAGCGCCTTTGGGGGGCCGGTACCGACCCCCAATTTCGAGCGGCTCGCAGCGCAAGGCCAGCGCTATAACCGCTTCCACACTACCGGCATCTGTTCACCCAGCCGCGCCGCGCTGCTCACGGGCCGCAACCATCACAACGCCGGCACTGGCTGGCTGAGCGATATCAGCTCCCCCTACCCCGGTTACGGTGCGCGCATGCTGCCCGAGACCGCGACCATTGCGCAGATATTGCGGCTGAATGGCTACAACACCGGGATGTTCGGCAAGCACCACAACATCCCCACGGAGGAACGCAGCGAGGCGGGACCCTTCGATGCCTGGCCAACCGGTCTCGGCTTCGAATATTACTTCGGCTTCCCGCAAGGCGATTCCGACCAGTTTTCGCCAAACCTCTATCGCGGCACCACGCGCGTCGACCCCGACGAAGGCAAAGGCCAGCTGCTGGACCACCGGCTTGCTGACGACATCATCCGCTGGGTGCATAACCAGAAGGCTGGCGCGCCGGACAAACCGTTTCTCGCCTATTGGGCGCCCGGCTCCACCCATGCGCCGCATCAGGCTCCGGACGAACTGATCGCTCGCTTCAAGGGCAAGTTCGACATGGGCTGGGACCGCATGCGCGAGGAGACATGGCGGCGGCAGCTCGCCCTGGGGATCATCCCCAGGGGCACGAAGCTGACCCCGCGCCCGGCGCCCATTCCAGCATGGGACAGCCTGAGTCCGGCCCACAAGGCTTTCGCCGCACGAAGCATGGAAGTCGCCGCGGCGCAACTGGTCTATCAGGACGAGCAATTCGGCCGGGTGATCGGCGAATTGCAGCGGATGGGCGAACTTGACCACACCCTGGTCTCTGTCGTGTTGGGCGATAATGGCGCCAGCGGCGAGGCAGGGCCTCCCGGCACGATCAACGAGCTGCGCGGCATGCGCCAGCCGCCCGAAAGCGAAGCGTGGATGGAGACCAACACCGACCGTCTTGGCGGGCCAATGACCTATGAAAACTATCCGGTCGGCTGGGCCTGGGCGATGAACACGCCGCTGCGCTGGGTCAAGCAATATGCCTCGATGCTAGGCGGCATGCGCAATGGCTTGATCATGTCATGGCCGGGACATGTGGCCCACCCGGGCAGCATCTGCGGGCAGTTCGGTCATGTGATCGACATCGCGCCGACCGTGCTCGATGCCGCAAAGCTACCGGTGCCTGATATGGTGTTTGGTGCAAGGCAGAAACCGATGGACGGCCAGAGCCTGCTGCCGAGCCTCGCCACTTGCGATACCGCCCATCCGCGCACCCAGTATTTCGAGATCACTGGCAAAATGGGTCTCTATCACGATGGCTGGTTCCTCAGCGGCGAGGACGGGCGGGATTCGTGGAAGGATCTGGGACCGGGTGGCGCGCGCCCGGCAGTCAGCTGGACGCTTTACGACCTTTCAAAGGACTTTTCGCAATCGACCGACCTGTCGGCAAAGGAGCCTGTCCGGCTGCAGGCGATGATCGACCTGTTCAAGAGCCAGGCGCAGGCCAACCATGTCTGGCCGATCGACCACCGCTTCGGCGCAGCGCGTGCCGCAGCCAGCACCTTTGCCGGAGCACGCAAGCACTTCGATTACTGGGGCAAGGACGTCAGCGTGCCAGCCGTCGGCGTTGCGCCGTTCCTTGCGATGCGCAGCTTCACGGTCAGCGCCGATCTGGTGCTGGACAAGCCTGACGCCTCGGGCGCGGTGCTGGCCTGGGGCAGCAAATTCGGCGGCTGGAGCCTCTATCTCGATCACGGCCGACCGGCCTTCACCTGGTCCCGCTCGACCGATCCCGATGAGATCGTGCATGTCACGGCAAGCAAGTCCCTGCCGCAGGGCAGCAGCAATCTCACCCTGCGCTTTGCCTCGCGTGGCTTTGGCAAGACGGCCGATGTCATTGTCAGTTCCGGCGGCGAGGAATTGGCGCGGGCGGTGATCGACATTCCCATGCTGATGCCGGCCGGCGGCGGCGAGACACTGGATCTGGGCCGCGATCTTGGCGTGCCGGTGACCGACTATGCCACGCCGCATGGGGCTATCGAGGGCGATGTGCCGCATGTCTCCATCGATTTTGATTGAGGATATGATCCCCATCCCCGGCGGAACTTTCGCCAAGGGGTCGGAACGATTTTACCCTGAGGAAGCGCCATTGCGGAAGGTTCGCGTCGATGCGTTCCGCATTGACGCCGCGCCAGTGACGAACGCCCGGTTTGGCGCCTTTGTCGCAGCAACGGGCCATATCACCTATGCAGAGCTGCCACCCGATCCCAAACAATATCCCGGTATGTTGCCCGAGCTGGCACACCCCGGCAGCCTGGTCTTCGAGCCGACGACAGGCCCGGTTCTGCTCACCGGCGGGGCGATCTGGTGGGACTACCGGATCGGGGCAAACTGGCGGCAGCCGCTGGGCCCCGGCAGCTCGCTTGAGGGGCTGGATAATCACCCGGTGGTCCATGTTGCCCATGCCGATGCCGAGGCCTATGCCGCATGGGCGGGCAAGGCGCTGCCAAGCGAGGCCGAATGGGAATGGGCGGCGCGGGGCGGACTGGAAGGTGCCGACTATGCCTGGGGCGATGAGCTTGCGCCGGGCGGGGCCATGCTGGCCAATTACTGGCAAGGCCCCTTCCCGCATGGCAACAGCCTTGAGGATGGCTGGCTGCGCACTTCGCCGGTCGGTAACTTCCCGGCCAATGGCTATGGCCTCTACGACATGATCGGCAATGTCTGGGAATGGACCGACGACTGGTTCGCCCAGCCCAAGGTGGAGCGCAAGCAGCCGGGCCATTGCTGCGTCCCCGCCAACCCGCGCGGCGGCACCCGCGGCGGTTCCATCGTCAAGCGCGACCCGATCCGCATTCCGCGCAAGGTGATCAAAGGCGGCTCGCACCTTTGCGCGGAAAGCTATTGCCAGCGCTATCGTCCGGCAGCGCGCTATGCCCAGCCGGTCGATACGACCACCGGCCATGTAGGTTTCAGGTGCGTGGTGCGGGCGAATTGAACAGGTGTTCAGCCAAGTCGATTGACAGTCAGACTTGCGGTTGCCAACGCTTGGGCCAGAAGAATCGTCCGGGGGATTGAGGAAGAGCCATGGCGCAGTCACTTGCAGGAAAAGTCGCGCTGGTTACCGGTGCGAGCTCTGGGATCGGGGCCGCAACAGCCGTCGCGCTTGCCGCCGCCGGCGCAACGGTCGCCATATCCGCCCGCCGCAAGGACCGGCTGGACCAACTCGTCGCGCAAATCGAAGCAGCAGGCGGCAAGGCACTGGCCCTGCCCGGCGACATGACTGTCGAGGCCGACGCGGTTGCTGCAGTGGAAGATACCGCCCGGCTGCTCGGCCGGATCGACATTCTGATCAATTCCGCCGGAATCATGCAGGCGGGCGGCATCGAAGGCGCCGATTTAGACGAATACCGCAAGGTGGTGGACATCAACCTGATGGCCACGGTCTATACCTGCAAAGCCGCGATTCCGCATATGCTGGCGCATGGCGTCGGCGATATCATCAACATCTCGTCGCTGGCGGGCCGCAAGGGCGGGCCGGAAACCAACGCCTATTCGGCGAGCAAACATGCCGTCAACGCCATGACCAACGGCATGCGGCAGGAGCTGGGCGACCGTAACATCAGGGTGAGCTTCCTGATGCCCGGCGCGACCGAAACCGAAGTCGCTAGCGGCATCTCCAATCCGGCCTGGCGCGAGGCGATCGCCAAACACGTCTCGAAAGAGGGCGCGGTCAAAGCCTCCGAGATCGCCGATACTCTGGTGTTCATGCTGTCTATGCCGCGCCATGTGAACATCTCGGAAATTTCGGTGCGCCCGACCATCGACACCACGGCATAATCCATAATCATTCAGGAGAGAGACAATGGCTGGAAGACTTAGCGGCAAGATTGCTGTCATCACCGGGGCGGGTTCGGGCATGGGCAAGGCCATGGCCGAGATTTTCTCGGCCGAAGACGCTCGGCTGGTGCTGGCTGACATCAGCGGCAATCAGGATGCAGTCGCGGCTGCCGTCAATGCCGCCCACGGCGGAACCGGCAACGAGCCCATCGCCGTCGGCGTCCACTGCGACGTTTCCAGCGAAGCCGATGTCCAGAACCTGTTCGCCACTGCCGAGCAGACATTCGGGCGGCTGGATATCCTCTGCAACAATGCCGGCTTCGGCGGTGGCATGGCGCCCTTGCACGAACAGACGCTCGAGCTGTGGGACAAGGTCCACGCCACCAACATCCGCGGCGTGTTCCTCTGCATGAAGTACGGCATCACGTCGATGCTCAAGAGTGGCGGCGGCTCGATCGTCAACACCGGCTCGGCTTCGGGCGTTGTCGGCTGGAAGCACCACTCGGTCTACGGCGCGGCCAAGGCGGGCGTGCACCAGCTCGCCAGGACTGCTGCGCTGGACTATGCCGATTACAATATCCGGTGCAATTCGATCGCGCCGGGCACCATGTGGACCGGCCTTGTCGAAATGTCGAAGACCCACGCCGAACCGCCAGCGGGCATGCCTGTGCTGGCCGGCATCCCAATGAACCGCTGGGGCCTCGCTCGCGACATCGCCAATGCAGCGCTCTATCTCGCCAGCGATGAGTCGGCCTATGTAACTGGCGTCACGATCCCGGTCGATGGCGGCTATTGCATCGGCTTTTCGGGCATGGGCGCTGAGAACCCGGGAATGACGACGGTCAATACAGACGGGAGCTGATACATTAAGGGATGCCCAACCGTGTGTCCCTGCCAGTTCAGGTCAACCGCTGGTCGGCTCAAATTCCCAGCCGCCGCAGGATCGAATGGAACCGCTGCAGCATCATCGCGCTGCGCTCTTCGGGCGTGACCCGCAAGCTATCGGCAGGCAGCACGCTCGCCAGTTCGGCGAGCTTCACCACTTGCGTGCGGATATCCGTGCCCTCGCTGGTAAAATTGTTGCGGGCGCAGATGTGGCCGACTTCGAAGCCTTGGGTGTCCATCCAGTTGTGAAAGCCCGGATCGCCGTGAGTCACAATGATGCGGATTTTTCCGTCGCTGTCGACCTTGGTGCGGGCCGGTGAATAGGAGACCGGGCGATAGAGGTAATCCATCGAATTCATGAAGGTTCCCAGGTTGGTCAGCATCCAGAACTTGTCGTTTTTGTCCCATTCGAGGATCAATGCCTCGTCCGGCGCAAGGCGCCAGCGCATCGAAGTGATCGCCCGCCCGCGCACTTTGTCCATCTCGGGATTATAGACCGGATCGTTAAATGGGCGGCGCTTGGTGGTGAAGGAATTGTCGCCATCGGGATCGAAATCCTCGCCGTTCTCATAGGGCCAATCGGGCCAGTCGATCATCAGTTGCGAGACGAAAGTCCCCGCCCAGTCCATCGCCGCGATCATTTCGGCAGGGTCCGGCATGGGCCGGGGGCTGGTCATGCCCAGCCGCTCGATCCGCATGGTCACCGGCCGCTCGGACCAGTCGTCGAAGCCCTGCCGGATGAACAGCTTGCGGGTTTCCGGAGTGGTCGGCAGCCAGTTGTCCCCGCGCTTCTCTCCTCCAATGTAAACTTCGAAGCTGCCATCCCAGCCGGTCACCATGTCATGCCCGAACATGTTGGCCTGCGGTGTATCGCCGAAGGGATCATGCAAGGGGCGAAAGCCCGGTCGCGGACCCGGCCGAACGCCCTGCACCGCGATGTTGAAGAAGCGCACCGTGCCCACGTTGCCCGAGATGCGGTATTGCGAATGGCCGTCTATCCAGGCCTGCTGATAGGTATAATCGGCATTGTCGCCGCCCAATTTGCGGAACGGCGAGCAGAACGAATGGATCACCGGAAACTGGGTGTTGCGGGTCTCCAGCGCAAGATCGAAGGCCTGGCTGAGGTTTTGCGTCAGGAAGCGAAACCCGTCGGCGCGCTGGAGGCCGTTGGCGGGGTTGTGCTGCTTGAACACCTGATCGCCCGCTTCTTCCAGATTGCGGCAGAATTGCTTCCAGGCCGAACGCAGGCTCTCGTCTTCACTGTGATCGCCAAATGCCATCATGCTTCTCCTCTATGGTCCCCCTCCCGCAGGCGGGAGGGGAGTTATCATGCGCACATCGCTACCAGCGCGTCTTCCGCCTCACGCACCCTTGGCGCCGACTTTGCCGCAAATTTTGCCCCCGCCATACCGCCGTAGTCGAGGATCTTGATCACCCTGGCCCCGGCATCGGCGAATTGCTTGTAATAGGCTGCGACCTTTGCAGGCGGCCCGTGCGGCACTGCCGCTTTCAGCATTTCCGGCGTGGTCCGGGCCATCATGTCGATCACGACCTCGCGGGTCAGCTTGCCGGGGTCGATATCATGGATGCCCTTCCACCCGGGCCCCATCGGATGTTCGAAGCCGCGCACGCGCAAATCAACCGCTGCGACTTGCAGGATATAGGACTTGATCAAGGGCGCCGCGAGTAACTCATCAAGCTCATCGTCATCGCCGATGAAGCAGGGGTTCATATAGACCGGCGTGATCGCCAAGGGATCACGCCCGGCCTGCTCCGCCGCGCGGTGAATTATGCCGAGATGTTCGGCATAATGCTCAGGTGAATTGATCAGGCCGGGGAACCAGCCATCACCATGCTGGCCGAGCAGCTCAAGCGTGCGCGGGCCGCCTGCCGCCATGTAGATCGGCGGGAACTTGCCCTCATAGGGCTCGGTATCGAGCCGGGCATGTTCGAGATGGAAGAACTCGCCCGAAAAATCGACCGGGCCCGTGCTTTCCCACAGCAGCTTTATGACTTTGACTGCCTCGATCATCCGGCTGACCGGCTTGCGGAAATCGAAGCCATAGGGCCCGACATTCTCCAACTCGCCGCTGCCGAGGCCAAGGATGAAGCGGCCCTTGGACAGGTGGCTCAGCGTCAGCGCGGTCTGCGCCAGCATCGCCGGGTGGCGGCGGACGGTATCGACCACCAGCGTCGAGATCGGCGTGTTCTTGGTCAGCGCCGCCACCGTCCCTGCCACGGCCAATGCATCGAGATGCCGGTGCGGACTGGGCGAGGCAATCGCGAGGTCGGTAAATTCCGGCGTCCAGATCGAATCAGGCCAGAAGCTGACGAAATGATCGGGCAGCCACATCGAATGATAGCGCCCGGAATCATAATCGGCGAGACTGTCGAGCCCCAGCGGCAGCGTCGTGCGCAGGAATGCGCCAAGCTGAACGGCCATTATTCTTTTCTCCCGATAATTTCCGCCGCGCGCCAGGCCAGGGCCATGGCCGGGGCCTGGGTGTTGCCGGCAGGTATGAAGGGCATCACTGAGGTGTCCATGATCCGCAAGGCCGATACGCCGCGCACCCGCATTTGCGGATCGACCACCGAGGCATCGTCGCGGCCCATGCGGCAGGAGCCGACGGTGTGCATGCCTGCTGCGCCATATTGGTCGATCGCATCGAATAATGCCTCGTCCGATTGCGCCGCCGGACCGGGTGCAGTTTCCGCCTCGATCAGGCTGGCGAGCGGCTCTTGTGCTGCCCATTCGCGCAATTGGCGGGCGGCGCTGAGCACAACCGCACGGTCTTCGTTCGAAGCATAGAAATTGGCCCTGGATGTCGGCGGGGCCGAGGGATCGCGGGTATTGATATGGATCGAACCGCGCGAGCTGGGCCGGATGGCATAGGCCACGGCGCAGAAGCCCGGCCACTGTTCCAGCCCGCCGCCCGGGTTCGCCATGTCCCAGCTGTAAAGACCCAGCTGAGCCTGGATATCGGCGCGGGCGACATCTGGCCGGCTGCGGAAGGCGAGCCGCATTTCGATCGCCGCCGAGGACATCGGGCCGTCGTGCGTCAGATAGTATTGCATCACCGACAGCGGCAGCCGCCAGCCCTGATAGTCGCGGTTGAACGACAGGGCGTCGCGGTTGAGCCGCCACTGCATGCGGATCGAGCGGTGCTCGCTGACATGCTCGCCGACCGCGCTGTTGGCATGGACCAGCGGGATGCCCAGCCCCGCCAGCAGCGCCGGATCGCCAACGCCGGAGCGTTCGAGAATGCCCGGACTGGCCATGGCCCCGCCGCACAGGATCACTTCGCGCCGGGCCGCAATTTCGGAGCGCGTGCCGGACTGGTCCAGCACTTCGATGCCAATGGCGCGGCTGCCATCGAACACCACCCGGTCGGTCACCCTGCCGGTCAGGACGGTCAGGTTGCTAAGGCCCATGACCGGCCTAAGGAACGCCAAGGCCGCGCTCTGCCGCTTTCCCTTAAAGATGCTACGCGGCATGAAGCCGGAGGAGACACCGTCATCGGGCGCGTTGATATCCGCCTCCACCGGCCAGCCCATCGCCGCGCCGGCATCGAGGATCGCGGCAGTCAGCGCAGAGCGCTCGGTGGGCAGCGAGATGCGCAAGGGTCCGCTGCCGCCGCGATTCTTGCCCGCGCCCAGCTCGTGGTTCTCGATCTCACGGTAGGCCTTGGCCACATGCTCCCACGACCAGTCGTCGCCCATCGCCTCGGCCATTTCGTCATAATCGCCGGGGTGGCCGCGCACCCAGACCATGCCGTTTACCGACGTCGAACCGCCCAGCACCTTGCCGCGCAGCCAGACATCGGGCTTCATGCCGGTGCGCGCTTCGGGCTCGGTAAAGTAGAAATACATGTGGCTGGGCATGCGCACCAGCTTGGCCAGCCCGCGCGGCATATGGATGAACGGATGGCCATCGCCCCCGCCCGCCTCGATCAGGCAGACGCTGATGGCCGGGTCCGCGCTAAGCCGCGAAGCCAGCACACACCCCGCCGCGCCCGCGCCGACGATGAGATAATCGTAATCCGCCACATGCCTCTCCCGAAGGCGTTATGGCATGGATAGGACCACTTTACCGGGCGGGGCGCAAGCGCGGTGTGAGCGGCTCCCGAGACGTGATCTTTGCGCCTTTGCGCCTTGGCGTGACACCAATTTGGCGCGGAAGTTGATGGGTAGCGGGAGAATTGGGAAGTATTGCACTTGCCCGCATCATCCCCGGATTGCAGATCGGTGAGACAAGCTATTGATTAGTAACTGTAAATCATAATTCACAATATGGAACTTTACGAAGTTTAGGCCAAGACGCCGTCGCCTTAATGTTTTGGCGAGAGTTCCGAGGCCCAGATGCAGCAAAACCCGCGCCTTGGGGGCGCGGGTTCGAGAGAGAGGTTGACCTGGTCAAAGAGCGTGGGGCCGGTGGGGGGCCTCGTTGGCGCGACATTGGCATGGATGGGGGGCTGTAGGAAAGCGATACCGGGGATAAGCTACCCCCGTGTCCCCATCCTGCGGCGCGCCTGGGAGATAGTTCGCAAGCTTGCACGCAGATCCGCTGAAATAATGGGCTGAGGAATTAATGCGCCGGGGGCGCTGCAGCCGCTGCATTATCGGGCAGGCCGCCCAGTTCGGAGACGAGCTTGGTATAGGCGTCAATATAGGCCAGCACGATCACCTGGCCGATGGCCGTATCCTGATAACCGCCGCCAGCGGCCCCGCCGAAAGCTCCTCCAAACCAGCCACCGGCACCAGCGCCAAAGCTGACATCGCTCTTGCGGGCATAACCCTCGGTCAACGCCTTTTCCTCGGTCGTGCGGGCATCGACAACCGACAGCGTCACATTGGCTTCGCTCTTCTTGACATTGATGCCGCCAGCCAGCGCTCCGAAACCACCGCCGAAAAGGCCACCGAGCGCCCCACCGACATTGCTGCCGCCAGAATTGCGATTGGCGGTGACAATGTCAGGCTCGATGAAATAATCGGCAGCCTTGACCTGACCGCGTCCGAGGTTTGAGCCTTCCTGCAGTTCACCATTATCAGCCATGGCGCGTTCCATCGCGCGGCTCTGCATGGCGCGGCCGCGATTGACCAGGCCGAAACAGCCCGAACGCTGGATGATGATCTTGAGAATCGCTTCCGGGCTGCCGAGATTGTATTGGGCACCTCGAACAATTCCCCCTTTCCAGCGCGGTCAAAATCCGATTCAAGGATGCTGAACCGCCGAGGGATTTTTGCGATGGGCGAGCCGGGATTTTTCGATTTGCAACGCCGGTATGAGGGGCTGGACGCGAAGTCTGACCCGCTG
>CANJCQ010000034.1 GCA_947473355.1 Sphingomonadaceae bacterium | reverse complement strand
TGCGATCGCGGGAAAAATGGCTTGATCCGGCGCATCTGCACCTCGCTCAGCATAAACAGATCGTCCACAAGCAGCACCTCCTGGTGCCACCATTGAATCAACCCTCAGCCCATCATGCAAGCAATTTAACAGGTCCTGACCCTAGTTATTAACCAGCAATGGGCAGTCTGTCAGCGCACAAAACACAGCAGCTGCCCAAAGCGCTGCCGATAATGGCTAATGACCATGGTTAATTAAGTGTTTTGAGCCCACCCCCGCCTGCTTCACTGGCAAATTCCGACAAACACCCGCCAAGCCGTTAACCCAAAATTAGGAACGTTCTGCGATCCCGCTGGACCGAACACCGCTGTCGATTGGCAGCATTTCAGGGGAATAGCATTGCGGGTACTGGCATTGGCTTCGCAAAAGGGCGGCTCAGGCAAGACAACATTGTCTGGCCACCTCGCCGTGCAAGCGCAGCGAGCAGGAGCGGGACCGGTCGTGTTGATCGACATCGATCCGCAAGGCTCGCTCGCCGATTGGTGGAACGAGCGCGAGGCGGAATTGCCCGCTTTTGCCCAGACCACCGTCGCGAGGCTGACTGCCGACCTCGCCGTCCTGCGCCAGCAGGGCTTCCGCCTCGCTGTCATCGATACGCCGCCGGCTATCACCATGGCAATCCAGAGCGTGATCTCTGTCGCTGAGCTGATCGTCGTACCGACCCGCCCCAGCCCGCATGATCTTCGAGCGGTGGGCGCCACGGTTGATCTGTGCGAGCGGGCAGGCAAGCCGCTGCTGTTCGTCGTCAATGCGGCGACCCCCAAGGCAAAAATCACTTCGGAAGCTGCTGTCGCGCTTTCGCAGCACGGCACCGTCGCCCCGATAACGCTTCACCACCGCACCGATTTCGCCGCTTCGATGATTGACGGGCGCACGGTGATGGAAGTCGATCCCAGCGGCCGTTCGGCCATGGAGATCGTCAGCCTGTGGGAATATATTTCCGACCGGCTGGAAAAGAACTTCCGCAGGACTGTTTTCGCAGCGCCGGGCAGCGTTGCCGTGATGCCTGGCGTGCAGCGCGCCTCAGGCGGCTTTGGCCGCCGCACGGCCGGTTCGTGAGGAGATCGGGAGCATGACCAAGAGCAAGAGCCTGGCCTCGCTGACGCCGACCCTGCTCGCACGCAAGGGTTCCGCAAAGCCGGCCATGCGTCCTCAACTCCAGCCGCTGCAAGAGGCGACTGCCCGCCAGCTTGATGATCTTGGCTTTAACGATATGGGCCATGACCAAGCGTTGGGCGAAATTGTTGAACTCAAGCCCATCAACGCAGAACAGCCCGCCGGGCAACGCGAAGTTCGCCGTCTGCAGGACCAGATCGCCAGCCGGATCGGCAAGGCTGCGCCGCGCGGCAAGCCGCGGCGGTCGGCTCTGGCCGAAGGGCGCCAAGCCGCCTTCACCCTGCGGCTCGACGCCGACCGACACCTGGAATTGCGCCTGGCTTCTGCGCTTGCTGGCCGCAGTGCCCAGCAGCTTCTCACTGAAGCACTCGACCACATGATTGAAGGCTTGCCCGAGGTCGCCAATCTGGCGGCGCGTGCCGGCAATCGCAACTGACTTTCGTGAAAAGGGGAATCCCAATGAACTCGAATCGTACCACTCCGAAAAGAATCGGGTTTGTCGCGATCGGCGCGATCGCAGTTGCAACATTGGGGGCCTGCGCCGGCAGTGCCCACCTCGCGCGCGCCGATGCCCACGAGAACGGCAATTCAGCGCGCTCCAAGCGCGGTGTCGAGAAGGATGTCCAGGTTGCAGAACGCGCAGTCGCACGCGCCCCGCAAAACTCTTCGTTGCGCGCCAATCTCGGCCTCGCTTATCTGCAAGTTGGCCGGTTCACATCCGCGACAACCACTTTTGACGATGCCATGCGACTTGGCGACAACAGCCCCCGTACCGCGCTGAGCCTCGCGCTTGCCAAGGTCGGTGCCGGGCATGGCCGCGAAGCGGTCGCCATTCTCGACGATTGGCGCGACAACATTCCGGCCGGCGATCTCGGCCTAGCCCTCGCCTTGGCCGGCGAGACAACCCGAGGCGTCGCCATCCTCACCGACGCGCTGCGCGGCGGTCAGAATTCCCCAAAATTGCGCCAGAATCTGGCCTATGCCTATGCTCTGGATGGACGCTGGCGCGAAGCGCGCACGATGATGGAGCAGGATATTCCTGCCGATCAGGTTGATCGCCGGATCAGCGAGTGGGCCATGCAGGGTCGGCCCGAAGATGCGCAGAAGCGCGTGGCCAGCCTGCTTGGCGCGCCGATTCGCAGCGATCCGGGCCTGCCGCAGGCTCTCGCTCTGGGCAATTCCGACACTGTCGAACAACTTGCTGCAGAAGCAACAGCAGTGCAGCCGCAGCCGGTTCAGCAACCTGTTGCTGCGCGCAGCGAACTTCCCGCAGCGGGCGAAGCAATGACGATGGTTCCTGCAACCGCACCTTCGGTCGCAGTTGTGACCGACGTGCCGCAAGTCCCGGTCGAGGCCGCTATGGCCTATGCTGCGCCAGCAGCTCCCGAAGCACCGGCTCAGGAAACAGTGGCTGCTGTCCAGCCAGCAGAAGCCAGCTCTTTCACTAGTGCATTTGTCGGTTCAACACCGCAGGCTCCGGTTTCTGCCCCGAACTGGAGCACACCGGCCAGAGCTCCTCGCACCGTCCGTGTGGTTCTGCCTGCCGCCAAGCCGGTGAACTTCCACAATGGCAGCCATCTGGTGCAGCTGGGCTCGTTTTCCAGCCCGCAGGGCGCGCGTCGCGGCTGGGGCATTCTCGCCTCGAGAAATCCTCGGCTCCGTGATTACCGCATGGTGATCACGCCAGCTGTGGTGGGCGGCAGGAATTTCTGGCGCGTCGCCGCCGCAGGTTTCGACGCCGGGGCAGCATGGGGTATGTGCTCGACGGTCAAGAATCGGGGCGGGGTTTGCTTTGCCTATGCCGCGACGCGGGCTCCCGCAGGCGCGCTTCCGGGTAATGCGCAGACCTTTGCCGGACTCCAGTACGCTCGCCGCAAGTAAGGCCTAGCCCAGCGCGGCGCCGCCCTTCCAAAGGGCGGTGACGCGCCCCTGAACCGGTTGCTTGTCAAATGGCGTATTGCCGGCGCTTGCCGCCATGCGGTCAGAATCGACGATCCAGGGTCGTTCCGGTTCGACGAGCGCGATGTCGGCTTCCATGCCGACTGACAGCGCTCCAGCTTCGACGCCCAGCAGCCTGGCGGGATTGCCTGCCAGCAAGGCAAAAGCGCGGGCCGTGTCGATGACGCCGTCACGCACCAGATTGAGAGTCAGCGGCAACAGCGTTTCTGCGCCCGCCATGCCCGGTTCGGCGTCGGCGAAAGGCAGGCGCTTGTCTTCCGGGCCGCGCGGATCGTGGCCCGAGCCAATCACATCGATTGTGCCATCGGCCAGTGCCTCCAGCACCGCCTGCCGGTCAGCCTCGCAGCGCAGCGGCGGCGACATTCGGGCGAAAGTGCGGAAATCGCCGATCGCCAGATCAGACAACATGAAATGCGCGGGGGTGACGCCAGCGGTCACCGCGACCCCGCGCTGTTTGGCGGCGCACACCAGTGTCAAAGCGGAAGCAGTGGTCACTTGCCGCAGATGCAACCGCGCGCCGGTCATTTCGGCAAGGGCAATATCGCGCGCTACTGCCAGTGCTTCGGCCTCACTAGGCGCTGAAGCGAGGCCAAGCCGGGTCGCCATTTCGCCTGCGGTTGCCACTGCATTGCCGGTGAGACCGCCGTCTTCGGCATGGGCAACCACCACCAGCCCCAGCATCGCTGCATAGCGCAGCAACCGCGCCATCGTCCCCGAATCGGAGATCCACTGGCGTCCGGTGGCCACGGCTTTGGCGCCTGCGTCGCGCATCAGGGCCAGTTCGGCGAGTTCCACCCCTTCGAGACCGCGGGTTGCGGCGGCCAGCGGATGGACCCACAGGTCGGGCTTGCCGGATTGCGCCGCGAACCGCACCCGCGCCGGGTGATCGAGCACCGGCGACTGATCGGGCATCAGTGCGGCACGGGTTATTCCGCCAAAATGAAAAGCAGGCTTGTCGATCGCGAAAACGCCGAAATCGACCAGCCCGGGCGCGATAAGCGCACCATTGGCGTCAGCCAATGCGACACCTTCGCGCCGCTTGATGTCACCAAGGGCGGCAATTTTGCCATCTTCGCAGAGGATTGCGCCTTTGACCAGCGGACCCTCGGGCAAGACCAGCAGGCCATTTACGATTAGCAGCGGCTCAGCGGCGCTCATGACCAGCCCTCCGCGCCGCGCGCAGTCCGGGTCAGCACATCGAGACAGGCCATGCGGATGGCCACGCCCATTTCGACCTGACGAGTGATCAGCGAGCGGCCTGCAAGATCGGCAACATTGCTGTCAATCTCGATGCCCCGGTTCATCGGCCCGGGATGCATCACCAGCGCATCCGGCTTCGCTTTCGCCAGCCGGTCGAGCGTCAACCCATAAAGGTAGCGAAATTCGCGTGGGCTGGGCACGAATTGCCCCTGCATCCGCTCCTGTTGCAAGCGCAGCATCATCACCACATCCGCGCCTTCGAGCGCCGCATTGAAATCGTTGAACGGGGCCACGCCCATCGCCTCGACCCCTTCCGGCATCAGTGCAGGCGGTGCGCAGACGCGCACTTCCGCGCCCAGCGCGGTGAGGCAAAGCATGTTCGAACGCGCCACGCGGCTGTGCAGGATATCGCCGCAGATCGTGACCCTGAGGCCCGCAATCTCGCCGCTGCCCCCGCGTTCGCGCAGCACCTGGCGCAGCGCCAATGCGTCGAGCAGGGCCTGCGTCGGATGTTCATGGCTGCCGTCCCCGGCATTAAGCACCGGGCAATCGACCTTGCCCGCGATCAGCGCCACCGCGCCTGAGCTCGCATGGCGTATGACAATGGCATCGGCCCGCATGGCATTGAGCGTCACGGCCGTATCAATCAGGGTTTCGCCCTTCTTCACGCTCGATTGCGAGGCGTTCATGTTGACCACATCCGCGCCCAGCCGCTTGCCAGCGATCTCGAACGACAGGCGGGTGCGGGTCGAATTCTCGAAGAAGGCGTTGATGATGGTCAGTCCAGCCAGACGGTCGTCGCGCTTTTGCGGCTGGCGGTTGAGTTCCACCCACTGTTCCGCTTCATCGAGCAGGAACAGGATCTCGTGCCGCGCGAGACCAGCAATGCCCATCAGGCCCCGATGCGGGAACGCAGCTGCACCCGCCGGATAGCGGCCCAGATGGGAAGAGGCTGGCGATGTCATTGAAGCCAGTGCCCTAGAGGGGTCTCGGCGATTGCTCAAGTGACTTTGGCGAACTGTCCACTATGCCTGTTGGTTGGGAACGATGTGGGTCACGCCTGAGCGAACCTGCCTCTCGCGTTGGGGCGATGTCTCCTTTTTTGACGCCTTTTCGGACATGAGCGTAGGTGATACCATCGCGGCATGGCCCACCAGTCAGATCAGGACAAATCACAGACCTTTCATATCGTGCGAAGTGATCCGGACGCTGTTCGGGCGGAGCAAACCAGGCTCCTTGATTTAATTCGCAAAGTCATCCCGCATGGTTCACTATCGGCAATCGGCAGCACTGCGATTGACGGAGTGATAGGTAAGGGCGACCTCGACTTTGCTCTGGGCGTTAGCAGGGACAAGTTTGACCTGGCTCGGTCCAATCTGGAGGTTGCATTCACACGAGACCTGATTCAGCTCTCAAATGACGAGTTCCAAGGTTTCGTCCTGCCTTCCAACTTCGATGCATCACTCCAGCTTTTCGTGTCAGGCGGTGAATACGACACGTTCGACAAGTTCCTTGAATTGTTGCGGAACGACGCCGAACTTCGAAAGGATTATAACGATTTGAAGCTCCGTTGGGACGGCAAGCCGATGGATCAGTATCGTGATGCCAAGAGAAGATTCATCGAGCGCACCCTGCCCTGATTCCCAAGGCGAATAGTCGAATGGATGCCTCCCGGCGAAAGCGCGCCGAACTGACCTGTCCGCCCCCGACAACTTTGCGGTCATTGCGATCGCGCGGCATCACGCCTTTTGGCAGCCGTTCGCCAAATACCTATTGCGGACGTTTGGTCGGCGCCAAGTTCCTGGGTCGCCACTGTTCAAAGGATTGGAATGCGTGGCGAGGAGCTGCATTGGAAACTTTGAGGATCGTGCCGCGTGCCAGCTTGGACATCCAAGCAACCACACCCGGGTTTATCGTGCGTGTAGCGTAATTGGTCAGCAGGCGCAGGCTACGGCACTTCAAAATATCGGAAGGTAGGCTTTGAACCCGTCGAAAATCATCCGGCGATGTTCGAGCGCATGATGGATGGCAGCGTCCCGGTTCCCGACGATGAGTGCGCCCGCCAGCAGTATTCGTTCTTGCCGGACAAGCTCGCGATCATTCGTACCATCAAGCCGGGAGCCGGCAATGGCCGTGACGCCGATGTCGAAGAATATCGAGATGACGAGCTTCAGGGCCGCGTTGTCGCTTAACTCGCTTAACAGCCTGCTGAACCCGGCTTCTTCCTCGACGAATTGCTCGCGGGATTGATCCACGGGGGGCGCAGCGGCGAACGGTCGCAAGGCATCGATATGATCTGATTTAAGGACCAAGTCGACAAGCAACGGGGTTAGCGCCTCCATCAATTGCGAGACTTCATCGACGGAATGCAGGTTACTGTGAAGATAGGTCGCAGCAATCCGGCTGACCGTACCGGCGTTTGGCCGCGCAGCGAAATACCCGCCGTGGACGCCGCGCTTGACTATCAGGACTTCCTCATGCTCCAGCCAGCGTGCGGCTTGACGCAGGGTTGGGGCGCTTGCCTGGAAAAGGCTTGCCAGCGAAACTTCCGTGCCGAGAAATTCGCCGGGTTCCGCCGCGAGACTCATCCGGCGGATGGTGTCGGCAATCCGCTCTACTGCGCTGGGCGCGGTGACGCTGCGGCGAGAGCTTTGGCGATTTTCCGGCATCGACCGCCTCAGCAGACTGGCTCGAAGCCTGCCGTCGCCACACGCAGCATGCGTCTCGGGGCGCCCTCAGGAAACGGTCGCCCCCGGTGCAGCGTGCCGGTGTTGTCCCATACGACGAGATCGCCGGCGGACCAATTGTGCCGGTAGACATATTCCGGGCGGGTCGCGTGCGCCTCAATACGAGCCAGGAGCGCCTGGCCATCGGCGGGCTCCATACCGACCACCTCGAATGCATCCGTACTCAGCGCAAGCGATGCGCGTCCCGACCGGTGATGCCAGACCAAGGGCACCTCCGACGACCCAAGGCTCCGCCATTGACGAACTTGTTCGTCGGAAGGATCGGGATTTGCCTTGCGCTGCGCATGCTCGAAGGAATGTCGCGCGATGAGCCCATCCAGCTCGGCCTTCTCCGTCTCTCGCAAGCCATCCCAAGCCGCATAGGTATTCGCGAACTCGGTTTCGCCGCCCGTGGGTGGCACTTCGATGGCTGACAGCATCGATGCAAAATTGGGCATCCCCCGCCCCAGGTTGTCGATGTGCCAGAACTGGGTAGATCGCAGATAAGCGGCCACGCGCGTGTCCTTTTCGTTGAACGACATGGTCAGCACTTCGATTCCCGATTCCGCCACGATCGGCCCAAGCGTTCTCGCAAAGGCGGCCAATTCCTCCGCCGAGAGATCAACCTTTCGGAAGACGAGCACACCGCGCTCGACCAGCAGGAGGCGAAGTGCGTCAGAGCACTGTCCACTCAAGAGCTGGTCACGATCCATCATGACTTCCGACGCGATCCGCGGCGTCAAATGGTTCGTTTCGAAGCTTATCTTTTCCGCAACAGAAGGCATCACAACTCTCCCGAAAGCCATGCCCAGCCGGGCAAATACACTCGATAAGGCTACAATTCGCTGCCACTGGGAGTCAATAGACAAAACCTTTTCTGTATTTAAGCGAAACCGTCGCCTCGAACTAGGAGAAACAGCAGCTTCTCCAAGATCTGCTTCCCGAACCCGACTTTCCGGATTCCACCCCACCCCAGTCATTCTGCGCTCGCGCAAACCGCCCTTGATTGCCTGGCTACGCTCGCAATGACGAATGGTTTTGATTGCAAGCAATCTGCCCTAATAGAGCCACTCACCAGTCACAGGAGCCCTCATGATTTTCGCACGCAAGGTCTGGCATGTGCTGGTGGCGGTAAAGGACGGGCTGGCGCTGTTGTTCCTGCTGCTGTTCTTTGCGGTGCTATTTGCGGCCTTGTCATCGCGGCCCAATCCCGGAGCAGTGCGTGCGGGCGCGCTGCTGCTCAAGCTTGATGGCGCGGTGGTTGAAGAGCCGCAGATTTTCGATCCGATCAGCCGGTTGATGTCGAGCCAGGCTCCCACCAACGAATACCGCGCGCGCGATGTGGTCATGGCGCTGCGCAGCGCCGCCAAGGACGATCGTATCAAGGTGGTAGTGCTCGATCTCGCGCGGTTTACCGGCGGCGGTCAGGTGCACATGCAGGAAATCGGCCAGGCGCTTGATCTGTTGCGCGCGGCGAAGAAGCCGGTGCTGGCTTATGCCACGCTTTATGTCGACGATGCCCTGCTTCTGGCGGCCCATTCCAGCGAGGTCTGGGTCGATCCGATGGGCGGTGCCTTTGTGGCCGGTCCCGGCGGCAAGCATCTCTATTATGGCAAGCTGCTCGAACGGTTGAAGGTTGATGCCCATGTCTTCCGGGTCGGCACCTTCAAGAGTGCCGTCGAGCCCTATATCCGCAACGACATGTCGCCAGAAGCACGCGAGGCGAGCGGTGCGCTTTATGGCTCGCTGTTCGATGCCTGGAAGGCCGATGTGGCCCGGGCACGGCCCAAGGCAAACATCGCCATGGCCACAGCCGATCCGGCGGGCTGGCTCAAGGCCTCGGGCGGGGATCCCGCGCAGGCGGCGCTGGCGGCTGGTCTGGTCGACAAGATCGGCGATCCGGTGACCTTCGGCAACCGGGTGGCGGAACTGGCGGGCAAGGATCCGCACAGCAAGCTGCCCGGTGCCTTTGCCCATACCGGCCTCAGGACCTGGCTCGCAGCCAACCAGCCGAAGCATCCCGGCAAGCCGATTGGCGTGATCACAATCGCTGGTGAGATCGTCGATGGCAAGGCGGGGCCCGGCGTTGCCGGAGGCGAACGTATCGCTCAATTGCTTGATGAAGCGCAGGATCAGGATCTTGCCGCGCTGGTTGTCCGGGTCGATTCGCCGGGCGGATCGGTCTATGCCTCCGAGCAAATCCGGGGTGCCATCAATCGGATCAAGGCGAAGAACATTCCGGTCGTGGTATCGATGGCCAATCTCGCGGCCAGCGGCGGCTATTGGGTTTCGACCCCGGCCAGCCGGATCTTCGCTGAGCCATCGACCATTACCGGTTCGATCGGCGTGTTTGCCGTGATTCCGAGCTTTGAGCGGGCGCTGGGCGAATGGGGGGTCAGCACCGATGGCGTCAGGACCACGCCCCTGTCGGGCCAGCCCGACGTCGTCGGCGGCCTGTCGCCAGAGATTTCGGCAATCCTGCAGGCCAATGTCGAAAACACCTATGGCAAGTTCCTGAGGCTGGTCGGCCAGGCGCGGGGCAAGGCGACCCAGGAAGTTGATGCCATGGCCCAAGGCCGGGTCTGGGATGGCGGCACGGCGCGGCAAAAGGGCCTTGTCGACCAGTTTGGCGGGCTGGATGAAGCGCTCGCCTATGCGGCTGGCGCGGCCAAACTGGCCGAGGGCGATTGGCACCCGCTGTTTATTGGTGCGGACGCTGATCCGTATGCTTCGCTGCTCGAGCGACTGATGGGAGACGACGACGGCGAAGCGTCTGGATCTGCGCATGATCTGGCCGGGCTGATCGCCTTGCGCCAGAACGCAACGATCAGCCAGGCACTTGCCGGGGCTGAACGCTTGCTTGGCCGAACCGGCGCCCAGGCCATTTGCCTCGAATGTCCGGCAGCGCCCGTTCGGCCCGCGGCGGCAAGCGAGAATCTCGGCTGGTTGGCGCGAATCAAGAGCCTAATGGCACAAATCTGAAACAATCTGCGGCACTGCTGCAACACACCGGCCCACGGCGCTTGCCCTTTGCCCGCAGTGCCACTAAGGGCGCGCGTCTGGGTTTTCTCGGGGCTATCGTCCTGCGGGCGTGGCGGAATTGGTAGACGCGCTGGTTTTAGGTACCAGTATCGCAAGATGTGGGGGTTCGAGTCCCTTCGCCCGCACCAGTCTCCGGCACTCTATTGGCTGTTCTGGCGTGCGAAGCGCCATGTTGAATATGAAAAGGCATTTTACGGTTATGCAGATTGTCGAAACCGCCAATGAAGGCTTGAAGCGCGCCTATTCGGTGAAGATCCTCGCCAGCGATATCGCCGCGCGAGTCGATGGCGAAGTCAAACGGCTCGCCCCGCAAGTGCGCATGCCGGGCTTCCGCCCGGGCAAGGTTCCCGCCAATCTGGTCAAGAAGATGCATGGCCCGGCTTTGCATCAGGACGTGCTCAACTCGACGATTCGCGAAGCCATGGACAAGCTGGTCAGCGAAAACCAGCTGCGCCCGGCGATGCAACCGGAAGTGACTCTGGGTGATGGCTATGAGCAGGGCAAGGATGCCGAGCTCTCGGTCGCTCTCGAAGTCCTGCCGCAGGTTACTGCGCCTTCGCTCGACGGGCTCAAGCTCGAAAAGCTGACTGTGCCGGTGTCCGATGCTGAAGTCGATGAAGCGCTCACGCGAATCGCTGCCGGACAGAAGAGCTTTACCGACGCCAAGAAGGGCAAGAAGGCCGAAAATGGCGACCAGGTGCTCTGCGATTTCGTCGGCAAGCAGGACGGCGTCGAATTCGATGGCGGCAAGGCCGAAAATCAGGCGATCGAACTGGGCGCCGGACGGTTGATTCCGGGCTTTGAGGAACAGCTCGTTGGGGTCAAGGTCGGCGAAGAGCGCCAGATCACGGTGACTTTCCCCGAGGATTATCCCGCTGCCGAGCTCAAGGGCAAGCTCGCCACCTTCGACATCACTGTGCATGCCGTCAAGGTCGCCGGTGAAGCCAAGATCGACGATGATTTTGCCAAGAACCTGGGCCTGTCCGATCTCGAGCAGCTCAAGGGCCTGCTGCGCGGCCAGCTCGAGCAGGAGCTGTCGGGTCTGACCCGCACCCAGATGAAGCGGGCGCTGCTTGATCAGCTGGCTGCGGGCCACGATTTCGAAGTGCCGCCATCGATGGTCGAGGCCGAATTCGGCCAGATCTGGCAGCAGCTCACCCAGGAAGCCGCACAGGAAGCAGATCCCGACGCTGCGATGAAAGAAATCGAAGCCGAAAAGGGCGAATACGAAGCCATTGCCGTGCGCCGCGTGCGGCTGGGGCTGCTGCTGTCGGAAATTGGCCAGGTTAACGGCGTCGAAGTATCTAATCAGGAAATGTCGATGCTGGTGCAGCAGGCAGCCCAGCAATATCGCCCGGAAGACCGTCAGCGCTTCATGGAGTATGTTCAGCAGGACCCGATGGCCGCCGCCCAGCTGCGCGCGCCGCTCTATGAAGACAAGGTCGTCGATTTCCTGTTCGACAAGGCTGAAGTGACCGAGCGCGAAGTTACCCGCGAAGCGCTGCAGGAAGCGATCGAATCCGAAGATGGCCACGTCCACGGACCTGACTGCGGACACGACCATGGCGCCAAGCCGGCCAAGAAAGCTGCGGCGAAGAAGTCTGCTGCCAAGGCGGCGAAGGAAGAACCTGCTGTCGAAGCCGAAAAGCCGGTGAAGAAGGCTGCTGCCAAGAAGGAAGCAGCACCGGCCAAGCCTGAAGCGGCTCCGGCCAAGAAGGCTGCTGCAAAGCCAGCCGCCGCCAAGGCAGAACCGGCCGCCAAGGCTGCTCCCGCCAAGAAGGCCGCCGCCAAAAAAGCTTGATTACTCCACCTGAATCAAGCGGCTTTGCCGATAAACGGGTTAATGCCCTTGAACATCGGTCGTCTTCACGCGACATAGGCGGGCCATATTCAAGAGGATTCCCATGATCGACCTGTTTGGCTCCAACAGCGCCCCCCATTCTGCAGCCTTGGGTAAGTTTAGCCAAGATCCCGTCACCGGCGCGCTGGTGCCGATGGTGGTCGAGCAGACTAGCCGGGGCGAACGCAGTTTCGACATTTTCAGCCGGATGCTGCGCGAGCGCATCATCTTTCTCACCGGCGAGGTTGAAGATGGCATGGCCTCGCTGATCGTCGCCCAGTTGCTGTTCCTCGAATCGGAAAATCCGTCGAAGGACATCTCGATGTATATCAATTCGCCTGGCGGCGCGGTGACGGCTGGCATGGCGATCCATGATACCATGCAATACATCCGCCCCAAGGTGTCGACGGTCTGCATCGGCCAGGCCGCTTCGATGGGCGCCTTTCTGCTCGCGGCCGGCGAGCCGGGCATGCGCATCGCGCTGCCCAATGCGCGAATCATGGTTCACCAGCCCTCGGGCGGCGCGCGCGGCATGGCGTCCGATATCGAGATCCAGGCGCGCGAAATCCTGCGCATCCGGGCCCGGATGAATGACCTGTTCGTCAAATATACCGGCAAAAGCCTCACCGACATCGAGAAGTCGATGGACCGTGATACCTTCCTTGAAGCCGATGAGGCGATGAAATTCGGCATTGTTGACAAGGTGTTCGAGAGCCGTCCCGATTCCGACAAGGTGGGTGAAAGCGGGTCCAAGGAATAATCAACCTTAGTGATTCAACCCCTCGCAAGCTTCGTGTGCTATGGGGCAGGATTGATAATTGTGCTCGCACGGCTAAGCTTGGCGAGTCGGCCCCCGCATTCTGGTGAATTTAGGGGCGCATAGGATAGAGTATGACCAAACTGACTGGTTCAGACGCGAAAAGCACATTGTACTGCAGCTTCTGCGGCAAATCGCAGCACGAAGTGCGCAAACTGATTGCCGGCCCCACGGTGTTCATCTGCGATGAATGCGTGGAGCTGTGCAATGACATCATCCGCGAGGAAACCAAGGCCGGCATTGCGGGCAAAAAGGACGGCGGCGTTCCCTCCCCGCGCGATATCTTCGCGACGCTCAACGACTATGTGATCGGCCAGGACCGCGCCAAGCGGGTGCTTTCGGTCGCAGTGCACAATCACTACAAGCGCCTGAAGCACAGCGGCAAGGGCGGCGATGTGGAGCTGTCGAAGTCGAACATCCTGCTGGTTGGCCCAACCGGTTGCGGCAAGACCCTGCTTGCGCAGACGCTCGCCAAGACCTTCGATGTGCCTTTCACCATGGCCGATGCCACCACGCTGACCGAAGCAGGCTATGTCGGCGAGGATGTCGAGAACATCATCCTCAAGCTGCTGCAGGCCTCTGACTACAACGTCGAGAAGGCGCAACACGGCATCGTCTACATCGACGAGATCGACAAGATCAGCCGCAAGGCGGAAAACCCCTCGATCACCCGCGACGTATCGGGCGAAGGCGTGCAGCAGGCGCTGCTCAAGCTGATGGAAGGCACCACCGCCTCGGTCCCCCCGCAAGGCGGCCGCAAGCATCCGCAGCAGGAATTCCTCCAGGTCGATACGACCAACATCCTGTTCATCTGTGGCGGGGCGTTTTCCGGCCTCGAAAAGATCATCGCTGACCGTCTGCAGAAGCGCTCGATCGGCTTCGGCGCGCATGTCGCTGATCCTGACAAGCGCCGGGTAGGCGAACTGCTGCAGAAGGCTGAGCCCGAAGATCTGCTCAAATTCGGCCTGATCCCTGAATTCGTCGGCCGTCTGCCGGTGATCGCGACGCTGGAAGATCTCGATATCGAGGCCTTGGTCAAGATCCTCAGCGAGCCCAAGAACGCGCTGGTCAAGCAGTTCCAGAAGCTGTTCGACTTGGAAGACGTCACGCTGACCTTCACCACCGACGCGCTCGAGACCATCGCCAAGAAGGCCATCGAACGCAAAACCGGCGCGCGCGGCCTGCGCTCGATTGTCGAGAGCATCCTGCTCGATACGATGTTCGATCTGCCGACCGAGACGGACATTGCCGAGGTCGTGGTCGATGGCGATGTCATCGAGGGCCGCAAGGACCCGATCCGCGTGCTGAAGGGCGACAAGACGGAAGAGGCGGCTTGATTTCTCGATCCCCTCCCTTGAAAGGGAGGGGATAAGAACGGAGAGATCGCATGCCAGCCCCCATCCACGTACCCCGCATCATCCACACGATCCACTCCACCACCGACATTTACGGCATGCGCCTGCGCTATCAGGATGCGCTGGGCGGGCTGGTGTTTGCCGAGAACTATTTCCCCGCCGAGGACCGCGATTGTGCGCTGCTCTATGTGGCGAACCACATGGTCGAGCCGATGGCGCCGCGCAATCCGGAGGACATGACCAAGCCCTTCTCCCGTATGACGGCGCGGATCGGGCAGGCGTTTCATTCGTTCGAGCTGAAAGTTGCTGACGGTAAGGCCGCCAGCCAGGCGTTTCGCGATGCCGGGGCAGTGACGGCCAGCGACTACGGCGTTTTCTTTTTCGTGAAGCCTGAATCGACCGGCGGTGTGCTGGTCGAGGTCTGCGAAACCGGCATGCCCAACGATCCCTATGATCGCCCGGGCGGCTGGGGACCGAATGTGGGCACCGGACATGCCTCGGGCGTCGTGCGGCTCGATCACATCGCCTGCGTCACGGCGGAAATCGACAAGGCGGTGCAGTTCTTCACAGAATGCGTTGATGGAAAGGTACTTTCCGATGGGCACACGACTCAGCCCCAGCCTGCACGCCGCGTGGTGATCCGCATCGGCTATAGCAATGTCGCGTTTATCCAGCCCGACGACACAGCCTCAGGCCCGCTTGGCGCTTTCTTGGCCAAGAAGCAGAACGGAATTTATGCGCTGGTCTGGCAGGTGGCTGACGCCGAGAAAGCAAAGGCACATTTCACTGGTGGACAGCTCAATTTGCGGCTGAGCGAGGAAGACTGCGTCTCGCCCGGTTTCGCCATTCACCCTGACGATTTCTTCGGCGGGCGCCACGAATTCGTGACTGCAGTCTAAACTACCGCATCCGCCTCAAGCGCGCATTCCGCGCCGCCGCGGGTTTCAACCTGTACTGTCGCATGGCCAATCCCGAAGTCATGCTCCAGCTCGTGCGCCAGCTCATGCAGGAACATGTCGCCGGGATGGCCGCCCGGCATCACCAGATGCGCGGTCAGGGCGGTCTCGGTGGTGCTCATAGGCCAGATGTGGAGATCATGGACTGCGCTGACCCCCGGCTGGGCGGCAAGGAAGCTGCGCACTGTGCTTTCGTCGATGCCATCGGGCACGGCGAGCAGTCCCATTTTCACTGCGTCGCGCAGCAGGCTCCAGCTGCCCCAGGCGATAACGCCGGTAATCACCAACGAGGTAACCGGATCGATCCAGCGGGCACCGGTCATGAACACCAGAAAACCAGCGAGCACCACGCCTGCCGAGACCGCGGCATCTGCCAGCAAATGCTGGAAGGCCGCGCGCAGGTTGAGATCCTGCTGACGTCCCTTGGCGAACAGGAAGGCGCAGGCGCCGTTCACAGCGATGCCGACCCCCGCCACTGCCATCATCATCATACCGGCGACTGGCGAAGGATCGGTCAGGCGGCGGATCGTTTCGACCAGGATCGCGCCCAGCGCTACCCAAAGCAGCCCGGCATTGGCGATTGCAGCGAGAATCGAGCTGCTCTTGAGGCCATAGGTGAACCGCGCGGATGGCGGTCGGGCAGCGAGCATGCTTGCCCCCCAGGCCAGCAGCAGGCTCAGCACGTCAGAGAAATTGTGCCCGGCATCGGCCAGCAACGCCATCGACCCACTGATCATCCCGGCCGCGATCTCGGCGATTACGAAAGCCAGATTGAGCACAACTGCCACGGGAAAGGCCAGGCCTCGCGGCTGGATCATTTCACGATGGCCGTGATGATGGTCATGATGGGCACCGCTCATCCCAGGGCCTGTCGCACAGGCGGTTGCTGGCAGCAAGTTTGCGCTGGCAGACATGGGGTACCTCTGGCATGAAATGGCCGTCGGGAGCCTAGGGGCTGCCTGCCCAGGAGGAGATGGGATAATGTCGTCACTTGCTTCACGCACAACTGCACTTCTGCTCGCGGCAACGGCCCTAGGGCCGCTGGCCCAGGCTGCGCCTTGCCCGGCATCAGGCGGCACCGCACTGACGGTAGGCACGGTTGCCGATGTCGCCCCCGGCGCGGCACGCAGTTTTTCGATCAATCTGGGGGCGAATGAAGGGGTAATCGTTGATCTGTCGAGCCTCAAGCCACCTGCCCCAGCGGCGACCAGCCATGAAGAAGGCGACGGCGAGGGCGACGAACACGAGCATACCCCTGCGCCGGTTCCGCACACGCTCAAGCTGTGCGATGCAAAGGGCACGGTGCTGGCCCCGATGCCGGGAGAGGTCTTCGAGAAGGGCGGTAGCGTCAGCAGCACGAATGATGGCGAACGGCTGCGCTTCGTTGCAGGCAGTGCCGGGCAATATGTCGTTTCCGCCAGTGCCTCCGATGAGCCTCGGGAAATTCTGGTCCGTCGTCGCAGCATCGGCTCAAGTCCGCCGCCAGTGGTTTCGGCGCAGCTTGATGGCAGCCAGAAAGGCATTACCTCGTCGTCATCGCCGATGGTCTTCTCCTTTGCCGGCACTGCCGGGCAATGGGTGTTGCTCAAATCCACTTCCGAAAAGGACACTGTGCTGCGGCTGGCCGGGCCCGACAAGGCAGGCGAGTATTCGCAGATCGCCGAGAACGATGACAGCGATGGCCTGAACCCTGTGCTGCGCCGCAAGCTGGCGACGACTGGCACTTATTATCTCCAGGTCGATTCGCTGTCTGACGAGCCGGGCGAATTCGAGCTGTCGCTCAAGCGCTCCGACGCCCCCAAGCCGCCGCCGCCGCCTGTCGCGCTGCGCAGCGGTGCCCAGGTTGCGGGCCGGCTGGCCGATGGCGATGCGGTGGTACTCTATATCTTGCCGGTCGTCGCCGGGCACAGCTACCGGCTGGACCTGACTGCGCCCTACGACGGCGTGGTCGCGATTGGCCTGCCCAATCCGGTTGAGCCTGACGACGGCGGCGACAAGCCAGACGCTGGATTTTCCGAAGTGAAGTCACAGGATTCGGGCACTAGCGGCACCGAAAAGCTGAACTTCACAGCGCGCAGCACCGGCCAGTTGATGGTCCGGGTCAAGAGCTTCGGGATCGGCGAGACGGATGGCGGCTATACCCTGACGGCGAACGACCTCGGCAGCTAATCGCTATTGGTAAACGCAGCTGTCGAGCGCGCTGCTCCTCACCACCCCGCTGCGCGCGGCGATGACATTGCCGTGGCGGCGGGTGAAGCCGCTCGGATCGACCACTGAGCGCTTCTTGGGGCTGGGCAGGGCAGCGGCAATCCGTGCGGCCTCGACCTGGCTCAGCCGGGCGGCCGAGTGGTGGAAATAGCGCTGCGCGGCAGCTTCGGCGCCATAAGTACCAATCCCGGTCTCTGCGACATTGAGATAGACTTCCATGATGCGCCGTTTGCCCCAGATGTTTTCAATCAGGAAGGTGAACCAGGTTTCCAGCCCTTTGCGAGCATAGCGGGTCCAGCCGGTGCCCTGCCAAAGGAACACGTTCTTGGCGGTCTGCTGGCTGATGGTTGATCCGCCGCGCAACTTGCTGCTTGTCGCATTGCGTTCCATCGCCTTCTCGATGGCTTCGGTGTCGAAACCATTGTGATCGCAGAACTTTGAATCCTCACCGGCAATCACAGCGGCGACCATGTTGCGATCGGTCCGCGAAAGCGGCGTCCAGTCCTTTTCAAATCCATGCGGGTCGATCAGCATGGTAAAGGTGATCGGCGGGGGCACGAATTTGTAGATCACGCTCAAGCCAATGCTGATCGCCAGGAACCAGATGAGCAGCCGCAGGCAAAACCGGCCGAAGCGCGGCAAGCGTCCGGGATTGCCTCGGCGCAGCGGGGGCGGAAGGAAACGGGCCATACCTGGCTCTTGGTGACAGGTTCAGGGCCTGCTGAAAAGCGGATTACCCGGCAGGCAGCAACTTGCGTTCGCCGGCAATCCGCATGATTCCCTTTTGCAGCTTTTCGAATGCACGAACTTCGATCTGGCGCACACGTTCGCGGCTGACATTGTAGACCTGGCTGAGCTCTTCCAATGTCTTGGGCTCGTCGATCAGGCGCCGCTCGGTCAGGATGTGGCGTTCGCGCTCGTTCAAGTCCTGCATCGCCTCGGCGAGCAGCGCATGGCGCATGCCCGCTTCTTGAGCATTGGCAACCATCACATCCTGCAGCGGATTATCGTCGGCAAGGATGTCCTGCCACTGGCCTTCGCCGTCTTCGCGCAAGCTTACGTTGAGGCTGGCGTCGCCGCCCAGCATCATCCTGCGGTTCATGTTGACCACCTCATGCTCGGATACGCCGAGCTTGGTGGCGATGGTCTTCACGTCGTCGGGATGCAGGTCGGAATCCTCGTAGGCATCGAGGTTCTTCTTCATCCGGCGCAGGTTGAAGAACAGCTTCTTCTGCGCCGCGGTGGTGCCCATCTTGACGAGGCTCCAGCTGCGCAGGATGAACTCTTGAATCGAGGCCTTGATCCACCACATAGCATATGTGGCAAGTCGGAAGCCGCGATCTGGCTCGAATTTCTTGACGCCCTGCATCAGGCCGATGTTGCCTTCGGAAATCAGCTCGCTGACCGGCAGGCCATATCCGCGATAGCCCATCGCGATCTTGGCGACGAGTCGCAGATGGCTGGTGACCAGCTGGCGCGCGGCTTCGGGATCCTGATGCTCCGCATAGCGCTTGGCGAGCATATATTCCTGCTCGGGCGCGAGCAGCGGGAATTTCTTGATTTCCGCGAGATAGGCATTGAGTCCGTCCTCGCCGCCGAGCGTCGGCGCGAGGCTGGCAGAGCCGCGGTTGCGGGCGGCAGGAGGGCTATTTTTGGTTACTGGCATTTCGACTCGACCGTCCTTTCATTGTCGGCTTGCCGTTAAGAGACCCTTTAAAGGCATCGCTTGGAGGCTGCCACACAGCGTTTTCTTATAACGCAAAAGTTCAACTTGTGTTCCGCAATTCGATCAAAAGCTCCATCATATCGGCAGGCAGAGCGCTGGCAAAGCGCAACTTTTCGCCGGAAACCGGATGTATGAAGCCAAGCTCCGCAGCATGCAGCGCCTGGCGGCAGAAACCGAGGCTGGAAAGCAAGGGCCGAAGGCGGGCAGGGGAGCGTCCATAGACAGGGTCCCCCAATAGCGGATGGCCGATTGATCCAAGATGAACGCGCAACTGGTGGGTTCTACCGGTTTCGAGCCGGCATTCGACCAGCGCTGCATTTTGCAGTACTTCAAGCGTGCGGTAGTGGGTGACGGCATGTTTGCCGCGCCCTTCATCGACCAGCGCCATCTTTTTGCGATTGGTGCTGGAGCGGCCGATATTGCCGCGAATCGTCCCGGCGGGCGGGGCCGGGTGTCCGGCAGTTACTGCGAGGTAAGCCCGCTCGATCGAATGATCGGCGAACTGCTTCGCCAGCCCCTCATGTGCCTTATCGCTCTTGGCAACTACCAGCAGGCCAGAGGTATCCTTGTCTATACGGTGAACGATCCCCGGCCGCGCGACACCGCCGATCCCGGAAAGTTGCCCCAGGCAATGGTGGAGCAGTGCATTCACCAGAGTGCCGTCAACATTCCCAGCTGCCGGATGCACCACAAGGCCCGCAGGCTTGTCGACGACGATGAGATGTTCGTCCTCAAAGACGATGACCAGCGGGATGTCCTGCGGCGCAGCTTCGGCAGCGACAGCACCGGGCACGGCGATGCGAAATGCTGTGCCTGCCGCCAGCTTGAGCGAAGCCTGCCCCGCAGCGCGGCCATCAAGCGTAATGCATCCCTCGCCGAGCAGGGCCTTGACCCGCTCGCGCGACAGGCCACTCGCCATGGCCAGCGCCTTGTCGAGCCGCTCACCGCCGGACGCGACTATCCCTTCGATGATGCTTTCCCCCTGAACCATGTCTAGAACATGGGAATGACCATCGAAGTGACAAGTGGCACAATTGCAACACTGCGCGAAGAAGCGGCAAAGGCAGCGCCGGAGGAGTGCTGCGGATTGCTAATCGGCTTGGGCGCAAGGGTTGTGGAAGCACGCCCCGCCGCCAATGTAGCTGCTGATCCGTCCTGCCATTTCGAAATCGACCCCGCCGCGCTCTTCGCCGCCCACCGAGCGGCGCGTAATGGCGGGCCGCAGTTGTTCGGCTACTACCACTCGCACCCCGACGGGCACCCAGTGCCATCGGCCACAGACTGCGAACACGCCAGCGGCGATGACCGGGTCTGGGCGATCATCGCCAACGGCCAAGTGGCGTTCTGGCGCGATGGGCCCAGTGGTTTCGCGGCCGTGGATGCAACAATCGTCGACTAACAATCAGGCCGCAGCCTGGCCTCTCATTCCGCCGCGATGGACAACGCCTCGCTACCAGCCAGCTCAGGCCCGACGAATTCGCCCGGATAACGCCCGGTGAACTCGCCGTTGTCGAAGGTCGGGACCCCGGCCACCAGCGTCAGCCGCATCGGGGCGGGATCGCGGGTGTAGCGGTAGGTGCGGCCACCGGTGCCGTCCCACACGTCGAAGGTCTTCTTTTCGGGGCGCATCTCGATTTCGTCGAGGTTGAACACGGTAATGTCCGCTGCCAGCCCGACCTCAATCTTGCCGCGATCATGCAGCCCGAAGAAATTGGCGAGCCGCCAGGTCAGCATATGGACGGCCTGTTCGAGGCTGATCACCTTGCGGTCGCGGACATAATCAGTGAGCAGGAACACGGCGTAGCCCGCGCCGCAGAACAGCTTGCCGTGCGCTCCGGCGTCCGAGACATTGGCAAGGCTGTGGGTGTCAACAAGGAGCTTGTTGAGGATTACCTCGTCCTTTTCCCAGCTCTTCTTGAGAATGGTCGATTCCTGGCCGTTGTTGAGCACCCATTGCGCCATGGCGTCCGAGGGATGGTTGATGCCGGTCTGCGCCATGTATTCGGCGAGCGTGACGCCGGTCGGGCCATAACCGCTCTCGCTTTCGCGCAGCAGGTTGGCGCTGGGATCGTGCAGATAGGAATGTGCGAACTGGTTGTCCCAGCTTTCGCGTGCGCGGTCGCGCCATTCGGAGTCCGAGAGCAAGGCTGCCTTGGCATCCCAGCACGGGGTGTTGACCAGTTCCTGCCAGACCGGGTTGCCGTTCTGACCGAAGACCAGCGTACGTCCGAAATTGATCACCGAGGTCGGCGAAATCACATTGAACGCTGTGTAGATGTCGAGCCCCTCGGCCTTGAACTGTTCGTGCAGTTCCTCGGCGCGGGGCAGCTGGTCGTTCATATATTGCAGCGTCGGCATGCCCGCCCACTGCATGCGGATGCCCGCCGCTTTCGCCAGCCGTCCGAAGCGCTCGAGCGAGGCATTGGCGGTCTTGCGCATGAAATAGTCGAGAATCACCTGGAAGGTTGCGCCGGGATACTTTGCAAGCACGCCCAACAGTGCTTCGAACTCGGCATCGTCGGCTTGCTGCGAGGGTAGCGGGCGTTCGTATTTGTCGTAATCGAGATAGTTTGACGACAGCCCCATCGCCCCTGCCGCCAGTGCGTCGTCAAGCAGTTCGCACATCTGAGCAATTTCTGCAGGCGTCGCCGAACGCTTCCAGGCGTCCTGGCCCATAGCGCAAAGCCGCAGCGGGATATGGCCGCAAAAGGCGCTGAAATGGAGCGGCAGCTTGACCTTGGCCTGCATCGAAGCCTTGTATTCGCTCCACTTCTTCCAGTCCCACGGCACGATCTGTCGCATCGGCTCTTCGGGGATGTCCTCGAAGTAATTGAAGATATCAATAACATCGCTGACATCTTCTTCGGTCTGCGGAGCAGGCGCGATCGAGAAGCCGCAATTGCCGTTGATCGAGGTGGTGGCGCCATAGGCGGGCAGCGGTTCGAGATTGGGATTCCACCAGACGCCGCCGTCCCAGTGATTGTGCGTCTCGATGAAGCCGGGCGTGACATAACAGTCTGTGGCATTGACGACTCGCTCGCCGCGCCCTGCCTGAAGACCCTTGCCGATTTCGACGATCCTGCCGCTCGCGACGCGCACATCGGCGGGATAAGCAGCGCCGCCGGTGCCATCGACCACCGTGCCATTCTTGATCAAGATCCGGATTTCCATGCCACTTCTCCCGAATGCAAAACGCGCGAGTTGTTCCTCAACGCACAGCAAGGCGATGCTGGCGGATTTTACGCCCACCGTCCTCTCAAATCTAGCATTAAACTATAATGGACATAGTGTCCAGTTGCGTTGCGCCACCACTTTGGGTCATGTTCCCCGAAGCGCTCTCGCGGCGCTTCCCCATTGACGACGAGCGGAGTAAGGGGATCGCATCAAGCCCGTGTCTGAAAGATTGCCTGACCATGACCGCCAATTCGCTCGATCTCGCCAGTCTGCTGTGTTCGCGGTTGTGTCATGACATGCTGAGCCCGGTCGGCGCGCTGAACAATGGCATCGAACTGATCATCGAGGAAAAAGACCCGGAGATGCGCAAGCGCTGCTTCGAACTGCTCGAGCAGAGCGCGAAAATCTCCGCCGACAAGCTCAAATTCTTCCGTCTCGCTTTTGGCGCGGCTGGTGGATACGGCGATATGGTCCCGGTGGAAGAAGCGCGCTCGGTAATCGATGCGCTGGCGGGCAACAATGGCCGAATCGCGGTCAATTGGACCTTCGGCGGCGACTCCATGCCCAAGCCTGCGGTTAAGACGCTGCTCAATCTCGCGCTGATCGGCATCGAAGCGCTGGTGCGCGGGGGGACGCTCGATATCGGCGCCGAAATGCGAGATGGCACAAGCGAGATCGTTGTGCGCGCCGCTGGTAATCGCATTGCCTTCGATGAAACAGTTGGTCAGGCGCTTGATGGCACGCTGCATCCCAGCGAACTTTCCAGCCGCACCGCGCCCGCCGCGATGATTCACCAGTTGGCCGCGAGCCTGGGCGGCGGGCTGCAATATGCGCTGAGCGACGATGCGCTGGTGCTGGGCGCAGTCTTGCCGGGCGGCTGATGTCGGATTTGATCCACCACGAAGCACCATCGCCCAACTGGGACGAGCGGCAGCTGCCTGTCTCGATGGTGGTGTTGCACTATACCGGCATGCCCGACGCCGCCGGAGCGCTGGAGCGGATGTGCGATGCAGCAGCGAAAGTCTCGGCGCATTACATGATCGACGAGGACGGAACGGTCACCCGGATGGTCCTGGAAGGCAAACGCGCCTGGCACGCAGGCCGGTCCTACTGGCGCGGGACGACTGACGTGAACTCGGCCAGCGTCGGCATCGAACTGGTGAACCCGGGGCATGAATGGGGCTATCGGCCGTTTCCCGAGGCGCAGATGGAGAGCCTGATCCCGTTGCTGGCAGAGATCATCAAGCGCCACGACATTCCGCGCGCCAACATTGTCGGCCATTCCGATGTTGCGCCGGCCCGCAAGGATGATCCGGGCGAACTGTTCGAATGGGATCTGCTTGCCCGCTACCGGCTGGCGCTGCCCCGGCCGGAGCTGCGCATACCCTCGCCCTATGTCAACGATAGCGCCTTCTATCTGGCGCTTGAGCGCTTCGGATACGACATTGCCGACGGGCTTGCCGCAGTGCGCGCCTTTCAGCGGCGCTGGCGGCCGGAGACCATCGACGGGGCAATCGACGGCGAGACCTCGGCGATTCTGTTCGCTTTGTTGCTGGATCGCGATCATGGAAAGACCAGGTAGCCCGCTCTTGCGGTTCAGCAGAGCAACCACTACAAATTGCTTGCGCCGGGGAGCCGGGCAGCCGCGCTACCTTCGGGTATCGAGGAAAGTCCGGGCTCCACGAAACAAGGGTGGCGGGTAACGCCCGCCGGGCTGGGGCGACTCAGTCAAGGGAAAGTGCCACAGAGAGCAGACCGCTAACCAGAGTAATCTGGCAGCAAGGGTGAAAGGGTGCGGCAAGAGCGCACCGCGCTGGCGGCAACGTCAGCGGCATGGCAAACCCCACCCGGAGCAAGACCGAATAGGGGCGGCACGCCTGTTCGCAAGGACAGGCCGGCGTGTTTCGCGCTGGATCGCCCGGGTTGGTCGCTGGAGCCTTGCGGCAACGCAAGGCCGAGAGGAATGGCTGCCATCGCCGTCGCGTCCATCTGGATACGGGCGGCGTTACAGAACCCGGCTTACAGGCTCCCCGGCGCAATCAAAAGCGGGCCCGCGATCACTCGCGGGCCCGCTTGAATTTCTCAATAAATCAAGCTTCTTCGTAGGCCGCCGCAGCGTGCCGGGTGTACATCTCGACAACGTCCTTGGCGACGACCGGACGCGGCTTTTCGCCTGCGGCGAGCGGCGCGGCCCCGCCAGACGAGATCAATGTGGTATCGACGCCCGCTGCCTTGGCCTTGGCGCGAAGCGCCCCGACGGTCAGCTGCTCCTTGGGGATGTGGTCGAAAATCGGGAAATTGTAGCACCGCATGGCGTTGAGGTGCGTGATCTTGTCGATCTGGCTGTCGGTCAGCTTTTGAGCTGACTTCCACAGCCATTCCGGCGCATTCGGCCACTGGGCGTCGGAATGTGGATAATCGATCTCGAACATCACGCTGTCCTCGCCGATCAGGTCGAGGTTCCTCAGGCCATAGGCATCGTCGATGAAGCAGCTATAGAATTGGCGTTTGAACACATCGCTCGGCTTGTCTGCCGAGAGATACTGGTTCGAATGAGTCCAGACGTGGTGCTGTTCGTGGGCGTAGTCAGCGCGCTCGAGCAGATAAGGGATCCAGCCGATGCCGCTCTCCGAGAAGCAGATCTTCATATCGGGATAGCGCTTCAGCGCCTCCAGGTTCATCCAGTCTGCAGCGCCGAAAGCAACCGCCATCGGCATCGTCGTGATATTGGCCTCGACCGGCGATTCGGGCGAGCAGTGCGGCGAGGTGTTGCCGGTGCCGATATGCAGGTTGATCGAAGACCCGCACTCGGTGACAGCCTTGAACAGCTTTTCGTAATAGCCGGTGTGAATTCCCGGCATGCCGCCGATTGTCGGGTTTTCGCTCATGGTCACGGCGAAGCAGCCCTTGTCGGCAAGGCGGCGGACTTCCTTGGCGGTCTCGTCCATGTCCCACAGCGGCAGCACACCCAAGGGAATGAAGCGCCCGGGATATGCGCCGCACCACTCGTCGATGTGCCAGTCGTTATAGGCTCGCATGTGGATCAGGGCCTGGCGCTTGTCCTCGGCCTTGATGAACAGGCCGCCGTCGATGCCGGCAACGCTGGGGAAATTGAGCGAAGCGGCGCAGCCATTGACGTCCATATCGCCGATGCGGGCGTGGACATCCCAGCAGCCCTTGCGCAGCTGATCAAGATTAGTCGGTTCGAAGCCATATTCCTCGCGCACCCGGCCAGTCACCGAATTGAGCGCCACATTGCGCATGCGCTTGCCCTGGTATTCCCAGAAGTTGGCACCATCGGGCGCGAGCTTGAGCTTGGGCGCGGTGGCATAGTCTTCGCCAGAAAGCTGGTTGTCGAAAACGGTGGGGGGCTCTGTGATGTGATCGTCAACGCTGATGATCACCATGTCGTCCATTTTCATGTCAATCTCTCCATAGCAGCTCTGCGGCCTATCGCCTCGATACGCCCATTTGAGCCGTTTCGCGCGCAAATCAACAGCGAAACGCAGATTCGTCGTTGATGCCGATCAATCCAGCTTGAATCGGGCTGGCGGGATCAGCACACCGGGGACTTCGCTGCGCCCGCGATAGAGATAGGCCGAATCTGCGAGCGGCCTGCCTTCTTTCAGGCAATCTCCCGCGCCTTCGGGACAGATGACGAGAAAATAGTCCGTTGCATCCTTGCCGCCAAAGCGGATTTGAGTGGTTGCACCGGCAGGGGTCGGCACGTCGGTCAGCACAGTGCCGTCCGGCTTCACGCGGTGCAACACGCCGGGCGAGCGGAAGCCGGTGATCCAGATGTTCCCCTCGGCATCAAGCGCCAACCCGTCGCAGTCTTCGCGGTCGAGCAGCAATCGCTGTTTGGTCAAAGAAAGGTCGGGCGCAACGTCGAATGCCCAGCCTTTGCGGAAGGTGTCACTGCAATAGAACGCTTTGCGGGTCGGATCATAGGCGATGCCATTGGGAAAATAGACCTCAGTGTCGAGCGCAATGACCTCGCGTTCTGCTGTGAGCCGATAGAGCGCGGCGGGGCGCGTATCTTTGGCAGCGATGATATATTCGATATCGTTGGTGCCGAAATAGATGCCACCCGTGCCATCGGGCCACATTTCGTTGATGCCATTCAGGTTGGTGAAGCTGCTGCATTCGAGCAGCCAGCCGCTGGCGCCGGTGTCCAGGTTGTTCCACATGATCCCCTGTTCGCCAGTGGAGAGCACAGCGCCATCATGGTTCATCATCACGCCGCCGGTCCACATCCGGCCTTCGTTGAGCGTGCCAACTTTCTTGCCGTCGAAAGTCACACCGTGGACGCCCCCGGTGATAACATCCGAATACCACACGACCTCGCGCTGGTGGTCGACCGCCAGCCCTTCGAGATAGATTCCTTCTGCAAGCGCGGCATATTCGCCGACTGCCAGTTCCGCCATGTCGCTCTCCAGTTCATCGGTCGTGTTTGAAGGCAGGAGTCGTGCGATGCGCCCTGTCAGTCAAGTGGCTTCGTGAACCTTTCCTTTCATCGCAGCTACAAGGCATTCAGTCGCGGTTCAGTGCCCCTGCGGCCTTTTCACTTTCGGGAACTTCACAAGGGAAGGGGAACAGCCATGCGCCGCGACCGGATTATCACGACCACCTGCCTTATAGCGTTACTTGCGGGCTGCGCAGCCCAGCGAGGGCCGGAAACGGTCGGCACAGTCGTCCAGGAGAGCGTGGACGATGCGAGCCAGCGTGGAATGACCGTGAACGCGCCGCCCCCGCCTCCTTCGCCAACACAGTCCTCTGTCACACGGTCAGAAGCGAATCGTTCACCCGTGCTAAAGTCGACGGATGCGCGCGGCGGCTTTGCTGATCGTGAGCGCTATGGCGGCGGCTATATCCGTCCGGTCGTGGTTCCCACCGACCCCGGCAACGAACGCTATGACGGCAAGGATGTCAGCCCGGTCCACATTGCCAGCACCGATCCCGTTTCCACCTTCTCGGTCGATGTCGATACCGGCGCCTATGCCAACACCCGCCGCTTCCTCAACGCCGGGTAATTGCCGCCAAAGGATGCCGTGCGCAGCGAGGAGCTGATCAACTATTTCCGCTATGACTATGTTATGCCGCTTAATCGGTCCGCACCGTTTTCGGTGAACACCGATGTCGCGGTCAGCCCGTGGAATTCGCAAACGCGCCTCTTGCGGATCGGCCTGCGCGGCTATGATCTTCCGCGCAGCGCAAGGCCGCCTGCCAATCTTGTGTTCCTCGTCGATGTCTCGGGTTCAATGTCGAGCCCGGACAAGCTGCCGCTGGTCAAGTCTGCCTTGCAGGGGCTGGCCGGGGAGCTGTCCTCGCGAGACAAGGTTTCGATCGTGGTCTATGCCGGTGCCGTGGGACTCGTGCTCGAGCCGACCAGTGACGAGCGCAAGATTCGCGACGCACTGGAACGGCTATCGGCTGGCGGCTCGACCGCTGGCGGAGCAGGGCTCAAGCTGGCTTACCAGATCGCCCGCGACAACTTTATCCAGGGCGGAGTCAACCGCGTGCTGCTCGCCACAGATGGCGATTTCAATGTCGGGGTCTCGGACAACAAGACGCTGATCGAAATGGTCGAGCGCGAACGCGACAGCGGGGTTACGCTGACGACGCTGGGCTTCGGCGAGGGCAATTACAACGAAGCGATGATGGAACAGATCGCCGATCACGGTAACGGCAACTACTCCTATATCGATTCGGCTCTGGAAGCGAAGAAGGTGCTCGGCGACGAGATGGGCTCGACCCTGTTCACCATCGCCAAGGACCTGAAGATCCAGGTCGAATTCAACCCCGCGCAAGTCAGCCAGTATCGCCTGCTTGGCTATGAAAACCGGGCGCTGCGCGAAGAGGATTTCAATAACGACAAAGTCGACGCCGGCGATATCGGCGCGGGTCATCAGGTGACGGCGATCTACGAGATCGTGCCGACCGGCGCGCGCGGCTGGAGCGATCCGCGGCGCTATCAGGATGTATCGCCGAACGGCGAGGGCCGGGTAGGTGAGCTCGCCTTCGTCAAGCTGCGCTACAAATTGCCCGATGGCACCACCTCGAGGCTTATCGAGCGACCGGTCGCCGCCAGTCTGATGCGTACGACCCTGAGACCCACCGGCGATTTCGCTTTCGCCACTGCTGTTGCTGCCTTTGGCCAGAAGCTGCGCGGTGATGCCATGCTCCACGGCTTCACCCACGCCCAGATCGCCGCATTGGCCGGGCGGCAGAACGATTTTTGGCGGCAGGAGTTTGTGCGGCTGGTGGGGCTGGCGGGATCGATGGCAGGGAATGACGGACCGGTTGAGCGCGAGCGCGCGGGCGGCTAGTAGGTCGGCTCCCGGCCTTGCGGAGCCTGCCCGATGATCGAATTGCCTAGTCTCGCGTTGATTGAAGCAAACTGGCCAGCCGTCGCCATCGCGGTTGCTCTTGTGCTGGCGCTGGTTTGGTTTTTGCTGCGCGGACGTCGCGCGCGGACCCGTGACCGCCACCGCGCGCCAGATGCGCTGGACGAAGGCGCCGCGCCCGCATCGCGCAACCAGGCGCTGATTGACGCGCCCAGCGCGGTGACGGCAGCGCTGGCAGATACCGGGCCGGATATCATGGGCGGCATCGGCGGAATTGTCGGCATGGCCGCCGCACAGGAAGTGGCCGCCGCCGCACCGCAGCCTGCGCCTGCCAGCGGGGGCGACGATCTCGCGCGGATCAAGGGTGTTGGCCCGAAACTGGTCACACTGCTGGGGCAACTTGGGGTGAAGAGTTTTGCCGAGATCGCAGGCTGGAGCGATGCCGACATCGAGCGGATCGACGCTCAGCTCGGCGTGTTCGCGGGCCGCATCCGGCGAGACAACTGGGTGGAGCAGTCTAGGTTTCTGGCCGCGGGTGACGCTGCGGGGTTTGAAGATAAGTTCGGGAAGTTGTGAGGCGGGATCAGGCCGCGCGGGGCACGATGCGATCAAGATCGCCATTCAGTGCGCGCTTGGCTTCTTCTATGTCATAATCAATCTGCAGGCCGAGGAAAAAACCTTCGGACATACCGAAATAGCGGGCGAGGCGAAGGTCCGTATCGGCATCGACAGGAAGGCGAGAATCCAGAATGCCTAGCAGACGCGCTTCTGCAATGTGAGCGCCGTTAGCGACTTCGGCGACGGCAATCTCGCTACCAATCAGGAAATCGTGACGCAGAATATCGCCGGGGTGGACGTTGTCCAACCGATCGTTATCCTTTGTGATAGTCCTCGATCCGGACATCGGTTGCGTCTCCGTCAAACCAGTGAAACGTAACCCGCCACCGGTCATTGATGCGGATACTATAACGCAAAGGGTTATGATTCTTCAACTGCTCAAACCGGTTGCCGCCTAGTACGCGCAGATCGAACAGATTCACGGTGCGGTGAATCTGCCGCAGTTTGCGCCGGGCGGTGTTCTGGATGTCCGAAGGCAACACACGGCTGCGTTCGCCGTTCCATATGCGTTCGGTTTCGGTGTCGGCGAAGGTGCGGATCATGTCGGAGTCCTAAATTGTTGCAATCAGGCTTGCAAATTTGCTTGCCTGGTCCGTTAGCCGCCGACTTGAATCGCTCAGATTCATCGGGCAACCGACGTTTGATGCACCACGAATAACCGGACCAATTAGCGCGCGTTACCGACGCTTCGCTTACAACACCGACCCTACCTCCCCCACTTCGTCTTCCCCTGCCGCCCAAACCGCCCCTTCCTGGTCCCCGGCTTGCCCTCATTGCTCCGCCCGACAATCGGCGCCCGCTTCTCCCCATCCGGGATGCCAAGCTCATCCGCCTCCAGCCGCCGGATTTCATCGCGCAGCCGTCCGGCTTCCTCGAACTCCAGATCCGCCGCCGCCGCGCGCATGCGGCCTTCCAGTTCCTCGATATACGAGCGCAGGTTGTGGCCGACGAGGTTGTTGCGGCTGTCGTCCTCGATCTCGACCAGCACGTTGTCGCGGCTCGCCGTATCCGCAACGATATTGTGAATGTCGCGCTTGATGCTCTCCGGCGTTATGCCGTGTTCGATATTGTAGGCGTGCTGTTTTTCGCGTCGCCGGTCGGTTTCGGCGATGGCGCGTTCCATGCTGCCGGTCATGCGGTCGGCGTAGAGGATGACGCGGCCGTCGATATTGCGTGCCGCACGGCCGATGGTCTGGATCAAGCTGGTTTCGCTCCGCAGGAACCCTTCCTTGTCGGCGTCGAGGATGCAGACGAGGCCGCATTCAGGAATATCCAGCCCCTCGCGCAGCAGGTTGATGCCGACCAGCACATCGTAGACCCCCAGCCGAAGGTCGCGGATCAGTTCGATGCGTTCCAGCGTCTCGACATCGCTGTGCATGTAGCGCACCCGCAGGCCCGCCTCGTGCATAAATTCAGTGAGGTCCTCGGCCATGCGCTTGGTCAGCGTGGTGACCAGCGTGCGATAGCCCGCCTGCGCCACCTTGCGGCATTGCTCGATGCAATCCTGCACCTGATCCTCGACCGGCCGGATTTCGACTGGCGGATCGATCAGGCCCGTAGGGCGGATCACCTGTTCGGCAAAAACCCCGCCTGCCTCTTCCATCTCCCAGTGCCCCGGCGTGGCAGAAACCGCGACGGTCTGCGGGCGCATCGCGTCCCATTCGTTGAACCGCAAGGGCCGGTTGTCTATGCAGCTTGGCAAGCGGAAGCCGTATTCGGCGAGCGTGATCTTGCGGCGATGATCGCCTTTGCTCATCGCACCGATCTGCGGCACGGTCTGGTGGCTTTCGTCGACGAACAGCAGTGCATTGTCGGGGAGGTATTCGAACAGGGTCGGCGGCGGCTCGCCCGGCAGGCGGCCGGTGAGGAAGCGCGAATAGTTCTCGATGCCTGCGCAGGAACCGGTGGCGGCGATCATTTCGAGGTCGAAATGCGTGCGCTGTTCAAGCCGCTGGTATTCGAGCAATTTGCCCTCCGCTTCCAGCTCCTTCAGCCGCTCGGTCAGCTCGAACTTGATCGCTTCGGTCGCCTGCTTCATCGTCGGGCCGGGCGTTACATAGTGCGAATTGGCGTAGACACGCACCTTCTCAAGGCTCGCGCCTTTCTTGCCGGTCAGCGGATCGAATTCGACAATCTCCTCGATTTCGTCGCCGAAGAATGAGATGCGCCAGGCCATGTCCTCATAGTGCGAGGGATAGATTTCGAGGTTGTCGCCGCGCACCCGGAAATTGCCGCGCTGGAAGGCGGCGTCGTTGCGCTTGTATTGCTGGGCGACGAGCTTGCGGATGAGCTCGCGCTGGTCGACGCTTTCGCCCCGCTTGAGGTCGAAAATCATCGCCGAATAGGTCTCGACCGAGCCGATGCCATAGATGCACGATACCGAGGCGACGATGATCACGTCGTCACGCTCCAGCAACGAACGCGTCGCCGAATGCCGCATCCGGTCGATCGCCTCGTTTACCGAGCTTTCCTTCTCGATGTAGGTGTCGCTGCGCGGGACGTAGGCTTCGGGCTGGTAGTAGTCGTAGTAACTGACGAAATATTCGACGGCATTGTCCGGGAAGAAGCTCTTGAACTCGCCATAAAGCTGCGCGGCCAGGATCTTGTTGGGGGCAAGGATCAGCGCTGGGCGCTGCAAGGTTTCGATCACCTGCGCCATGGTGAAGGTCTTGCCGCTGCCGGTGACCCCGAGCAACACCTGGGTCCTGTCATCCGCGCCAATGCCTGCGACAAGGTCGGCAATCGCGGTCGGCTGGTCGCCGGCGGGCTGGTATTCGGACTGGATGCGGAACGCCTTGCCGCCATCCGATTTTTCCGGCCGCTGCGGCTTGTGCGGCACATAGCTGGCGGAAGTATCGGGCTCGGCGAGACCGCGGCGGATGACGAGTTCTGGCATGCGCACTGATATGGCGGCGAGGGAGCCGCTGCGCAATGCTGCCGGACAGGCGACGAGGCTTGGACGTGCAATCAGTCGGTGGCATAGTTTGGCGGACAAGGATTGAGGAGAAACGGGGATGGAGCTTGGATCGGACAGTGGGACTGCGTCCGCTCAGCCCAAACGCCTCGCGGGCCGGACCGCGCTGGTCACAGGATCATCGCGCGGGATCGGCGCAGCGATTGCGCGGCGGCTGGCCTCCGATGGTGCGCGTGTGGTGCTCCATGCCAGCAAGGATCAGGCCCGGGCTAATCTGATCGCGGATGAAATTTGCGCGCAAGGCGGTGTGGCCGATATCGTGCTCGGCGACCTGACCGAAGGGGACAGCGCAGCCCGCGTGGTTGCCGAGGCCTTTGCCTGCCACGGCGCGCTCGACATCCTCGTGCTCAACGCCGGCGGGGGCAGCAGTGGGCGGATCGAGGACCTGACCGTGGAGACCATCGACCGCGTGCTGGCGCTCAATCTGCGTGCCACGATTCTCGCTGCCGCCGAATTTGCTCGGCTCAGCCAGAGCGCTCAAGGCCGCATCGTGTTCATCTCGTCAGGCATGGCGACGCACGGTGCACCGGGCGTTTCTGTCGGCGCGGCTGCCAAGGCCGGTTCCGAAGGGTTCATGCGCTCTCTGGCACAGGAACTGGGCCCGCGCGGGATCACCTGCAACTCAGTCGCGCCCGGCTGCACCCGCACCGAGATGATCGAGGGCCAGACCTGGCCCCTCGCCGTGCCGCCGTGGACAGCGCTGCGGCGGCTGGGTGAGCCCGAGGACATCGCCGATGTCGTCGCCTTCCTTGCCTCGGACGAGGCACGCTGGCTGACCGGTCTGACCCTGGCAGCCAACGGCGGGCTGATCACGACAGCGGCGAATATCCTGGCGCGGGCGAAATGAGCCGCCACGCGCCAGGTAGAGCTCAATAGGCGACAACCGGTCCGAATTTGCCGGCCAGGTAGTCGCGCAAGGCATGGCGATAGGGCTGGGCGCTGAATTCGCGGTTCCAGCTCTGGAATTCCTCGATCGAGAGCTCGTACCGCTCCATGGCTTCATGCAGCGGCAGCAGGCCGCTCTGGACTGCCAGGACCACGACTTTCTTCTGGCGCGGCAGCCAGCGTGAATGGCGTCTCGGCGGCAGCTCGGCGAGCGTCGGCCAGCTGGCCATTTGATCGCAAAGGATCGGGGATTGGATTGTTTGGGCTTGTCCCATTTTAGGCTCCTATTCATGGTCTGAACGGTGCCCCCTGATGCCTATGAAATTCGGCCCCAAACAGTTAAGAATATCTTAATCTCTGCTTCGCTTCGCCGCCTGTGCGGAGCATCCTGCGGGATATGCGAAGCGCCCGGAAGCCATGTTGCAAAGCTAAACCCACCCAAGCCGCCGACCGATAAAGATCAGTGCCATGCCGCCGATTACCGAGGCCAGGCATCCCGCGCGGCTGACACCCTGATTGATGCCGCCAGGGCTGCGCGAGGCGGTGACCAGCCCGGCGAGCAGCGATCCGCCGATACCGAGCAGCACTGTGATGATCCAATTGGTCTCGACTGTGCCCGGATAGAACCAACGGGCGAGCATGCCGACAAAAAAGCCGCTGATGACGGCACCGATCAGGTTGAACATGGCTTTGCGCTCCTTGCGAAGAGTGTGCTGTGGGCCGACCTTTGCTCCAGCATCCCGATTGGACAATCGATGAACCCGTTATCCCCATGATTGCCACCAGTGCAAAAATTTTTTTCACAGAATCACTTTGACTCTTGCGCCGCTCACAAGTGCAGACTTTCCGGCGCGTCGCTGCACTGCAGCATTTGCCAATCGCGCGTTCCATACTGCCCCGGATGGTTAACCGCGAATTTATCCACTTGCGCCCGATTCAGGAAAAGGCACTATGGCTAGTGGTTCGGCAAACGGGGTAACCTCTAGACCTAGATTCAATCGCGGGGTGCCAGTTGCGCCGCAGCGGAGGAGGATTCGGGTCGCGGAGGGTTTGATGGATGCAGGGCTGGGGAACAAATGGGGGATAAATAATCCCCCGATCGGGCCCGGATGTGTTAGACAGGGCGCTTGCCCGGCGAATCGAACGAATGCGGAACATGGCAGATGCCTGCCGACCGGTATTGGTTCTGGGGATGTGGTTCAGGATTGGGGGCAGTGAAGTGGATTTGAGAAATACGCGCGGGGCAGATTCGGCTGGCGATGAGGCTGGCTTGCATGAAGTTGACGGGCTTGTGCCAGAGTTAGATGTGCCAGAGTCAGATGTGGCAGAGTCGAATGCGGCAACGACGGATGCAAAAGCAATGGAGGCGGGCGAGGGCCCGGCAATGCGGATGGCGGAAAAGATCGATGCGGGATCGGCCGATCTGGTCGAACAGCTGGGCTCGGCGGCCTTGGCCGGTGCGGTCAGCGCTATGGCTGAAGCTGCTGCCGGGGCGCAGCCTGCTGCTGCATCCGGCTCCAAGGAAATCATGGCGCGGCGTTTCACTATTGTTACCGATAGCGCGCGCGATGTGCTGCTGACCGACTTTGGCAAGGATACCCTTGACGACCGCTATCTGCTGCCCGGCGAGACCTATCAGGATCTCTTCGCCCGCGTCGCCGATGCCTATGCCGATGATCAGGACCATGCCCAGCGGCTCTATGACTATATTTCGAAGCTGTGGTTCATGCCGGCAACGCCAGTGCTGTCGAACGGCGGTACCGGGCGCGGTTTGCCGATCAGCTGTTATCTCAATTCGGTCGATGACAGCCTCGAGGGCATCGTCAACACCTGGAACGAAAATGTCTGGCTGGCCAGCCGCGGCGGCGGCATCGGCACATACTGGGGTCAGGTGCGCGGCATCGGTGAGCCGGTTGGGCTTAATGGTAAGACCAGCGGCATCATTCCTTTCGTGCGGGTGATGGACAGTCTGACGCTGGCAATTTCGCAAGGATCGCTGCGGCGCGGCTCGGCGGCCTGCTATCTCGATGTGTCACATCCGGAAATCGAGGAATTCCTCGAAATCAGGAAGCCCAGCGGCGATTTCAACCGCAAGGCGCTGAACCTGCATCACGGCGTGCTGCTGACCGACGAATTCATGGAAGCAGTCGGCGCGGGCACCGAGTTCCACTTGCGCAGCCCCAAGGACGGCTCGGTGCGCGCTACAGTCGATGCGCGTTCGCTGTTCCAGAAGCTGGTCGAGACGCGGCTGGCTACCGGCGAACCATACATCGTCTTCTCCGACACAGTGAACCGGATGATGCCCAAGCATCACCGCGATCTGGGGCTCAAGGTTTCGACTTCGAACCTGTGCTCGGAAATCACGCTGCCGACTGGCCGCGACCACCTCGGTAACGATCGCACCGCGGTGTGCTGCCTTTCCAGCCTTAACCTTGAGACCTGGGAAGATTGGCACGAGGACAGGATGTTCATCGAGGACGTGCTGCGTTTCCTCGATAATGTGCTGCAGGACTATATCGACCGCGCGCCGCCCGAAATGGCTCGCGCCAAGTATTCGGCAATGCGCGAGCGTTCGGTCGGCATGGGGGTTATGGGCTTCCATTCCTTCCTGCAGATGAAGGGCATCGGTTTCGAGAGCGCCATGGCCAAGGCCTGGAACCTCAAGATGTTCAAACACATCGGCGCCAAGGCGGATGAAGCCTCGCTGATGCTGGCGCAGGAACGCGGTGCTTGCCCCGATGCCGAGGACATGGGCGTGATGCAGCGCTTCTCCTGCAAGATGGCGATCGCGCCGACGGCTTCGATCAGCATCATCTGCGGCGGCACTTCTGCCTGCATCGAGCCGATCCCGGCCAACATCTATACCCACAAGACCCTGTCGGGCAGCTTCGTCGTCAAGAACCCTTACCTTGAAAAGCTGCTGCAAGCGAAGAGCAAGGATTCGAACAACGTCTGGAACCTGATCCTCGAGCACGGCGGCTCGGTCCAGAGCCTCGATTTCCTCTCGCCGGAGGAGAAGGCGACCTACAAGACCAGCTTCGAGATCGACCAGCGCTGGCTGCTTGAATTCGCGGCGGACCGTACGCCCTATATCGATCAGGCGCAGAGCCTGAACCTTTATATCCCGGCGGACGTCGACAAGTGGGACCTGATGATGCTGCACTATCAGGCGTGGGAGCGCGGCATCAAGTCGCTGTATTACCTGCGCTCGAAGAGCGTGCAGCGGGCGGGCTTCGCCGGCGGGGTTGAGGCGGACAACACTGCCGAGGCTCCAATCATCGAGCTGGCGGCGCAGACTGACTATGAGGAATGCCTGGCATGCCAGTGATCGCATGGATCGTGCTCGCGCTGTGGAGCGCGGTTATCGTCTATGTGTTCGTCGATGTCAGACGCGTGATTGCCAACAACAACAAGGCATTAAGCGCCTTGATCGGACGTGAAATGCCGCCGCTCACGGACCGCACGGTGTTGATCAACCGTGTCGCACTGGCGATTCTGCTGGTGGTCAGCGACTGGGCAGCGGTTCACTTCGCCAGCCAGATCTGACGTGACAGGGCAGGCGGTCTGAGTTGAACTTACGACAGGGCCCATTTAGAAATGCGCAAATACCATCGTTGGCTGTCAGTTGTCTTCGGCGTGTTCCTGCTGTGGATTTCCGCAACCGGAGTGATGAGTCAGTTTGCGGCGTTCCAGTCCGACGGCGAGGATCCGCCAGCTGCGGCAGTCCCGGCGGGTTTTATGTGCCCGGACAGCATGACCTGCAGGCCCAAGTTCGGCCCGGATAGCGCGCATGCCTGGGAGAGCTTTCTGCATCATCTCCATTCGGGCGAAAGCTTCGGCCCGCTGGGAACCTGGATTTCAATCTTCTCCGGCTTCGCCATGCTGTTCTTCGCCCTGACCGGCCTTTGGATGTATATCCAGATGTGGCGCGTGCGGAACTCGCGGGGGCTGACCCCGCGCTGGTGGTGGAAGTGACAATCATGACCCAATTTACCCATGAATCCTTGCTGAGCCACCGCCGCGTCGTCACTGGCCTGAACGACAAGGGCCAGAGCGCGGTCATAATCGATGGCCTGGTGCCGGTGCTCGCCGATATCAGCGCGGCTCTGGTCTGGCAGAGCAAGGTCCAGCCTGCCGACAATTCGGGCAACCAGGATACCTCCGAGCCCTACACCGTTGAAATGCTGCACAATCCCGGCAGCACATTCGCGATCTGCACCTTCCCGCCCGGCACCCATGAACACATGCATGCCACTGATACCATTGACTATCTGGTGATCCTCTCGGGCCACGTCACCTTGGTGACCGAAAAGGGCGAGGCCCTCCTTGGCCCGGGCGATCTGGTGGTTGATCGCGGCGTCTTTCACGGCTGGCGCAACCTGTCGGATAGGCCCTGCGTTGCTGTGGCTGTCAACATTCCGGCGCATCCGGTTGGCAAGGGGAGGACGGTATGAACAGCCCCCGCCCAAGTTCCCGCAGAGTCGTCATTGGCATTGATTCTGATGGCAAAAGTTGCATCCAGATCGATGGGCCGGTGCCGCAGCTCAGCGGATCCAGCGACCTGATCTGGCGCACTGCCGCGATCCCGGCCGATAACTCCAGCCCCGAAGATGCGGCGGTGCCCTATGCCATGGAGCACCTCCACGATGGCGGCAGCAATTTCATGTTCGTGACCTTCCCGCCCAACATGGGTCCCTACATGCATGCCACTGATACGCTTGACTATCTTGTCGTGCTGAGCGGCGAGATCGTGATGCAGCTGGAGGCGGACGAAGTGGTGCTGCACCCAGGCGACCTCATCGTCGATCGCGGCGTGATCCACGCCTGGCGCAACGATACCGACCAGCCAGCCACTATGGTCAGCGTCACATTACCTGCAAATCCTGTCGGAAAAGGGCGCACCGTATGACGCAAAATGGCGCAGCCAATCGGACACCAACGCGCCGCATCGTCGCCGCCACCGGCGCTGACGGGCGCAGCTGCGTCGTCTCAAATGAGGCAATGCCGCAGACTGACCCCCAGACGATGGCCGTGACCTGCCTGTGGAACGGCGCAGTCGGCCGGGTCGATAACGCCGCGCCCTTCGCAGGCGGCTTCGCCCCTTTCGGCATGCACCTGCTCACCGATCCCGTCTACTCGGTGATGCTCGCCGAATATGGCCCGGGCCTCGGCAAGGACGATCCCGGCATGCACTACACGGACACTGCCGATCACTTCTATGTGATCGAAGGCGAAGTGGTGCTGGTGCTCGAAGCCGGGGACGTCGTGCTGCGGCAGGGCGATATCGGCATTTGCCGGGGCGCAGTGCACGGCTGGCGTAATGACGGCGGCAAGATCGCCCGCCTGCTCACGTTCGTGCTCCCCGCCGAGCCTTTGGAGCGCTGACCATGGCCCAACCCCTGATCCTCCACGGCATGAACAGCCCCAATGTCACCAAGGTGGTCTTGATGCTGGAAGAGTGCGGCCTTGAATATGAGCTACGCCACGTTGCGGTGTTCAAGCAGGAGCAGTTCAACCCCGAGTTCCTCAAGCTCAACCCATTGGGCAAGGTGCCGGTGCTGCAGGATCCGGATCACGGCGTCACTATCGCCGAATCGGGCGCGATCCTGCATTATCTGGCCGAGCGTGAAGGCAAATTCCTCCCCGCCGCGCAGCCAGCCCGCGCCGAAGTCATGCAATGGCTGTTCATGCAGATGGCCAATTTTGGGCCTTTGCTCGGCCAGCTCAACCACTTCCGCCTGGTCCTCGCCTCGGGCACCGAGCCCTATGCCGAAGCGCGCTATGCCGCCGCTGCCGAAAAGCTCTATCGCCTGCTCGATGAACGCATGTCTGACCGCGAATGGATCGCAGGTGGGGATTATTCGATTGCCGACATGGCGATGCAGCCCTGGGCCAACTATCTAGAGCCCCACGGCTTCGATTCTGCCCTCTATCCCGCGCTGGTCCGATGGCGGGCAGCAGTCGCAAGCCGTCCGGCTGTCCAGCGCGCGCTGGCCCGCTCGCATGAGGGTTTCACCGCGATTGCCGAAGCGACCCGCAAGGCGGCCAGCGGCGAAGACCTCGACAAGTTTTTCGGGCGCACAGATGCAGTGCCGCCCGCCGATTTTTCTGCTGTGGTGAAGATGTGATGATGATTGGTTTCGCGCAGAGGCGCAGAGATTCAGGGAGTTCGCAGAGGCGTCGCGCCTTGGACGAAGCCCCTTTGCAGTTCGGCGTCATCATCAGCCACGGCGCGTCATTGGCGAGTGCCTGCGGCGCCTGGCAAAACCTCTCTGCGTTCTTTCTTCCTTCTCTGCGCCTTTGCGCGAAACCCCTTTCCACCCCATTCCTAACCAAGGCCTAAGCCCATGCCCCTCCTTGAAGCCCGCAAGACCTACAAGCCCTTCGAATATCCCTGGGCCTATGACATGTGGAAACGCCAGCAGCAGATCCACTGGATGGCCGAGGAAGTGCCGCTGGGTGAGGATTGCCGCGATTGGGCGCAGAACCTCAGCGACCACGAGCGCAATCTGCTGACACAAATCTTCCGCTTCTTCACCCAGGCCGATATCGAGGTCCAGAACTGCTATCACGAGCAATATGGCCGGGTGTTCAAGCCGACCGAGATCAAGATGATGCTCGCTGCCTTCTCCAACATGGAGACGGTCCACATCGCGGCCTACAGCCACCTGCTTGACACCATCGGCATGCCCGAAAGCGAATATGGCATGTTCCTCGAATATGAGGAACTGCGCGCCAAGCACGATTATCTGCACACCTTCGGCGTCGAAAACGACGAGGATATCGCGCGCACCCTCGCCATGTTCGGCGGGTTCACCGAAGGGCTGCAACTGTTCGCCAGCTTCGCCATGCTGATGAACTTCCCGCGGTTTAACAAGATGAAGGGCATGGGCCAGATCGTCACCTGGTCAGTGCGTGATGAGAGCCTGCACTGCGAAGGCATCACCAAGCTGTTCCACACCTTCACGCAGGAACGCGGCTGCCTGACCAAGAGCGTCAAGGAAGACATCATCGATTGCTGCCAGAAGACCGTGCGGCTGGAAGATGCCTTCATCGATCTTGCCTTTGAGCAAGGCCCGGTCCCCGGCATGAGCGCCAAGGAAATCAAACGCTACATCCGCTACATCGCCGATTGGCGCCTCGGCCAGCTCGGCCTGCCCGAAATCTACATGATCGAAGACCACCCGCTGCCGTGGCTCGCGCCGCTGCTCAACGGCGTGGAACACGCCAACTTCTTCGAAACCCGCGCGACGGAATATTCCAAGGGCGCCACCAAGGGCGACTGGAACTCTGTCTGGGCCAACTTTGACCAGCGCCGGAAGGCCAAGGCCAACGATGGCGCCGAGGATGATGTGCCGGGGGCGGGTGAGCCGGATATGTTCGGGGATGCGGCGGCGGCGGAGTGAGGCCTAATTGTGGCTAGGCAATCTAAATTGCTGGATCGAGAGAAACTGAAAGATGCAATTGTCATTATCCCGATGGCGCATTTAACAATCTGTTTTATATATCAATTTTTGTACCATCATTTTTTTGGATCCGGAATTTACAATTTTGGATCTCCGTCCGACGTTTTCTCACTATCTCTCCGAGATGTTATCCCAGTATATTTTTTGACGTTAATAAGTATTTCAATAATGACGTTGACATCGTCGTTATCACATTATGTAACAAAGTATCGCTCTCAAGCCAGTCTGACAAGCTCGCCCATTACTGAATTATTATTTATAATGATTTGGGCAATAATTATATACGTTCCAATATTTACGAGGTTATACAGAGAGGGATATTTCGATTGGGGGCTATCTAATTTTGCAATTTCGGCAATATTTGGATATATATCTGGATATTTTTACACAAGATATAAGTTTTCGTCGGTCATCCCGATGGTCGCGACGCTCTTACTAGTGTCTGTAATTTGCACAGCGGGACTCGATGCGCAGAGGGATCGAATGAAGGCCTATAGCGACTTCGACCGTTCTAATTATGCATTTTGCAACAATTTCATAATATTGAAAAATTTCTCACAGTTTTGGCTTGCTGTAGATAAAATAAATCGAAGGATTATCATAAATTCCGATTGCGATGAAGCTTTCGTTTTTACAGATGGGAAAGATTTTCATACTTTTCCAAAAGATGGAACCTTGTATTATTTTATTCATCAGTTTGCGGCGCCATAACACTTAGGATTACGGGGAGATTACGGTGACAGTTTACTTAAGCCCTAGGGTCAGGACTCATTGATCACAACCAGAAGATGACGGTAGCGGCGATTGCGATGGCGGACATGAAGGTGTGGGCGCAGCGATCATATCGGGTGTGAATGCGCCGCCAGTCCTTGATTTTGGCGAACAGGTTTTCGATCAAGT
>CANJCQ010000033.1 GCA_947473355.1 Sphingomonadaceae bacterium | reverse complement strand
CGGGGCGATAAGCCCAGCGCCCCCCCGAAAATCCCTGACGGTCCAGCACCAAAAGGCCTCAAACACCCCAGAACCTCGACCCGGTAGCTTGACGACCCGGTCAAACGCCCAAACTCAACCGAAAATCGTGATTGTTCGAGGTGGCCTTAATATTGATTTTTAATACGCATCTGTTACTTGCATAATTACTATGAATGTGGGATATGCCATATGTTACGAGCACAGATTGTCATTAAGGATGGAGGCATCCGCAAAATTATCGAGGAAATGTTCCTAGCCGAAAGGCCGCTTTTGGGATCGGAGATCGGCGATAAATACAAGGCAATTTCCATCAGTAACCTCGTTATGATGGGAACTAATATTTCGGTTGGCGAACCAGTAATGGGGATTAGAATTTGCGTCGAAAAGCTCTGAAAGGGCGTCTGAAGTCTTCGGGATTAAGGTGACAGGTGCAACGATCCCCAAACATCACACTTTCCTACATCCCCCCACCCATGCCATTGTCGCACCACCGAGGCCCTCGCTGCCCCGCGCTCTTTGACCCTGTGAACCCCCTTCTTGAACCCGTGCCCCCAAGGCGCGGGTTTTGTTGCATCTGGGCCCCTGAACTTTCGCTGAAACATTAAGCGCGCAGTGCCTTGGCCTAAACTTACTAAAGTTCCATATTGTGAATTATCATTGTTTGGCATTAAATCAATGGTATAGAGCTTGATTGGCATGTTTCCCGATCTGTACTTCGGCCCTGAAAGGCCACCGTTGCGTTCCGTCAATAAGTAATACTTCGAGGCAATGCTGCTCGGGGGACACCCAATAGGGTGTGCCGGGCTAGATCTCAGCCATACCAATACCGTCGGAATGTGCCGCCTCCGCAATTCCACGTATCCCGGCCGGTCAGCGGCACCTTCGTCCACAACGCCGCTGCGCAAGGCCATTGCGCAACCACAAGCTGCGCCCCATATCCCCAATCCATGAAACCAAGTGGATTGCCCCAAGTGAAACTTCTTCCCCTTCTTCCCCTGCGCGATATCGTCGTTTTCCCCGGCATGGTCGTGCCGCTGTTCGTTGGCCGCGAAATGTCGGTCGCGGCGCTGGAAGCGGCGATGACGGGTGACAAGGATATCTTCCTGCTCGCTCAGCTCGATCCGGGCTGCGACGATCCGGTCGAGGACGATCTTTATGACATGGGCGTTATCGCCACGGTGTTGCAGCTGCTCAAGCTGCCCGATGGCACGGTGCGGGTGCTGGTTGAAGGCCAGCAGCGCGGAACGCTGGAAAGCCTGCGCGAGACGGACGGCATGCTGGTCGCCCAGGTCGAGCCGCTCGAAGGCGAAACTGCTTCGGGCACTGAAGTTTCGGCGATGATGCGCTCGGTGATCGAGCAGTTCGGCGAATATGCCAAGCTTAACAAGAAGCTAAGCCAGGATGCCGGCGACCAGCTGTCCGAGATTGACGATGCCTCGCGGCTCGCCGATGCGGTTGCCGCGCAGCTCACCACCAAAGTGTCCGACAAGCAGACGCTGCTGACTGAAACCGATCCGCTCAAGCGGCTGGAAATGGTGTTCTCCATCATGGAGGGCGAGCTTGGCGTGTTGCAGGTCGAGCGCAAGATCCGCGGGCGGGTCAAGCGCCAGATGGAGAAGACCCAGCGCGAATATTATCTCAACGAGCAGATGAAGGCGATCCAGTCCGAGCTTGGCGGCGAGGGCGAGGAAGTCAACGAGATTGCCGAGCTACAGGGCAAGATCGACAAGCTGAAGCTGTCAAAGGAAGCGCGCACCAAGGCCAATGCCGAGCTCAAGAAGCTCAAGGGCATGCAGCCGATGAGCGCTGAGGCGACGGTGATCCGCAACTATCTCGACGTGCTGCTCGGGCTGCCCTGGGGCAAGAAGTCGAAGCTCAAGAAAGATATCGCCGCAGCGCAGGCGGTGCTCGATGACGATCACTATGCGCTGGAAAAGGTCAAGGAACGCATTGTCGAATATCTCGCGGTGCAGACCCGGACCAACAAGTTGAAGGGCCCGATCCTGTGCCTGGTCGGCCCTCCGGGTGTCGGCAAGACTTCGCTCGGCAAGTCGATTGCCCGCGCAACGGGCCGCGAATTCATTCGCCAGTCGCTGGGCGGCGTGCGCGACGAGGCCGAAATCCGCGGCCACCGCCGCACTTATATCGGCTCGCTGCCGGGCAAGATCATCACCAATCTCAAGAAGGCGGGGACCAGCAATCCACTGTTCCTGCTCGATGAGATCGACAAGCTCGGCCAGGATTTCCGCGGCGATCCGGCTTCGGCGCTGCTCGAAGTGCTTGATCCTGAGCAGAATTCGAAGTTCCAGGATCACTATCTCGAGCTCGAATACGATCTGTCGGACGTGATGTTCGTCTGCACCGCCAACAGCCTCAACCTGCCGCAGGCGCTGCTCGACCGCATGGAGATCATCCGGCTGGAAGGCTACACCGAGGACGAGAAGGTCGAGATTGCCGAGCGGCATCTGATCGCCAAGCAGATCGAAGCGCATGGCCTCAAGAAGGGCGAGTTCACGCTCACCAATGAAGGCCTGCGCGATCTGATCCGCTATTATACCCGCGAGGCCGGGGTCCGCACGCTGGAGCGCGAGATCGCCCGGCTTGCGCGCAAGAGCCTGCGCCAGATCCTTGAAGGCAAGGCCAAGAGCGTCACGGTCACGCCGGAGAACCTGGGTGAATTCGCCGGGGTGCGCAAATATCGCCACGGCGTTTCCGACGAGGAAAACCAGGTCGGCGCGGTGACGGGTCTGGCCTGGACCGAAGTCGGCGGGGAACTGCTCACCATCGAATGCGTCACCGTGCCCGGAAAGGGCGCAGCGCGCACCACCGGCAAGCTGGGCGAAGTGATGAGCGAAGGCGTGCAGATGGCCTTCAGCTTCGTCAAGGCGCGGGCACCGGCCTATGGCATCAAGCCTTCGATCTTCAATCGCAAGGACCTGCACATCCATCTGCCCGAAGGCGCAGTGCCCAAGGATGGCCCTAGCGCGGGCGTTGGCATGGTGACGGCGATGGTCTCGACGCTGACCGGCATTCCGGTGCGCGCCGATATTGCCATGACCGGCGAGGTCACCTTGCGCGGGCGGGTGCTGGCCATTGGCGGTCTCAAGGAAAAGCTGCTGGCGGCGATGCGCGGCGGCATCAAGACCGTGCTGATCCCCGAAGAGAACCGCAAGGACCTCGTCGAGATTCCGGCGAATATCCAGTCGGCGCTTGAAATCATTCCGGTCAGCCATGTCGATGAGGTGTTGGCCCTGGCCTTGACCCAGAAGCTCGAAGCGGTCGAATGGACCGAAGCTGACGAGCTGGCGAGCCACGCGACGGCGCCGGTTATTGCAGGTGCGGCGGCTTCACCAACGGCTCATTGAGCCATGCTGCACTGCCGCGACTCGGCGGGCTGTTCCTGGCCGCGGGGCCCGGCAGATGGGGCAGACAAGGCTTGTTGGGCGCTCACTTCGTCGAAAATGACGGAAATTGGGGGATAATCACGCCATTCTTGCTGCTTTTGGCTTTGACAGCCAGACCAAAACTCGCTCAATTCCGGCCCGATTGTGAGGCGATTCCAAGCATTCAAGTTCCACAAGTAACCTAAGGGGGTTCCCGTAATGAATAAGAACGATCTGATCGGCGCAGTTGCAGATTCAAGTGGCCTGACGCGTAGTGACGCCACCAAGGCTGTCGAAGGTGTATTCGATGCCATCTCCGGTGCGCTCAAGAAGGGCGATGAAGTCCGCCTCGTTGGTTTCGGTACGTTTTCCGTCGCCAAGCGCAAGGCTTCGACCGGTCGCAACCCGCGCACTGGCGAGCCGATGACCATCAAGGCGTCGACCCAGCCCAAGTTCAAGGCCGGCAAGGGCCTCAAGGACGCGGTCAACTAAGCCGCATCGCCGGCCGCATCGCCTCGCGGCCGGCACCAAAATCAAGATGCCGCGCTTGCCCCAGGGCAGGCGCGGCTTTTTGCTGTTTGGGGGTAAGCACTATCCGCTGGATCAGCGCCCCAACCTGACCAGAGCCATCGGCGGGGCGGGGCTTCTGACAGTGATGGCCCAATCAAGGTGCTGGCCAGCGGCATCGTTTTGCGGGCCTTCCTCGGTGTTGTTGGCGAGCACTGTGCCATCGGTGGTCAGTGTGAAGCGGCCGTCTATGACCGGGAACTTGGGCGCATCCTTGCCGCCTTCGGCTACGGCAGCGCCCGCCATCATGCTGCGCCAGGGCTCGCCCGACATGGCCGGAGCATAGCCCGGCGCATCGACACGCACGGTGCCGTCGTTACGCACAGCAATCTGGACAAAGGCATTGGCCATCGGGAAACGCTCGATGGTCGGAAACGTGAAGTCGTGATCGAGCCGGCCGGATATGGCGAAATCAACATCGAACAGCCCGTCGCCCTTGTAATCGACCCGGCGCCAGCCAGCCTGCCGCCGCAGTCGCACCGCGAGATCCTCGGCAGCGCGCGGATCGCTGGGATCGAGCCCGCCGAGCATGGCCTTCAGCGAATCGGCGTCGCGGCGGCGCTTGTCAGCAGAGCCGCTGCGCGATGCAGTCCAGGCGCTTTTCTGATCGGCAATTTCGCGCTGGGTGCAGGTGCGCACCGCGTCGCTGCCCTCGATCGTGCATGGTTCGGGCGTGAATGTGTCGCTGCCAGCGTTGCGCCCCATGTCGGCGAGTTTGCTGAGCGCCAGCAAGTGAATTTCGCCCGCATAGTTGAAGCTGAAAGTACCGTCGCGTTTCAGGTCGAGCTGCGAAGTGAACTTGCCCGGGCTGAGCAGGCATGCCGCGAGCATCAGGCTGAGGCAAGCGAGCAAGGCCAGGCTGGCGTTGCGGCGCAGATTCGCTGGTCGAAGCATGGGCCTATTCCTCCATGGATGGGCGGGTTGCGGCCGCATAAAGCGCTATTGCCGCCGCATTGGACACATTGAGGCTTTCAATCGCGCCCGACATCGGCAGCCGCGCCAAAGCATCGCAATGCTGTGAAATGTTGAGGCGCAGGCCTTCGCCTTCGCTGCCCAGCACCAGGGCGACCGGCCCGGCGGGCAGTGCCTCGGCGATGCTCGCTTCGGCCTTGCCGTCGAGCCCGATGCGCCAGTAGCCGGCCTCGGCGATCTCCTCGAGCGCGCGGGCGAGATTGACCACCCGCACCCAGGGGACAATCTCCAGCGCGCCTGAGGCGGACTTGGCCACAACCCCCGATTCGGGCGGCGCGTGGCGGTCTTGCGTAACCAGCGCGGCGGCACCAAAGGCCGCTGCCGAGCGCAGGATTGCGCCCACATTGTGTGGATCGGTCACAGAATCGAGTAAAATGATTGGCCGCGCTGAATCGCCATCCAGCACATCGCCAAGGAAGACATCTTCCAGTCCGTCGCATTCGAGCACCAGCCCCTGATGCGGCGCATCGCGCGCGACCAGCCGGGCAAGATCGGCGCCTTGGGCATATTCGAGCGGGAAATTGGCAGGAAGTTCGCCATTCAGCGCGGCAATGCCTTCGCGTGTCGCCCACAGCTTGCGGTGTTTGCGCTCGGGATTGTTCAGCGCCGCTTCGACTGCGTGGTGCCCCCACAGCCGCACTGCGCCAGTGCTCGCCCGGCCCGAACCGCGCCCGCCCTGCATCCGTCCGGCGCGTCCGCGCAGGGCCCGGCTGGGTTTGGCGTCTTTGGACTTGATCATTTGCACTGTTCCGTTGTTGTTTAAGGACAGCCCCTGCCAGTCGCACCATTGACAGGCAAGGCTCGCTTCGTCATTGAGCGCGCCTTCCCGCCCGGGGCTCGCAAGAGCTGCCAAGGCGGGCAGCCGCATCTGACGCACCCTGGTGGCGGCATGCTGGTGTGGACAGGTGGCCGAGTGGTTAATGGCAGCAGACTGTAAATCTGCCCGCGAGAGCGTACGCTGGTTCGAATCCAGCCCTGTCCACCAAAGCAGAATAAGGGTCGCTTTGGCGTCCCGACCGAAAGCACTACTTCAGTGAATCAGCGAACCCGGGCCGCGGGCCCGAATCGCTTGCTCGGTGTCGAAGCGCCAAAGGCACTCAGACAACCGTAGAGCAGCGAAGATCAATCCAGTCCTCCGCTCAAGACGACTTCACTGTAGCGCATCCCCATTGAGCCCGTTATCCTCTCCCGCAACAATCAAACCGGGAGAGCCAGAAATGCCAGTATCCACCGACGACTTCGTTTCGATCACTGATTTTCTCGGCCGCTATTGCTGGCGGGTTGATCAGGGCGATGAGGAAGGCTGGGCGGCGCTGTGGGCTGAAGATGGGGTTTTTGCGGGCGTCACGCCTGAACCGGTGGTGGGTCGCGAAGCAATGAAAGGCATCGTGCGGATGTCCTTTGCCAATTCGGGCGGAACGATTCGTCATATGATCGGCAGTCTCAACTGCGACTATGACGAGGGCAGCAAGGACGTGGCGATCGCGCGCTATTACAATCTGGTGACCAACTGGGTCCAGGGCGGCGCTTTCACTTGCCTCGCCGCCAGTACGGTTCGGCTACTGCGCCAAGGCGACAGCTGGCTGATCGCCCGCAGCGATTCGGTAAACCTGGCCTGACTGCTGGTTGCCGCCTTGCGTTCCGGCGAGGACACAATAGAACACACTAACTCATAAATCGGGCCAATAGTTCGGGAGAGCATGTCCAATGGAAATGGCCGGTGAACGGCGGATCGCCGCAACCCCTCAGCGCGTCTGGGAAGCGCTGAACGATCCCGAAGTGCTGCGTCAGTGCATTCCCGGCTGCCAGAGCCTGGAAAAGGAAGCGGATGACCGCTTCAATGCGGTCGCCGAGATCAAGATTGGGCCGATCGGCGCGCGGTTCAAAGGCGCGGTTGCGTTGTCCGAGCTCGATCCGCCCAATGGCTATACCATTTCGGGCCAGGGTAGTGGCGGCGTTGCCGGCAATGCCAAGGGCACGGCGAAAGTGCGGCTGAGCGCGGATGGGGCAGGCACTTTGCTGGCCTATACGGTCGATGCCCAGGTTGGTGGACGCATGGCGCAGCTTGGCGGGCCGCTGATCGATGCCACGGCGCGGAATATGGCCGACAAGTTTTTCACCAAGTTCGGCGATCTGGTTGGGGGCGGGGCTGCTGCGGTGGCTCCCGCTGCTGCAGAGACCGCGCCTGTAACGGCGGAAGTAGTTGCGATGGCCGCGCCGTTGGCAGCGCCGCACCCTGTCCCTGCTGGCGGCTTCCCGTGGGCCTGGGCCATCGCGCTGGGTATAGCAATGGTCGCAGGCTTCCTGCTCGGGCGCAGCAGTGCAGCGGACTGGTGGGTCGTGGCCATGGTGCTGCTGGCTCTCGCCGCGGCAGGTGCCGGTTTCGAGACCGGACGACGCAACGGAGGCAGATCATGAAGCCTGCACCTTTCGATTATGTCGCGCCGACCACCGTCGAGGACGCCTGCCAGGTGCTCGCTGATGCTGGTGGCGGGGCGACCATGCTGGCGGGCGGGCAGACCCTGATGCCGCTGCTGAACTTGCGGATGAGCCAGCCATTCATCCTGCTCGATATAAACAAGATTGAGGCGCTCAAAGGTGTCTCGCGCGCGCAGGGTGCAACCCGGGTTGGCCCGGTGACGCGTCAGTGCGAAGCCCTCGCCAGCGCTGAACTGGCGGCCGCTTTGCCGGTGCTGGTAGAAGCGCTGAGCCACGTCGGCCATCACCAGACCCGCAATCGCGGCACCATCGGCGGCTCGATTGCACTTGGCGAACCGGCGGCGGAAATGCCGGCAACGGCAGTCGCGCTGGGCGCTGTGATCGAGGCGCGTTCGGTGCGCGGCACTCGGCAGATCCCGGCCCGTGAATTTTACCTCGGCCCTTACATGAATGTGCTTGAGCCTGACGAGCTTGTCACAGCCATCGACTATCCGGACTGGCCGCAGGGCCACATCACCTTGTTCCGCGAAGTGGCGCAGCGGCCGGGCGATTTTGCGCTTGTCGGCATGGTTGGCGCGCTGGCGCTGGAGGGCGGCAAGATCGCCCGCGCCGGGATCGCCTGGTTCGGCATGGGGCCGACACCGATTGCCGCCGCTCAGGCCGAGCAGGCGCTGCTGGGCCAGTCCATCGATGCAATCGACCCGCAGGCGATTGCCGAACTGGCCGTGGCTGACACCGCCCCTTTCGACGATCACCACGCCAGCGCCGAATATCGCCGCACGGTTGGTCGCCGCATCTTTGCCCGCACCCTTGGTGAGGCGCTCAACATCAGGAAAGCCGCATGAGCGAGCCCCAATCCAGCTTCCGCGTCGAAATGACGATCAATGGCCGCGCCAAGCATGCCACCATCGAAGCTCGCAAGTCGCTCGGCGATTTCCTGCGCGATGACGCGGGCTATACCGGCGTGCATCTGGGCTGCGAACATGGCGTTTGCGGTGCCTGCACGGTGATCGTCGATGGCAAGGCGGTGCGCAGTTGCCTGATGCTGGCCGTCCAGGCCGATGGCTGCGAAGTGACCACGGTCGAGGGTGTTGCCCAGGCCGATGGCACTTTCCATCCGGTTCAAGCGGCATTGCGCGAAGAACATGCGCTGCAATGCGGCTTCTGCACCCCGGGCATAGTTTGCACTTTGACGGCGCTGACCAAGGGGGATCAGAAGCCCACTGAAGAGCAAATGCTGGCGGCGATGTCGGGCCATATCTGCCGCTGCACCGGCTATCAGGGCATCCGCCGCGCGATTACCCGGCTGGCTGCGGGAGAAGCAGCATGAACGCGCCCACGATAGCCGGGCAAGGTATCATGGCCGGTCGCTACATCGGCCAGCGCTCGCTCCGCAAAGAGGATCCGCGGCTGCTGACCGGGCGCGGGCAATTCGTCGATGATATTTCCTTGCCCGGAATGCTGCACGTTGCCTTCCACCGTAGCCAGATCGCGCGGGGCAACATCCTGTCGATCGATTGCGCCGCAGCCCGCGATCTGCCGGGCGTCCACGCCGTCTGGCTGGCCGCCGATATCGAGCGACCCGGATTCGAGATGCTCAGCCTGTACCTGCGGCCAACCGAAGTGCCGACCCCGCTGCTGGCCGATTCCATCGTGCGCTATGTGGGCGAGCCGATTGCGCTGGTCATCGCAGATAGCCGCGCGATTGCGGAAGATGCTGCGGCGCTGATCGAAGTCGAATATGAAGAGCTCGATCCAGTCGTGACTCTGGCGCAGGCCCGTTCCGGCCCGCCGATCCACCCCGGCACAGACGACAACATTGCCACCGAGGCTGGTGATGAAGAAGTGGACGAAGCCCTGGCCGCCACGCTCGCCGGTGCAGCGCACACGATCACGCACCACGTCGTCCACCAGCGCATCTCTCAGTCGCCAATGGAATGCCGCGGCATCGTGGCGCAAGCCAATGGCATCGAGGAACTTCGGCTCTATATCACTTGCCAGAGCCCGCATATGATCGCCCGCTGGGTCAGCCAGGCGCTCGGCTATCCCAATTCCGCGATTCACGTCATCGCAAAGGATGTCGGTGGCTCGTTTGGCCTCAAGAATCAGCCATGGCGCGAGGAAACCGCAACCATCCTCGCCGCGCTCAAATTCGGGCGGCCGCTCAAATGGATCGAGGATCGCTACGAGCACCTGACTGCCTGCCCGCAATGCCGTGAGCAAGAATTCACCCTGACTATCGCCTATGACAAGGATGGCAAATTCCTTGCGTCGCAGGGCGATTACAGCGCCAATAACGGCGCATTTCCGCAAGGCGCGGACAATAATCTTGCTGCGCACATGTTCATCTGGGCGGCTTACAAGATGCCGACCTACGGCTTCATCACGCGCGGCTGGTATACCAACACTACGGGGTTGGCGGCATATCGCGGCCCCTGGGCCATCGAATCGCTGGTCCGCGAGACGGCAATGGACGTGGCCGCGCGCAAGATTGGCATTGAGCCCTATGAACTGCGGCGGCGCAACGTGCTGAAAGTGGCAGAGCAGCCCGCTACGACCTGTCTGGGCATGCCGGTCGATGACATCACCACCGAGACTTGCCTGGACAAGCTTCTCGAGAATTTCGATGTTCCCGCTTTCCGCCGCGAGCAGGCCGAGGCGCGCAAGGCCGGGCGCTTTCTGGGCCTTGGCATCGCGGCCTATGTCGAGCCGACGGCATCGGCAGGCAGTATCAATTTCATGACCGGCGAGCTGGCCCAGGTCCGCATCGAGCCGACCGGTAAGGTCACCGCGGCAATGAGCACCCATAGCCAGGGCCACGGCACCGCCACCACCATGGCGCAGGTCATCGCAGACCGGTTGGGCGTGCCTTATGAGGATGTCACGGTCTTCGAGGGCGACAATATGCACGGCGGCTTTGGCCCTGGAGCGGCAGGTAGCCGGCAGGGCGTTGCTGGCGGCGGCGCGGCGATCACGGCGTCCGAGATGCTGGCCGCCAAGGTCAAGGGTCTGGCAGCACATCTGTTCAACGCCAGCCCTGAAGCTGTCAGCATAGAGCAGGGCATGGTGCATATTGCCGGCGCGCCCGAAATGTCGCGATCGCTGCGCGAGATTGCCGATATTGCCTATAGCGAGCCGATGCGCCTGCCGCCCGGCTACGAAACGGGCCTGGAAGTGCAATTCCGCTACATGCCGCCGCCAATGACAATGACCAGCGCAGCCCATGCCTGCATTGTCGAGGTCGATGTGGAGACGGGGTTCGTCAAGATCCTGCGCTGGATCACTTCGGAAGACTGCGGCACTGTCATCAACCCGGCGATTGTCGAAGGGCAGGTGACCGGAGGGCTGGCGCAAGCCATCGGCATGGTTCTGCTCGAAGAGGCGGCTTATGACGCACGCGGCAATCCGATTGCGGCGACCTACAAGGACTATCTGCTGCCCGCGATTTCGGACGTCCCGGTGTTCGAATTCCTCCATGCCAACACTCCGTCGAAGACAGTCGGCGGCATGCGCGGCGTGGGCGAGGGCGGGGCAATCATCGGCCCGCCGACGCTGGTCAATGCTATTGCCGATGCGCTGTCGCCGTTTGGCGAGGTGCCGGTCAATCTGCCGCTGACGCCGAGCAAGCTGCTCAGTGTGATCGAAGGCCGCGATATTGCGGGGCATGGCGGGCGCGGCGCGGCAGCAGCCCCGGTTGCAGTGGCTCCTGCTGCGGCACCTGCGGCCTCTGCTGGCGAGGCGCAAATCGATGGCGAATGGAAGATGACCATGTCGACTCCGATGGGGGCGCAGGAAATGACCGGGCATTTCGCAACTGACGGCACTGCGCTGTCCGGCCATCTGATGAGCGCGGAAGGGCGGCAGGACTTCACTGGTACGGTCGAAGGCAACAAGCTCAAATTCGAGCTAAAGGTTGAAAAGCCGATGAACATCACCCTGAAATATGACCTGCAGGTCGATGGCAATGCGATTTTCGGCAAGGTAAAGATGGGAATGTTCGGTTCGTCGAAGCTTACTGGCCAGCGGATCTAGGTCCAAACGCTTGTGAAGGTGGACGCCAGACCCTAATGGACTGCGATGGCAGGTGAAATTCTCGACAATCTGGGCAAGGGCGAGGCCAGCTGGCACTGGCCGTCCGTGCATCCCGAGGGGCGCAAGTTCGCCCTGATCGCGGCGGCGGTTTGTGCCTTCACGGCATTCATGGCCTGGGAGACCCTTGCCTGGCCGCTGGTCGCGCTGACGATTTTCATTCTCGCGTTTTTCCGTGATCCGCAGCGGGTGACTCCGCGCGATGATCGTTTGGTGATCGCCCCGGCCGATGGGCTGGTGACCTTGATCAACAAGGTGCCGCCACCGACCGAACTCACCGTCGACGATGGCAGCGGCGCGCCGGGGCTTGGCCTCGAGCCAGTGACCCGCATCTCGATTTTCATGTCGGTGTTCGATGTCCACATCAACCGCGCGCCGATCGGCGGGACTGTGCGTCGGGTGATTTATATTCCCGGCAAATTTCTCAATGCCGACCTCGACAAGGCGAGCGAGGAGAACGAGCGCCAGCATATCCTGATCGATCGCGGCGATGGCACGGCGATCGGCTTCACCCAGATTGCTGGCCTCATTGCGCGGCGGATCGTGCCTTTCGTCAAGCCTGGCGATATTCTGGCTGCTGGACAACGTGTCGGGCTGATCCGCTTCGGCAGCCGGGTCGATGTCTATCTCCCGGCCGGGACCGAGCCGAAGGTGATCCTGGGGCAGAAGATTATCGCCGGAGAGACAGTTCTCGCCGAACTTGGCCAGAACGGCTTGATCGAAGGGGTCAGCCAGTGAACGTTGACGATGGTGAGGATCGCAAGGGGCGCTTGCCCGGCGGTCTCACTCTTCGGGCCATGGCGCCCAATGCCATCACCGCCGCCGCGCTGTGTGTCGGGCTGACGGGAATTCGGTTCGCTATTGCCGGGGAATTCGAAAAGTCAGTTCTGGCGGTGCTGCTCGCCGGACTGCTCGATGGTATTGATGGCCGCATTGCGCGGTTGCTCAAGGCGCAATCGCGGTTTGGCGCCGAACTCGACAGCCTCGCCGATGCGATTTCCTTCGGCGTCGCCCCGGCGCTGATCATTTACCTTTGGACCTTGCAAAACCTGCCGCGGCTCGGCTGGTTCGCGGCATTGGCCTTTGCCTTGTGCTGCGTGCTGCGGCTGGCCCGGTTCAATGCCCGGATCGATCTCGCCGACGAGCCACGCAAGCAGGCGGGGTTCTTCACCGGTGTTCCGGCCCCGGTCGGCGCGGGGCTCGCATTTTTGCCGATTTACCTCTGGGTGATTACCGGCAGCGAGATATTTGCCGCGCCGATCGCTGTTAGTATATGGCTGGTCGCGGTCGCGTTCCTGATGATTTCCAGTGTCCCGACCTTGAGCTGGGGCAAGTTACGCCCGCGTCGCAGCGTCAGGCTCGAAGTGCTGGTATTGGCCGGTTTGCTGGTCGCCGCGCTGCTGACCGAACCCTGGTTCACGCTCGCCGGGATCACAATCGCCTATCTGCTGATGATCCCGCTCGGTATGATCGGATATGCCCGGGTCAGGCGGCGGCGTGATGCAGTTCCGAGTGGCGGACCTGACGGGAATGCGAGCGGCGGGCCTGCATCTGCGCCGCCAGCGGCCTGAAGCCTGGCCGCCACAGATCAGCGCCTTCCGGGCGGACCAGAGTGGTGATCGTCACGAAACGCAATTCGCGCCTCCCATCACAGGCAGCGAGCTGTTGGCGCAGCGACAGCACTTCGGCGCCATAAGCGTGCCAGGTGGTCACGATTGCGCCCATGGCCAAGCTGAGTGCTGCGACAAACAGGATCGATACGAGTGCGGACATCATGTCTGGTTGCTCCTTGCTTCAGCCCGCCATTTCATTGACCGGCTGATTCGATGTAACTACGATGTTCCAAATATGTTCCACCCGTCAAGCTAAATAATTCTTGTTTTGTTCCAAACCGTAAAAATTCGCACTGGATTTTCCGCCGCGCCGCAGCTATGGGCCAGCCGTCCCGGGGCTCATCCCGAGATAAATCCACATGGGAAGCACTGACATACCGGTGCCGCAGCGGGCTTTTTCCGCACGGTTCCAGCTTCCCAGAGGCACAACCGGAAGGAATTTTGACATGGCGGCACCTACCGTCTCCATGCACCAGCTGATCGAAGCTGGCGCACACTTTGGTCACCAGACCCACCGTTGGAACCCGCGCATGAAGCCGTACATTTTCGGCGCGCGCAACGGCGTCCACATTCTCGATCTGTCGCAAACCGTGCCGCTGTTCGCACGCGCGCTCGAATTCGTCTCGGCCACGGTCCAGGCGGGCGGCAAGGTTTTGTTCGTTGGCACGAAGCGCCAGGCGCAGGAGCCGATTGCCCAGATGGCTCGCGCCTGCGGCCAGCATTTCGTCAACCACCGCTGGCTCGGCGGCATGCTGACCAACTGGAAGACCATTTCCGGTTCGATCAAGCGCCTCAAGACGCTGGAAGAGCAGCTTTCGGGCGACACCACCGGGCTCACCAAGAAGGAAGTTCTCCAGCTGACCCGCGAGCGCGACAAGCTCGAGATGTCGCTCGGCGGCATCCGCGACATGGGCGGCATCCCGGACGTGATGTTCGTGATCGATGCCAACAAGGAAGAGCTGGCGATCAAGGAAGCCAATGTTCTGGGTATCCCGGTTGTCGGCATTCTCGATTCGAACGTCGATCCTTCGGGCATCGCTTTCCCGGTTCCGGCCAACGACGACGCCAGCCGCGCCATCCGCCTCTATTGCGAGGCGATTGCCCAGGCTGCGACCAAGGGTCGCCGCGAGGGCGTGGTCGATTCAGGTGCCGATATCGGTGCGATGGATGAGCCGCTGCCTGAAGAGCTCGCTGTAGTTGAAGAAGCGCCGATTGATGCGGCCGTGGCGGAAGAAGCGGCTGCCTTTGAAGCTGTTGCCGAAGCGCCTGCTGCTGAAGAACCTGCGGCCGAAGCCGCTGAAGCTCCTGCCGCCGAAGCCTAAGGTCGTTGTCACTGTTTCGTCATGCTGCGGTTCCATGGGGAGCCGCAGCATGACCATGTTATCAAAAGGATATGCGCAATGGCTTACACCGCCACTGACGTGAAAAACCTGCGCGAGCGCACTGGCGCCGGCATGATGGATTGCAAGAAGGCAATGGATGAGACCAGCGGCGACATGGAAGCCGCTGTCGATCTGCTGCGCGCCAAGGGCCTCGCTGCCGTCGCCAAGAAGTCGAGCCGCACTGCGGCTGAGGGACTGGTTGGCGTTGCCGTGAGCGGCACCAAGGGCGTTGCCGTCGAGGTCAATTCCGAAACTGATTTCGTCGCCAAGAACGATCAGTTCCAGGATTTCGTGCGCAAGACCACCGAAGTGGCGCTCAGCGCCGCCTCTGACGATGTCGAAGCGCTGAAAACAGCCGCCTATCCCGGTGGCGGCACCGTTTCCGACAAGCTGACCAACAACGTCGCGACCATTGGTGAAAACCAGCAGGTCCGCCGCATGAAGACCGTTTCGGTCTCCAGCGGCGTGGTTGTGCCCTATGTCCACAATGCCTCCGCGCCGATGCTCGGCAAGATCGGCGTGCTGGTTGCGCTCGAATCCGAAGCTGGCGCCGATGTGCTCGAGCCGCTCGGCAAGCAGATCGCCATGCATATTGCTGCGGCTTTCCCGCAGGCGCTGTCGGCCGCCGATCTCGATCCGGTCGTGCTGGAGCGTGAACGCAAGATTGCCCTTGAAAAGGCCATCGAGGAAGCGGCCAAGAGCGGCAAGGAAATCCCCGAGGACATCCTGGCCAAGCGCGCCGACGGCGCTGCTGCCAAATTCGCCAAGGACAATGCCCTGCTCAGCCAGGTCTTTGTGATGGACAACAAGACGCCGATTGCCCAGGTGGTTGAGCAGGCTGGCAAGGCCGCGGGCACAAAGATCGTGCTCAAGGACTATGTCCGCTTCCAGCTCGGCGAAGGCATCGAGAAGGTTGAGAGCGACTTTGCAGCAGAAGTCGCTGCTGCTTCGGGTGTGCCTCAGGCCGCCGGCTGAACAGATTTGAGTTAGCCCGCGCCAGAGACGTACTGGGGCGGGTTTCGGGGGGCGGCACTCGCAAGGGTGCCGCCCTTCGTGCGTCTCAGCGCTGCGCGGCAGGCTTCGGGCTGAGGGTTATCACCCACATATCGGGATGAGTGAAGAAACGGAACGGCAGCACGCTCGTTCCGAGGCCCGCCGATACGATCAGCGTGCGCCCGGTTTCGCGGATCAGGCCGCAGGCATAGCGATCGCCATAGCGCGACATGGTCGCAGGCGTGCGGCCCCAGGGATAGCGGACCTGCCCGCAATGGGTGTGGCCGGCGAGGGTGAGGGATACGTCGCCGGGCACTTGGGGAAACACATCTGGGCTGTGGCTGAGCGCAATCGGCACACCGCCGAGCTGGCGGGCAGCCGCAATGGCCCCTGCGATATCGGCGTGGCCGGTGAAATCGTCGTCGAACCCGGCAATTGCCAGCGGGCCGCGCCGGACTGCACTATTAGCCAGAACCGTCACCCCGATGCGGGTCAGCTCGGCGCGGCCTCTGGCCGCATCGCGCCAGTGATCGTGGTTGCCCAGCACCGCGACTGCGCCCAGCGGGGCTCGGATCGCCTCGAGCGGGGCCAGAGCCTCGCGAAAAGTGTAATGGTGTGTCGCCAGGCGACGGTCGCTGATGAAATCGCCTGCCAGCAGCACCAGATCGGGCTGCTGCGCATTGGCCAGCGCGATGATATGCGCCAGCCGCGAGGGCGGCATGTCCGGCCCCGCGACATGCAGGTCCGACAACAGAAGCAAGCGCAAGGGCTTCTGGTCTGGCGCGAGCGTGCTCAGTTCGAGGCGGGCGGTCAGCACTTCGGGATCGCGCATGGTATCGTGCCAGGCGATCACGGAGCAGATTGCCGCGAGGGCGATGATTAGCTTCGCCAGTCGCCGCAAGCGTCTGCGCCATTTGCCCTGCTGCATCGTCCCACTCGCCTTTCGCTTTACGCGCACACCTCATGGCGGCTAAGGACGCCGTCAATCTCCACACCACAGGTCCGACAATCGCATGAGCTCGCCCAAATTCAAGCGCATCCTGCTGAAACTCTCCGGCGAAGTGCTGATGGGCAGCCAGCAGTTCGGCATCGATCCCGGAACGGTTGCCGCCTTGGCGCAGGAAGTGAAGGCGGCGAAGGATACGGGCCTCGAGATCTGCCTCGTCATCGGCGGCGGCAATATCTTTCGCGGCATGGCCGGCGCCGCCAAGGGCATGGACCGGGCCCAGGCAGATTACATGGGCATGCTGGCGACAGTGATGAATGCGCTGGCGATGCAGAATGCGCTGGAACAGCTGGGAGTGCCCACAAGAGTTCAATCGGCGATCGAGATGGACAAGGTCTGCGAGCCGGTGATCCGCCGCCGCGCCGAGCGGCATCTCGAAAAGGGCAGGGTGGTGATCTTTGCGGCGGGCGTGGGCGAGCCCTATTTCACTACCGATAGCGGCGCAGCCTTGCGGGCTGCGGAAATGCAGTGCGATGCCTTGCTGAAGGGCACCAGCGTTGATGGGATTTATGACTGCGATCCCAAAACCAATCCCGATGCCAAGCGTTATGATACAGTGGATTATGGCACTGTGCTGGCAAAGAACCTTAAGGTAATGGATGCCTCTGCTGTGGCTCTGTGCCGCGACAATGCGATTCCGATTATTGTCTTCTCAATCCGCGAGAAGGGCAACCTTGCCAGGGTGCTCGCGGGGCAGGGCACGCAAACTACCGTGCAAAAGGGAGCCTGATAAATGGCCAAATATGACAAAGCCGATCTCGAACGCCGGATGAAGGGCGCCGTGGAATCGCTGAAGAGCGACCTTTCCGGCCTGCGCACCGGGCGCGCCAACACGGCGCTGCTCGATCCGATCACAGTGACGGTTTATGGCAGCCAGATGCCGCTCAATCAGGTGGCGACGGTCTCTGCGCCCGAGCCGCGGCTGCTCTCGGTGCAGGTGTGGGACAAGAACAATATCGGACCGGTGGAAAAAGCGATCCGATCAGCGGGGCTGGGGCTCAATCCGATCAACGACGGCAACAACATCCGTCTGCCGATCCCTGATCTCACTGAAGATCGCCGCAAGGAACTGGCCAAACTGGCCGGCCAATATGCCGAAAAGGCACGCATCGCGATCCGCAACGTGCGGCGCGACGGGATGGAAAACCTCAAGGCCGACGAGAACAAGAAGGAAATTTCCGAGGACGACCGCAAGCGGGCTGAAGCCGAAGTGCAGAAGCTGACTGACGAGATGATCAAGGCAGCGGACGAAGCGGCGTCGCACAAGGAAAAGGAAATTCTCACACAGTGAGCCTGCCAGGCTCCAACAGTGCCCGCCATGTCGCCATCATCATGGACGGCAATGGCCGCTGGGCCAAGCGGCGCCACCTGCCGCGCGCCGAGGGTCACCGGCGCGGGGTAGAGGCAGTGCGGCGCATCGCCCGCGCGGCGCGCGAAATGGGGCTGGAAGCGCTGACGCTCTATGCCTTCTCCACCGAGAACTGGCGCCGCAGCGAAGACGAAATTGCGGCGCTGATGGGATTGATGAAGCGGTTCATCCTGTCCGATCTGGATGAGTTCGTGGCAAACAATGTGCGGCTCAGAATTATTGGCGATTATAAGGCTTTTCCAGCTGATATTACCAAATTGATTGATAATGCCCTGGCACGGACTGCGGGGAATGATGGCACTACGTTGGCCGTCGCGCTGAATTATGGTGCTCAGGACGAAATCGCCCGCGCGGCGGCCAAAGCGGCTGCGCAAGGCGCGGTGACTGTCGAGGCCATCGAAGCGGAACTCGACACCGCCGGCATGCCGCCTTTGGACCTGTTAATCCGCACTTCGGGCGAACAGCGGCTGTCGAACTTCTTGCTGTGGCAGGCTGCCTATGCCGAACTGTGGTTCACCGATGTGCTGTGGCCGGATTTCAAGCCGGAGCATCTGGCCGAGGCGCTGGCTTCGTTCGGCACGAGGGAGCGGCGCTATGGCGGGCGGTGATGGCTACGAACCTATCATTCATCGTCATCCTGAGCTTGTTTCAGGACCCATCTCGCGGTTTGCCCGGAGCAAGCGGTGGCAAGCCCAGCCCCACCGCGAGGTCAGCCCACTGCGGGTTGCTTTCGTTGATCAAATTGATTTTCCATTGCCGGTGCCAGCGCTTCAATTGCTTCTCGCGAAGGATCGCCGGGCCCATTTCGCCGAACAGTTCGTAATGGACGAGCCGACGGACGGCGTAACGCGAGGTGAATCCGGGCAACGCATCGTTGCGATGTTGCCAAAGGTGCGCGACGAGGTCGGAGGTGACGCCGATGTAGATCGTGCCGTAGGGCTTGCTCGCAAGGATATAGACGCAAGGGAGCCGCTCTTCGCGCATGCACCTGAATGTGCGGCGAAATGGGTCCTGAAACAAGTTCAGGATGACGAAAAAGGGAAAAGGAACTCCCTCTCAATACCCGTCACCCTGAACTTGTTTCAGGGTCCATCGTGCAGCAAGCGCAGTGTTCTCCTGCGATACGCTGGGCCCACGGCATGGCGCGCGACCGCACGCTCGGGCAAGGGGGCCAAATGGGTCCTGAAACAAGTTCAGGATGACGATACTTGTGAGGGTGCTCTGTGATCGATACCCCACCCAAAAAGAGCGACCTCGGCGTGCGGACTTTGTCGGCAGCGGTGATGCTGGCGGTTTCCGGGACGGCGCTGTGGCTGGGTGGCTGGTGGTGGACGGTGTTTGTCGCGGCTGCGGCGCTGGGGGTGTTGTGGGAGTGGTGGGGGCTGACTTGTGGAATCACTTTGAAACCAGTCAATCGCGCCTTTTGGAACCTTCTGGGATTTGGATATGTCGGCATCGCTGCTTTCATCCTTTCCAGGTTAGGCTTTACCTACGACAACTTTTTGCGAGGCATTTCGTTGATCGGAGCGGTTATTGCGACCGATATTGGTGCGTATTTTGCTGGGCGAACATTCGGCGGACCAAAGATCGCACCATCGATAAGTCCGTCGAAGACTTGGTCGGGACTAATTGGCGGCATGCTCGGTGCAGCGATTGCTATTGGTGCATCCGGCGCTGCTATGCGTGGCACAATCTTGTGCTTCGAGGTTGAGGGTAGTTGCACTTCCAATCGCGACCTCATGCTTGAGGCACTGGTTGTTGGCGCGCTCATCGCCATCGTCGCCCAAACCGGCGATTTCTTCGAAAGCTGGATGAAGCGCCGGGCCGGTGTGAAAGATTCCGGCAACCTCATCCCCGGCCACGGCGGACTGTTTGATCGGGTGGATGGCCTTTTGGCCGTTTGTTTCGTAATAGGCCTATTCATGCTGGCGATGCGGGTTCTCGGATAGGTATGCGTTCAATCTCCATCCTCGGCGCCACCGGCTCCATCGGCGCCTCCACGCTCGACCTGATCCGGCGTGAGAAGGACCAGTGGCGGGTGGTCGCGCTGACCGCAAATTCCAACGCCGCTGAACTGGCCAAGCTCGCCCGGGAATTTTCCGCCGAGATCGCCATTGTCGCCGATGAGGCGCAATTGCCTGCCCTCCGCGACGCGCTTGGCGGCTCGCAGGTTGAGACAGGTGGCGGATTGGTCGCGCTTAATGAAGCCGCCGCCCGCCCCGCCGACATCACCATAGCCGCCATCGTCGGCTGTGCTGGGCTCGCGCCAACCATGGCCGCCATCGAAAACGGCGGCACCATAGGCCTCGCCAACAAGGAATCGCTGGTTTCGGCCGGCGAAGTGCTGATGGCCTCGGTGGTCAAACACGGCGCAACCTTGCTGCCGGTGGACTCCGAACACAACGCCATCTTCCAGTGCCTTGCGGGCAACAAGCTCAGCCAGGTCCGCTGGATCACGCTGACCGCCAGCGGCGGGCCGTTCCGCGACTGGACGCACGAACAGCTGGCGCTCGCCACCCCGGCGCAGGCGGTCAAGCATCCCAACTGGGATATGGGCGCCAAGATCAGCGTCGACAGCGCGACTATGTTCAACAAGGGGCTGGAACTGATCGAAGCCTATCATCTGTTCCCGGTAGGTCTCGATAAAATCAGGATAATCGTCCATCCGCAATCGATCGTCCATTCGATGGTTGAGTACCGGGATGGCTCGACCCTTGCCCAGCTCGGCCCATCAGATATGCGCGTTCCCATCGCCTCGACGCTCGCTTGGCCCTTGCGGATGGATACGCCCTGCGAGCCGCTCGATCTGGCGGCCATCGGCACCCTGACCTTCCGAGCGCCTGATGAAGACCGCTTTCCTGCGACCAAGCTTGCCCGGCAGGCCGCCGAAGCGGGCGGCGCGACGCCTGCCGTGCTCAATGCCGCAAACGAAATTGCCGTCGCCGCATTCCTCGCCGGTCACACTGGGTTCACCCGGATTGCGGCACATGTCGAAACTGTGCTGACCCGCTACACGCCCCCTCCGCCCGCATCGCTCGACGATGTCTATGCCGTCGACGCCGAAGCGCGCGTGCACGCGCGGGCTTTGCTGGAGCTAGTCTGACATGCTTCAGTCTCCATCGCTCCTGCTGACCCTGTTCGCCTTCCTGCTGCTGCTCGCGCCGCTGGTGGTGATTCATGAGTTGGGGCATTATCTGGTCGCCCGGCTGTTCGGGGTGAAGGCCGATGTCTTTTCGGTTGGGTTCGGCAAGGAATTGTTGGGGTGGACTGACAAGCGCGGCACTCGCTGGAAGCTCTCGGCGCTGCCATTGGGCGGCTATGTCCAGTTCGCTGGCGACTGGAACGCGATCTCGATGCCCGATGCCGCTGCTGCGCATCTTCCGCCGGACGAGCTGGCCAAAACCTTTCACATCAAGCCTTTGTGGCAGCGCGCGCTGATTGTGGCGGCCGGGCCGCTGACCAATCTGCTGTTCGCGGTGATCATCTTTGCCGCGTTCAACCTGGCCTATGGCAAGGTCGTCGCATCAACCGAGATCGCGCGGTTTGGCGAAAAGAGTCCGGCGATGGCAGCGGGCATGAAGCTCGGCGACCGAATTGTCAGCATTGATGGCCGGGAAGTTGCGAGTTTCACTGATATTCCCGAGCTCGTGGCCCCGTTCCCCGGCAAGGTCCTGTCCATCGTGGTCAGCCGCTCCGGGCAGAATCTCACTTTCAGCGTTCCCGCGCGGGCTGAAACCGAGAGCGACCGGTTTGGCAATGAGGGGCGGGTTGGCCGGATCGGGATTGGTGCAGGCAAGATTACGGTAGTGCCGGTAGGGCCGATTGAAGCCGTTACTCTTTCGGGCAGTCAGACGCTTGGCGTGATGCGGATGATGGTCACCGGGCTGGGCCAGATCATTTCCGGCGATCGTTCGGTGAAAGAGCTGGGCGGGCCGATCAAGATCGCAAAATATTCGGGCGAACAACTGAGCTTGGGATGGCTGTCTTTCGCCACTTTTGCCGCTTTGATTTCAATTAACTTGGCATTCATCAACTTCCTGCCAATCCCCGGCCTCGACGGCGGGCACCTGGCTTTTTACGCAGCGGAAGCGGTGCGCCGGAAGCCACTGAATGCACGCAGTCAGGAATGGGCGTTTCGTGCCGGCATGGCCCTGGTTCTGGCCTTGATGGTGTTTGTGACGTTGAATGACATCCTAGGCTTGCCCTGGTTAACCTGGTTCAAGGGCTAGTTTCGGAAAGGCTTGGGCGGTGGAGAACTGGGACAGATCGATGCCGTGAATCGGAACACTGCTTGATTGGCCGCGCGCCATCGGGCAGAGGGCAGCGGCTGGTCGAGGCGTGGGGGCCAATTTCGTTCGAGCAGCGGTAAAGTGGATCGCCGCCGCAATCGCGGAGGTGGCCGGAAATTACAGGAATTGCTTGGCGATGATGGGATTGAACATGGTTCACAGCGATCAGGGCCGCCGCAGTTATCATCTGGCTGTCGCGTTGCTGGGAACCTCGATCCTGGCCGGAATGCCGGCCCCGGCTTTTGCCCAAGGACAATCGGGGCCCCAAGTGCCGGCTCAGCCTGCCGAGGCAGCCGCCACAGCGCCAGCTGCCGAAGCGCCGCCACCGGCGCCCGTGCTGATCCAGACGATAACCGTCGTCGGCATGCAGCGGCTCGAGCCCGATACGATCCGCTCCTACATCAAGCTGCGTTATGGCCAGCCCTACAGCCAGGTTGCAGCCGACCAGGCGCTCAAGGATCTTTATGCCACCGAGCTGTTCTCGGATGTGCAGATCCGCAACGATGCCGGCAATGTCGTCATTGAGCTCAAGGAAAACCCGGTGATCAACCGGATCGTGCTGGAGGGTAACAAGCGGATCAAGGAGGAGAAGATCCTCCCTGAAATCAAGCTCGCCCCGCGCCAGATTTTCACCCGCTCCAAGGTCCGCGCCGATGTTTCCCGCATCATCGAGCTCTACAAGCGCCAGGGCCGGTTCGCCGCTGTGGTCGAGCCCAAGATGGTGATGCTGGAGCAGAACCGCGTCGATATCGTTTACGAGATCAACGAAGGCCCGAAGTCGAAGGTCCGCCAGATCAACATTCTGGGTAACGCGGAGTTCTCCGCCAAGGAACTGCGCGGGCAGATGGTCACCAAGGAAGCCCGGCTGACCCGCTTCATGAGCTCGGGAACCAGCTATGACCCTGATCGCATGGCTTTCGACCAGCAGAAGCTGCGCCAATTCTATCTGACCAAGGGCTATGCCGATTTTCGCGTCGTTTCCGCAGTCGCCGAGCTGACCCCGGACAAGAAGGACTTCATCCTCACTTATGTGGTGGAAGAGGGCAAGCGCTACAAATTCGGGCCGGTTACAGTCGATAGCCAGCTGCGCGATTTTGATGGCGAATCCATGGCCAAGCAGCTGCCGATGAAGCAGGGCGACTGGTATAACGCCAAGATCGTCGAAGACACGATCGAGAAGCTCAACCAGACTGCCGGTGCTTTTGGTTATGCCTTCGCCGATGTTCGCCCCGATTATGAGCGCAACAAGGACGATCTGACCATGGGGGTCAAATTCGTCATTGCCGAGGCACCGCGCGTCTACGTCGAACGGATTGACGTCAACGGCAATACGCTGACGCAAGACAAGGTGGTGCGCCGCGAATTCCGCATTGCCGAGGGTGACGCGTTTAACTCGCTGCAGGTCAAGCGCTCTACCAACCGCATCAAGTCGCTGGGCTATTTCCAGGAAAAGTTCGAAGTCGAGCAGAAGCCCGGCTCTGCGCCTGACCGGATTGTGCTGGAGGCCAACGTCGAGGAAAAGCCGACCGGGCAGCTCCAGCTTTCAGCAGGCTTTTCGAGCATCGAGAGCTTCATTTTTCAGGCCTCGGTGCAGCAGCGCAACTTCCGCGGGCGCGGCCAGACGGTTGGCCTCTCGGGCTCCTATTCGAAGTATTCCAAGAGCATCGAGGCAAGTTTCGTCGAGCCATACCTGTTCGATCGCAACGTCTCGCTGGGTGTCGACATCTACCGACGCGATTACAACAGCTTCAACTTCGGCCTGAACAATCAGCGCAACAACACCTATTCGCAGGCCACCACCGGCTTCCAGGCGCGTCTCGGCATTCCGCTGACCGAATATGTCACGGCCATCGCGAGCTACACGCTCAATTATGACAAGATCTCGCTCGATCAGAACCAGTATTTTTCGGATCGGCTGGTGCCGGGTACCCAGACTTGCGAACCTCTGCTCGCCGGGCGTTATCTGTGCGAAGCACTGGGCAACCGGCTGAGCTCGATTGTCGGTGTTTCGCTGATCCGCGACACCCTCGATAACCGTCAGCACCCGACTCGCGGCAGCCTGCTCTCTGTTAGTGGCGACTTTGCGGGCCTCGGTGGTTCGGTGAAATATGGCCGACTGCGCTTCAACGCCGCGCGTTATTTCCCGTTGCCCAAACGCTTTATCTTTTCGCTGTCGGCAGAGGGCGGAATTATCAAGTCGTTCGATAACAGTGGAACAGTTGATCCTACTGACGGCACCGGCACTGACGACGTCCGCCTGACCGACCGGTTTTATCTTGGCGAGCCGCAGATGCGGGGCTTTGATATCCGCGGCATTGGACCCCGGATCTTGCGCAAGCCGCTGGGCTTGGCTGAGGATGGCACCTATTCGGTTGTTTCGACCGATAAGAACTCCTGGACCAACGATGCGCTGGGTGGGAAATACTATTATCAGGGTCGGGCGGAGCTTGAAATTCCGCTGGGCTCGGGAGCAAAGGAACTGGGCATCCGGCCATCGATCTTCGCGGATGTTGGCGCAGTTTGGGGGGGTCGCAGACCCAAGACACAGGACGTTATTGCACCGTTCCTGATTCAGAGCCGCGATACCGATGGCAATCTGCTGTATCAGCAGATCGATTCGGTCGATAACAGCGGCGGCCTGTGCTCGGTGACCGGATCATCGGTTGTAACCACTGCGACGAATCCAACTCCACCGGACGCTTGCGTCACTGGCGTCAACACGGCATTCGGCAGCACCATTCCACCCTTCACCGAAGAATTCCTCGGCAACACCTGGAAGCCGCGCCTCGCGGTGGGTGTCGGCTTCAACTGGAATTCACCATTCGGCCCCTTTCGCATCGACTTCGCCAAAGTGCTGCTCAAGCGCGAAGGCGACGACATTAAATCATTCACATTCAACGTAGGAACCCAATTCTGATGAACATCATTCTCAAATCTGCTGTTGCTGCCGGCCTGATGCTCAGTGGCTCGCAACTGGCGCTTGCCCAGCCCCGTCCGGCGGCTCCTGCCACCACGGCGACGCAGGTTGTGCCCGGCCTTGGCGTTGCCAATGTCGATGCCATCGTCGGCAACAGCACTGCTTTCAAGGTTGCCCAGACCCAGCGTCCGACCACTTACAAGGCACAGTTCGACGCGGCCGAAGCGCGCCGTTCGCAGATTGCTGCGCAGCTGACACCGATGGTCGACAAGTTCAATCGCGACCGCGCGTTGCCCACCGCCAACACGGCGGCTGGCCAGGCCTCGCTGCAGCAGCAGGCTCAGACCATCCAGAACATTCAGCAGTCCGGCCAGGCCGAATTGCAGAAAATTCTCGAGCCGGTAGCCCTGTCGGAAGCCTATGTGCAGGAGCAGATCGGCGACAAGCTCAATGCCGCGATTCAGGCGGCGATGACCAAGAAGAACATCACGCTGGTGCTGACGCCGCAGAGCATACTTGCTGCGACGAATGCTTATAATTTGAACCAGCAGATCCTTGATGAGTTGAACGTGGCGATCCCTTCGGCACAGTTGGTGCCGTCGGCCGGCTGGGAGCCGCGCGAAGTGCGCGAGCAAAAGGCCGCTCAGGCAGCGCAGCAGGGCGGCGCAGCTCCGGCCGGCCGTCCGTCGCCTGACGGTCGATAGTCTCGTAGCGGATAGCGGGGGCGGCAGTGAGCGATGAAATCTCGGGCGGCGCGGCGTCGGTCGCGTCTGCCTATGACATTGCGCGGATTCTGACGATTCTGCCGCATCGTTATCCGTTGCTGCTGGTCGATCGCGTCAAGTCGCTGGAAATCGGTGAGGAAATTCACGCGATCAAAGCGGTTACATTCAACGAACAGTTCTTCCAGGGCCATTTCCCGGGCAAACCGATCATGCCCGGGGTCCTCCAGATCGAGGCTCTGGCGCAGGCGGCGGCGATTCTGGCGATCGAAACGCTCGAGCTCGCCGGATCAGGCAAGCTGGTCTATTTCATGGCGATCGAGGAAGCCAAATTTCGTAGTCCGGTCGAGCCGGGGTGCTTGCTCGATCTCAACGTCGGCTTCGTCCAGAAGCGGGCGCGGGTCTGCAAATTCTGGGGCAAGGCTTCGGTTGAGGGCAAAGTGACCTGCGAGGTCAAATTCACCGCGATGGTGGCTGATCCGCCAGAGGGCTAAGAAGGCTGGTCAGCCTTCTTCTTCGCCTTGCACCTCCGGCGGCGTCGCCAGATCGCAGCCCAGTAGATCGCCCGGCTGGCAATCCAGCACCCGGCAAATCGCCTCCAGTGTCGAAAACCGGATCGCCTTGGCCTTGCCGGTCTTGAGGATCGAAAGGTTGGCGAGAGTTATGTCGACGCGTTCGGCAAGTTCGGTCAGCGTCATGCGCCGGGCATAGAGCAGGTCGTCTAGTTTGACCTGGATTGCCATCACACAGTCCCTTCAAGCTCGGCGCGCATGTCGGCGCCTTTGCGGAACACCCGGGCGAGCACGAACAGGATCAGCGCCAGGAAAATCCCTCCGAGCGAAAAGCTGACACTGTTATCGTGAACATGCGCCAGATATGCGGCCCAGGCGGCAAGCCCGCCGGCCGGAATGGCGATCAACTGGATGGCAACGGTCAGCCAGCCCATACGCTGAAGGCGCAGGGCATTGTCGGGAATGAACGGATCGCCTTCTGCCACGGTGTCAATGATCCGCCGGAGTTCGCGCAGGAACAGGAAGCCGAAGGCAGCGGCGATGGCGATCATCACGCAGATTCCGCAGATCACCCAGATAAATTCTGGCGGGACTGCGAAGGCGCCGCGCCGGGCAATCTCGGCGAGCAAGCGGGTGCGCCAGACCAGCGCCAGCGGGATCGTGGCGATTGTTGCCACTGAAAGCACAATGCCGAATATCATCCCCACGGAAAGTGCGGCACGCACGGTTCCCAGCAGCGGGTCGCGAACAGATTTCCCCATTTCTATTCTCCGGAATATGGCAATTTGGGCAGAGTTCAGACTGCGGGGGCGAGGGTCGCCACCCACAGGACCTGTGCGATGTTCAAGGCGAGGGCTATGCTGACGGCGCGCGCAAGGATCGGGCTCATGGGTCTTGCTCCAGGCTGTTCGGGATCAGGCGACTTGCGAGGCGAGTGTGGTGAACCACAGCGCATTGACCAGAACATAGGCGGCAACAGCAGCAGCGGCGCGGGTGAGGTTAAGTGACATTGATCGTTCTCCAATATGGTTGATATCGATATTCAGTAAGCCGAGTCGGTCTTATTGTCAATCGATAATATCGAAAAACGATATTGGAGAGATTGTTTTTCGAGAAGGGCCTATTCGGCCTGCCGCGCCAGCCAGCGTGCCGGGAGCGCCCCCGTCGCTTTTCCGCCTGCCTGCACCACCTCTCCGCCGACGATGGTGGCGCGATAGCCGCCCGGATCGCGGGTAAGCCGTGCGCGGCCGCCGGGTACGTCGCTGACCAGGCGCTGCGGGGCATAGGCGAGCTCATCCAGCGCGAAGACGACCAGGTCCGCCGCCTTGCCTTCGGCCAGCACCCCGCGATCATGCAACCCAAGCAGATCTGCCTGCCGTCCGGTCAATTCATGCACGGCCGCCTCCAGCGCAAAGTCGCCGCGCTCGCGAACATACCGGGTGAGCAGCAAGGTGGCATCGCCCGCCGCGCAGAACATCTGGAGATGCGCACCGGCGTCGCTGCCGCTGACGAAGGCGACAGGGGAGGTGAGCAGGCGGGCAACCTCGACCGGTTCGGTGTTGGCGACAGCGAAAGTGAAGCTGGTGGCAAAATCGTTCTCGCCCAGCCAATCGGCCAGCAAGTCGGAAACATGCCCGCCCCGTTCCGCGCTGAGTTCTGCGAGGCTTCGGCCGATCCACGGCTGAAGTTCCTTCGTTCCGACCGAGCCGACACGCAGCAGATCGGGCCGAGCGAAGGGGAACATCGGCGAATGGAAGCTGTCCGCGTCACTGCGCGCCCGCGCGCGCCAGCCGGCATCGCCGATCAGGCGGCGCTGCTCCTCAAGTGTGGCCTGGGCCAGCTGGTTCCAGGCAGGCACGGCCATGAAGCAGATGCTGCCCTCAAAGCCGATTGACAGTTCGAACAGGCGCGGAGAGGCCATGCCATAGATCCGCACGCCTTTAGCCTGGAGCGTCTCGAGGCAGGCGATAATCCGGCGGGTTCGCGCGTCATCGCCGACGGTGTGAACGAGGGCATTGTAGAAGCCGGTGACGTCATATTTGCCCAGAAATCCGCCGAGCCATTCGAGATGGCTGACAATCAGATCGGCTGAGTCACCCGGCACGAATTGCAGGCTGGCACCTTGCGCGCCAAGCCGGGCGATCAAGGCGTCGACTTCTGCCTCATCGGCGATGCTGGACGGAACCCGGCGGCCGTCGCGGTCCTTGTCGAACAGTGAATAGGACAGGCCGAGCGCGCCGGCCGCCAAGGCTTTGTTGAGTTCGGCAACCATGGCTGCGACTTCATCGGGCGTGGCGGCGCGCTCCCAGGCGGCTGCACCCATGACATAGCTGCGGATCTGCGAATGTCCGACGAAGCAGGCGAGATTGACCCCGAGCTTCTGCCGCCCCAGCGATGCGGCATATTCTTCATAGGACTCCCAGTCCCACGGGATCGCGGCATTGAGTACCTCGGCGGGCATATCCTCGATAAAGCTGTAAACCTCGACCTGGGCGAGTCGGTCCTGCGGGCGAACCGGTGCGAGGCCGAGTGAGCAATTGCCGGCGACCACCGTGGTGACGCCATGCTGCGGCATTGGGTCGCACATCGGGTCCCAATAGATCGTCGCATCGAAATGGGTGTGCGAATCGATGAACCCTGGAGCGACGACGGCGCCGCTTGCGTCGATTTCGGCTTCGCCATTGGCAGCAAGATCCGGCGCTATCTGGACAATTCGCCCGGCCTTGATGCGGATATCGGCCTTGCGACCTGGTGCGCCGGTGCCGTCGATCACCGTGCCGCCGCGAATCAGCAAATCACCAGCCATGGTCTCTCTCCCCATTATTTTGGGCAATCCTACACGAATCCGCCGGCTAATGCATCGATTGCTGCCTGCAGGATCACTGCCGCCGCTGCGGCGTCGATTCGTCCTGCGCGTTTGGCCCGGCTGATATCCTGAGCGATGAGCTGGCGTTCGGCGCTGGCGGTGGACCAGCGCTCGTCCCACAGCAGAATCGGCAGGCCCAGCGCTGCCAGATTGCGCGCATAGGCCCGGCTGGATTGCGCGCGCGGCCCTTCCGAACCGTCCATATTGCGCGGCAGTCCGATCACCAGACCTGCTATGCTGCGCTCGGCAATCAGGCCAGCGAGCTGGGCCTTGTCGGCAGTGAACTTGCCGCGCGGCAGGGTCTTGCCCGGCGAGGCAAAGCGCCAGCCGGCGTCACAAAAGGCGGTGCCGATGGTTCGCGTGCCAAGATCGAGGCCGAGCAGGGCGCCGCCGGCGGGCAGGGCAGCGCGATAGTCAGCGACATTATCGCCAATGAGCGGAATGGCATCCACGCCCCGGCTCAGCTGCCGGGCTGCGGCTCATGGCGCGCGGCTTCGCGCTCCAGCCAGATCTTGATCATCGCCACCATCGGATCGGCCAGCGTGAGGCCCAGCACGCCGAACAGCACCCCCATGATCAACTGCGCGCCCAGCACCAGTGCCGGGGCGAGATCGACAGTCTTCTTGGCGACCAATGGCACGATGACATTGCCATCGATCAGATGGATGATGACATAGACCAGGATGCAATAGATGCCCATGTCGGAGCCACCGGAAAAGCCGACCATGATCATCAGCGCGCCCGAAACCGGTGCGCCGATGTTGGGCAGGAAGGCGAGCAGACCGGTCAGCAGCCCGAGCAGCGCCGCCATTGGTACGCCATAGAGTTGCAACATCAGCCAGGTGGCAAGGCCCTCGATGGTCATGCCCAGCAGCCGCCCCGCCAGCAGGCGGCGCAGGGCACGGCCCATCAGCTGGGCGGTGCCTTCGAAATAGTCGCGTTGGTCGGTCGGCAGCATCCAGGCAAAGCCGCGCTGATAGAGCCTCGGCTCGACGACGAGGTAGATGCCGAGAACTACAATGAGGAACACAGTAGTGAATGCGCCAATTACTCCGCCAACTGCCTGGGTCACCTCTGAAAGGCCGCCAAGCGCGCGTTCAATAAGACCCTGCAGACTGGCGGTATCTGCGGCAAAACCATGTTCCTGTAGCCAGGCGAACAATCGCAGTGCCTGTGCTTCAATCGTCGCTGGAAGCTGCGCCGCCTGATCGGCGATCTGGCTGCCTGCGAACAGGACGACCCATACGAGAAAGGCGACAGTCAGCAGCAGGACGATAGCCACCCGCCAGCCGCGTCCGATCTTGACCACCCGGCCCAGGAGCCGTGCGCCGCCATCGACCAGAGCCGCAAAGACCATGCCGCCGAAAATGATCAGCAGCGATTCGGAAAGCAATACGGCCAGCGCCAGCAATGAGGCCATGCCCAGCCAGACAAAGGCGCGCTTGGCTTCGCTGCGCATCACCGGATCAGCGATGTCGGTCGGCCCGGCCTTATCCTGCGGTTTGCGCGGCGCGCGCTTCCTGACAGGCTCGCCTGTTGCTGGTGTCTGGGTAGTGGGTGCTTTGGCCACTATTACTTGCCTGTCTTCTGACTCACCACATGCTCAATGGGCGGGCGCAGACTGTGCCAGGCTCGTCCCGAACGCAAGGCCCCCCACCACGACAGCGGGTTCCAGCTTTCGTTGCCATTGAACGAAAAAGTGATGAATTCAGCGCGTCCGCCGACGTCGCTGAGCGGCACCGGCCCGCCCAGGCCATTGAGTTCCAGCGGTTCGCGGCTGTCAGCGGAATGGTCGCGGTTGTCGCCCATCAGGAAGACGTGGCCCGCGGGCACTTTCACTTCCGGGTAATGGTCGAGCGACTGGTCGAGGTGATCGATGACAATATAGCTTGCGCCGTTGGGCAGAGTTTCGCGCATGTTGGGCAGCTCATAGACATCGCGTCCGCTGGGCAGCCGGGTGCGGTAGGCGGCGAATGAAGTGTAGCACTGCACGCCTTCGCACATCTGATTGTCATTAGCGTCGATCTGCAGTGGCGGCTCGATTGTCTGGGGCACCGGCTTGCCATTGAGCACGATCTGGCCATTGACCACGGCGATCCGGTCCCCGGGGAGCGCCACGACGCGCTTGATCAGGTCTTCCTTGCGATTGCGCGGCACGACGATGACGATGTCGCCATATTCGGGTGTGCCCCCCAGCGCCCGCCATGTGCTGCGCGGAGCGAGATGGAACGAGACAGAGGACCAGTTCCAGCCATAGGGATACTTGCTCACCACCAGCCGGTCGCCGACCAGCAGATTGGGCATCATCGAGATCGACGGGATAAAGAACGGCTTGGCCACGAAAGAGTGGAAGGCGAGCACCGCCAGTAGCATGAGCGCGAGGCCGCGGATTTCCGCGAGCCAATCGACCTTTTTGTCTGCGGCTTGCGTAGAGGCGCTATTTTCAATCTCGTCAGTCACAGGGGCAGGGCCTCGATAATAACAAACGCCTGCGCCCATGGATGGTCGTCAGTGAGCGTCAGGTGAACCACGGCCTCATGCCCCGGCGGTGTGATCGCGGCAAGCCGCGCTGCTGCCCCGCCGGTTAGTGCCAAAGTCGGCGCGCCGCTCTTCTTGTTGACCACGCCGATGTCCTTCATGAACACGCCAGCCTTGAAGCCGGTTCCCACTGCCTTTGAGAAAGCTTCCTTGGCGGCGAAGCGCTTGGCATAGGTTCCGGCCTTGGTGAATGGGCGTTTGGCGGCCTTGGCGCGTTCGACCTCAGTAAAGACGCGATTCTCGAAGCGCTCGCCGAAGCGATCGAGCGAGTTTTGGATGCGCTCTATGTTGCAGACGTCTGAGCCGATGGCCACAATCATCCGATCATCCTGAGCTTGTCGAAGGACGCGCCGCGTCCATCAGTTCGCGCATCCGCAAAATGCTTGCCTCCAGACCGGTGAAAATCGCCTCGCCGATCAGATAGTGCCCGATGTTGAGCTCCGCCAATTGCGGGATTGCGGCAACCGGCTGAACGTTCTCGAACGTCAATCCATGCCCGGCATGCGGCTCGATGCCGTTCTTGGCGGCCAAGGCCGCCATGTCCGACAGCCGCTTGAGCTGGACAGCGCGCTCGTCGCCTTCGGCATGGGCATAATCGCCGGTATGGAACTCCACCACCGGCGCGCCAAGCCGCATCGCTGCCTCGATCTGGCGCACGTCGGGCGCGATGAAGAGGCTGACGCGGATGCCTGCGTCGCTAAGCCTGGTCACGACTGGCGCCAGGCGGTTGTGTTGCCCCGCTGCATCGAGCCCGCCCTCGGTGGTGCGTTCTTCGCGGCGTTCGGGGACGATGCAGACGGCGTGTGGTTTGTGGCGCAGCGCGATCTCGAGCATTTCCTCGGTTGCCGCCATTTCGAAATTGAGCGGAAGGACTGTCGCGGCCTGGATTCGTGCGAGGTCCTCGTCGCGGATGTGGCGGCGGTCTTCGCGCAAGTGGCAGGTGATGCCGTCGCCCCCGGCGCGCGCTACCACTTCGGCTGCGCGCACCGGATCGGGATGATCTCCTCCGCGCGCGTTGCGGATGGTGGCAACGTGATCGATGTTAACACCGAGTCGCAAGCGGGGAAGAATCACGGTTTTGCCCGGCTGCCCGGCTTGATCGCCGGCACGGCGGCAAGCTCCGGCGGCACTTCCTCGGGCGCATAGGTCGGGAAGTTGAGTGCGATGAGCGGATAGAATGGCACGCCGACGTCGACTGTGCCGCCTGAGCGATCGACCAGTGCAGCCGCTGCGATGACCTTGCCGCCCTCGGCTTCGACCGCCTTGATTGCTTCGCGCGAGGAAAGCCCGGTGGTGATGACATCCTCGACCAGCAGCACCTCCTCGCCTGGCTTCAGCGAAAAACCACGCCGCAGCTCGAAAGTGCCCTGAGGTCGCTCGACGAAAATCGCCTCGGTGCCTAGCGCTCGGCCCATTTCATGGCCGATTATCAGGCCGCCCATGGCTGGCGAGACCACTTTGGCGATGCGCTTGCGCAGATCGCGCGGCAGCTTCTGGGCCAGGGCTTCGGCCAGCCGCGACGCGCGCATAGGATCCATCAAAACCCGGGCACACTGAAGGTAATGCCCGCTGTGGCGACCAGAGGAGAGCAGGAAATGCCCTTCCAGCAAAGCTTCGCAGCTGCGGAATTCAGCAAGTACTTCTTGTTCCTGCATGGGTTTGCCGTTCCTTGGGCGAGTCTTAGGGTCAGCCGGTATGTCAGTTTTCCACCCGGCAAAAAATATCCCCTAGAGGCGCTTGAGGTGCCTCGCAAGCGCGCGTATAGGCCCGGCCAAACGGGGAGCACGTGGGGTGTGTTCCTGCAGTTCTCAAATGCGGGCGGGGGCTCAATTTCCTGTCGGCAATGGCAAGACGAAAGCGCATGATAATGAGATTAGGCGAATTTGCCCGTTCAGTGGGCCACACGGTGAAGGCCCCCGCAACAATTGCTTTGCTGCTGGCCCCGCAACTCGCCTGGGCCCAAGCTGCTGCGACTGCGGCGGCCTCTGCAGCAACTGACCGGTTGGCAGTTGCGCCCGGCGGATATGTGCCGATGAAGCCGACCGAAGGCATCGGCATGCCGGTTCCTGGTGGCATTGGGTTGCAAACGCAGTTTTCCCCGCTTGGCCATTATGCCCGCTGGCTGCACGACGGTCCGCTGCTGTGGCTGTCCGTGATTATTTCGGCTCTCGTGTTGGGGCTGCTGCTGTGGGTGGTCGTTCGTTACAACCGCCGCGCCAATCCTGTTGCTTCGAAGACCAGCCACAATACAGTGATCGAAATCATCTGGACTCTGGTGCCGGTGCTGATCCTGGTCGGCGTTGCCGTGCCTTCGATCGATCTGCTCGCCAAGCAGTTCAAATCGCCGCCCGCCAAGACGCTGACGATCAAGGCGACCGGCAACCAGTGGTTCTGGACCTACAGCTATCCTGACAATGGCGGCTTTGAGGTCGTTTCAAACATGCTGCCCGATGAAGAGGCGGTAAGGCGCGGTGAACCGGCTCAGCTCGGTGCCGATTTCCGCATGGTCGTGCCTGTGGGCGAGACCATCCGTATGCAGGTCACCGGTTCCGACGTTATCCATGCTTTCGCCGTGCCTTCGCTGTGGTTCAAGATCGACGGCGTGCCAGGGCGGATCAACGAAAAGACGATGTTCGTCGAAAAGCCCGGCGTATATTATGGCCAGTGCTCCGAACTGTGCGGCGCACGGCATGGCTATATGCCGATTGTCGTCGAAGCCCTGCCGCGTCCGCAATACAATGCCTGGGTGCTGACCCAGTCGGGCGGCAAGATCGATGGTGCGCCTGAGCCTGCTCCGGCACCTGCCGCTTCCGGAGCGGCTGCGCCTGCCGCCGCCGCTTCCGCTGTGGCTCCCGCAGCCGCTCCCGCTGCTTCCACCACTCCGGCTCCCAAAGCCTAGGCCCGCTGGCCCAGATAAACTGGCAAAGACGAAGGTTCGCATTATCATGGCTACTACCGCCGACCACCTCCAGGCCCACGACGATGGGCACGCTCATCACGATCATGACCACAAGCCGGGCTTTTTCGCCCGCTGGTTCATGTCGACCAATCACAAAGACATCGGCACGCTCTATCTGATCTTCGCGGTGTTCGCCGGAGTGATCGGCGGCGCGATTTCGGGTTTGATGCGGCTGGAACTGGCGCATCCGGGGATCCAGTATCTCGGCAAGATTGCTACGTTCTTCGGCGCGGTGAACCCAACCTTTGACCAGACCCTGCACACCTGGAATGCACTGATTTCGGCGCACGGCCTGATCATGGTGTTCTTCATGGTCATGCCGGCGATGATCGGCGGCTTTGGCAACTGGTTCGTGCCCTTGATGATCGGCGCGCCGGACATGGCCTTCCCGCGCATGAACAATATCTCGTTCTGGCTGACTTTTGCCGGTTTCTGCTCGCTGATGGCTTCGGCCTTCCTGCCGGGCGGCACAGGGATTGGCGCTGGCACGGGCTGGACCGTCTACGCGCCGCTGTCGACTTCGGGTTCACCCGGGCCATCGGTCGATTTCGCCATTTTCGCGTTGCACCTTGCCGGCGCCGGCTCGATCATGGGCGCGATCAACTTCATCACTACTATCTTCAACATGCGCGCACCTGGCATGACGCTGCACAAGATGCCGCTGTTCGTCTGGTCTGAACTGGTCACTGCCTTCCTGCTGCTGCTCTCGCTGCCAGTGCTGGCTGCGGCGATCACCATGTTGATCACTGACCGCAATTTCGGCACCACCTTCTTCGATCAGGCCGGCGGCGGTGATCCGGTACTCTATCAGCATCTGTTCTGGTTCTTCGGGCACCCTGAGGTCTACATCATGATCCTGCCAGGCTTCGGCATGGTCAGCCAGATCGTCTCGACCTTCTCGAAGAAGCCGGTGTTCGGTTATCTCGGCATGGCCTATGCCATGGTCGCGATCGGCGTGGTCGGCTTCGTCGTCTGGGCGCACCACATGTACACCACCGGCCTCAGCGTGAACACGAAGATGTATTTCACGGCGGCAACCATGGTCATCGCGGTGCCGACCGGCATCAAGATCTTCTCGTGGATCGCGACGATGTGGGGCGGTAGTCTTGAGTTCAAGTCGCCGCTGGTGTGGGCGATGGGCATGATCTTCCTGTTCACCGTCGGCGGCGTCACCGGCGTGGTGCTGTCCAATGGCGGCGTCGACGACGTGCTACATGACACCTACTATGTGGTGGCGCATTTCCACTACGTGCTGTCGATGGGCGCGGTGTTCTCGATTTTTGCAGGTTTCTATTACTGGTTCCCGAAGATGAGCGGGCGGATGCATTCCGAATTTCTCGCTCACGTTCACTTCTGGCTGACCTTCATCGGCGTGAACATTATCTTCTTCCCGCAGCATTTCCTTGGCCTGCAAGGCATGCCGCGCCGTATTCCGGACTATACCCCGGCCTATGAGAAGTGGAATGCGCTATCGACCGAGTGGGGCTATTCCATCGTCGGCGTTGGCGTGATCGTGTTCTTCCTCAACATCGGCTGGTCGCTGGTCGCGGGCAAGAAGGCCGAGGGCAACTATTGGGGCCCCCATGCCAATACGCTCGAATGGACGCTGTCCAGCCCGCCGCCGTTCCACCAGTACGAAACGCTGCCGGTGATCGACGACAAGGCGCATCATTGATGATGGGTTCCCCCCTCCCGTTGGCGGGAGGGGTGTAAGCCATGGCTGAAGCAGTAATCCACCCACTCCCGGCCGACTGGCGCGATTTCTTCGCGCTGACCAAGCCAAGGGTTATGAGCCTGGTGATTTTCACCGGCCTGTGCGGCTTGCTCGCCGCGCCGGTGACGATCAAGCCGGTTTTGGGCTTTGCCGCGATCCTGTGCATCGCGATTGGCGCGGGCGGCGCGGCGGCTCTCAACATGTGGTGGGAAGCCGATCTCGACGCGGGCATGAAGCGCACCCAATCGCGGCCGATCCCGGCGGGCCGGATGGATCCCACCGCCGCGCGGGATTTCGGAATCGGGCTGTCATTTCTGTCGGTGTTGCTGATGGGCCTGGCCATCGGCTGGCTGGCGGCCAGCATTCTTGCGCTGTCGATCGTCTATTATGCAGTGATCTACACCATCTGGCTCAAGCCGCGCACGCCGCAAAACATCGTGATCGGTGGCGGGGCAGGGGCCTTTCCGCCGTTGATCGGCTGGGTCGCGGCGACGGGCGACATCACTGCCATGCCGATCCTGTTGTTTGCCATCATCTTTTTCTGGACACCGCCGCACTTCTGGGCGCTGGCTCTGTTCGTGCAGTCTGACTATGCCAAGGTCGGCATTCCGATGATGCCTGTCGTGGCTGGCGAAAAGTCGACTCGCCGTCAGATCCTGTTCTACGCTGTGCTGCTGTTGCCGCTTAGCGCTTTGCCGTGGTGGATCGGCGGAACCGGAGCGATCTATGGCATAGCCGCGCTGATACTTTCGGCCTTTTTCGTGTTTCTGGCTGCGCGAGTTGGCCTGCGCCAGCGCAGCGGACCGGATGATGCAATGCAGCCCGAGCGCCAGTTGTTCAAATATTCCATCCTCTATCTTTTCGTGCTTTTCGCTGCACTGGTTGCGGATCGCTGGTTGTTGGTGCAGGGGTAGAGCCATGGACCAGACCCCCGATAATGACGCAGAACGCAAGCGAATCCAGCGCAGCCGCTCGATTGTCATGGCGCTGCTACTGGGTGCTTTTGTCGTGCTGATCTATGCCATCTCGATCGCGCGGATGGGCTGAGACGAAGATGGCTGACAATCGCAACCGCAACGTTGGATTAACAGCGCTGGCTGGTGCCTTGTTCATGCTTGGCCTGGGATTTGCCTCTGTACCGCTCTACCGCATGTTCTGTGAGGCTACCGGCTTTGGCGGAACTACCCAGCGGGTTGGCGAAGCACAGGCGGCAACGATCCGGGCTTTGGACAAGACCGTTTCAATCCGCTTCGATGCCAACATCGAGCGCGGCATGGCCTGGCAGTTCCGCCCCGAAAGCAACAGGGACAAGGTTCAGCTTGGCGGGCGCCATATGGCGATCTTCCTAGCCAAGAACCTGTCGGACAAACCACTCACTGGCCGTGCCAGTTTCAATGTCGAGCCCGAGCAGACCGGACGCTATTTCAACAAGATCCAGTGTTTCTGTTTCACCGAGCAGACCCTCCAGCCCGGGCAAGAAGTGCGCATGCCGGTGATCTATTTTGTCGATCCCAAAATGTTGAACGATCCCGATGCCAGAGATGTTGAAGAGATTACCCTGAGCTACACTTTTCATCCAATTGCGGATCAAGCATCCAAGGCACTGGACCGCACGCGAGTGGGTGGTTAAGGGGCCTCGAGACAATTCACCAGCGGTGCAGTTCTATAGGATGCTGGGCCGCACAAATCAGCCAATGGGGACCCGCGATCATGGCCGGAACCAAGAACCACGATTACCACATCCTTCCGCCTGACATCTGGCCTCTGGTAGGTGCCATGTCCGCGCTGACCACGACGAGTGGCGGGGCCATGACGATGCACGGTCTGGCTGGCGGCAAATATATCCTGCTGCTCGGTTTTGCCGGGTTGATCCTGACCTTCTTCAGCTGGTTTTCGAATATCATCAGCGAAGCGCACGCCGGCGACCATACCCCGGTCGTCCAGCTACATCTGCGCTATGGCATGATCCTGTTCATCGCCTCCGAGGTGATGTTCTTCGTTGGCTGGTTCTGGGCCTTCTTCGATTTCTCGTTGTTTCCTTCGGAGATTTCGAAAGCAATCGGCGGGCAATGGCCGCCCAAGGAACTCGAATCAGTCCTCAATGCCTTCGATCTGCCGCTGCTCAACACTTTGATTCTGCTGTGCTCGGGCACTACCGTCACCTGGGCGCATCATTGCCTGATTCATGGCGACCGTGATGGGCTCAAGAAGGGCTTGATCGCGACGATCCTGCTGGGCCTGCTGTTCACCTCGATCCAGGCTTATGAGTATGTGCACGCGCCGTTCCCCTTCGGCAAGGACACTTATGGCTCGGCATTCTACATGGCGACCGGCTTCCATGGGTTCCACGTCATCATCGGCACGATCTTCCTGATCGTCTGCCTGATGCGCGCCGTGGCTGGCCATTTCACGCCGCGCCAGCATTTCGGCTTCGAGGCTGCGGCCTGGTATTGGCATTTCGTCGATGTGGTCTGGCTGTTCCTGTTCGTTGCCATCTATGTCTGGGGCAACTGGGGCTTCCCGACCGAATAATGACGGATAACAAACCGACTACGGGGGGGCAGCCAGGCATCGTCCAGGCTGCCCTTTTCGGTTTGTGCCCGCGATGCGGCACGCGCGGCCTGTTTGACGGGCTGACAAAGTTTGCGCCGAAGTGCCGGGTTTGTGGTCTGGATTTTACATCCTTCAATGTTGGCGATGGCCCAGCCGCTTTTCTTACGCTGATTATCGGAGCGCTGGTGGTGATGCTGGCGATCACGCTTGAGTTGACCTTGCATCCGCCGTTCTGGGTGCATGTGGTGCTGTGGGTGCCGTTCACTGCTGCCACTGTGATCTGGGGCCTGCGCGCTGGTAAAGGCGCGTTGCTCGCCTCCGAATTCCAGCGTGATGCCGGCCAAGGGCGGTTGAAGGACTGATGCTGCGACGCTTGCCAATTGTGCCGACGATTGTCGTGCTGATGGCTGTCGGCATCATGATTCGCCTCGGCTTTTGGCAATTGGACCGGCTGCACCAGAAGGAAGATCTGCTGGTGCGCTATGCGGCAGCGCATGGAATGTCTGCCGATGTTGCTTTTCCGCGCAGTCCTGCTGAAGCCGAGCCTGTGCTCTATCGCCATTCATCCATCGATTGCCAGAAGGTTGCCAGGTTCGAATCTGTTGCCGGGCGCAGCAGCAAGGACCAAACCGGCATTGGTCATATCGCCAACTGCAAGCTGGCCGATGGAAGCAGCGCGCGGATTGTGCTGGGTTGGTCACGGAATCCTGAAGTGCCGGTCTGGAGCGGCGGGGCCGTCACGGGAGTCATTGCCCCCGGGCCGCGCCTGGTCGCCGATCCGCCGCTTGCCGGTTTGCAGGCAAATGCCAGACCCGATCCCTCGGACTTGCCCAACAATCATCTGTCCTATGCCGTCCAGTGGTTCCTGTTCGCGGGCGTGGCGCTGGTTATCTATGTGCTAGCGGTCAGGAAGCGGCTTGCCGGAGACGCTCCCCCCCGCTAACCGCGCCCCTCATGGACTATATCTCGACACGCGGAAGCGCCCCCGCGCTTGATTTTGCCGGAGCAACCCTCGCCGGTCTTGCCAACGATGGCGGGCTCTATTTGCCGCGTGAATGGCCACGCTTCTCATCAGCCGAGATCGCCGCCATGGCAGGCCTGTCCTATGCCGAGCTTGCGGCAAGGATAATGCAGCCTTTCGTCGGCGACAGTCTAACGAGCGAACGCCTGCTCGAACTCACCACTGCCGCCTATGGCCGCTTTGCCCACAAGGCCGTCACGCCGCTCAAGCAGCTCGATGAGCAGCAATGGTTGCTCGAACTGTTCCACGGGCCGACGCTGGCCTTCAAGGATGTCGCGCTGCAATTGCTCGGGCTGCTGTTCGAGGAATTCCTTGGGCGCCCAAATGAGGGTGGGGGCGACCAGAACCTGATCATCGTCGGGGCCACTTCGGGTGATACCGGATCGGCAGCTATCGATGCGGTCGCGGGCCGGGCCAAAGTCGATATTTTCATGCTCCACCCCAAGGGCCGGGTGAGCGATGTCCAGCGTCGCCAAATGACCACAGTGCTCGCGCCCAATGTCCACAACATAGCCATCGAAGGTGCGACTTTCGACGATGCTCAGGCGATGGTGAAGCGGATGTTCAACGACACTGCGATGACCGGAAAGTTCAACATCGGCGCGGTCAATTCGATCAACTGGGCACGGTTGATGGCGCAGGTGGTCTATTATTTCGCCGCCGGCCTTCAACTCGGTGCGCCGCATCGCCCGGTTGCCTTCTCGGTGCCAACCGGCAATTTCGGTGATGTCTTCGCGGGCTATGTCGCTGCCCAAATGGGCCTGCCCATCGCGCAACTGATCGTCGCGACCAACGTCAACGACATCCTCCACCGCGCGCTGACCACCGGCGACTATTCGCAAGGCACTGTTACGCCCACTGCCGCGCCCTCGATGGATATCCAGGTGTCCTCCAATTTCGAACGGTTGCTGTTCGATCTGGGCGGGCGTGATGGCAAGGCGCTGGCCAGCCAGATGGCGGGCTTTGAGGCCAGCAAGTCCATGCAACTCACCAATGCTCAGCGCGAAGGTGCCGCTGCGCTGTTCTCCAGCGCCCGCGCCGATGCCGATAACATGGCGCAGGCGATCCGTTGGGCCTGGGTCAATTGCGGCGAACTGATCGATCCGCACACCGCCTGCGGCCTCCATGCTGCGCGCGTTTCCGGCCTTTCGCGCGATGTGCCGATAGTGACGCTGGCCACCGCGCACCCGGCCAAATTCCGCGACGCCGTCGAGCGTGCCACCGGTCAGCGCCCGCATCTGCCTTCACGAGTCGGCGATCTGTTTGATCGCGAGGAGCGCTGCGTCGATCTGCCGGGCGATTATGCGGCGATTGCGGACTATGTCTCCTCCCATGCAACGCCGAAGGGCTGATGGCTGAGCTGATCCAGGCGCCGGTTGTGATGACTGGCGAGGCTTGGGCGGACTATGGCCTGATCGACTCTGGCGATGGCCGCAAGCTTGAGCGCTATGGCCCGCACCGCTTCATTCGCCCCGACACCCAGGCGATCTGGCGGCCGCGGCTTGAGCGCTGGGCATCCGACGGCGAATTCGTGCCCGGCTCTGACGAGGATGGCGGCGGGCGCTGGCAATTTGCCAATCCTGTGCCGCAAGATGGTTGGCCGCTCGAATGGGGTCCGGTCAAATTCACCGCACAATGCACCCCCTTCCGCCACCTCGGTTTTTTCCCCGACATGGCCCCGGTGTGGGACTGGATGGGCGAGCAACTTGGCTCCCGCAGCGATGCGGCAACCCTTAACCTGTTCGGCTACACTGGTGTCGGGACCCTGGCCCTCAGCCAATACGGTCCGGTCACTCACGTCGATGCCTCGAAGAAGAGTGTGGCGCAGGCGCGTGCCAATGCCGCGCTATCCGGGATGGAGAGCCGCCCCGTCCGCTGGATCGTCGACGACGCCGCCAAATTCACCGCGCGCGAAGTGCGGCGGGAGAAGCGCTATGACGGCATCATCCTCGACCCGCCCAAGTTCGGGCGCGGACCGGAAGGTGAGGTTTGGCGCCTCGAGGAGCATCTCGCCAGCCTCGTGGAGGATTGCCGCCAGTTGCTCGACAAGGACAGCCGCTTCCTGTTCCTGACAGTCTATGCTGTGCGGATAAGCAGTCTCGCACTGGCGGGCCTGTTGGCTGACGTCTTTGCCGATCTGCCCGGCAAAATCGAGCATGGCGATCTGGCGGTCAGGGAAGAAGGCGCCAATGATTCGGGGGCAGGCCGTTTGCTGCCCACCGCGATTTTTGCCCGCTGGCGAAACGTCTAACGCCGCGGTTTCGGCTTGCGGAACCGTAGCACGAATTGATCAGTATGGCCGCGAATGCCGCTTTCCTGCACCTTGAGCGAGTGATTATCGGCTGAATTGCGCAGCATGGAGTTGCGCGCTTCGAAGTGGAAGCCTGCCGCCTCAACCTCGCGGATAACTGTCGCCGATTCGATGCGGTGCAGGGTCGAAGTGACAGTGGCTCCTGCCCCGGGTGCCGCTTCATGATCGGCCACCAGATAGACACCGCCGGGCTTCAGCGCGGCAAAGGCGGCGCGGTTGGTCAGGACTGCAGCATCGAAAGTGCCGATCTTCTGGTTCTTGAAATCATGATAGTTCTGCGTGGTCCAGACAATATCGACGGGCACGGGCGCAAGCGATTCTCCCGGCGGCACACTGGCAAGAGTGATGTTGGGGTGAGCGCTGGCCCAAGTGGTCAGAGCCGCATTGGGGCGCGTCGAGCCAGTGTAGATATGGCCATTCGGCCCCACGGCGAGGGTAAGCAACCGGGTGAAATAACCACCGCCAGGAGCAAGCTCGGCCACTTTCAGGCCCGGCCTCACCCCGGCGAAGTTCATGAGTACAACCGGTTTGCGATCGGCATCGCGCGCCTTGTCCGCATCGGGCCGCTCGCTGCTGGAAAGCAGCGAGGCAAAGCTGGTCGCCTGAACCGCGACCATGGGAACGGCAAGCAGGATCGCCGCCGCAGCAGCGCATGAAAGCCATGTACGCATTGATAGTCTCCGCCTGTAAAAAGTCTGCGTGCAGACTAGGGTCAGGACCTGTTAAATTGCTTGCATGATGGGCTGAGGGTTGATTCAATGGTGGCACCAGGAGGTGCTGCTTGTGGACGATCTGTTTATGCTGAGCGAGGTGCAGATGCGCCGGATCAAGCCATTTTTCCCGCGATCGCAT
>CANJCQ010000032.1 GCA_947473355.1 Sphingomonadaceae bacterium | reverse complement strand
TGAATCAGATTTGGACCTGATCTGCGGATCACCATACCGGCCAGCGGCTTTGCGAAAACGCCGCAATCAAAGGCCTGACAGAAGACCGCGCTCGATCACCTGCTCACCGGTTCAGAAACTTCTTGCTTCACGGGCGGCAACCACAGAAGGCTCTAAGATTGTCGAAATCATCTGTTCTGAGGCACTTATGTCGAGAGGGGAAATCGAGCCCTCAAATGGGTCGCCGAGGTTGTCCGCCCGAGAAAACGTAATAGCTGATTTTTGAAGGAGCGCCGCAAACTTGGACAAATCCATGTAGCGCCACAACTTGACGCTCACGTCGTCGGGCTGATTGAAGCATTGATGATCAGTGATGGCTGGCATTATTCTCCTTAACTGGACTTCCCGCCCCCAAAACCTCCGCCCTGATCCCCGCGACCAGCCCCGGATCGGCCATCAGCCGCCCCTCTTCCTCATCCAGTATCGCCAGAAACGCATCGCGCTTGAACGCCGCCATGACCTCCGCCGCCATCATGCTGCCTGCGGGCAGAGCCGAGGCGACCAGATCGACCATCCGCTCGGCCCCGTGGAGCCTTCCCCACAGATAATCATTCTCGCGGTAAACCCGGCTGAAGAAGGCGCCGAAATTGTAGAATTCCACCCCGCGCAGGCATTCCGGCGCGCCGCCGGTGCGGATCGAATTGGCATCTTCGGGCGAGATGCGATCGACATTAACCGGGTCGAATTCATTCAGCCCCTCGCCGCGCAGCAAGGGCAAGGTGACGGTGTCGTAGAACGGAAAGCCGAGATAGGCGAACAGCATGCGGCGGCGCAGCGGCGCGGGCATTTCGGCGAGGGCTGCGGCGAGCATGGCATCGGCCCGCATGTCGGTCGCGCGCAGATCGCGGCAATGGGCGATGCCTGCCAGCACTGCTCCCGGATCCTCGAACACGCGCGCGGCGAGGGCCGGGAAATCGGCGCCCAGGCATTCGCTGGCCTCGCGTTCGAAAAAGAGCGCCAGCGCGCCATAAACCGCATCGCGCGCCTTTTCGCGCGCTGTATCGCTGACCCCGTCGGCGCTGTCCCAGCCATCGGTCAGTCGCCGGGCCAGCAGGCGCAGGCGGCGGATGCGGAAGGGCAGGTCGTGCGCGGTAAGGAAGGCGATAGCACCGGGGGTCGCGCCGCCGCGCGGGGCGATGAGGCTGGCAAGACCGCCGCTGGCAAGATGCCGGGTCAGCACCTGAGCGATCGGCTCGGGCGATGGCATCATCAGCTGCGGCGCAGCGGCATGGATCAGCTGCGCCAGCCCATCGACGATTGCCGCAACCTTGACCTGGGCATAGGCATGATAGGCAAATCCCGCCCGCTCGGCCGCGGCCTGCTGCGCCTTGGCACGCCATGCGGCGAGGCGCTTCACTGTTGGCCGGTCCAGGAACAACGTGTGCCCGAACAGCTTTTCCACCGCCTGTTCGATCTCCGGGCGCAGCGCCTCGACAATGGTGCGCAGCCGGGTGGTCTGGCTCGATTGGCGGGCAAGCACCTCCAGATTGTCGCGGACTGGCTGCTCGCGCGGGATCGAGGACAAGGAGCCGAAGATCACCGAGAAGAAACCCGGCCGCCGTGGATCGCCGCGCCGCATGCCGCCGACCCGATCAGGACGGGGGTCGATATAGACGAAGCGCCGGTCAACTTCGCGGTGCGCTGGCTTGTCGCGCAGAGCCTGCATGGCTTCGGCGAAGGGCGCGTTGACCAGCACCGAGCCATCGATCAGCGAGACACCCTCGACATCGCCCAGCATGGTATGTTCGGGCATGATCCGCGCGGCAAACTCTTGGCGGCCCGGCCATTGCTGGCCGCGCTCGGCGAGCAATTTGTCGATCTCGGACAGCATCAGTGGCGGAAAAGCGCCAGGAAAGCTGGCCGTGGCGCGCGCGGCGAGCAGCAATTCGGGCGTCGCCGCGAAATTCGTCCCGCTGATCGCCGGCGTGGGGGCGCGAAAGCCGATTGAGAGGCGGTGTTCGCTTTCCTTGACCAGCGGCGGGCTGTGCAGCCGCAAGGTGCCGAGATAGCCCTTGAAATCGGTCGCTGTGACAAACAGATCGAGCGGGTGGCCGGGCGGCAGCAGCGGCGGCCCGGTCTCGCTGGCGCCCATGGCATCGAGCGCCTCGGCGAGCAGCCGCGAGAAGCCAAGCCCGCCAAACGGCGGCTCGAACCATCGCGAGCGGATCAATCGTGATAGCTTGGTCCGCACTTCATGGCGGGTTTCGGGCGCGACGCTGGCAGAAACGACATTGCCGGGGCGCGACAGCACATACCAGACAATCGGCGCGGCCCAGAATTTGGCGAAACGCGACCAGGGCCGTGCGTCAGGATCGAGCAGCACATCGATATCGGCGCGTTCCAGCCATAGCTTTGTCAGCGGCTCGAGCGATTGGCCCGAATGGATCGCCTGGGCGAGGAAAACACCGTTGATCCCGCCTGCGCTGGCCCCGGTAACAATGTCATTGAGCACCCGCAGACGCAGCCCGTGATGCTCGCGCAGGTGCTCTAGCAGCTTGATATAGACTGCCTCTGTGCCCGAGGGGTAGACTTGGTCGGACAGGAACGCCTGGCTCGCCCGGGCCAGTTTCCACAGCTCCTTGGTGACGCCGTGCATATAGACGGCAAGGCTGATGCCGCCATAGCAGACGAGCGCAATGCGGAGTTCTTTCTGGCGCATGACGCACGCTTGCCGGGAATATCGCACAAAGGCAATTGCGTTCTCTATTCGTTCTGGATAAGTGTTGGCTATGGCCAAACCCAAACGCCGTTATGCCTGTTCCGCCTGTGGCAGCGTGTCCTTCCGCTGGCAGGGCCAGTGCGCCGATTGCGGCGAATGGAACACGCTGGCCGAGGAAGCGCCGGCGACGGTGTTTTCGCTCAAGCACGATCTATCATCAGGCGGGCGGGGGATCGATTTCGAGCCGCTGGATGCACCAAGCGCGCCCTTGCAGCGGCGCAGCACTGGTCTTGCCGAATTCGACCGGGCGCTGGGCGGCGGGCTGGTGCCGGGTTCGGCGATCCTGATGGGCGGCGATCCCGGGATCGGCAAATCGACACTGTTGTTGCAGGCGGCTTCGAAGGTCGCGCGCAGTGGCGGCGAAGTGATCTATATCAGCGGCGAGGAAGCGGCGGGGCAAGTGCGGCTGCGGGCCGATCGGCTGGGGCTGGCAGGCGCGCCGGTGCGGTTTGCCGCTGCGACTTCGGTGCGCGATATTCTGACCACGCTGGGGGGCCCTGAGTTCTTGGGGCGAGCCCCGGCCTTGCTGGTGATCGATTCGATCCAGACCATGCATTCAGACCAGATCGAAGGCGCGCCGGGCACAGTCAGCCAGGTGCGCGGCTGTGCTTTCGAGCTGATCCGCTTCGCCAAGGAAAGCGGCTCTGCTCTGGTGCTCGTCGGGCATGTCACCAAGGATGGCAATATCGCGGGCCCGCGCGTGCTGGAACACATGGTCGATGTGGTGATGAGCTTCGAGGGCGAGCGCAGCCACCAGTACCGGATCCTGCGGTCTCTCAAGAACCGCTTTGGCCCGGTCGACGAAATCGGCGTTTTTGCCATGGCCAGCGAAGGGCTGGAGGAAGTGTCCAACCCGTCGATGCTGTTTCTGTCGGGGCGCGATGAGCCGGTGGCGGGCAGTGCGGTGTTCCCGGCGATGGAAGGAACACGGCCGGTATTGGTAGAGATTCAGGCTCTGATCGTGCGGCTGGCGAGCGGCGCGACGCCGCGTCGGGCGGTGGTTGGCTGGGACAGCGGACGGCTGGCGATGCTACTCGCGGTGCTTGAAGCGCGCTGCGGGCTCAATTTTTCAACCTGCGAAGTCTATCTAAATGTGGCTGGCGGCTACCGGCTGGCCGATCCTGCCGCTGATCTGGCCGTGGCGGCTGCCTTGATCTCGGCGCTGGGTGATAAACCACTGCCCGCAGGATCGGTGTGGTTCGGCGAAGTCAGCCTGGCCGGAGAGATTCGCCCCGTCGCCCATGCGGGTCTCCGCCAGCGCGAAGCGGCCAAGCTGGGCTTCACTCAGGCCGTTGGTCCCGCCGACAGCAGCGGTAAGGAGAGCCAAATACGCTACAGGGCGTTGGATCAGCTGCCAAACCTCGTTGACCAGATTCTGGGCGAGGGGTAAAACCCAAAGCCAATGACAGGCTTTGATATTGCTATCATGCTTCTGGTCGGCTTCGGCGCAGTGACCGGCTTTGCGCGCGGTTTCGTGCAGGAAGCTCTGGCGCTGGCGGCGTGGTGCCTGGCGCTGTTCACGATCCATTATCTCCACACCCCGGTTTATGAAGCGCTCAAGCCGCATATCGGCACCCAGTCGGGCGCTTCGGTATTGGCTTTCGCGATTCTGTTGCTGGTGCCTTATGGCGCGGTAAAGGCGCTCAGCCGGTGGGCGGGGCAAAACAGCCGCGCCTCACTGCTCGGGCCGATTGACCGGGTGCTGGGCTTCGGGTTTGGCGGGCTCAAGGGCATGATCATTGTCGTCATGGCCTTTTCCATTCTGGTTCTGGGCTATGATCTGGTCTGGGGCAGAAACGGCCGTCCAAGCTGGATTACCCAGGCCCGCACCTATCCGTTCGTCAATGCCGGCAGCGAAAAGCTGGTCATGCTGATTGCCGAACGGCGCAATGCCGCCGAGCAGCAGGCAAAGTCTCGCAAGCAATGAGCGGCGCAGCGGCGCTTTATACGCCAACTGTGCTGGCGCTGGCGACAAGTCTGGCGACATGGCCACTGGATGAGGCCTTGCCACTTCAGGGTTCGGCCCGTTCCAAGAGCTGTGGCAGCAGCCTGAATCTGGGTCTGGAAACAGACGCTGAGGGCCATATCACAAGGATCGGCATGAAGGCCCAGGCCTGCGCCATCGGGCAGGCTGCCGCCGCGATCTTCGCCGCAGCCGCAGCAGGGCAAAGCGGCGCCGAGATTGCGCAGGCCGAAAGCGCGATCCGGGCATGGCTGGCGGGCGAGGCTGCACTGCCGGATTGGCCTGGAATGGCAGTTCTGGCTCCAGCGCAGGCTTATCCGGCGCGCCACGGTGCGATCCTGCTCGCCTGGCAATCCGCGCGAGAGCTGCTTCACACCGAAGCTTTGCCCCGCTAAGGCATCCGCAATGCCTACAGGTGGGGAGTAATACATGGCACAAGCCAATCCAGCCGTGCATGTCGAGCCAAACGCTTCCGACATGCGCCTTGTCATTGCTGCGTCTTCGGCAGGGACCATATTCGAATGGTATGATTTCTTCATCTACGGCACTCTGGCCGGGATCATCGGCAAGACCTTTTTTCCATCCGGAAACGCCACTCTCGAGGCGCTGCTGGTTTGGGCAGGGTTTGCGGTGGGCTTCGGATTTCGTCCGCTGGGAGCGATCCTGTTCGGCTATCTTGGCGACAAGCTGGGCCGCAAATACACCTTCCTGGTCACAGTCACTCTGATGGGGGTTGCCACAGCCGGGGTCGGCATGCTGCCGTCTTCTGCCAGCATCGGCATCGCCGCACCGATCATTATCATCCTGCTGCGGGTGTTGCAGGGTTTGGCGCTCGGGGGCGAATATGGCGGCGCGGCGATTTATGTCGCCGAACATGCGCCCGATGGCCGCAAGGGTTTCTACACCAGTTTCATCCAGGCGAGCGTAGTCGGCGGCTTCGTGCTGTCTCTGGTCGTCGTGCTGGGCTGCAAGGCCGCGATGAGCGCCGAGACCTGGAACGACTGGGGCTGGCGGGTTCCTTTCCTGCTCTCGATACTGCTGCTGGTCATATCGCTTTGGATGCGCCTGAAACTGTCGGAAAGCCCGGTATTCAAAGCAATGAAGGAACAGGGCGAACTTGCTGGCAATCCCTTTGTCGAAAGCTTCACCTATCCCGGGAACAAGAAGCGCCTGTTCATTGCCCTGTTCGGAGTCGGCGCCGGGCTGACGGTGGTGTGGTACACTGCGATGTTCTATGGCCTGAGTTTCCTTAAATCGGCCGTTCGGCTGGAGGATACTTCGGCGGAAATCATTGTCGGACTGGTTGCGGCAGTGGGCATGGCTTTCTTCATATTCTTCGGCAACCTTTCTGACCGGATCGGGCGCAAGCCCTCGATTGTCTGGGGTTATCTGCTTACATTGCTGATGCTGTTCCCGGTGTTCTGGGGGGTGAGCGCCTATGGCAACCCGGGGCTTGCTGAAGCATCGCGGCGTGCGCCGGTGGTGGTTTCCGGCCCGGACTGCAATTTCGATCCCTTCTCTGGCGAACAGAAGTCGCAGTGCGGCAAATTGATTGCCGATCTTGCGGGAACCGGCGTTGCCTACAGTCTCAGTGAAGGGCCCGCGCTCAAGTTGAGTGTCGGTGGAATGGCGCTGCCAATCGAGACTTATGCCTGGAGCGACAAGACCGCGCGCGGCAAGCAGTTGCAACAATGGCTTGGCGCTGCGGGTTACAATCTGGGGAAGGTCAAGCCTTCGCTGAAGGACAGTTTGGTGATTGGCGCCATCATGCTGGTGCTGATGTTTCTTTCCGGCATGACCTACGGCCCGGTTGCGGCGCTGCTGACCGAAATGTTTCCGCCGCATATCCGCTATAGCTCGATGTCGATCCCCTATCATATCGGCACCGGCTATTTTGGCGGGTTCCTGCCGCTGATCGCAGCCTATATCGTCGCCAAAACAGGCGATCCATTTGCCGGAATCTGGTACGCCTGGGGGGTCACTGCGGTTGCTTTTGCTGTTGCCTGGTGGGGCCTGAAGGGCGGGCTGCCGAAGGATTTCGAACAGGACGCACATGGCGCCAATGCCGGCTGACAGGCCAAGGCAAAACCCTCCCGCCGCGCTGCGGCTGGGCATCGACCGCGAGGCGCTGGCCGCAAACTGGCGGACACTCGACCGGTTGTCTGGAGCCGCGTGCGCCGGGGCGGCGGTCAAGGCGGATGCATACGGGATCGGCGCCCGCATCGCCGTGCCACTGTTGTGGGCAGCAGGCTGCCGCGATTTCTTCGTGACCTATGTCAGCGAGGCGGCGGAGATCATCGATCTGGTGCCGCCTGCCAGCATATCCTTGCTGCACGGGCCGCTGAACCCTGCAGACGCGGCCTGGGCGCGCGAGGCCGGCGTCAGGGTAGTGATCAATTCACCCGAACAGGCGGCGCGCTGGATCGAGGCTGGCGGCGGTGTCTGCGATGTGATGGTCGACAGCGGCATCAACCGGCTCGGCCTGCCGATGTCCGCGATCGGCGATGCCATGCTGCAGCAACTCGATGTCGATGTGCTGATGTCGCATCTTGCCTCGGCGGACGAGGATGTGGCCTCCAATGCAGTCCAATGCTCGCGCTGGAACGAAGCGCGCCGCGCTGTGCCGCATCGCCGCGCCAGCCTTGCCAACAGTGCGGGCATAACGCTGGGCGCAGATTATCATGGCGATCTGACCCGGCCGGGCCTGTCTCTTTATGGCGGCATTGCCCGGGCCGAGCTGGCCAGTGAAATCCGCCCTGTGGCGCGGCCGATGGCGGCGATCATGCAGGTCCGCCATATCGCAGCTGGCGAAGGGGTGGGCTATAATTCCAAATTCATCGCGCCTGCAGCAATGCAGGTCGGCGTCATCGCTCTGGGCTATGCCGATGGCTATTTACGATGCTGGTCTTCCGGCAAAGGCGCGATGCTGCATGGCACTCGCCGCCTGCCGGTGCTGGGGCGCGTCTCGATGGACATGACCGTGGTTGATCTCACAGCGGCCCCGGAGCTGCGCGAAGGCGATTGGGTCGAGGCGGAATACGACCTTGTGGAAGGGGCCAAGGCCAGCGGCCTCTCGCAGTATGAGCTGCTTACCCTGCTGGGTCGCCGCTTCGCCCGTTAGGTGAGACCTGCCTCCGCTTTGCTGCGCAGCAGGCTTTTGTTGCACTGCACTTGCTGCACATGCTAACATAACCTTCGGCTAGGTGGGAGGAGTTGTGACATGGCGGATAGCAATGGCAAGAATGGCGATACTGTCATTATCAAGAAATATGCCAATCGGCGGCTCTATAATACCCGCTCTTCGAGTTATATCACCTTGGAACATCTGGCAAAAATGACTCGCGATGGAGTCAATTTCCAGGTGCTTGATGCCAAGTCCGGCAATGACATCACCCACCAGATCCTGACGCAGATCATCATGGAAGAAGAATCGACCGGCGAGAAAATGCTGCCGGTCAATTTCCTGCGCGAGCTGATCTGCATGTATGGAAATTCGATGCAGTCACTGATTCCGCATTATCTGGAAGCCTCGATGACCAATTTCCGCGCCAATCAGGGCAAGCTGGCCAAGGTCTTTGAAGACACTATCGGCAACAATCCATTGGCCAAGCTGGCGCAGCATAATATCTCGCTGTTCAAGACAGCGGCATCGGCCTTCATGCCGGGCAATGACAAGGCCGCAACTTCCTCGGCCGAACCGCGCGACGACCTTGCCGCGCTGCGCGAGCAGATGGCGGAAATGCAGCGCAAGCTCGATGCTATGGGCAAGTAGCGCCGTCCAACTTGCCCGAATTTCGTTACCCCATCTGAAAGCCTGAACCCGTGTCCGCCATTCGTCATGCCCTGACTGTCACTCGCGATTCCGATTTTGCCGCATGGTATCAGGAGGTCATATCCGAAGCGGAGATGGCAGAGGAATCGGGCGTGCGCGGCTGCATGGTGATCCGGCCCTGGGGCTATGGCATCTGGGAACGGATCCAGGCCTTGATGGATGCGCGGATCAAGGCGGCAGGCGTCGAGAATTGCTATTTCCCGCTGTTCATTCCGCTGAGCTATTTCGCCAAGGAAGCCGAGCACGTCGAGGGCTTTGCCAAGGAAATGGCCGTGGTCACCCACCACCGGCTGATTGGTGACGGCAAGGGCGGGCTCGTGCCCGATCCCGAGGCGAAACTTGAAGAGCCGCTGATCGTCCGCCCGACGTCGGAAACCGTGATCGGGGCGGCCATGGCGCGCTGGATCCAGTCATGGCGCGATCTGCCGCTGCTGACCAACCAGTGGGCCAATGTCGTGCGCTGGGAAATGCGCACCAGGATGTTCCTGCGCACCAGCGAATTCCTCTGGCAGGAAGGACACACCGCCCATGCGGATCGCGCTGATGCATTGGAAGAGACGCTGCGGGCGCTTGAAATGTACCGGAGCTTCTCCGAAGAATCGCTGGCCATGCCGGTTATCGCGGGCGAGAAGCCTGAGAATGAGCGTTTTCCCGGCGCAGTCGCGACCTATTCGATTGAAGCGATGATGCAGGATGGCAAGGCGCTGCAGGCAGGCACTTCGCACTATCTCGGCACCGGCTTCGCCGAGGCAGCAGGCATTCAATATCAGGACCGCGAGGGCAAGCAGGCGCTGTGCCACACCACCAGCTGGGGGGTTTCGACCCGGCTGATCGGCGGCGTGATCATGACGCATGGCGATGACGACGGCCTGCGCGTGCCGCCTGCTATCGCCCCGCAGCAAGTGGTCATCCTGCCGATGCTGCGCGATGATGATGGCGATGCTGCGCTGCTCGCCTATTGCGAAGAACTGCGCCGTGCGCTGGTCGCGCAATTCGCGCTGGGCGAGCCGGTCCGCGTATTGCTCGACAAGCGTCCCGGAAAGGCAACCGGCAAGCGCTGGGGCTGGGTCAAGAAAGGCGTTCCGTTGATCCTCGAAATCGGCGGGCGCGATGCGGCCTCAGGGCAGGTATCGGTGCTGCGCCGTGATCGGCTGTGGCGCGAGGACGGCAAGCCCAACTTCATTGCACAGGCGCGCGATCTCTTTCTGGCACAGGCCACTTCGGAAATCGAAAATATCCAGAGTTCGCTGCATGCTGAAGCGACATCCCGGCGCGACGCCAATATTGTGCGTGGGCTTGTCAGCTTCGATGCCCTAGCCGAGCACTTCGCGGAAAGCGCGCGCTATCCGGGCTGGGTTGAGCTGGGCTGGGCGAAGCCTACCGGAGCGGAGCTGGAAGATGTTGTCACGCGGCTCAAGGCGCTCAAGCTGACCATCCGCAACACGCCAATGGGCGGCGAGGGGGTGACGGGCAATTGCCTGTTCACGGGCAAGCCAGCTACCGAGCGGATCTATGTTGCGCGCGCTTACTAGGTTCGCAGTTCTGGCGCTGCTCGCCGGATCGGCAGCATCCGCCGAACCATCAGCGCCGTCCCAGCTAGGCCTGCGCAGCACTGTCGAAAAGCTGGTGTCCTTCGGCACCCGGCATACCCTGTCGAGCGAAAGCGATCCGGCGCGTGGCATTGGCGCGGCGCGGCGCTGGGTCGAGGCGGAGTTTCGCGCGATCGGTGCTGCATGCAACGCCTGCCTGACGATTGCCCTGCCGGAAACTATGGTTTCGGGCGACAGACTGCCCATGGCCACCCGCATCGTCGATGTCATCGCGATCCAGCGCGGCAGTGAGCGACCGGACGAAGTCGTGATCGTCCAGGGACATATCGACAGCCGGGTCAGCGATGTCATGGATGCAGTCAAGGATGCGCCCGGGGCAAATGATGATGGTTCTGGCACGGCGCTGGTGCTTGAAGCCGCGCGTTTGCTGTCGCAGCGCAAGTTTCCAACGACAATCATTTACGCCGTGCTCTCGGGCGAGGAGCAGGGGCTCTATGGCGGGAAGTTGCTGGCCGACTATGCGCGGGCACAGGGCTGGACAGTCAAGGCCGTGCTCAACAACGACATCGTCGGCAATACACGCGGCTCGGACGGGCTGGTGGATGACAAGACCGTGCGCGTCTTTTCGGAAGGCCCGCGCGGGGATGGCGATGAGGGCTATCGCGCTGCGCAGCGGCGCTATGGCGGCGAAAATGACAGCCCGAGCCGCAACCTCTCGCGCTATGTTGCGGGGATAGCTGCCGGCGATCCGCGTGGTCTGATGGTGCGGCAAGTCTGGCGGGCTGACCGGATGGGGCGGGGCGGGGACCACCTGCCGTTCGAGGAGATGGGCTATCCCGCGATCCGCTTCACGGTCGGGGTCGAAAACTACGATCACCAGCATCAGGATCTGCGCAGTGAGAACGGCGTGAAATTCGGCGACACGGTGGAGCAGATGGACTTTGCCTATCTCGCCAAGGTCACCCGGCTCAATGTGGCGGTGCTGGGCGCGCTGGCCAACGCGCCAATGCCGCCGCCGGTGTCGCTCTCTGCGGCAGTATCGACGGATTCCACGCTCAAGTGGAAGCACACAGTCGGCACTGGCATGTATCGCATCTATCGCCGCGCCACTGATGCCGCGGCATGGGGCAGACCCTTCGACGGCTTGCTGCTGCTGTCGGGCCTCGTGCCGCGCCTGGGCGACGAACATAGCCGGACCTTCAAGGGGCTGCGCGGCGATGACTGGATTTTTGGTGTCAGCGCAATGTCGTATGATGGCCATGAGGGCCCGATCAGCTCTGCCTTTCCCGGCGGCCAGTTCGCGCCGTTGAAGCCGTAATCGGGACGACTGGCGTCGCCGCTGCTTGCGGGTTACACAGTCGGATCTGCAATCGGAGAGGGGAGTCTCGATGCTGGACGCAATCAAACACGGCCTTGGCAATCTGCTGAACGGCAATGGGCGCGATGCGCGGCAGGCGTTCTGGTATTATGTGCTGTTCATCTATCTGGTGACCACGGCACTCAGCATGGTCTTCGTCCTGCCGATGATGATGCAGTCCATGGTCGCCGGTGTGCAGCAAGGCATTGCGCAGGGTCAGGGTCAGGATCCCGAGGCCGCCAAGGCCGCCGTTCAGGTTGCGATGATGGGCTCGATGAGCGAGATGATGCCGAAGATGATCTGGATGAGCGTGGCGGTTGGCGTCGTGATGCTGCTGAGCCTGGCTGCGGCCTTTGTCCGGCGGCTGCATGACAGCGGACTTTCCGGTCACTGGTGCCCGCCGCTTGCCAGGCAGTGAGCCTTGCCACCATGCCATCGCAGCTCGCCAACATCCAGGAAGCCATGCAGACGGCGGATCTGAAAAATCCGGCAGCGGGAATGATGATGATGCGCGGCTCGATGGGCGCAGGGCAACTGCTCGCCTGGGTGGCGATTGGCGTGGTTGTGGCGCTTGGGGTGCGCAAATCGACTGCGGGGCCCAACCGGTTCGGCGAGGCCCCGTTCGTCGCTTGAGCGGCCTGGTTACTTGTTGCGCGCCAACTCTGCCTTGTAGGCATCCAGACTGATCGGCCGACCGAGAAATTCTTCGACCAGCTGCGCGGCGGGCTTGGATCCGCCCGGTTCTAGCACCAGGCGGCGATAGCGATCAGCCGTCGCCCGGTCGCGCAGGCCCTTTGCCGCGAACTGGGTGAACATGTCGTCAGCGATGACCTTCGACCAGCGATAGGTATAATAGTAAGCGCTGTATCCGTCGAGGTGCCCGAAGGCGTCCTGAAACTGGCTGCCTTCCATCAGCGGGATCAGATTGTATTGCGCATCGAGCCGTTTCACCTCGGCCCCAATATCGGTCGGTGCTTTGGCCTGGTGGAGGCGGAGCGAGATGTTGGAGAGCGCGAGCTGGCCCATGTCGCCCAGCCCGACGTTGAAATAGCGCGCAGCGTTCATCTTGGCGACCAGCTCGCGAGGGATCGGATTGCCTTTGGCATCGCGGGCAAAGCGACTGAGCGTGTCATAGTCGTAGACCCACTCCTCGAGCATTTGCGAGGGTGCTTCGACAAAATCCCATTCGGTGGATATCCCGCTCACTCCAGCCCAGCGCTGCGCCGGGCTGAACATGCCATGTAGCATGTGGCCAAACTCATGAAGGAAAGTCACCACATCGCTGTGCTCCATCAGCCCGGTGGTATGGTCGCCTGCGGGCATGTTCATAACCAATGCGGCAACAGGGATCGAGCGTCCGACAATGCCGCTGCGCAGCGGCACCATATTGCCGTGGTTATACTTGCCCGGGCGGGGGTGGGAATCGAAGTAGAACCTGCCGATAACCTGGCCATGGTCGAGCAATTCATAGGGCTCTACCGAGGGATCCCACACCGCTGTCTTCCACGGGCGGATTTCCACACCGAACAGGTCTTGCGTCAGTGCCAGAATGCCGTCGCGGACATTGTTATAGGCGAAGTATTTGCGGGCTTCCTGCCGGTCGAAGGAATAGAGCGACTTCTGAACCTGCTGGCCGAGATAGGCGCTGTTCCACGGCTCGATTTTCGTGGCATCTGGTTGCGTCAGCTTTTGCGCAGCAAGCTTCTTGGCATAGTCGCGCTCTGCTGCTGGCCGAGCTGCATCGGCCATGTCAGCGAGCAGCTTTTCGACCTTTGCTGGCGTGTCCAGCATCTTGTTCTCGAGAGCCAGCGCGGCGAAATTCGGACGGCCCAGCAGGGTCGCAATTTGCTGGCGCAAGTCGAGCATGCGGCGCAGCGCGGCATCGTTCTCAGGATAGGCGCGGGTGAGGTTGGCGAGCGACAGGCGTTTGCGCAGCGCCTCGCTTTTGGCATAGGCCATCACCGGATTGAGATCAGGGTAGTCGGTGGAGATCACCACTTTGCCTTCCGCCCCCGGCTTATGCGCTGCGATATAATCGGCAGGCAGGCCATCAAGCTCGGCCGGGTCGGCACTGACAGTCTTGCGACCCTTGGCGATATTGCGGGTGAATTCGGTCGTGGCCGCCGAAAGTTGATCCTGCAGCGCCTGAATCTGTGCTCGCTTGGCTGGTTCACTTGCCACTCCGGAGCGCTCGAAATCGGCGAGAGTGCGGGTCAGGTATAGCTTGGTCGCCGCGTCCATCCCGATCGTTCGTATGGCTTTCAGCCGATCATAGATTGGTCGCGACAGGCTGAGCTTGGTCACCACATTGGATAGGCGCACTTCGCAATCGGCTCCGGCTTGGCGGCGGGCATCGTCGGACATCACCTCTCGGTAAAGAGTGGCTTCACCCGACGCGGCGCCGATCAGGTTGACGATGTCGTCATAGCGCTGGAGCGTGCGGGGCACGGTGGCGAAACCCTTTTCGCCTTCCAGTTCGATTTGGCGGCGTTCGATTTCACCTATCTGGCGGTCGCACACGGCCTTCAATGCGGCAGCATTGGTCGCATCGGCTAGGATCGGTTGGATGAAGCTGTCGATCGGCATTTGCCTGGCCTGAACGCTGATGCTGGAAGTTGCGGCGAGCAAAGCTGCGATGGATAGATTGCGAAGCACTGGATTTCCTTGTCTCGATAAGTTGCAACACCGAACCTAAAGACCTTTTGCCTGTTTGGCAATTTTCACTTGCCGTTGTCTTTGGCCACCTTTGCGCCCAAGACAGATGCCATGTCCCGCCCCCCGCAATCACCTCCCGGCCTGCCCTCACGCAAGCAGATCCTCGACTTCATCGCCCAATCGCCAACGCCTGCCGGAAAGCGCGAGATCGCGCGCGGCTTCGGCCTGCAGGGGCAGGAAAAGATCGCGCTCAAGTCCATGCTCAAGGATATGGCCGAGGAAGGCCTGATCGACGGCAAGAAGACCGCGTTTCACCGCATGGGCGGGGTGCCGCGAGTCACGGTTTTGCGAATCGTCGCCATCGAGGACGGCGAGGCGATTGCCATTCCCGATTCATGGCAGCCCGATGACGCCACCCCGCCGCCAAGGCTGCGGATGGTCGAGCGGGGCAAACATTCGGCGCTGAAAGTTGGCGACCGCGTTTTGGCGCGCACCGAGGAAGCAGGCGCGGGCTGGCGGGCACATGCGATGAAGAAGCTGCCTGCCATGTCGGATCAGTTGCTCGGCGTGGTCGAATTCGATGGTGCGGGCAAGCCATGGTTGGCACCTGTCGACAAAAAGGTGCGCAATTCCGCGCCGATTGCCGATCTGGGCGGGGCCGAGAAGGGCCAGCTTGTGCTGGCTGAGCCTGCCGGTCGAGCCCCGCGTTCCGGCGTCAGGGTCACCGAGGTGCTGGGCGATCCGCTGGCCCCGCGTGCCTTCAGCCTGATTGCCATTCACAAGCACGGTATTCCCAATCACTTCACCGAGGAAACACTGGCCGAGGCAGAGCTTGCTGCAAAGCTGCCGCTCAGCGAAGACAAGCGCGAGGATCTGCGTCACCTTCCGATCGTGGCGATCGATCCGGTCGATGCCCGCGACCATGACGATGCGATCTGGGCCGAGCCGGACGGGCAGGGCGGTTTCCGCGCGCTGGTCGCGATTGCCGACGTCTCGTTCTATGTCCGACCCGGCAGCGAGGTCGACCGCGAGGCAAGGAAGCGCGGCAATTCGGTCTATTTCCCCGACCGGGTCGTGCCGATGCTACCCGAAGTGCTGTCTGCCGACGTTTGCTCGCTGCGGGCAGGCGAGGACCGGGCAGCGATGGCCTGCCATCTTACTATCGATGCCGGGGGCAGGGTGACCGATTGGCGTTTCACCCGGGCCACGGTGCGGATTGCCGAGGTGATCGCTTATGAGGATGCGCAAGGTCGCATCGATGCGGGTGAAGCTGCTGAAAATCTTCAAAACCTATGGGCCTGCTGGGCCGCACTGACCAAGGCCCGCAATGATCGCGATCCGCTGGCCTTGGAACTGCCAGAACGACGAGTGGTGCTCGACGAGCAAGGCCGCATCACTCACATTGCGCTGCGCGAGCCGCTCGATGCCCACCGCGTCGTTGAGGATTTCATGATCGCCGCCAATGTCGCTGCTGCCAAGGCGCTGGAGAGCAAAGCTTCGCCGGTGGTTTACCGCATCCACGAGCCACCGGGGCGCGAGAAACTGGTGGCGCTGAAGGATTATCTTGCGACCTTCGACATGAAGCTCGCGCTGGGACAGGTCATCACCCCGGGCCTGTTCAACCGCATGCTCAAGGATATCAGCGACGAAAACGAAAAGGCGCTGATCATGGAGGCGGTGCTGCGCAGCCAGACCCAGGCCTATTACGGGCCGAAGAATGCCGGCCATTTCGGCCTTTCACTGGGCAGCTACGCGCATTTCACCTCACCGATCCGTCGCTATGCCGACCTGCTGGTCCACCGCGCGCTGGTCGATGCCTTTGATCTCGAACAACCCGCTCCCAAAGCCAAGCTACCCGCCACTTCAGGCCTGTCTGACCGTGACCGCGACGATCTTGGCAAGGTCAGCGAAGCGATCAGCCAGGCCGAACGCCGCGCCATGGCCGCCGAGCGCGAGACGATTGACCGCTATGTCGCGGCCTGGTTGTCTGCACGTGTCGGCGAGGTGTTCGAGACGCGGATTACCGGTGTACAGAAATTTGGCTTTTTCGCGACCATCATCGGCCTGGGCGGTGACGGGCTGGTGCCGGTCTCGACGCTGGGGGCGGACTATTATGTCTATGACGAGAAGGCGCAGGTGCTGGTGGGCAAGGACAGCGGCACGCGGTATGCCGTCGGCGACCGATTGCGCTTGCGTCTGGCTGAAGCCAACCCGCTGACCGGAGCCTTGAAGTTCGAACTGGAAGAGAGCGACGGGGGCAGAGTTGAACCAAGAGGCAAGCCGCTGCCACTGAAGCACAAGGGCAAACATATGGTCGGCCAGCGTGGGCGTCCGGGCAATATCCGGCATCAGGGTCGGCGGAAGTAAAGCTTACCTGACCGTATCAATCCAGCAATCGAGCAGCGCCTTGGCCAGCCCTTTGCCCAGCGCCTCCGCAGCCTCTTCCACCCCTTCTCGCCAATCGCGCGCTTCGCCTGCAACGATCAGCGCGCCAGCGGCATTGAGCAGGACGGCATCGCGGTAGGCCCCAGTCTCGCCCATCAGCAAACGGCGCAGTGCGGCGGCGTTGAACTCAGCATCACCGCCGCGCAGGGCCTGAAGCGAGTGACGGGGAAGTCCGGCCTGTTCCGGCGTCAACGTACCATCCAGCAGATCGAGGCCAATCATGGCCATGCGGCTTGGCCCGGCGATGGAAAGTTCGTCCAGCCCTTCCTCGCCCGAAACGATCAGTGCCGCCTGGGTGCCCAGCATGGCCATGGCATCGCGGTAAAGCGGCACCAGATCCGGGCTGGCGACCCCGACCAGTTGCCGCGTCACGCCTGCCGGATTGGCCAGCGGGCCGATAAGGTTGAAGATGGTGCGCCGCCCCAGTGCCTTGCGGATTGGCGCGATGCGGCCGAGCGCGGGGTGGTGAGCCTGGGCGAAGAAAAAGGCGATGCCGATTTCGGCCAGAGTCATCTCCGCTTTCGCGCCGGCTTGGGTAAGATCGAGGCCCAAGGCCTCCAGCGTATCGGCAGCCCCGGCCTTGCTGGAAGCGGCGCGATTGCCATGCTTGGCAACAGGTACGCCGCAAGCCGCGACGACGATGGCGACTGCGGTTGAAATGTTGAGGCTGTGCTGCCCGTCGCCGCCGGTGCCGCAAACGTCGATTGCGCTTGCTGGCGCAATGACCGGGGTCATCCGCGCGCGCATGGCGAGCGCTGCCCCGGCTACTTCCTCTGCAGTTTCGCCGTTGTCGGCGAGCGCGACCAAAGTCGCTGCAATCTCGTCATCCACCATATCGCCGTCGAGCATTTGCCCGAATAGCGCCTCTGCCTCGGCGAGGTTCATGCGCCAATCCTCATGCGACCGCGCGGGTCTCTATCCCGCAAGTGTCGAGAAAGTTCGCCAGCAGGGCATGGCCATGCTCCGTGGCGATGCTTTCTGGGTGGAATTGCACGCCGTGGATCGGATGGACCGCATGGCGGAAACCCATGACATGGGCGTCGTCCGAGGTCGCATTGACGATCAAGTCATCAGGCGTATCGACCACAATCAACGAGTGATAGCGCGTCGCGATGAAGGGGGAGGGCAGGCCCTTGAACACCCCACTGCCGTCATGCGTCACTGGCGAAGTCTTGCCATGCATCAGCCCGCCGCGCACCACTTTGCCGCCGAAATACTGGCCGATAGACTGGTGGCCAAGGCAGACCCCCATCAAAGGCTTTCCCGCATCGGCGCAGGCCCCGACCAGATCGAGGCTGATCCCGGCCTCATTGGGCGTGCAGGGGCCGGGCGAGATCAAAAAGCCCTGCGCGCCGCTGGCAATGGCCTGTGTGGCGCTCAGGGCATCATTGCGCACGACTTCGACCTCGGCGCCTAGTTCCATCAGATAGTGGACCAGGTTCCAGGTGAAGCTGTCGTAGTTGTCGATGACGAGGATCATGATCTGGCCATAAGGGCAATTGCGCTGAAGCGAAAGCGGCTCGCGGCGCAAATATTGCTATGCATGGGCGTCTGCACAGGAGAGACTGGCTGGTCAGGCCCAGGCAATGGAGAATTTGATGCGCTGGATTGGCATTTTTGTTAGCTGGCTGTGGCGGATCTCGCGTGCCTCCTGGGTTACCGTCGATGATAACCTGCGGCCACGCAGCGGCGCTTCCGCCCTGTACCTGTTCCTGTTCCTGATCTTCGCCATTATCGGTGCAATCCTGCTTCTATTGGGCATCGATCTGGATACTGCCGATCGCTGGATCGATGCACAGGGTGGCTGGCTCGATGCGCTGGGTTCGCTTCTTTTCCGAATCGTCTGCGCCTTGGTGATGATCACCGCAGCGATCATCGCTGTGGCGGGGACCTGGCAAAGGTTGATTTCCCCGCGACATGGCGCTGACGGCAAACCTGTCGATACATTTGGTTGGGGCGCCATCTTCGTTGCCGCTCTTGTGGGCTATTTTTCCTGGTTCGGGGTGATCGGCTGAATCCTTTGCGGAATTACTGCCCGAACCCCGCTTCGCCAGCCACCCGCACAGCCTCCTGTGCCGCCGCGATCAGCGCCCTGGCCTTGTTCTCGCATTCGGCCTGCTCATAGGCCGGGTCCGAATCAGCGACGATCCCGGCACCTGCCTGAACATGCAGCACGCCATCCTTGACCACGCCGGTGCGCAGCACGATGCAGCTGTCGACCGAACCGTCGGGTGCGAAATAGCCGACGCCGCCTGCGTAGGCCCCGCGGGTTTCGGGCTCCAGCTCGGCGATGATCTCGCAGGCGCGCACTTTCGGTGCGCCCGAAACCGTTCCTGCAGGAAAGCCTGCGAAGACGGCGTCGATGGCGTCATGTTTGGCTGTATCGAGCTGCCCGACGACATTGCTGACGATGTGCATGACGTGGCTGTAGTGCTCGACGGTGTAGCTGTCGGTGACTTCAACCGAGCCCGCTGTAGCCACCCGGCCGATATCGTTGCGGCCGAGATCGAGCAGCATCAGGTGTTCGGCGCGTTCCTTGGGGTCGGCGAGCAGACTGGCCTCGTTGGCGCGGTCTTCGTCAGGCGTGGCACCGCGAGGGCGCGTTCCGGCGATGGGCCGGATGGTGACTTCGCCGTCGCGCACCCGCACCAGGATTTCCGGGCTTGAGCCAGTCAGCGCAAAGCCGGGCATATCGAGGAAGAACAGGAAGGGTGAAGGGTTCACCCGCCGCAGCGCGCGATAGAGCGCCAGCGGGGGCAAGGTGAACGGGCAGGTGAAGCGCTGGGCGAGCACGACCTGAAAGATGTCGCCTGCCTCGATGTAGTCCTTGGCGCGCAACACCATCGACTTGTAGGTCTCGCCGGAAAGCACCGGGGTAAGCTCGGGTGTTGGCAGAGCCGGATCGCTTGCAAGGGCAGGGGCGGGGCAAGCGAGGCGCCGCAACGCCTCGTCAATCCGCTCGCTGGCAGCGCCGAGCGCGCGTTCCGGCGCCACTGCGGAAGGCCAGACCAGGGCCACACAGAACAGGGCATCGCTCAGCCGGTCAAACACCAGGATCAGCGAAGGGCGGACGAACAGCATGTCGGGCAGTTCGAGCGCGCTCTGGGCCGCGCGGGGCAGCTTTTCGACGAGGCCGATGGTCTCATAGCCGAAATAGCCGACCAGACAGGCGAGCGCCTTGGGCAGTTCTGGCGGAACATCGATCCGGCAGCTGGCGACAAGCGCGCGCAGCTCAGTCAGGCTATCCCCCTGAAGGCCAGCAAATGCCTCGCGGTCCGCAGGCCAGACCCGGTTGATTTCGCAGGTAGCGCCTGTGGCGCGGAACACCAGATCGGGATCGAGGCCCAACAGGCTGTAGCGCCCGCGCACTGCGCCGCCTTCCACCGACTCAAGCAGAAAATCACCCCGCCCCGGCTCGATAAGCTTGACCGCCGCGCCCACCGGCGTTTCGGTGTCGGCAATCAGCCGCCGCCAGATCAGCGCGGGTCTTTGCCCGGCGAGGGCAGACGCCGCAGCATCAAAATTCTCCGGTAGCGTCCCGGAACGTCTTTCGGTCATCAGCGGAGCGCGATCAATTGCCGCCGGTCAGCTGATTGCGCAGCGCGCGCAGTGCAGCATCGTCACGTTTGACGCCGAGCTCACCGCGGATGGCTGCTGCCAGCTGCTGGCTGTATTCGCTGCCCGCCAACTGGCCCAGCTCGCCTTGCGCTGCTTGCAGCATGGGATCGGCCGGATCGACCTTGCCCGGCACGATGTCCTTGAGGCTGACAACGAACCATCCCTGGTTGTTTGGCGCAGGCAGCAATTTGGTCGTCCCGCGCGCCATGGAAAACAGCAGCTGGAGCGGCGGCGGCACTTGCTGATTGGAAGCATTGAGCTGCTGGCGGCCCATATCGACGCGCTGGGGCGGGGGCAGGGGAAGTCCGAGCGATGCCATGGCAGCGGCAAGGTCCGTGCCGCGCTTGGACAGAGCAACCACCTTGTCACCCGCTGCCTTGGCTGCCAGCGCGCCGCGTTCCTGCGCCAGGGCGGCAGTGACATCGCCGCGAATTTCGCCGAGCGGAGCCGCTGCCGAGGGGGTGATGGCGGTTACATCGAACACCAGAAAGGCCTTGCCCGGATCGATTTCCGCAAGCTGCGGCTGGCCTTCGCGCTCCATGGAAAAGGCCGTCTGCATGACCTTGGTCAGCAGCGGCGGCGCGGTCTTGCCAGGCTGGCCATAGACCTGCCCGTCGGCGGTCAGTGCCGGGGTATCCTGCAAGGTCAGGCCGAGTTCCTTTGCAGCATCGGCGATCGTGCCACCGTTGTTGAATTCATCTTCGATCCGCGCGGAAAGATCGTTGAGCGCGGTGCGGCGCTTTTCGACTGTCAGCTGGGAGACCAGTTCGCCGCGGACAGAATCGAGGCTGCGTGCAGCGCGTTTGTCGATCCCGTCGATGCGCAGCACATGCCAACCGAGCGGGCTGCGGGCGGGCGCCGCAATGCCGCCGTTAGTGGCCGCAAAGGCAGCATCTGCAACGGGTTGCGTGCTCTGGCTGGCGAGTGCCTGTTTGGTCACAGCGCCAAGGCTTGCAGCGGCGAGGCCCTTGGCTGCGGCAACAGCTTCCATGTGTTTACCCTGGCCGATTTCACCAGCGATGGCCCTGGCGGCAGCTTCAGTTGGAACGATCAGCTGGGTAATCCGGCGGGTTTCCTGTTCGCTGTACTGAGCCTTGCCGACTTCATAACGCGCGGCAATTTCCTGTTCAGTAGGCGCGGGCACAGTCTTGAGCACTGCTTCGGAGAAAGCGGCGTAGCGAATCACCCGGCGTTCGGGGCGAATGAAGCGATCGCGGTTCTTTGCATAGAAAGACTGCAACTCGGCTTCACTCGGCGGGGTCTTTGGCGTGAAAGCCAAGGCCGGCAGCAGGCCGATTGCGCCGCTGCGGTTCTCACGCAGCAAGGCGGCATAACGCAAGGTGATGTCTCGTGAGAACACCGAACCGAATTCAGCCGGAACCATCAATTGACGGGCGATCAGGCCTTGCGCCAGATCGTCACGCACACTTTGTTCAGTCATCCCGCGCTGTTGCAGCATCTGCCGAAAAGCGGCATCGCTGAACTGGCCGTCGGGACCCTTGAAGCCTGGCACCTTGGCTATTTCGCTGTCGATCAGCCGGTCACTGGCAGTAATGCCATATTTGCGACCAAACGCGCCCAGTCCGACGTTATCGAGCAACTGGTCGAGTACCTTGTCCAGCCCACCTTCGGCAACGAAGACCTTCATCGTCAGCCGCGGATCTTTTTGCTTGAGATTTTCGAGTGCAGTGTTGGCGGCCTGGCTGAGCTTAACAGCCTGGATCTGCTCCTTGCCAACGGTTGCCACACGGTCTCCGCCGCTTGCGCTGTTGCGATAGTTAGAGATATCGCCAGCAGCGAAAGCGAGCGCAATCACGAAGACAAAGGCAAGCGCCAGGCCGACCCCGAGTTTGGAATGCATCAATTTGCGCAGGAATTGGATCATTGCTCAGTCACTTGCCAATGGCGCCGCTCTGGAAATGCCGACGCAGTTGTCGGCGCTTTAGAAGCGATTGCAGATTCCGGCAATGGTGCGTGGCAAATCTGCGACAGACCGGTGCGTTGTTATCCACCTGGCTTTGACAGAAGCCATACGCCTGGCCTAGCAGCGCGCGAAATGAAGCGCGGCTGGATTCGTTCGCCGCAAAAGGAACACGATGAGTAATATTCCGTATATTGTTGGCAACTGGAAGATGAACGGTGCCCGCTCGATGCTTTCAGAAGCCCGGGCCATAGACCGTGCGGCTGCGCGTTTTCCCAAAGTGCAGGTTGCATTGGCACCGCCAGCAACGCTGATCAGTGCGATGCGCGAGGCGGTACAAGACATCGGAGTTGGTGGGCAGGATTGCCATGCCGAGGTCAGCGGAGCATTCACCGGCGATATTTCGGCGGCGATGCTGGTCGATGCCGGCGCCGATTTCACGATTGTTGGCCACAGCGAGCGGCGAGCAATGCATGGCGAGAGCGATGCCGTGGTTCGCAGCAAGGCCGAAGCAGCGCAGGCGGCAGGGCTTTCGGTTATTTTGTGCGTCGGCGAGACCGAGGCGCAGCGCGATACGGGCAAGGCTGAAGAAGTTGTCGCCAAGCAGTTGAAGGGATCGCTGCCGCGCGGCGAAGCAGCAGCCGCTCAGCTCGCAGTAGCTTATGAACCTGTCTGGGCGATTGGCACTGGCCGCGTGCCTTCTGTCAAGGATGTCCGCACCGTGCACAAGTCGATCCGTGCGCAGTTGGTGGCAGCCTATGGCGAAGCCGGCAGCGACGTGCGCATCCTCTATGGCGGCTCGGTCAATGCCGACAATGCAGCGAAACTGATGGCTGTCGATGAAGTCGGCGGCGCGCTGGTTGGCGGGGCGAGTCTGACCGCCGATGGCTTCACGGCGATTATCGGCGCAGCGGGGTTGGCCGACGAGGCTTAGTTGCAGGCAGGCTTCATGCCTGATTGCGAATCACAATGCCCGGCAGCACAAGTTCGGCCCAGAGTCTTGCGCCAAGCCGCGCCATTGCCTAGATGCACGCGCTCAAATTGCGCCACACAATGCGAAGGCCCTTGTCGATGTCCCTGTTTCTGTTCCTGACCGTTGTCCAGGCGCTGGTCGCTGCGGCGCTGCTGGGCGTTATTCTCATGCAGCGTTCGGAAGGCGGCGGGCTTGGCGTTGGCGGCAGCCCGGCGGGCCTGATGTCGGCACGCGGCGCGGCCAATTTCCTGACCCGAGCGACTGCCTTTCTGGCCATAGCATTTGTCGGCCTCAGTATTGTGCTGGCGGCGCTGGCAGTGGGCGCGACTTCGACCCGCAAGATCGATACGTCGCTCAAGCGCAATGCAACGGCAGCTGATGTCGCGCCATCTCAGGCAGCTGACCCATTGGCAGCGCCTGGCGGGGCTGCGCCAGCTGCCAATGGCGCCGCCGCACCCGGTGCCGCCGGCCAAGCCGCACCCGCACCCGCACCTGTCGATCCGCTTGCCGCTCCTGCAAAAAAGTAGGCCACAGGCATTCACGCCTGTGGATTGACGCAAAGACACGGCATCGCCCGCTTGCGCATTCACTGCGCTTGCCAGTAAGGCTTGGCTCCCATGGCGCGGTTCATTTTCATCACCGGCGGCGTGGTCTCATCGCTTGGCAAGGGACTTATGGCGGCGAGCCTTGCGGCTCTGCTGCAAGCGCGCGGATTCAAGGTCCGAATCCGCAAGTTCGATCCCTATCTTAACGTCGATCCGGGGACGATGAGCCCCTATCAGCACGGCGAAGTCTATGTCACCGACGATGGTGCGGAGACCGATCTCGATCTTGGTCATTATGAACGCTTCACTGGTGTTTCCGCCCGGCAGACTGACAATGTCACCTCGGGCCGCATCTATCAGCAGATCATTACCCGCGAGCGACGCGGCGACTATCTGGGAGCGACGGTCCAGGTCATTCCGCATGTCACCGATGCGATCAAACAGTTCGCTCTGGCCGAGACCGATGGCCTCGATTTTGTGCTTTGCGAGATCGGCGGGACGGTCGGCGATATCGAAAGTCTGCCGTTCATCGAAGCGATTCGCCAATTGCGCAACGATCTGGGCCGCGACCAGACGGTGTTCGTCCATGTCACTTTGGTTCCATTCATCGCAGCGGCCGGGGAGCTCAAAACCAAGCCGACCCAGCACAGCGTCAAGGAATTGACTTCGCTCGGCGTCCAGCCCGATGTACTGGTCTGCCGCTGCGAGCATCCGCTGCCCGAAGCCGAACGCGCCAAGATCGCCGCCTTCTGCAACGTCCGCAAGGAAGCAGTGATCCCGGCGCTCGATGCCAAGAGCATCTATGAAGTGCCGCTGCAGTATCACGGCGAAGGCCTCGATTTCGAAGTGCTGCGCGCTTTCGGCATCACCCCGGGCCTCGCCCCGGACCTGCGCCGCTGGCACGATATTGTTGATCGGCTGCATAATCCCGAAGGCGAAGTTACCATCGGCGTGGTCGGCAAATATGTCGGCCTGCCCGATGCTTACAAGTCACTAAACGAGGCGCTGATTCATGGCGGCTTGGCCAACCGGGTCAAGGTCAACATCCAGTGGATCGACGCCGAACTGTTCGATGCGCCTGACAGCGATGTAGCCGCAAAGCTTGAGCCGCTGCATGCCATTCTGGTGCCAGGCGCTTTTGGCGAGCGCGGGGCGGAGGGCAAGATTCAGGCGATCCGTTTCGCCCGCGAGCGCAATGTGCCCTTTTTCGGAATCTGCTTCGGCATGCAGATGGCCTGTGTTGAAGGGATGCGAAATCTGGGCGGCGTGCCTGATGCTTCCTCAACCGAATTCGGACCGACGCAGCAACCAGTGGTTGGAATCATCGAAGAGTGGATGAGCGCGGAAGGAATCCAGAAGCGCGAGGCCGGCGGCGATCTGGGCGGAACCATGCGGTTGGGCGCCTATCCCGCCAAGCTGGCAGGCAACAGCCATGTTGCCGCTTTCTATGGCAGCACTTCGATTTCCGAACGCCACCGCCACCGCTATGAAGTCAACGTCGCCTATCGCGATGCGCTGGAAGAGGGCGGGCTCGTCTTTTCCGGCATGTCGCCTGACGATCTGCTGCCCGAGATTGTCGAGCGGCCTGATCATCCCTGGTTTGTCGGCGTGCAGTTCCATCCAGAGCTCAAGAGCAAGCCCTTCGATCCGCATCCGCTGTTTGCGAGCTTCATCGAAGCCGCGCTGCGCCAGTCGCGGCTGGTTTAGGCACTGCCGGCTCGCAGCTGTCAGGATTTCAAGCGGTAGCTGCGAAGGGGGATACAGAGTCCTGAATGACAGGCGCTTTACGAATTAACGATATACGTTAACGCATTCGTGGCTAAAATCATGATCTACACTAAGTTGGATCGCTCAACTGTCGAGTCGATCCCGAAATCAGCTTGCCCCGCTGATGATCGTCTACAGCGACCCGGACGATCATTCAGGCGGCAAGGCGGTGCCGAAAGGTGTCGCGGGGGTGGATCTTCCCGGATCCACCCCCAAATCTTTCCAGATCAGCAAATCGCGCCAGATCAGGCGGCCTGGCTGTCTTCGCCTTCGCTGACAACCGAAAGCGGCGCGCGCGGACCAATTGCGATTTTCTTGGGCAGCATTGCCTCGGGCACTTCGCGGACCAGATCGATGGTCAAGAGGCCATCTTCAAGCCCCGCATTGGCGACGCGGACATAATCAGCCAGTTCGAAACGCCGTTCAAAGCCGCGCTGTGCAATGCCGATGTGGAGCATGGTTGCGGCTGCGTCCGAGCCGCCCTCGGCTGAGCCCTGGCCTGGCTTGCGGCCCTGAACTACCAGCAGGTTCTGTTGGGCGGTGATCTCGAGATCGGTACTCTTGAAGCCGGCGACGGCAAGCGTGATGCGATAGGCATCTTGCCCGTGCTTTTCGATGTTGAAGGGGGGGAAGTTGTCGCTGCTGCTGCGGGCCTGGTTTTCGATCATGTCGAAGATACGGTCAAAGCCGACCATCGAGCGGCGATAGGGGGTGAAATCAAGACGGTTCATGGCAAAAATCCTCCAATGAGCAATTTCCGTTTGCGATGAGAGCCCGGCGAACCGGCGCTCCCCACTTCGTGCCAGCCCTTGCGGCGCATGACACGTCACGTCAGATATGTTAGGCATTCCGCCTTTCAAGGGTTCGCCCGCAAAGAGGTCGCGATGTCATTGGCAAAAGTTGAAATCTATACGCGCTGGGGCTGCGGTTATTGCGTCTCGGCCAAGGCTTTGCTTGACAGCAAGGGCATCGATTACACCGAATACGACACGACCATGGGCGGCGAACCGCGTGCGGAAATGCTGGCCCGCGTGCCTGGCGCCATGACTGTTCCGCAGATCCTGATTGACGGCAAGTCCGTCGGCGGCAGCGACGACATTCATGCGCTTGATCGCCAGGGCAAGCTCAACGCGATGCTCGGGATAGGCTGATGAGCCGCGTCGCTGTGTTGCAAATGACTTCGGGCATTGATCCCGCAGCCAATGCCGCGACGCTGGTCAGCGCGATTGACGAGGCAGCGCGCGGCGGGGCGGCGATGTTGTTCACCCCGGAAATGTCCAGCTTGATCGACCGCGACCGGGCACGGGCCGCGCCCAATATTGTGGCAGAAGCCGATGACCGGGTGCTGGCAGCCGTGCGCGAAGCTGCGACGCGGGCCGGGATCTGGGTCGCGCTGGGTTCGCTGGCCGTGAAGCGCGAGGATGGGCGCTGGGCCAATCGGGCATTTGTCATCGACGCTGCCGGTGAAATCGCCGCGCGCTATGACAAGATCCACATGTTCGATGTCGATCTGGCAAGTGGCGAATCCTGGCGCGAATCCTCGGCCTATGCCCCCGGCGACAAGGTCGTGACTGTCGAAACTCCGGTTGGACGGCTGGGCCTGACGATCTGCTATGACATCCGTTTCCCGGCGCTGTTTGAAGCGCTTGGCCGCGCGCAGTGTGACATCATCGCCATCCCTGCTGCCTTCACCGTGCCGACCGGCAAGGCACACTGGCACCTGCTCCAGCGCGCGCGCGCCATCGAAGCCAGCGCCTATGTCGTCGCCGCCGCGCAGGTCGGCAAGCATCAGGACGGGCGGAGCACCTATGGACACAGTCTTGTGGTTGATCCCTGGGGCGATGTGGCGCTCGATATGGGCGGAGAAGCAGCCGGGCTGGCCTTTGCCGAAATTGATCCGGCGCGCATTGTCGAAATACGCCAGCAACTGCCAAGCCTTGCCAATCGCCGGGAAATTCCCAATTAGCATTGCAGTATGATTACATTCGATCTCGAATGCCGCGCGGCCGGTCACCGCTTCGAGGGCTGGTTTGGCTCGTCGGACGATTATGCACGCCAGCAGGAGCGTGGGCTGGTGTCCTGTCCGCAGTGCGGATCGGTCGATGTGATCAAGGCTCCTATGGCACCCAACATAGCGCGCAAGGGCAATCAGCTGACTGTGCCGACCGCTCCATCACCCCCCGCGATGCCAGAGCCTTCGCAGGCCATGGCCAAGGGCGCGATCCCGCCCGAGGCGCTCAAGGTGATGCAGGCGATGGCCTTGATGCAGGCCAAGGCGCTCGAACAATCAAACTGGGTCGGCGACCGCTTCGCCGAAAAATCTCGCGCCATGCATTATGGCGAGGCCGAGCCGCAGGCGATCCACGGACAAGCGACCGTCAAGGAAGCAATGGAACTTCTCGAAGAGGGCATCGAAGTTGCGCCTCTGCCGTTTCCGGTCGCGCCGCCCGGTGAAGCCAACTGACTCGGGGCGAACCGTTTGCCTTGAGCCAAGGGCACGACTAAGGAGCCTGCGGGGCGCCCGTAGCTCAGCAGGATAGAGCACCAGATTCCTAATCTGGGGGCCATGGGTTCGAATCCCGTCGGGCGCACCAACTATCCTTCCGAAACGAATCTGTGAGTCCCCTGTTTTGTCGCCATCCAGCGACGGGGGGTCGAATCCCGTCGCGCGCACCAACACTCCATCAACTCTCCGCCAACCCTTTCCGGCAGATTCCGCGCATTTTGCAGCATGGTGCGACTTGCATTTTGCTCACATTGGGCACTAGGGGAAACCGAACAAGCAAAGCTTGCCGACGAACCATTGGGGGCACCTCGTTCCATAAGCGAACGCGGCCTTCCAACTATCTGATATTGCTACTCGTATTGGGACCGGATGTGCAGACACAGACATTGGCAATGACAACGGCGCCCACGCAGAATCAGGCTCTGGCCGAATGGGTGGCCACAATCGCCGCTCTGACCAGGCCGGAAGCAGTGCACTGGTGTGACGGATCGGACGCCGAATGGGTGCGTCTGTCGGCCGAACTGGTCGCCTCGGGAACGCTCATCCGGCTCAACGATGCTATTCGTCCCAACTCTTTCTATGCCCGTTCCGACCCGCGCGATGTCGCCCGGGTCGAAAGCCGCACTTTCATCTGCTCGCAAGACGAAGCCGACGCCGGTTCGACCAACAACTGGCGCGATCCAGCGGATACACGCGATACGCTGCATGGCCTGTTCGATGGCTGCATGAAGGGTCGCACCATGTATGTGGTGCCGTTCTGCATGGGTCCGCTGGGCTCGGAAGCCAGCGTGATCGGGGTCGAGATCACTGATAGCGCCTATGTCGTGCTGTCGATGAAAATCATGACCCGCATGGGCAAATCGGCGCTGGAAATGCTCGGCGAAAAGGGCAGCTTTGTGCCCTGCGTCCACACCGTCGGCATGCCGCTGAACCCGGGCGTCAGCGATGTGGCCTGGCCCTGCAACGAGGAGAAGTGGATCGTCCATTTCCCCGAGAGCCGCGAAATCTGGTCCTATGGTTCGGGCTATGGCGGCAACGCCCTGCTTGGCAAGAAGTGCCTCGCCCTGCGCATCGCCAGCGTCATCGCGCATGACGAAGGCTGGCTCGCCGAGCACATGCTGATCCTCAAGCTGACTTCGCCCGAGGGCGCTGCGCACTATATCACAGCGGCTTTTCCGAGCGCCTGCGGCAAGACCAACATGGCGATGCTCCAGCCCAGCTTGCCCGGCTGGAAGGCCGAGACCATTGGCGACGATATTGCCTGGATGCGGTTTGGCAAGGATGGGCGGCTCTATGCGGTCAATCCCGAAGCCGGCTTCTTCGGCGTCGCGCCTGGCACCGGCATCAGCACTAACCGCAATGCCGTGGAGACGCTCTACGCCAATGCCATTTTCACCAACACCGCGATGACTGACGACGGCGATGTCTGGTGGGAAGGACTGACCGACGAGGCGCCCGCGCACCTGATCGACTGGCAGGGCAACGACTGGACGCCGGGCTGCGGCCGTCCTGCAGCGCACCCCAATGCCCGCTTCACGGTTCCCGCGAGCCAGTGCCCGGCGATTGCCAGCGAGTGGGACGATCCCGAAGGTGTGCCGGTTTCGGCAATCCTGTTCGGCGGCCGCCGCGCTTCGGCGATCCCCTTGGTCACCGAGGCTTTCGACTGGCAGCACGGCGTCTATCTCGCCGCCAATGTCGCTTCCGAAACCACGGCTGCGGCCGAAGCCAAGGTTGGCGAGCTGCGCCGCGATCCTTTCGCCATGCTGCCGTTCTGCGGTTACGCCATGCCGGACTATTTCAGCCACTGGCTGAAGATGGGTGAGGGCCGTGACGCCGCGAAACTGCCGCGCATGTTCATGGTCAACTGGTTCCGCAAGAGCGCCAAGGGCAAGTTCCTGTGGCCCGGCTTCGGCGACAACAGCCGCGTGCTTAAATGGATCGTCGAGCGCTGCGAAGGCAAGGCCGATGCGGTGGACAGCCCGGTTGGCCGCCTTCCGCTGGCCGATGGCATCGATGTCAGCGGGCTTTCGGTGACAGGCGATGACATGGCCGAACTGCTGCGCGTCGATCCGGAAGTCTGGGCCGAAGAAGCAAAGGCCAGCGCCGATGATTTCCGCAAGCTCGGCGAAGTTCCCGAAAAGCTATGGGACGAGCAGCACGCACTGGAACAACGCCTGAAAGACGCTGCCGGCTGAGAATGTCTGCCGGTTGAATCAGGCTGCCGGTTTCACAGGGCAGGAGGACTGGCAATGATGCGATTTGAGCAGCACGGCGCGGCGCTTGGGGCCGATGTCTTTGGGATCGATCTGGCCGAGGCACTGACCCCGCGTCAGGTGCAGCAGATACGCCGTGGGCTGAACCGGCATCAGGTGCTGTTCTTTCGCGAACAGACTATCCTCACCAAGGCCCAGCAACTGGCTCTGGCGCGCAATTTCGGCGAGCCAGAGCCGCCGCCGTTTCACATTCAGGGTGGGGGCGAGCCAGTGCTCGATCTCGACCAGACCGATCCGCGCGGCAGCCAGGCGGCCAATTTCCATTCCGACAACACCTTCCGCGCAGAACCGCCGATCGGAGCGCTGCTCCAGGCCCATGTCTTGCCGATGCGCGGCGGCGACACTTGCTTTGCATCGACTCATGCGGCTTTTGATGGTCTGTCAAAGGGAATGCAGCGCTATCTCGAAGGCTTGGAGGCGTGGCATGCGCTGGAGCAGATGGCAGCCCGCCTGAGCCGGCCCGGAGGGCCGCCACTGGCGCTGGATGCCTCACTCTATCCGCCGCATAAACATCCGGTCGTCGCTCGCCACCCCTTCACCGGGCGCAAGCTGCTCAATGTAAACTACAACTGGACCACCCATATAGACGGCATTCCAACCGCCGAGAGCGCGGCGATTCTCGATTTTCTCTATGCGCATATCCGCCGCCCTGAATATCAGGTCCGGCTGAAATGGAATGTCGGCGACATGACCTTCTGGGACAATCGGGCGACCCAGCACTATGCCGTGCCAGACTATCGCGAGCGGCGGGTGATGCAGCGGGTATCGATATTGCCAAGGTCCCATTGAACTCGCGGAATTCTACTTATCCAAGCAACTTTGCAAAAATTTTGACATTTCCGCTTGAATCATTGAATCAATTGTGATTCTTATGGTTAATCATGAATCGCCGCATCGAACCCAAATTGCCCCGACAGAATCTGACCGGAGGCATGGCACTGGTCAGCCTGCTGGTGCTTGCGGCCATGGCGCTGTTTGGACCGAGCGGCTTGCTGTCGTGGAGCGAAAACCGGCGGCTGCTCGATCAGCGGCAACAGGAAGTCAAGGCTTTGGTTGGTGAGCGCAATGAGCTGCGCAACCGGGTCGCGCTGCTTGATCCGCACAATACCGACACGGATCTTGCTGGTGAACTGCTCCGCAAGGATCTCAATGTGATACATCCCGACGAAATGGTGATGCTGCTCGATTAGGGCGATTGCTGCCAGGGGCCGGAGCTAATGCTCCAAAACCGGGATTTATTTTTCGAGTAACGGTTCCTACCGGGCACGCTTCTCGCTAAGGCTGTCGCCTTCCTTCCCCGGGGACCAACATTGGCCAAGAAAAGCAAGCCGCTCGCAGCTGATCCTTCCGCAGATGAGAACTTCGCGCTGCGCAGCCTGCAAACCGCCCACGCCGCAAGCCCGCGCTATGCCGCCAGCGACGACGAGTTCCTCGCGCTCTACGAACAGATGCTGCTGATCCGGCGCTTTGAGGAGCGGGCGGGGCAGCTCTATGGCCTCGGACTGATCGGCGGTTTCTGCCATCTCTACATCGGCCAGGAAGCCGTCGCGGTCGGCTTGCAATCGGCGCTCGATCCGGCTCGTGACTCTGTGATCACCGGCTACCGCGATCATGGCCACATGCTCGCCTATGGCATCGATCCCAATGTCATCATGGCCGAGCTGACCGGCCGCGCTGCCGGCATTTCGCGCGGCAAGGGCGGCTCGATGCACATGTTCAGTGTCGATCACCGGTTTTATGGCGGGCACGGCATTGTCGGCGCGCAGGTTTCGCTGGGCACGGGGCTCGCCTTTGCCCACAAATATCGCGAGGATGGCGGCGTCTGCGTGGCCTATTTTGGCGATGGTGCGGCCAATCAGGGCCAGGTTTACGAGAGCTTCAACATGGCGAGCCTGTGGAAGCTGCCGATCGTCTTTGTCATCGAAAACAACCAGTATGCCATGGGCACTGCGGTGAAGCGCTCTTCTGCCGAGACCCATTTCTATCGGCGCGGTACAGGTTTTCGCATTCCGGGCATGGATGTCAACGGCATGGATGTGCTCGAAGTGCGCGCAGGCGCGGAAGTGGCACTCGATTATGTCCGCAAGGGCAATGGGCCAGTGCTGATGGAGCTCAACACCTATCGCTATCGCGGCCATTCGATGTCCGATCCGGCCAAATACCGCAGCCGCGAGGAAGTGCAGGACGTGCGCGAACACCGCGATCCGATTGACCACGCCAAAACAGAATTGCTGGAACGGGGCATTGCCGAAGACCTGCTCAAGGACATGGAAAAGCAGATCCGCGCGAAAGTCGCAGCAGCAGCCGATTTTGCCGAGAACTCGCCAGAGCCTGAATCGGCCGAGCTTTACACCGACGTTCTGGTGGAGAGCTATTGATGGCTATCGAGCTCAAGATGCCGGCGCTCTCGCCAACCATGGAAGAGGGCAAGCTGGCCCGCTGGCTGGTCAAACAGGGTGATGTGGTCAAGTCCGGCGATCTGCTCGCCGAAATCGAAACCGACAAGGCGACGATGGAATTCGAAGCCTTGGACGAAGGCACGATTGGCGAGATCGTCGTGCCGGAGGGCACGGAAGGGGTTAAAGTCGGCACGGTGATTGCGTTGATCGACGGGGAAGGGGAGACCGCTTCGCCAGCGGCCAAGCCTCAATCGGCCCCGGCTCCCGCTGCACAAGCGCCTGCGCCCCCTCCTGCCAAGGCCGACCCGGTTTCCCCCCTCCCGCTTGCGTCAGGGACCACGGCTGAGCCGACCGGATCCAACAACCAGCCTTCGATCACTCTGCGCGAAGCCTTGCGCGATGCCATGGCCGAGGAAATGCGCCGCGACGACCGGGTCTTCGTCATGGGCGAGGAAGTGGCCGAGTATCATGGGGCCTACAAGGTCACCCAAGGCTTGCTCGAGGAATTCGGCGCCAAACGGGTGATCGATACGCCGATCACCGAATATGGCTTTGCCGGGATCGGAGTCGGCGCGGCGATGGGTGGCCTGCGGCCAATTATCGAATTCATGACCTTCAATTTCGCCATGCAAGCGATTGACCACATCATCAATTCGGCGGCCAAGACTAATTACATGTCGGGCGGCCAGATGCGCTGTCCGGTGGTGTTTCGCGGGCCCAATGGCGCAGCGGCGCGGGTTGGCGCGCAGCACAGCCAGAACTATGCCTCGTGGTATGCCCATGTGCCGGGCCTTGTGGTCATCGCGCCCTATGATGCGGCGGACGCAAAGGGCCTGCTCAAATCAGCGATCCGCAGCGAGGACCCGGTGGTATTCCTCGAAAACGAGCTGCTCTATGGCCGCAATTTCGATGCCCCCGATGATGCGGTTGAATTGGTTCCGATCGGCAAGGCGCGGATCATGCGCGCCGGGCGGGACGTTACCATCGTGTCCTACTCGATTGGCGTCGGCTTGGCCCTGGCCGCGGCAGACCAGCTGGCGGCAGAAGGGATCGAAGCCGAAGTGCTTGACCTCAGAACCCTGCGCCCGCTCGATCGCCAGGCGGTGCTGGACAGCCTCGCGCGGACCAACCGGCTGATCGTCGCCGAAGAGGGCTGGCCGGTCTGTTCGATTGCCTCAGAAATTTCGGCGCTGTGCATGGAAGAGGGCTTCGATCACCTCGATGCGCCAGTGCTGCGGGTGTGCAACGAAGACGTACCCTTGCCCTATGCGGCCAACCTCGAGAAGGCAGCGCTGATCAATGTGGCTGGCATCGTAGCGGCGGCGAAACAGGTTTGCTATCGTTAGGCTGGTTGGCTGATCTAGCCGCTGGAGCCACCGCCTCTGCTGTTGCTAGTAGCCGTCGTAAACGGAGGTTGAAGCTACCGTATCAGGCGCTGCCGGCTTGCGCTGCTTGAGACCAGCTAGGTCGCGGCTGTCGCGGACGATAAATGACGAAATCGCCTTGATCGTGGTGGGCCCGAAGAAGCGCGATGAGACCAGAGGCTTGTAGTCATAAGCCAATTCAACGAAGATGAGCGCGCCGCCAGCGTCGGGTGTAACCTCTTGCCCGGCGGGGCCGATTCCGCTCGGAAGGATGGCATTTTCCGCGCCATAGCTGGACGTCCAGACTTTCTTTCCCTTGGCCCGCTGCCAATGGATATAGATTGTGCCACTCGGGTGGGGGCCACTGGGGCATCCCGAACTGCAGCTCACGCTTGAATCGAAGACCTCGACGCTGCTGATGATAGTACGGCCACGTTCATAGAAATTGAGTGTCGGACCGCCTTGAATGTTGGAGCCCATCAGCAGATCATTGATATCGGCTTCGAAAATCTGGCGGTTGGTGATCTGCGATGTATCGCCAATGCGCGAAGCATTGTCGGCGACATGGATGGCGAGCTGGTTCACTTTCATGTGGACCAAGGCCAGGTTTGCCGTTTCCGCGCCATAGAGGCCTGCCGTCAGCAACAGCGGGAGCGACAATGCGAACTCGGTCATGGCTACGCCTGAACGGCTCCCCGCAAGCTTGCGGATCATGGTGCCAAATCTGCTCATGGGCAGGTGGCCGTGGGCGGTGCAGACTGCAGCCCATAAGGCTGGTTGCGCAGGATCGTTGTGACTGACATCTGCATGGTGTTCGACTGACCGATAAGCCGCGCGATCGGGAACTGCCGCGGATAGCTCACGGTCACATTGTACAGAATGGCATCTCGAGCCCCGCCGTTGCCAGTGCGCCCCTGATCGGCATCCCAAGTGCCATTTCTGTTAGCGTCCTCGTAGGTTTCGCCATTGTCGCAGGTGCTGTCGGCATCGGTATCTACATATGTCTCTGGCGCCCCTACATCGGAGAAGCTGGTATAACTTGTCCGGGTAAAACCAAGGACGGCGTTAGGAGCGATCCTGCGAACCACCGCTGAAACCTTGCTGTCAAGCGCACCGGTTGTTGAGCTTTCGATCGTTGAACCCCGCGAGGCCTTCTCGATCGCGCCCTGCAACATCGCTTTGGTGTACATGCCATGGCCAAGGTCGAACAAGCCGAACAGCGTCATCAGCAGCACAGGCGCGATCAGCGCGAATTCGACGATTGCCGCACCGGACTGGTCATCCGCAAGGTTGCGCCGCCAGATCATTTGGAAATCCTCAGGTCGCCCATTGAGGCGGCGATCTTGGCGAAGGCTGCGTTGAGCGCGGTGGCATCGTCTGCCTGGAACCAGCGGCCATTGCCGGCGCAGTCCTTCAGCATTTTGGTCATCAATGTGCCGAAGCCGATCACCCAGACGGTGATATTGCGCTTCTTCACTTCGTCACAGGCGACGGTGAAGCGATTTTCGACAACTTTGGTCAGCGACAGCGACGAACTTGGGCTCCAGCGCCGCTGATCGAGCGGTTCGACCCCATAGGCGCCATAGGCAATATCGCGCGGCGCTGTCTCGCCGTCGGTCAGGAAGATCAGGTGGCGGTTGGTTGGCTTGCCGGCCACATCGGCGTTCTCGGCGGCAAACAGGCCGGTCGCCGAAAGCAGCCGTCCGCCCCAGATCATGCCGATATCGTGATAGGTGCTGCCCTGAGCAACCACCCCGGCAAGATAGCCATCGACATCGGATGTCGTCATTTCCGCCAGCTTGCGAGCCGCCGTTGGGCAAGTGGTTAGGTTGGAGTTATTTACTGGCTGGAAAAGATATGGATCGGTGGTGATGACCTGCGGCACCGAGAAGGAGCCATTGCCATAATAGTCAAGCGATCGTTCGAAGATCACGTTCGGATAAGACGGTCGCCACTGTGTTACGGGGATACCCGTTGTCGGCACCCGGTCAAGGTCAAGGTCGAGCGCGCGGGTGAAATCAACATTGCTGTAGTCGGTGATTTCGTATGTCGCCCGCTCTTCCATGCAGCCATTGGTTTCAGAACGCCAGCTGGTCACGCTGCGGGCGATCGGCGCATAGCGATAGGTGGGGGTGCTGCTGGAGGCTGGAATGGTGATCTCGTCATATTCACGGATAAGACTTGCATAGTCGCCGCGCCAGACTTCGCAGGTCGCGCCGTTCTGATTGATCCAGTAGTAAGCGCCGTTTTCGCTCAGACGCTTGTGCACGGTTCGCTTGGTTCCTGCCGGCGGTCCGGTCCAGGGCACGCTGACATCTGACAGCACGGTAGTGCTTGCGGTGTAGGTTCCCGACGGAGCCCCGGTGTCGCAGCTGTAATAACCGGGAACAGTGGTGCTGCCTTCGGTAGTGGTGACGACGGTTGGGGGATGCCAGGTCCCCGCATAGGTTGATTGAACGGCGGTGCTGTAATACCAACCTGCACTGACTACAACCCACGCGCCCATTTGCGGCGTCCGATGGTCATGATGCTGCCTTCCATCATGACAGAATAATTGTGCACGACTGACTTTAGAATGGCCAGCTTGGGCTGGGTGTCGCTCGGGTTGGTCTGATTCATCGATCCAGTGGTATCGAGCACCATCATCACATCGGTGTTGCTGAAGTTGAGCTTGGCTTCGCAGGTGACCCCCACCGGGATCTTGTCGAAAGCGAATATCTTCATCACCGTGGTCGGGACATCGACCGTGGCGACGGCGCTGATCGAATAATCGGGCTGCAACATCATGGTGAAAGCGCGGTTTTTGGTGCCATAGGCGCCGCTGCGGAAGTTGATGTTGAAGTATTTGTTGCCGTCCGTCGCGACATTCGCCGGAACCAGCCCATCGAGCACGACCGTCGAGCCGAGCTTCTTGCGTGCCGCCAAAACCCCGGCGTCGCAGGCCTGCTGCAGGCGCGATTCCGAGAGGTAGCTGCGCCCCATATCGATGGCGCCGCCGACCATGGCCAGCAGCGGCGCAATCGCTGCTGCGACAAGCATGATGGTATTGCCCGATTGATCGCGATGCAGTGGACGCAATGCGTCGCAGATCGAACCGATAATGGTCGAGAAGGAACGCGGGCTCATCGGCAAAAGGCTGACCTCAGTTGTCCAGCCTGTGCCTATAAGCCTGCGCCCGTGATGGAAGTGACAACAAGTATGGTTGATAACTTAAAGATATATTGAAGAACCATTACGATGCGGCTGCGGTTTGCATTGCTGCGCCAGCAGATGATTTTTGCTGCTTTGGATGGCTCACGGTAACTTTAGGCTTTGTTAAGAGACTGATTTCATAATTGATCATTCGATCAAGGTTGACAGATTTCCGCAGCTGTCAATTCTCTCCTTTAAGGCATAATTAACGGCGACACGCGTAAGTCCACAGCTTGAATGGTCTCTCTGACTATGGCGGGGCACAAGAATGCACGTGGAAACACCTAAAAAGCATCGGCCTAAGAAGGTTTTGCAAGCCAGCAGCTTCCTGCAGTCGCTGGCGCGCAACCGCAGCGGCAACACGCTGGTCATGATGGCTGCGTTCACGATTCCGCTGGTGATCCTGGCAGGTGCAGGGATCGATATCGGCCGGCAGTTCCTGGTGAAGACCAGGCTGCAACAGGCCTGCGATGCTGGCGCTCTGGCCGGCCGCAAGACCATGACCGCGACCACCGGCACAGCGCTCGACACCAATTCGGCGGCTCAGGCGCAATTGTTTTTCAGCAGCAACTTTCGATCGGGTTGGATGGGCAGTTCTGCTGTCTCATTCACGCCGACACGCACGAATGACAGCCAGGTTACAGCGACTGCCACGGCTACTGTGCCGATGACATTGACCCGGATGTTCAATAACAACTCGGTCGTGCAAACCGTCAGCTGCACAGCCCGCTTCGATATCGGCGACACGGACATCATGTTCGTACTCGATACCACGGGCTCCATGGCGGACTCGACTTCGGGATGTTCTGCCGGATCGGCCGTTTCCTATACGAGGCCAGACGGCACCACGGGCTATCGCATTCCCGAATGCACCAGTTCCAAAATGGCTGGCCTGCGCACGGCAGTGCTGTCATTCTACGACACGCTTGCGGCACATGCTTCGCCAGCAGCCCATGTCCGCTATGGTTTTGTAACCTATACATCGACTGTGAACGCCGGCTTGCTGCTGCCGGCCAGTTACATTGTCGATAGCTATGGCTACAATACCCGCCAGCTGATCGGCGACGCAGACTATGGCACGGCGACCACGAGCACACCGGCAGCGGCATCTTCTGCCGCTTGTAGCGCCCTGGCAGTCCGTGCGCCGACAACGGGTTACACTGCGACTGGCACTGCGGTCCAGAAGACGGCGAGCTGGAACAGTTCGACAAATGTCTGCACGATCACCGGCCAGCCAAAGAAGCCGAACTGGCGCTATGGCAAATACACGCAGGATACGAGCCAGTTCAAGCTGGGCAGCGCAATTGCCGATCCCTCGGTCGTGACTGGCGGGACAACCAAATGGCAGGGCTGCATTGAAGAACGTGACACGACTGTCACCACAACATTCAACCAGAACAGCCTGCCTGCCGACCTCAATCCTGACACCGTTCCAACCAGTGACGCGACGCGTTGGCGCCCGCTTTGGCCAGATGTCACCTACTTTCGCGGTAATGTCATGTCGCCCTCGACGGTCGACAATTCCGGCAGCAGCACGAATCCCTATGGCGATACGACAAGCACGAGCGCGGCTGGCGCCTATACTAATGTCAGCGACGGGTTCACCCAATCAGCGCAATTGTTGTCTTGCGGCAAGCCCGCCAAGCGTTTGGCCGTTATGACCCGGACGGAGGTCAGCAACTTCGTCAATGCCACGGATTTTGTCCCTATTGGTTATACGTACCATGATACGGGCATGATCTGGGGAACCAGGCTGATTTCCCCGACCGGCATATTCGCATCGGATACTGCGGCCTGGCCCGGCAACACTTCCCCCGCTCGTTACATCGTCTTCATGACGGACGGTGCCATGAATCCGAATTCGAATGTTTATGGCATGTATGGTCTGGAATATTATGACAAGCGCATCGCTGGTTCTACCGGCACTTCTCTTACAACTTATCATAATGCACGATTTGTTGCAGAATGTGCAGCGGCCAAGGCGCGTAATATCACTGTTTTCGTGATCGGGTTTGGACAGGCACTGACCACCGAAATGACCAACTGTGCTTCGCCGGGCAGCGCATTCTATGCCAGCAGCAACAGTGCGCTTCAGGATGCCTTCAACTCAATCGCGCTCAATGTCGCTGCTTTGAGGCTGTCGCAATGATGTGGTCATTGAATCGAAAGAGGCCGCAAGCGCGGCGACTGGCCGACGACTCCTCTGGAGCGACAATTGTGGAATTTGCCATGGTTGCGCCGGTCATGGTGTTGTTCATGCTCGGCATGTCGGACATGCTCTATAACATTTATGCGACCTCGGTTTTATCCGGCGCGGTTCAGAAGGCCGCTCGGGATGCGACGCTGGAAGGCAACAATGCCGCAACCTCAAATGCGGCGCTGGATGCCCGGGTCATCACTCTGATCCGCGGCATGGCGCCCACGGCAACCGCCGTATCGACACGCAGGAGCTATCCCAATTTTGCTACCGTAGCCACGCCGGAGCGCTTCACGGACAGCAACGCCGATGGCGACCGCGACCCCGGCGAATGTTACACGGATTTAAACAGGAATGGCAGCTGGGACGCCGATCCGGGCATTTCCGGCGATGGCGGCGCGAGTGACATTGTCCTTTACACCATGACCATCACGTTTCCGCGCCTTTTCCCGGTTTATCGTTTGATGGGTGGCAGCGGCACCATGTCGATTACTGCATCGACAATTCTCAAGAATCAGCCGTGGGCCGATCAGTCTGTCCCGACACCGGTGACAATATGCACCTGACAAGACTGCCCATCCCGGAGCGGATCCGCCGCCTGTGGCGACCCTTGCGAGATGATCGCAGTGGTCTCGCCCTGATGGAATTCGCCCTGGCTTTTCCCATCCTGCTGACGGCGGGTCTGACGGCTGTCGATGTCACCAACATGGCAGTTGTCCACATGAAGGTCAGCCAGATTGCGCTCAATCTTGCCGACAACATGTCCCGCATGGGAACCAACAATTCTCTATCCTCGCAACAAGTGCGTGAGATCGATGTCAATGACGCCTTCGAGGCCGTGCGCGATCAGGGGGCGGGGATCCGCCTGGTAAATAATGGCCGGGTCATCCTCTCGAGCCTTGAGAACGCTTCGGGGACACAGCGCATCCACTGGCAGCGCTGCATCGGGCTCAAAAGCGGCACGGGATATGATTCCAGTTACGGAACTACCGCAATAACCGATGGCATCGATGCAACTGCGGCCAACCAGGGCCCAACTGCATCGAGCGGCATGGGCGATGCCGGCTCTCAGGTAACCGCGCCGCTTGGTGCAGGTGTCATGTTCGTTGAGGTAAACTATCTCCACACGCCCTATTTTCGGTTCCTGTTCAGCCCGAGCCGCATCCACTATATCGCCTCGTTCATCGTCCGCGACACACGGGATTTCCGGCAAATCTACAACCCCAATCCAGCTGCCACCCGCGCGACTTGCAATAACTACGGCACCTGACCTGTGGTTAGCTGCGGGCCGAATGGCGATGCAGGTTTGCCTGACTTGACATGAGACACCGCTCGCTGTGAAAGCAGCGGCATGGCTGAGAGCAGCATTCTGGCAACCTTGCCTCCGCTCCAGCGACTGGCTCTGGCCTATGCGCCAGCGGCTTCGCGCCCGGCAATGGTTGGCCTGTTCGCGCTCGATGCGCGGCTCGCTGACATCGTCCGCCATTCGCACGAGCCAATGCTGGCGCAATTGCGGCTGGCCTGGTGGCGCGAACAATTGTCAGGCACTTCTGCTGGACCGGGCTCGGGCGATCCACTGCTCGCACTGCTGAACAACTGGCCCGGATCAAGGGCGGCGCTGGCAGGCCTTGCCGATGGCTGGGAAGCGATGACTGGCCCGCCGCCGCTGCCTGAATCAGCCTTCGCAACGCTGGCCGAAGCGCGCGGGACAGCTTTTGCCGCACTGGCCGACTCACCGGACGAGGCGGCCATTGCCTTGCGCATGGGCCAGTCGTGGGCGCTGGCCGATATCGCCGCCCACCTCAGCGATCCGCGCGAGCGCGATGCCGTGCTGGCGCTGGTCCGGGGCCGGGATTGGCGCTGGCAGAGACTGCCGCGTCAGCTTCGCCCCCTGGCCGTGCTGCATGGGCTGGCAGCCCGCACTGATTGGCAAACGAACGACGCAGTATCGCAGACGCCGGGAGCATTGCTTGCTGCGATCCGGATCGGCATAACGGGGCGCTAGGTGGAAATCCGTTGGGGGACTGCGAGTGAACCGGATCGTTCTGGGTGCTGTCTTCGCTCTACTGCTGGCTGGCGCCGGCCTGTTCTGGTGGCAGGGCCGGGCGGCGACTGAAAGCGGAGCGCCGCCGCCATCATTGGCGGGCGGCGAAGCTGTCGGCGATGAACCGCTACCTTTTGCTCACGCCAATGGCTTGCGCGGCGCGGCACCGCCCGAGGCCGATCCGCTGACCCGCGAGCAGAAGCGTTTTGACCGGCTCGACCACGACCGCGATGGCCGGATCACTGCCAACGAGATGCTCGCCCCGCGCGCCAATGCTTTCCGCAAACTCGATCTCGATCGCAACAATCTGCTGACCTTCCAGGAATGGGCGGTACGCACTTCCAACCGCTTCAGCGGGGCCGACGGCAATCGCGATGGCGCGCTGACCCGCGAGGAATTCGCCACGACCAAGCCCAAGCCCGGCAAGCAGCCCGTCTGCCGATGCTCGCCAGTGCCAAGGCCCACTGCACGAGGGTAGGGGCGAGGGGCGCCGCCGCCGCCCGAGGAATCAAGCGGCGATGAGGGGGATCCAGAGCTCTAGGTCCTGCTTGGCGCGATCGGTATAGGCCTGTTTGCGGCTCTTCTTCTTCACATCGTGCAGCGGAGGAAACAGCCCGAAGTTGATGTTCATCGGCTGATAGGTCTCGGCCTCGGCATCGCCGGTAATATGCGCCAGCAGCGCGCCCAGCGCGGTGCTGGGGGGAGGGGCCTGCCAGACGCGGCCAGCAAGCTCGCTCGCCAACATCAAGGCCGAGACCAGGCCGATGGCAGCGCTCTCAACATAGCCTTCGCAGCCGGTGATCTGTCCGGCAAAGCGGATGTGCGGCTCAGTCTTGAGCCGCAATTGCCGATCAAGCAGCACCGGTGAATTGAGGAAAGTATTGCGATGCAGCCCGCCCAGCCGGGCAAATTCGGCATTTTCCAGCCCCGGAATGGTTCGGAACAGGCGGACTTGCTCGGCATGTTTGAGCTTGGTCTGGAAGCCGACCATGTTCCACAGCGTGCCCAGCCTGTTGTCCTGCCGCAGCTGGACCACGGCATGCGGCCAGCGCCCCTTGGGAAATTCGGGCGTTGCATCGTGCGGATTGTCGAGCCCGACTGGCTTCATCGGGCCAAAGCGCAGCGTGTCGAAGCCACGCTCGGCCATGACTTCGATTGGCATGCAGCCGTTGAAATAGGGGGTGTTGGCCTCCCACTGCTTGAAACTGGTCTTCTCGCCAGCCATCAGCCCGGCGTGGAACGCGGCGTATTGATCGCGGTCCATCGGGCAGTTGATGTAGTCCTTGGTTTCCGCCCCAAATTTATCGGTTTTGTCCCAGCGCGACGCCATCCAGCACACATCCATGTCTATGCTCTCGCGATAGACAATCGGGGCAATGGCATCGAAGAAGGCGAGGCTCTCCGCCCCGGTTGCAGCGCCGATACTGCTGGCCAGCGCGGCAGCGGTGAGCGGCCCGGTGGCGACTATAGTCAGGCCCGCCTCTGGCAATGTGTCGATCCGCTCGCGGACGACTTCGAGATTGGGCAGTGCGGCGAGGGCGGTCTCCACCTCGGCTGAAAAGACATCCCTGTCCACTGCCAGGGCCGATCCAGCCGGAACCTGCGCCTTGGCCGCCGCAGCCATGGTCAGCGAGCCCAGTGCCCGCATTTCGTGATGCAACAGCCCGACGGCATTGCTGACATCGTCGTCCGAGCGGAACGAGTTCGAACAGACCAGCTCGGCCAGAGCCTGTGTCTGGTGCGCCTCAGTCCCATTTCCGCCCCCGCGCATTTCGGACAAACGCACGCGCAGGCCGCGCCGGGCCAGCTGCCAGGCCGCTTCGCTGCCAGCCAGGCCGCCGCCGATAATGTGGACATCGTGGGTCATGAGTGGGCGGCTAGCCTCGCTTCACCGGGAATGAAATCAACCATCCCCGTTCGTGGGGAGGGGCGGTGAGGAGCCAAGCGAGCGGGGGGA
>CANJCQ010000031.1 GCA_947473355.1 Sphingomonadaceae bacterium | reverse complement strand
CGCCGCGGCAAACGGCGCAAGCCAGGTCTCGAGTTCGCTTCGCCAGTCCGCTTCCATCGCCAGCCTCCACAAAAGCTGGCTCTCTATGAACCAGTGATTTTGTCCGTTGGGAATCCCAAAAATCAGATTTCTGCCAAAGTAGTGCTAGTGCCAACTCTACCCCCGTTTGTGCATATGGCGAGACCCCCTACCGTGTGAAACCTGCCCAAACCGTCACTATTGCCGGTCCTGAACGGTTAGATGGGGGTAGCACGTATCGACGGAAATTAGCGGGTTTCGGTGGAAACTGTGGCGAGTCTGACTTGTTTCCAGCATCTGCGCGGGAGCATAGCTCTATCGACGGGGATAGGCGGGCCAGCCGAAAAGCGCACATCCCACGTGCTTCCCCGTCGCACCTTGGGAGACGCATGGGAGGCGGCCATGGCAAGTAACATTCCGCGCGACCTGCGCAGAGTGGCATTCATCAAGAACCAGGACGGCTCGCGAACGAAAGACAAGCAGGGGAAAGCGCTCGTTGATTCACTAGGGATGCCTAGGCGTCGCAGCTTATCACCGATTTGGTCAATGGTTGGCCCGGAGGGCCGAAAGGTCGATGGCGAGATTCCACCGCGATACCATGCTGCGGCAATCTCCCTTGCAACATGTCCGTTCTTCAGGAATCGATGGGCAGAGGACTTCGACAATTCCAAATTTCTGATCGTGCAAACTACGCATTTCATCAGCTTCGAGAGCGCCACACGGAACTTTGTTTGAGCAAATGCAGGCCATCGAGGATGATCCAGCCTAACCTCTTTGATTAGCCCGCGCGGGAGCAGCTCTACTAGGCTTCGCCGATGTCCTGGGGACGGTCGCCGGCTGCTTGACAGTTCGACCGATTGCGTAGTGAACTGGCTTTGCCCCCTGGCAACAAAGTGGAGTGCACAGAAAATGAACGCGAGAGAGGAACTGTTATCGGCCACCGACGAGGTGATCGACGACGCTGTAATGTACACCGATCCGATGGTGCTGCGCGGGCTGCTCTATCAGCTGACGGGAGACGAAGACATTGCGGAGACCAAGGCGCCGCCGATCGGGGCAGGTGGCGCCTATGCCGCCGCGGGCGGCATCCGCATGGTTGCAAGCGAGGCTGACGTCGCCTTGCTTCGCGCCAAGGCAGCTGCCTTCCTCAAGTCTTGCCGCGATGCGGGCGAGGGCGTCATCGATCTGGGACCGTCCGAGCGACTGGTTGAAAGCTTTGCGCTCACCGCGGGCGAGCCGACACCCGCGAAGGAATGGGATATGTGGATGGAAACTTCCGCGCTCGAGCCCTTTGTTCGCGGGATCGCCTGGAAGGAGCTGCCGCCGAAGCACAAACGCGAAAAATTCACCGTCGGGGTGATCGGCGCCGGCCTTTCCGGCTTAGGTGCCGCAGTGCACCTCGATCGGGCAGACATCCCGTTCATGGTGCTCGAGAAGAACGAGGAAGTCGGCGGCTGCTGGTGGGAGAACCAATATCCCGGAGCGCGGGTCGATTCACCGAGCCGTAGCTACACCCATCTGTTCGGCATCGATTTCTCCTATCCCTATAATTTCTGTCCGCGCGATGAGAACATGAAGTACATGCGCTGGGTGGCGGACAATTTCGCCGTGCGCGACCGCATTTCGTTCCGGACCGAGGTCAGATCTGTAATCTGGAACGAGGCCGAGCAAGTCTGGGTGGTCAACGCCGAAACGCCCGAGGGCAGCCGTATTTGGAAGTTCAATGCGGTGATCAGCTGCGTCGGCTTCCTCTCGCGGCCAAACATGCCCTCAATCGAGGGGATGGAAACGTTCGCCGGAGAATCCTGGCACACCGCACGGTGGCCAGAAGGCAGCGATTTGACAGGCAAGCGCGTGGCGGTGATCGGATCAGGCGCATCAAGCTATCAGGCCACTCCCGAGCTGGCGAAAGTCGCCAAGCATGTCCATCTGTTTCAACGCACGCCGAGCTGGTGCTTCGAGAACCCGATGTACGTCTCGCCACTGCCCAGGCAATCGACCTGGCTCGATCGCAACTTCCCCTATTACGTCAATTTCGCAAGGTTCCGGCTGAGCTGGCTCTATGGCCCGCAAAATGTCGGTCCTTCATCGACGGTCGATCCGTCTTTCTCCGATCCTCATGCGCGTAGCGAGCCCAACAAGGCCAGCCGCGACGCGCGCATTGCCTACATGACCGAGAAGTTGGCGGGGCGGCCCGACCTCGTCGAGAAGATGATCCCGCCCGCGCCTCCGATGTCTTCGCGTCCGATCATGATCGATACTGAAGACTCAATTTTCGAGGCGCTGATGCGCGACAATGTGACGCTGGTGAGCGATCCGATTGAGCGAATTACCGCGCAAGGCGTGGTTGCAAATGGTGACGAAATCCCAGCTGATGTCATTGTCTACGCCACGGGTTTCAAGGCCAATGACTTTCTGTGGCCGATGGACATCCGTGGCCGCGACGACGCGAAAATTGAGGACCTCTGGGCAAAAGACGGGGCCCGGGCCTACATCGGCTCGATGCTGCCCGGCTTCCCGAACTTCTTCATGGCCTATGGGCCGAATACCAACAACTTCGGCGGCTTTCAGATTATCGACCTGCTCGAGATCGAGATTCGCTTCGCCCTGATGTGCATCGCCGGGCTCATCGAACACGACAAGCGCTCGGTTGACGTGCGCGCCGACGCTTACTGGCGGTTCAATGAGGAGCTGGACCGCAATCAGGAGCAGATGATCTACATGGATCCACGCGTGAAGAACTATTACCGCAACGAACACGGCCGCTCCGCGGTCAACGGCCCTATTGATTACCGCCGCATGTGGAACTGGCTGCTTGATCCCACCCGCCCGGCGCCCAAAGAGACGGACGCGGGCTTGCGGCCCTATTTCGGCGAAGACCTTGTGGTGACCTGAGCGCGACTACAAATGATATTCCTCTGCATTCACAGAGCGTGGCAACTATTCGCCTTCGAGGTTGATTGCTCCCTCAGGACAACTGCGAGCGCCTCTGCGAGCTTCAGCTTCCTGTCCCGGCGGAACCTCGTCGCCGTCAGAGGCATTGTAGCCGAGTTCGTCCAGACGGTAGATGCCGGGCGCATTCTTGGTGCATAACTGGGCGGCGCAGCAAAGATCGGCTCTAACGCTGATTTTCATAACCTAAGCTCCCTCGGTCAGTTCAGCAGAACATGCAGCGGCCCGGGACCGCGGCTGATCAGGCTGCCGCTCAGCTTGGGTGCAGGTTTGGACGGATCCCAGCGGATGTTCGGGAACCGATCGAACAGCGCATTCATCGCGCCCAGCATTTCCTCACGCGCCACATGCTGGCCAAGGCAGGAGTGCGGTCCGGCAGCAAATGCGACCGAGCGCTGAACCGGTCTGAAGATGTCGAACTTATCCGGCTCTTCCCAACGCGACGGATCGTGGTTGGCGGAACCGAGGCAAAGATGCAGGATCGACCCCGCCGGAATCATGGTTCCTTCAAGCTCGGCGTCGCGCTTGGCCATGCGCGCGAAAACTGGATCGTTTGGATACCACCGGGCGGATTCGAGGATGGCCTTGGGCAGCAGCGTCCGGTCCGCCATGACGGCTTCCAGCTGATCGCGATTGTTGAGCAAGGCGAACAGGGTGATGCCCAGTTGCTTCCATGTCGTGCCGCCACCGGCAAACACGATCAGGCGGCAGAAACCGGCTATTTCATTGAGGGTCAGGGGCCGGGTTCCCTCGCCCTCTTCCGGCAATTTGGCCGCGACCAGCCTTGAAATCACGTCGTCCTGAGGCTGTTCCATTCGCGCACGGATAACCCGGTCGAGAATTTCGTTGGCTGCGTTCATCGCCTGCATTCGTTGCTCGGGCGTTGCCGCATAGTTCATCGCAGCGAGAATGCCGCGCCGAAAATCCAGTCCTTCCTCATGCGACAGGCCAAATCCTTCGGTCACGGTGCGCAGCGGTAGACGGGCGAAAAGCTGTGCGTTGAGATCGACCTGCTGTTGGTTCTCGAAGTTGCCGACAAGCTCGTCGACTAGCCCGGCGATGATCTTTTCGCGCCACCAGCTGCTGGCTGCTGCCGGCTGGAAATGCTCCTGGATCACATCGCGCAGTTGGCGGTGCTGCAATCCGTCCAGTGCGAGGATGGTGTCTGTGAATGAGCCTGAGACCTGATGGGATTGCGAATTGAAATCATCGGGTCGGGTGAAACCTGCGCTGACTCCGGCGAAGCTGAACACCGAGAAATACTGATAGCCGGGGATATAGAGGTTGCCGCGGCTGGGTTCCTCCCCGGTGAACCCGGAGATCGGTCCCTCATGCACCGGTCCTCTGGAAAGCAATTCGGCCCAGGCTGGATAGGGATCGCTGGCCACTCCTGCGCCGCTGCGAAGAGCATCCTCCTCGATGTCGAACATGTCATCATAATCGCGCGCTTCAGCCAGCTCGGTCATGCCCAGTTCTCCCCAAATCCGTGTTTTCTTGGCGACGCAGGCTAGCCAGATTGCTTCGCGTGTCCATCCTGAATTGTGACGGCCATTTCGCTAATTCGAATCAAGTTCCTTTCGCGATCAGGCCGGATCCCACTCGAGCGGCAGGTAATCGATGCCGAACACGCTGCCGACATGGAACCGGTGCTGCTTGCCCTCGGTCATGCGGATGTTGCGGAAGCGAGCAAGGAATATCTCGAGCACGATCTTGATCTCGCGCTTGGCCAGCCGCAGGCCGAGGCAGGTGTGCGGGCCGGTGCCAAAAGCCAGGTGGCGCGGCTTGCGGTCAATATCGACGAAATGGGGATTGTCGAAGACCAGCGGATCGCGCGAGGCGAGCGAGAGGAAAGTGGTCACGGCATCGCCGGCACGCATCTTCACGCCGTGGAATTCAAAGTCCCGCTTGACGCGTCGTCCGGTCGAGGCGGCCGAGAAGGCGCGCAGCAATTCCTCGGTGGCGCGGCTGATTTCCTCGGGATGGTCGCGCAGGCGGCTTTGCAATGGCTGGTCCCGCGCCAGGTGCCAGAAGATCCAGCCGATAGTGGCGTATACCGTATCGAGCCCGCCAATGTAGAGCAGATAGCTGATGCTGATCATTTCATTTTCGGTTAGCGGCTGCCCATCGTCGAGACGGGCCGAGGTGATACCCCGCATCAGCGCGGATGTCGGCTTGCTGTGCTGTTCACGCACGAAGTCCCTGAGATAGTCGTGGATCGCAGTCATGAAGGCGACCACCTCCTGCGGGCTGCCTCGAAGCATGCCACGCTCCCAGATCAGGAAGTCCTGCAGCCGTTCGCGCGGCATGCCCATCAGGTCGAGAAAAATCTGCGACGGGAATTTCTCGCCGAATTCGCCAACGAACTCACACGAATTCGTAGAATCGAATTTGGCGATGAGGTCGTTGCAGGTATCGCGGATCGCCCCGTCCAGCGCATCGATCGCAGCCGGCGCGAAGAACGGCTCCAGCACCTTGCGGTAACGCTGCTGCTGCGGCGGATTGAGTTCGATCGGGATGAGCGGCCAATCGATGCCGATCGCACTCATCATGTTGCGTTCGTTGCCGCTCGCAAAGTTCTCGGTGTCGGTCAGGGCCTCGCGGATCATCTCATAGCGCGTGAACAGCCAGCCCGACACGCCGCCGCCCAGTCCCTTGTCGGATTTCCGCATCCAGAGGATATCGGGGCCGTCGTGCAGTTCGCCCATCCGGCGGAACGGGTCTTCCTTGGCAGTCGCGAACTCTTCGAAGTCTTCCTGCCAGACCAGATCTGCCGGAACATGGTCCGGGATATCATTCGCGCGCGGTTTCGTCTTCGTTGCCATCTCACTCATCCCTTCGGGCCGCGCGGCCGTTCTCCCTGGACATAGGCTTTCTGCAGCACGCGATTTCCGTGATAGTCGCGCACCGCATAGTGCTGGAACGCCATGTTGTCCCACAGTGCCAGGTCACCCACCTGCCATTGCCAGCGCATTGTGAATTTGGGCGACATCGAATGCTTCCACAGCATGGCCAGGATGCTGTCGCTTTCGTGGCGCGATAGGCCAACGATCGATTCGGTCCACAGCTCGTTAACGAACAGCGCCTTGCGGCCCGTCTCCGGATGAACGCGCACCACCGGATGGATGTTGCGCATCTCCTCCTGGAGATAGCCGGTGTTCGATCCGCCCAGCAGCGGCAGTGTCTTGTAGGCGGAATGCTCGGCACTGAGGCCATCGATCATCGCCTTCACCGGCTCGGACAGGGTTTCATAGGCAGCATACATGCTGCCCCAACAGGTATCGCCGCCGCCCGACGGCGGTAGCTCGAGCGCACGCAGCGACAGGAAGGCAGCGGGAGCGGGGGCGAGCGTCGAATCCATATGCCAGACCGCGGTTGCCCTGGCATTGCCGTAGGTCGGCATGTCGTGGACCGAAGCCTCGGGCGTGGGCGGGGCGAGCGCGGCGACTGAAAACGGATCAGTGCCGAGCGGGCCGAACTGGCTCATGAACTTTGCAACCTGTTCGCGGGTCAGATCCTGCCCTCGGAAGAAGACGACCCCCTTTTCGAGCAGTGAACGGCGGATCTCGGCCAGACCTTCCGCATCGAGTGCTTCGCGCAGGTCGACACCGCTCGCCACCGCGCCGACAACGGGCGTTATCGGCCGTATCTCGATCCTGTTCACAGTTGCCATGTTCTAATTCTCCGATCGTTTCAGCTGCGTCCCATGCCGCTGTCGCTAACCTCGTGCCGCTCGCTCCACAGGAAACGGATCTGACGATCGGCAATGCGCCATTCTTCCTGATGCCTGGCGTAGCGATCGATATAGCGGATGATCACATTGATCGACGATGCGCCTTCGAGATGGCGGGCGGTGCAAAGTACTTCGCCAGTCGCAGAGTCGTCGGAAACCTCGACGAGGTGGTTGGTCATCATATGGGTAGTCGCACCATACATGCCGCGCATCGTATCGGGCACGACCGCGAGCTGCGCGTGGCCAGTCAGATCCGCGAAAGGCTGCTCGGCATCGGGATGATAGCTCCGCAGGCGCCCATCGGGGGTGAAGACGCTCTGGAACAGCGCGACATCGCATGAATCGACTGCCTTGGCATAGCGATAGGCAAGCTGGTTGAGCCCGATGACGTCATCATTTACCATGGTCTCACCCTCTCGTCCCGCCGGCGGCAGTCATTGACGCTTACCATCCGATGTGGAACCTATGCTCCACATTGGCATTTGCAAGCCGCTCGTGGTCCGGCAAGGTAGCAGGACAGGCATCGATGGATCAAGCTGCATTGCCTGACGCGCTCGCAAAGAGACCGGAAGCGCGGAGAGGGGCGAAGCAGGCGTAGGATCGCGTTACCAGAACCAGTGCCCACGCATTGCTCTGGCGCCCCAAAAATCAAAACAAGCGGAAGAGGAATCGAATGATGGCCAAAGATGCCGCCAAGACCCGCCTCGCTCCAAAGCCAGATCATGTGCCGCAAGCGCTGGTCTACGATTTTGACATGTATTTCGACCCGGGCCTGGTCGCGGATATGCCCGCGCGCGTGCTCGACCTCGCGCGCAACGCCCCGCCTATCTTCTGGTCACCGCATGACGGCGGTTACTGGATGATCTGCCGCCACGACGCTGTCGCCCGGGCGGCGCGCGAGTGGGAAGTGTTTTCCAGCGACCACATTGCGCACAGCGCGCAAATGCAGGCAATGGGCGGCGCGAAGATCGACATGTCAAATGTGGTCCAGCCCGTGCCGATCATGCTCGATCCGCCTGACCATTCGAAATTCCGCGCACCGCTCAATGCCGCCTTCTCACCAAAGACAATGTTGGCGCTGAAGGACAGGATTCGATCGCTCTGCGCTAACCTGATCGACAAGGCGAAGCCGAACGGCGCCTGCGAATTCATGTCCGAGATCGCCGAACCGATCCCGGTTCAAGTGTTTCTGGAGATTTTCGGTCTGCCCCTGGAACGGCAGGCCGAATTCCGCCGGATTGCCAAGGAACATCTCTCCCAATCTTTCGGTGGCCTCGAAGATTCCCAGCGCAAGCTGCGCGAGATCGTTGATGTCATGCAAGACACGCTGGTCGACCGCATGGCCCATCCGCGCGACGACGTGATCAGTCTGCTGGCGCAGGCGCAGGTCGATGGCAGGCCGCTGACGATGCACGACCTGCAGAACTACTGCGTACTGCTTTTCATTGCCGGGCTCGATACTGTGGTCAACGGCATGGGGCACGGCGTGCGCCATCTTGCTGCCCATCCCGGTCTGCAGGACGAGTTGCGCGCCAATCCCCGACTGATTACCGAAGCAGCCGAAGAGTTGCTGCGCCGCCACACGTTCCTCGCCGTCATCCGCACCGTTGCAAAAGATACCATCTTCGAAGGCGTGACGATGAAACGCGGCGAGACAGTGAAACTGGGCTATCCCGCCGCCGATCTGGATGCGGAAGAGTTTCCCAATCCGGATCGATTCGACCTCAATCGCGACAACAAGGCCCATTTCGCCTTTGGCGCCGGGCCGCACCGCTGCCTGGGCTCGCATCTCGCGCGGATCGAGCTGCAGACGCTCTACGAGGAGATGCTAGCGCGGCTGCCGACCTTCAGGCTCGCGAGTGGCAAACCAGTTACATACCGCTGCGGCCCGGTGATAGGACCGCGCGAGTTGCATCTCGTTTGGGACACTTAACGCACGGGCGGAAACGGCACTGCTGCGCTAACGGAGCGCGGCCTGGTGCGCGACGAGACTTTCAAGGTCGCCTGCCTGCACTCGCCAAATCGGCAGTTCCAGGCAGGTATGCAGGTCCGGCAATTTGGAGGTGCGGGGGGCTATTGTTTCAGACGCGGCCATTCCATTGGACGCGACCTCGAATTCTCCCAGAACTGCGAGAGTTGCATCACTTTGCGATCGTCGAACCTTTTGCCAACGATTTGCATGCCGATGGGCAGCCCGTCAGAGGTGAATCCGCAGTTGATCGAGGCGGCTGGCTGACCGGTCATGTTATAGGCGACGGTGAACGCAATGTGTTCGAACGGTCTTGCCGGATCACGAGTAGGGGAGGGCCACTCGGCAGGAAATGCTGGTTCTGGCGCTACGGGTGAAATCAGAAAATCCAGGCTACCAAAGTGGCTTAAACCCGTCTCCTGCATGACGGCGATCTGGTTGAAACCGCGGTAGACATCCAGGCTGTCAGCGTTCGATGCGCCCTCTCCCCATTCCCTGATATAGGGAAGAATCCTGGAGTAGACCTGTGGCGGGAGATGGCTTGTTTCTGCCAGAAACCGGGTACGCCAAAAGGTATCCAGGCCGTCGAGCATGTCTCGCGTCAGAAACGGCTCTACCGGCTCAACGATTGCGCCGGCATTTTCGAACAGGATCGCAGCAGCTTCGATTGCGCTCTTCACTTCGGGAGAAGCCTGGGTTCCGCACCCTGCATCCGTCATCAGGCCAATCCGGAGCCCGGAAATATCCAGCTCCAGGTCATTCCAATCGATGTCAGCCGGAGGAAGGCTCATGTAATCTCGCGGGTCGGGTTTGCACAGTTCACGCATCAGCAGGGCTGAATCACCCACGGTGCGTGTCATCGGGCCAGCTACGCGGCCAATGAAGGGAGGATAAATTGGCACCCTTCCGAAACTGGGTTTCAGCGTGAAGATGCCGCACCAACCGGCAGGCAGTCTGAGCGAACCTCCGATGTCAGTGCCGAGATGCAGCGGGCCATAGCCGGCTGCCGCAGCGGCTGCCGCCCCCGCAGAGGACCCTCCCGGTGTAAGCTCGAGGTTCCAGGGATTGCGCGCCAGCTTGTGAAAACTTGAAAGTCCTGAAGACAACATCCCGAAATCGGGATTCGTCGTCTTCCCCCAGATGACTGCACCAGCCTCTCTTACGCGGGCTGCGGGAGGGGCATCTTCCAGTGCAGGGCTCATGTCCCCCGCTGCCGTGCCTAGCGGGCGAGGGATGCCCGCTGTCGCGATCATCTCCTTTATGCTGATCGGGATGCCGTCAATTGCGCTCAGCTGCGTTTTCGTTCGCCATCGCTGTTCAGAGGCCAGCGCAACATGCATCGCCTCGTCAAAATTCACTGCCCAGCAAGCTGAGAGCAAAGGTTCGGTCTGCTCGACACGCGCGCGCACGGACTGCAATACTTCGACCGGGGAGAGCTCTCCGGCCTGATAAGCCTTTGAAATATCGATCGCTGTCAGTTCGCAGGCTTGGGTCATAGCGCTCCTTGTCATTAGCAGGTTATCAGCCTCTGGCGCATGAACTCAAGACCATGCTGTGGCGCAATTGGATGTGCTGCGCATAGGCAGCCGGGGGTCTCCATGGATTGGGTTACCTCAGCTAACTGGCTCGCGGCAATAGCGCGGGCGGAGCCGGGCGTGAAACCACTTCGCGCAAGGTGAACAGCGATTGCATGCGCGCGACGCCAGGTAATTCGGAAAGCTCTGTGCGATGAACACGCTCGAAATCGGGCAGATCTCTTGTCCTCAGGGTAACAGATCTCCGGAAGTTTTCGCAAAAACCCCTGAATCAATGACTTGGGCTGGCGTCAAGCCAACCCGCTGATACTACTCAACTTAATTTCGGATCAGGCTCTAAAGAGATCAAGACACACGAAGGTCGGGTGGGCCTCACGCCAGCGGCAGTTCGGGAATACGTGGCGAACGGGCATCGGATCCTGGTCCAATCCGGTGCCGGTTTTGGCATCGGGGCAGACGATGCTGCTTATCGACAGGCCGGCGCAACTATCGTCTCCGACGCTAAGGATATCTTTGCGAAGGCAGAGATGATCGTGAAAGTGAAAGAGCCGCAAATCTCTGAATGGGAGATGCTTCGCGAAGGTCAGATTCTCTTCACCTTCCTTCATCTCGCTCCCGACCCCGAACAGACCAATGGTCTACTCCGCAGCGGCGTAACGTCCGTCGCATATGAAACTGTAACAGAAGGCCATGGTCTGCCGCTGCTTGCACCGATGAGCGAAGTGGCGGGGCGTCTGACTTTCGAGGCAAAGCCGCGGCCGTCGATGGTCAGGGCAAAGGTACCCTGCACCTCGTCGCAAGCGCGCACGCAGCGCGAGCATGCGATGCATTTCGATGGGTCGAAGTCGAAGTAGGGGTTGGACGTGTCGGCCTCGAGGCCGAGATGGTTCTCGCCCGCATAGCCATAGCGCACATCGCGCAGACCGACCTGGGCGGCAGTGTCCTGCAGCTCGCAATCGTTGTTGGCGCTGCAAGTCAGGCAATCGAGCGGGTGGTCGGAGATATAGAGTTCCATCACCCCCTTGCGGAGTTTGGCGAGGCGCGGTGTCTGGGTGTGGACGACCATGCCTTCTGCCGCTGGGGTGGTGCAACTGGCGGGTGTTCCGCGCATGCCGTCGACTTCAACCAGACACAGGCGGCAGGAGCCGAAAGCCTGGACATTGTCAGTCGCGCACAGTTTCGGGATCGAGCCGCCGGTGAGCGCGGCGGCGCGCATCACGCTGGTTCCGGTGGGCACAGTGACCACGCGCCCGTCGACGGTCAGCGTGACGACTGTTTCCGACTGGACTTCGGGCGTGCCGAAATCGACTTGCGGTTCATAGCCCATCGCAGTTCTCCAGCGTGACCAATGCCTTGGCGCTCCCAAAGGACCTGACTGCGGCAGCGGTGAGGATGCGGGTGATGATCAAGTGAAGTCCTCTGGCCAATGTTTGAGCGCGCTCAACACCGGGTAAGGTGTGAACCCGCCCAGCGCGCACAGCGAACCAAATTTCAGTGTCTCGCAGAGGTCTTCGAGCAGAGCGATATCCTCCTCACGACTACGCCCGGCTTTGCGCGCATTGTGCATCTGGGGCAGCAATTCTACACTGTCTGCGCCTCGCGGACTACTGCGTATCCGGTCAATCAGTTCGACTCCTCGCGTTGAGCCGATGCGGCAGGGTGTGCATTTGCCGCAGCTCTCGGCTGCGCAGAACTGCATGGCGAAGCGGGCCAAGCGCCCCATGTCGGCGGTATCATCGAATACCACGATCCCACCATGGCCGACCAAAGCATCGACGCCAGCATACTCTTCGTAGCAAAAGGGCAGGTCGAACCGGTCAGGGTGAATATAGGCCCCCAGCGGCCCGCCGACCTGCACCGCCTTTACGGGACGCCCCGATGCGGTGCCGCCGCCGATGTCGTAAATCAGCTCGTGCAACGTAATACCAAATGCGGTCTCAAAAAGCCCACCGCTCTTGATATTACCTGTCAACTGGATTGGCATGGTGCCTTTGGATCGGGCAACGCCATGACTGTCATAATGCGCCGCGCCGCCTTCCAGCAAAATGTGCGGTACGGCGGCGAGCGTGAGAACGTTGTTGATGACGGTGGGCTGTCCGAACAACCCCTGATGAGCAGGCAGAGGCGGCTTGGCGCGGACCTCGCCGCGCTTGCCCTCGATGGAATTGAGCAGCGAAGTTTCCTCGCCGCAAACATAGGCACCCGCGCCGACGCGGACTTCGATCCGGAAGGGGGCGATTATGTCTGCTGACAGCACAATCGCCTGATTGAGCTTGGTGATGGCGTGGGGATATTCGCTTCGGACATAGATATAGCCCTGGCTTGCACCGACAGCATAAGCGGCAATCGTCATGCCCTCGATCAGATGATAGGGATCGCCCTCCATCAGCATGCGGTCGGCAAAGGTGCCGCTGTCCCCTTCATCGGCGTTGCAGACCACGTATTTGTGGCTGGCGGCTGCATCCGCAACGGTCTTCCACTTGATCCCCGCCGGAAAACCTGCACCACCGCGGCCGCGAAGGCCTGACTGGGTGACTTCGGCGATGACCTGATCAGGGCTGAGTGAGCGAGCGCGGGTGAGGCCAGCCCAGCCGCCGGTGGCAGAGTAGTCATCAAGGCTTAGCGGGCGGGTCTTGCCGGCGCGGGCGAAAGTCAGCCGCTGCTGGCGGGCGATGAAGGGGTGCTCGGCAATCATGCCGATCGATTTGGTGCTGGTCCCGGCTAGCACAGCCGAGACGTCGTCAGGCGCCATCGGACCGTACCCGATCCCGCCCACTTCCACCAACGGCTCAAGCCAGTGCAACCCCCAGCTCGACACCCGCTCGACCGTGCAGCCCGCAGCCGCGAAAGCCGCGGCAACCGCATCCGCTCCGCAAGCCAGCGCCAGCGCGTCGTCGGAGATGCGGATCAGCGTCATGCCGCCTCTATCAGTGCCACGAGTGCCGCTGCATCAAGCCGCGCATGGAGCGCATCCCCCACCCGCGCCGCAGGGCCGACGGAACACAGGCCGAGACAATAGACCGTCTTAAGGCACACCCGCTCTCCAGCTGCCCGTTCGCCCGCCGCCACAATCTCTTCGACCCCGCGCGCCTGGCAGGCCTCGGCACGGCATAGCTGCACGACCAGGCGAGGATCGGCTTCAGCGCTGAAATCGTGGTAGAAGCTCACCACCCCGTGCACTTCTGCGCGGCTGAGGTTCAGCGCCTCGGCAATCTCCGCCTCGGCATCCCGGTCTATGCAGCCGAATGCTGCTTGTACGTCATGCAGGATCGGCAGCAGCGGGCCTGCGCGCCCGGCGTTAGCGGACAGGATTTCGGCAAGGCGTGCCGCGGAATTCACGCGGCCAACCGTTCCGCATGCCAGGCAACATGCTCAGCCATGAAGCTGGATATGAAATAATAGGAATGGTCGTAGCCCGGCTGCATCCGAATTGTCGCAGGTTGGCCCGCCCGCGCGCAGGCTTCAGACAACAAGTTAGTCTTGAGCTGCTCCGTCAGGAAGCCGTCTGCCTCGCCTTGATCGATCAGCAGATCGGGCAGCCTCGCGCCGCCATCAAGCAAAGCGCAGGCATCGTACTCGCGCCAATCTGCCTTGTCCGGGCCGAGATAACCGCCAAGTGCCTTTTCGCCCCAAGGGCAGTTGAGCGGACTGGCGATCGGTGAAAATGCCGAAACCGATCGGAACCGCCCCGGATTGCGCAAGGCCACAGTCAGTGCACCGTGGCCGCCCATGCTGTGCCCAGTGATCGCTTGCCGTGCCATATCGGCAGGAAATTCCGATGCGATCAGATCAGGCAGTTCGCGCTCGATGTAGTCTCGCATCCGAAAGTGCGTCGACCAGGGGGCTCTTGTCGCATTGACATAGAATCCCGCGCCCTTGCCGAAGTCATAAGCCTCATCATCAGGCACTTCGTCCCCGCGCGGAGACGTGTCCGGTGCGACGAAAATGATCCCGTGCTCCGCACAGGCAGCACGATATTCGCCCTTCTCGGTGACATTCGCATGTGTGCAGGTGAGGCCGGACAGATACCACAAGACCGGCAGTTTTGCGCCTGGAGCGTGGTCTGGAACGAAAACCGAAAAGGTCATGGCAGTGCCAGTCGCGGCGGACTCGTGCTGGTAAACGCCTTGTGTTCCGCCATGACTGCGATTGGCACTGAGATGATCCATCAGAATACCACCACAGACCGGATCGATTCGCCTGCATGCATCAGATCGAAAGCGGTGTTGATTTCCTCCAGCCCCATGACGTGAGTGATCATCGGATCGATCTGGATCTTGCCCTGCATATACATGTCAACGATCCCCGGCACATCGGTGCGGCCCTTGGCGCCGCCAAAGGCCGTGCCCCGCCAGTTGCGCCCGGTGACAAGCTGGAACGGGCGGGTGCTGATTTCCTTGCCCGCTTCGGCCACGCCGATGATGATCGAAGTGCCCCAGCCGCGGTGGCAGGCTTCGAGCGCAGTGCGCATGACTTCGGTGTTGCCGGTGGCATCGAAAGTGTAGTCGGCACCGCCGTCGGTCAGGGCGACGATCTTTGCCACCACATCCTCGCGGCTCATGCCTTCGCTGTTCAGGAAGTCGGTCATGCCGAACTTGCGGCCCCATTCCTCGCGGGTCTCGTTGATATCGACCCCGATGATCTTGCCCGCGCCGGCCAGCTTCGCGCCCTGCAACACATTGAGCCCGATCCCGCCGAGGCCAAACACCACGACATTGTCACCCGGCTGGACCTTGGCGGTATTGAGCACCGCGCCGACCCCGGTCGTCACCCCGCAGCCAATGTAGCAGGATGTCTGAAACGGCGCGTCATCGCGGATTTTGGCGACGGCGATTTCTGGCAGGACGGTGAAGTTCGAGAAGGTGCTGCAGCCCATGTAGTGGAAGATGGTCTGGCCCTTGTAGGAGAACCGGCTGGTGCCATCAGGCATCAGCCCCTGGCCCTGCGTCGCGCGGATCGCGGTGCACAGGTTGCTCTTCCCCGAGAGGCAGGTTTTGCACTTGCCGCATTCAGGCGTGTAGAGCGGGATGACATGATCGCCCGGCTTGACGCTGGTTACGCCTGCACCGACCTCGCGCACAATCCCGGCGCCTTCGTGACCGAGAATGCTGGGGAACAGGCCTTCGGAATCGAAGCCATCGAGCGTGTAGGCATCGGTGTGGCAAACACCTGTCGCCATGATCTCGACCAAAACCTCGCCCGCCTTGGGGCCTTCCAGATCGAGTTCGACGATCTCCAGCGGGGTCTTGGGGGCGAAGGCTACGGCAGCACGGGTCTTCATGGGTCGGCTCTCCTGAGATTCAACATTCATCTAAATGGGCTGCAACGCCTCCGGGTAGGTCTTCTTTGTATTTACCGCGGATGTCGAGTTGAGACAGGCTCATTTTTGCATGAAACAGGCAAAGGCCAATTCTGATTGTGGGCATCGCGAAGTTGCTAATCTTCATAGTGGAGCCGGGACGGCGACTACAACGGGGGCATGGCCGGTGCCGACAAGGAATGACATCAGCCCTGATCCGGAAAGGCTGATGGTCGCCGTATTGCGCAGTGGGTGAACATTTATGCATTCAGCCGCTGCCAGGCGGTCATCGATCACAAATTTCACTGTTCCGGTGGTATCATTCAAGGCCGCTAACGGAGTGACCGACCCCGGGCTTATGCCAAGCAGGCGCATCATGTGATCAGGTTTGCCAAAGCTGACCTTCTTGGCGCCAATTACACTGGACAGTGCTTTCAGATCAACCGGCGCGTCGTGTGGGGCGCTGACAACCCAGAAGTTGCCCGAAGCATCCTTTAGGAACAGGTTTTTGGTGTGTATTCCGGGGATCGCTGCATACAGGCTGGCAGATTCTTCTACAGTGAAGACTGCTTCATGCTCATGCATGGTCCACACGATCCCTGCGGCGTCGAGAGTCTTCAGCAATGATTGTTCGGACGACACCTGCTACTTCCTTCGCCGGATCTATTTGAATACGACCGAGCGGTTGCCGTCGAGCATCACGCGGTGCTCTAGATGGAGCTTGACCGCGCGCGCAAGCACTCGGCTTTCAGTATCTTGTCCCTGCGCGATCAGATCATCGACCGTATCCGCATGATCGACGATCGATACATCCTGGGCAATGATCGGCCCCTCATCAAGATCCGGAGTGACATAATGTGCGGTTGCGCCAACCATCTTGACACCGCGTTCGTAGGCTCGGTGATAGGGCTTGGCGCCTTTGAAACCTGGCAGGAAGCTGTGGTGGATGTTGATCACACGGCCGTCGAGTTTGCGGCATAGCTGGTGGGACAAGACTTGCATGTAGCGGGCAAGGATGATCAGATCCACCTCTTGCTCCTCGACAAGCTCCATGATCCGGGCTTCCTGTTCGAGCTTCGTTTCCGGTGAAATCGGCAGATGGAAAAACGGTATCCCTTCATGTTCCGCACGGCGCTGCCAGGTCGTATGGTTGGAGACTACGCTGGTGACCTCCATGGGCAGGCGGTTGGTCGAAGTTCGATAAAGCAGGTCATTGAGGCAGTGGCCGCCCTGGCTGACCATGATCATGGCCTTCAGTTTGTTTCGCAGATCATGAATCCGCCAATCAAGATGGAAGGCAGTGGCAACTGGATTGAAAGCGTCGGTAAAGCTCTCGGTTGTCATTCCAGCCGGGCCGGAAATCGCCACTCGCATGAAGAACTGGCCGGTGCCACTATCCCCAAACTGCGCGCTTTCGACGATATTGCAGTCCTGGCTGGCGATTGAATTCGCAACTGCAGCGACTATTCCCTTGCGGTCTTTGGTGGCTACGAGGACAACAAAATTTGTGCCGCTTTGCATCGAAAAATCCTAGTCAAATCACAATTGTGGCCTGCGCTAGCTTTGCGGCGCATCTCGGTCCATCGACATACCCGCTCAGCGAGATCGTTGCGGCGCAAGAGGCTTTCTTGACCAAGCGACATGTCGGCAAGGTCGTCTTGACGCTTTAATCAATCGTTTCCACCATGTCGGCAATGCGTCCGACCATCTCGTCGATATGCGCCTTTTCGAGGATCAGCGGCGGCGAGAGGGCGATAATGTCGCCTGCCGCCCTGACCAGCAAGCCGTTGTCGAAGCACTTGTGGAACAATTCGGTCGCGCGCTTGGTTGGCGCGCCGACGCGGGGTTCCAGCTCGATCCCGGCGACGATCCCGATATTGCGAATGTCGATGATGTGGCGCTTGCCTTTCAAACTGTGGACTGCCTCTTCCCAATAGGCATGAAGCGAGGCGGCGTGTTCCCAGATGCCTTCGGACTTGTAGAGTTCCAGTGTCGCCAGTCCCGCGGCCGCGGCGAGTGGATGGCCGGAATAGGTGTAGCCGTGGAACAGTTCGATCCCGTCCGGTGTGCCTTCGATCACCGCGTCATGGATATGGCGTCCGACTGCGACCGCGCCCATTGGCACGGCGGCGTTGGTCAGGCCCTTGGCCATGGTTATGATATCTGGGGTGACGCCCAAAGTCTCCGATGCCGTGGCCCCGCCGACACGGCCGAAGCCGGTAATGACTTCGTCGAAAATCAGCACAATGCCATATTTGCTCGAGATTTCGCGCAGTTTTTCGAGGTAGCCGATTGGCGGCACCAGCACTCCGGTCGAGCCTGCCATCGGTTCGACGATTACCGCTGCGATTGTCTCAGCGCCATGCAACGCGACGATTGATTCGAGTGTATCAGCCAAATGCGCGCCCCAGGCCGGGCGGTCCCGAGTGAAGGCGTTGTGCGCCAGATCATGGGTGTGCGGGAGATGGTCGACGCCGGTCAGCAGAGTGCCGAACTGTCGGCGGTTGTTGACGATCCCGCCGACCGAAATGCCGCCAAAGCCCACGCCATTGTAGCCGCGCTCGCGCCCGATCAGGCGGGTGCGCGTGCCTTCGCCGCGCGCGCGCTGATAGGCCAGAGCGATCTTGAGTGCGGTATCGACCGATTCCGATCCGGAGTTGGTGAAGAACACCCGGTCTATTCCGTCAGGCATGATCGCCGCGACCCGCGAAGCCAGCTCGAACGCGCGCGGATTGCCTAATTGGAACGGCGGAGCATAGTCCAGCTCCGCCGCGCATTTCTGGATCGCTTCGACAATCGGCGCGCGGCAATGGCCAGCGTTCACCGCCCACAGGCCAGCGGTACCGTCGAGGATCTGGCGTCCGTCGTCGCTGGTATAATGCATGTCCTTCGCCGCCTTGAGCTGACGCGGCTGGGCCTTGAACGCGCGATTGGCGGTAAAGGGCATCCACAGGGCTGCCAGCGGATCGTTCTCGTGCTTCAAAGGTTTGCCTCCGGGCGATCGTTTAACTCAGTGAACAGATCATCTGCGATTGCGCGGCCAGTAGCGATTGAAAAGTTTGTTGCGATCGGAAAATTCACTTCGCGCTCATCCAGCTGCGCAACTTCCAGGCCACCAGAAATCCTGCAGTGACGAGCACGCTGGCCCATAGTTCGAGCCGGTGATCGGTGGACAGCGCCATAAAAACCAGAACGCCGCCCATCCCGGCGATCGCCGCCCATGTTCCATAGGGATGCAACCACATCCGAAGCCTCAGCTGCTCGGGGGCATCGCGCTCAAGTCTGGTTCGCAGGCGCAGCTGGGCGAAAGCAATAAGCATGTAGATGAACAGCATGATTGCGCCCGATGAGGTGACCAGAAAATTGAATACATGGTCGGGCGAAAGCACCGAAGCAGCCAGTGCGCCGTAGCTGAAAAGGCTGGCGATCAGGATAGCCCGTGCCGGCACGCGTTGCTTGCTCAGCTGGACACAGGATTGCGGGGCATCGCCTGCCTTGGCCAATCCGAACATGGCGCGGGAGGTGATATAGATCCCGGAATTGAGGCACGAGAGAACGGCGACCAGTACAATCGCATCCATCACCAGGTCCGCCGACGGATAGCCCATGGTCCTGAGTGCGTGCGAAAACGGCGAGACGCCCACGGAGATCTCGTTCCAGGGCACCACCGAGACGATCATCAATATCGAAAGAACGAAAAAGACCATGATCCGCACTGAAACGGATATGGTCATGCGAGCAATCGTCTGGGTGCCTTCAGTGAATTCCGCTGCAGCCAGCGTTGCGATCTCGGCACCGCAGAGCGAGAAGATCGTCGTTGCCACTCCGGCAAATATGGCAGTCACACCGGCGGGCGCAAAGCCGCCATGCGTGGTCAGATTGGCAAAGGTGGGGCCATTGGGAGAGGTGATGCCGAACGCATATGCGGCGGCGATGATGATGAACGCGATCACCGCGACCACTTTGGTCGAAGCGAACCAGAACTCGAATTCACCGTCGGACCTTGCCGACAACAGATTGACCCCGGTGAGCAGCGCCATCAGCGCGACACCGACCTGCCAGATTGCGAATTGCGGCAACCAGCTCGAAATGATCCTGGCCCCGGCAATCGCTTCAACCGCAATCACCACGACCCAGAAATACCAATATAGCCAGCCGACAATAAATCCAGCCCAGTCGCCGACACCTTCGCGTGCAAAGTCGGTAAAAGTCTGAGTGCCTGGCAGAGCCATGGCCATTTCGGAAATCATGCGCATCACCAGCAGCACCATGAATCCTGCGATGGCATAGCTGAGGACTGCCGCCGGCCCGATCGTGTGGATGGCAGTCGACGACCCGACAAACAGCCCCGCACCGATGATCCCGCCAAAGGTGATCATCGAGACATGCCGCGATTTCAGCGAGCGGCTAAGTTGAATGGCGGCGCGGTCTTCGTTCATTGGTTCGTCGAATGTGGTCACGCTGCCTCCTTGAATGAGCCTTTTGCCGGACTTACGCCTGCACCTTGGCTGTCTTGCGCGTGAGGCGCTATTGCAAAAGTTGCTTATCTAAACAATTAGAATAGCCAATATAAGGGAAGGATTGCCCTTACACGGTTGTCGCAACGAGGCCTGAGTCGCCACCGCGAAGTATGCCATGACCTCGGGCGGCGTCTTGCTTGGAGACATCGACATGTTCTCCGCCGAGATCGCTCAGGGGGAACTGGTCATGCCCTTCGATGCGGCAATCGAGGATGGATACGGCTACTACCTCAAGCTTCATGCGGACGACCTCGCAGACCCTGCGATTGCAGTATTCAGAAGCTGGCTGATCAATCGGTTCGCAGCCCTGCGCGGTACCAAGCGGCCAGAATGAACTTGCCTGAGACGGCAGTGTCAGAAGGAATGCACCGCCAGCGATAGAGTGGCCTGATACGCAGCCATGCACCGTGCCCAGCCCTCGCAAACCAGCCTATCCGCTTGTGGTCATGATCTATGTCCGCTTCCCGCTCTCGCTGCGAAACGTCGAGAACCTGTAGTTCAAGCGCGAGATCGACATTCGCCACGAAACCGTACGGCTGTGGTGGAACCGGCTCGGGCTAATGTTCGCCACGGATATCTAGCGCCACCATTCCTTACAGCTTTACAGGTGCAGGCACTGAGTTATCGGCCTTACGGGTGCCCAGCGCCTCGCGTGCCCGAGCGCGGATATAGGCGTGGAGCTGGCGGATCTGTTCGTCAGTAAGGTTCTGGAAGCGCGGCATGCCCCTTTCCAACAGCAGGCCCTGCTTCAGCACACTGCTCAGGCTGTCCAGTTGCAGCGCAATTGCCGATTCGCGCAGGTCCGGACCCGGTGTGCCCGCCGATTGCATGCCTACGCCGTGACAGGCGGCGCATTGCACCGAAAGCGCCCAGCCTGCCTTGACGTCTGCTTCATTCAGCACAAGCGCGTGATCGTCGAGCGCATGGACTTTGCGGTCTGCCGGCGGCGAGGCGGGGATCGTGGCGGTGCCGCCAATCGCGAAGGTCAACAGGCGGCGCGGCTGCGCGCCATATTTCCAGCCGATATTCATGAATTCGCCGTAGGCCGCCGTGGTGCCGCCATAGCCGACCAGGATCGAGACATATTGCTTGCCGCCGACACGGTAGCTGATCGGTGCGCCAACGATGCCGAGCCCGGCGTTGAACTTCCACAGCTCGCTGCCATTGGCGCCGTTCCACGCCTTGAACCAGCCATCGGCGGTGCCCTGGAACACCAGGCCCCCGGCAGTGGCGAGCGTGCCGCCGTTCCACAGATGATCGTGCTGGACCTTCCACACCTCGCGCTGAGCCACCGGATCCCAGGCGACCAGCGAGCCTTTGCCATCGCCTTCCTTCTCGATCACTGGTTCGACCATCAGGCCCATGACGTTGAAGGCATTATTACTTTGTTTGCCTCGTGAAATCTTGAGCCCAATCTGCTGCATCGGCACATAGACGAGGCCGAGCCGGGGATTGTACGACATCGGTTGCCAGTTATGCCCACCAACTGCGCCGGGCCACACGGTGATCCCGCCCTGATCATAACGGATTCCGGGTTCCTCGATCGGCCGGCCGGTCTTTAGGTCGATGCCCTTTGCCCAGGTCACCACGGTTGCCGCCTTGGCCGAGATCGGTTTGCCCGTCGCGCGGTCAAGCACATAGAAAAAGCCGTTGGTTGGCGCGTGCATCAGCACTTTGACCGGCTTGCCATCGAGGTTGAGCGTCGCCATCACCATGTTGGGCGTGGCCTTGTAATCCCAGCTGTCACGCGGGGTTTCCTGATAGTGCCAGACATATTTGCCGGTATCGGCATCAAGCGCGACGATCGAAGAGGTGTAGAGATTGTCGCCTGTGCTGCCCGGATCGCGCAGGACAGGGTCATACGGACCGGCATTGCCCGCGCCGATGTAGATGTGGTTGGTTTCGGCATCATAGGTCATGCCATTCCACGCCGTGCCGCCGCCGCCGGTGCGCTTCCAGAAATCCGGCCCCCAGGTCTTCGCGGCTGCTTCCATTGCCGGATTGCCTGCATTCTGCTCCGGGCTGCCGGGGGTGAGGTAAAACTGCCAAAGCTGCTTGCCGGTGTTTGTATCATAGGCCGAGACGTAACCGCGCGCTCCGAAATCCGCGCCGCCATTGCCGATGATCACCTTGCCGTTCATCACCCGGGGCGCTCCGGTGGAGATCATGCCAAGACCCTTGGGGATGGTCTCGGTGACCCACAGTTCCTTGCCGGTTTTGGCGTCGAGCGCGAATAGCCGCCCATCCAGCGCCACGGCGAAGACCTTGCCATTCTCGTAAGCTGCGCCGCGATTGGCGCCGAAGGAGAAGTGCATCTTATCGGGATCGTGCTTCCAGGTCTGCGGATCGTATTTCCACAGCAGCCGTCCGCTGGCGCCGTCGACAGCATAGACCGCCGCATAGCTGCCGGTGAAATAGAGAACGCCGCCAACCGCCAGCGGGGTCGCCTCCAGCGTGACTTCGCCGGGCAGATCGAGCGACCAGGCAAGGCCAAGCTTGCCAATGGAGGCAGCATCGATTTCAGTCAGCCGGCTGTAGGCAGCCTCGTCGGCGCCGCCGCCCACCGTGGACCAGTCGTCGCCCGCGCCAAGGCCTGTATCACTTTGCGGAGTGCCGCCTCTTGAGTAGCCGGCCAGCAGCAATCCCGCACAAGCCGCCGCCACGATTCCCTTGCCAAATTGCCGCATCCTAAGCCTCCCTCGATTCTTCTTGAGCCGAGGCTATGACACACGATGGCTCGCGTCCAGAGTTACTACTCCGCCGCAATCGCCAAGGGCACGACATTATCCGGCGCGCGCTGGTCAATTACCCAGCGGACATTGCGGCGCAGCGGCTCGATTCCGTCGTGCGGCATACCCGGCGGCAGGGTGTGCATGTCGTGGAACAGTTGCAGCGCATCGCCGCCGGTCAGCGAGACGAGGCGCTGGACCCCTGCCAGCGCGAACACATCGAGCAGCTTTTCGCGCAGCGCCTCGGGATAGACTCCGACGGTTTGAGTCGTGTCGTCGCACCATTTGGTGACAGTGCTGAGATCAGCGATCGGCACCAGATTGACCACACGGTTGTTGAGCTGGTCATAGAAATCGATGCGGTCAGAGAATTTGGAGACGATGACGCCGCCGGAGAGCGTGTCGCCTTCGACGTGGTAGAAATCGTCTTCCAGAGCGATTGCTTCCATTTCGGCTTCGAGGTCCTGATTGGCCTTTGTCACCGGGGTCGAGATGATCGGGGGCAGGGTCTTGAAGGCCGCGACGACCTTGCTGCCCAGCGCCACCAGCTTTTCGATGCTCTCATCGTCAGTGTCCGATTCGACATAGACGATGCGGGTGTTGGCGCAGGCAGTCTGGTTGTAGAATCCGGCGATGACAGCGATACCGGTTGCAGCCTCCTCCATTGCGGCTTCGCTTTCCAATGCTTCCTTGCCGATAACCGACATCGAATATTTCGGGTTGAGCGCGGTCAGGTCGATGCCGGGGGTGAGGAATTTCTGGATGTGTTTGACGGACGACATCCCGCCCCAGGCGGTGATCTTGTCGATGCGGCTGACGCGGACGATCTGCTTGTCCATCTCCTCGTCGCCGCCCTTCCAGTAAGCGACGGCGACATGCCTGGTCACCGGGTGGCTGGCATCGATGTCGATCAGCGAGCGGCTGATGGCATTGGCAGTTAGCGGGTCGTTGGAGGGGGCCTTGATCAGCACGTCGCTCTTGGTCAGGGCTCCGCGAATGATGGTGAGCGCGGCGACGACCGGCACGTTGCCGGCTGTGATATGCAGTTGGCGCGTGCCGACCGCGCGGACGCGGCAATTGGCATGGGGCCCTTCGCCTGGCACCCAGCCATCGAGATAATCGACGCCGACGGACTTATCGATCAGTTCGAACATGGCCTTGCCATCAAACATGCGCGGCATGTCTTCATAAACCCCGCGCAGGATCGGCTCGGCCAGGCCCCCGGCCTGCAGTGCAAGCGCGAAGCTTTCCTGCAGGTGGACGTTGTCATCGAGGTGAAGCTTCTTGCCGACCTCGGCGAGGAAATCGATGATATCGTGGATTGGGCAATCCATCAGATCGCGCAGCGCGACCGGGTTGCCTAGCACCAGATCGTGGATGTGTTTGTGCGGATCGGGGGTGCGGAACTTGGCCCCGCCGCGGCCCGCATATTCGACGGCATCTTCACCCGGCTCGATGATGCGGCCGCGGGCGATGATTGGGATGTTGTAGATGTCGGTCATAGCAGTCCTCCCGTGCTGATCACTTTGTTAGCGATCGGCGCCCTGCCGGTCAATCGAACTTTCCCAAGGCCCATTCCAGCAAAGCGCGCATATCCAAGTGCCCCTCGTCAATGCCAGTCGCGGCTTCGCGTCCCAGCATCAGCGAGACAGCAGAGAGCAGGAAGGCGGCCGCAGCCGGGGTCACTGGTCCGGTTTCGTGCCCGGGTCTGGCCTCAATCTGGGCGATAGCAGCGGCTTCGATGCGACGCGTTTCGCTGATAAAGCGGGCGACTTCCGCGCGAATGCCTTCGTGGTGGTTGGCCAGCGCCATGAATTCAAACGAAAGCTTGCCGTCCGAAGCATTGCTCAGCGTGTTCCAGATCGCCCGCACCGGATGCTCGGAAGCGGCATCCTCTGCCAGGCGCGTCAGGGCCCGCTCGGTACGGCGCTGGAAGCAGGCAAGCAGCAGATCGTCCATGGTGCGGAAATAATAATAGACCAGTTGCTGCTTGACGCCGGCTTCCCCAGCAATGCGGCGCGACGAAGCGGCGCCATAGCCTTCATTGCGCAGCACGCGTTCGGCGGCATCGAGCAGAGCATTCGAAGTGGCCGAGGTGCTCGGTCCCATGCGGCGGGCGGTGGCCATGGGATCAACCCTTCTCGACGGCAAGGCGCAGCAAAAGCTCTGCGGTCATTTCCGGCTCGGTGATCATCGTATCGTGGCCGGATTCGATTTCCCAGACCCGGTCGGCTGCAAAATAGCGGTCAAGCACTTCGCCCGCCCTCAACCTTAGCGTGGAAGGGCAATTGATGATCGTGCGAGGAAATTGCGCTACTTTCTCGGCGTTGGCGAGCACCAGTGGCTCAGCGAAACAGCGCCAGGGATGTGGACGCAGCCGCTCAGCCATCCAGACCCAGTCGGTCTCGTCTGTTACGCCATAGATAGCACGGGCGACCGGCTGATCGGGCCAAAGCACCAATTCAACGCCACCGACAGTCCGGGCATCACTCCGTACTGCGCGGATTGCCGGGGTTGTTTCAGCCAACGATTCGCCATGTGCCAGAATGGCCGCATCGAGAAAAACCAGGTGTCCAACCCGATCCAGCGCGCGGTCGGCGGCTCCGGTTATGACAATGCCACCGTAACTATGGCCGACAAGGATGGCGTCGCGCAGGTCTTCGCTTATCAACATAGCTGCAATATCGGTGATATGGGTGTCGAGACTGACATCAGGCGAAAGCAGGTGCGAGCGGTCGCCCAGACCTGTCAGGGTCGGAGTATGGACCTCATGGCCTGCCGCGCGCAGCAGCGGCGCAACCCGCTGCCAGCACCAGCCGCCATGTCCTGCTCCATGGACTAGCACGTAGGTCGCCATTCAGTTGTTACCCTCGGCGAACAGCACCGCGCTTTCCGCGCTGGCCCAGTCGCGGCCGCCAGTGAAACGCCAGACTTCAAGGCCATTCGAATCGTAATAGACCGAGGTAGGCAGGGTCTGCACCTGATAGTGCGCGGCAAGATCGCCCTTGGGATCGAGCCAGGCAGGGAGCTGGGCAAAACCCTTCTGGTCAAGGAAGGTCTGGACCTTGGCGGGATCCTCCATGTCCTGAGAAACTGTGATGATCTGAACATTCATGTCGGCCCGGTTCGAGATTGAATTGAGCGTCGGCAGCTCAGCGATGCAGGGCGCGCACCAGGTGGCCCACAGGTTGATCAAGGTGGGCTTGCCCTTGAGGCTTGGCATGGCAAGTTTCTGACCTGCGGGATCGCTGAGTGTGAACGTGGGAAGCGGGCTGCCCTTGTGGCTGCGGTCGATGGTGCCGGCAGCTTCGCCACTGGCTGGCGCAGAGGCTGAAGCCTGCGGTTGCGACTTGTCTCCGCTTTGCCTATCGCAGCCGCCAAGCATTATCGGTGCGAACAGCGCCATTCCAAGGAAAGACAGGTTGAGCGAGCGGGATAACAGCAAGACGGGCTCCAATCAGATGTGGGGCGGACGGTTCTCTCAGGGGCCGTCGGCAATCATGCGCGAGATAAATGCCTCGATCCCCTTCGACAAGGCACTGTGGCGGCAGGACATAGCCGCGTCAAAGGCGCATGTCGTCATGCTGGGCAAGCAGGGCATTGTTTCGGCAGAGGATGCGGCAACGATTTCGGCGGGGCTGGATCAGGTCGCGGCGGAATATGAGGCAAACGGCGTCCCCGAAGACTGGGACCTCGAAGACATCCACATGACCAGTGAAAGCCGCCTTGCCGAGCTGATCGGCCCAGCAGCAGGTCGACTGCATACCGCGCGCAGCCGCAACGATCAGGTGGCGACCGATTTCAAGCTCTGGGTCCGCGAGGCCTGCCTTGCGGCTGATGCGGCGCTTGGCATGTTGCAGGTCGCTCTGGTGACGCGGGCTGAAGAGCATGCCGCGAGCATCATGCCCGGCTTCACCCATCTGCAGACCGCGCAGCCGGTGACGCTCGGGCATCATCTGATGGCCTATTACGAGATGGCGCAGCGTGACCGTTCGCGATTTGTCGACGCCCATGCCCGCGCCAGTCAGTGTCCGCTGGGCGCAGCGGCGCTGGCCGGAACTGGATTTCCGATCGACCGCGAGATGACGGCACAAGCGCTGGGCTTTGCAATGCCCACTGCCAACAGCCTCGATTCGGTGTCCGATCGTGATTTCGCGCTCGATTACCTGATGGCGGCAACCCAATGCGCGCTGCACCTGTCGCGGCTGGCCGAGGAAATGATCATCTGGGCGAGCCAGCCGTTCAGCTTCGTCACTTTGCCCGATGCGCTCTCGACCGGCAGCTCGATCATGCCGCAGAAGAAGAATCCCGACGCCGCCGAGCTGGTGCGCGGCCATTCGGGGCGGATCGCGGGCTGCCTGACTTCGCTGATCATGACCATGAAAGGCCTGCCACTCGCCTATTCGAAGGACATGCAGGACGACAAGCCGCCGGTGTTCGAGGCGGCCTCGCTGCTGATGCTGTGCCTCGCGGCGATGACCGGGATGGTCGAAGGCGCGACCTTCCGGACAGCACGGATGCGCGAGGCGGCCGAGCTCGGCTATGCCACCGCGACGGACCTCGCCGACTGGCTGGTGCGGCAGGCGAACATCCCGTTCCGCGAGGCGCATCATATCACTGGTGCAGCGGTGAAGCTGGCTGAACAGAAGGGTGTCGCGCTCGATAAGCTGACCATCAAGGATCTCAAAATGATCGATCCTCGTATCGACGAGCGCGTTTACGCTGCGCTGTCAGTCGAAGCATCGGTTGCCGCGCGCACCAGCCATGGCGGAACCGCGCCGGACGAGGTAAGGAAGCGCGTGGCCGAGGCGCGCGCTGCGCTGGGTCTGGAGGCATCGTGATGCGCATTGTTACTGTTCTCGCGCTGGCGCTGATGCTCGCCGCATGCGGCGTCCGCGCCGATCTCAAGCCGCAGGCGGGCAAGCAGTTGCCGCCCGCGCCCTATGGCCGCGATGACAGGCCCAATGCCGCAAAGCTGCTGGCGTCGACGCCGCAAGCCGTGCCCGAGCGTTCGGTCGAGCTGCGCAAACGTTCTGAGCAGCGCGCTGACGATCCTTTCGCCTTGCCGCCCAAGCAATAGGGCGGGCGGCACCGGATTATGGATCATTTCTGCCTCAAGAACGGCGAACTCCACGCCGAGGACGTGGCGCTGGCCACGATTGCCGAGGCAGTCGGCACGCCGGTCTATGTCTATTCGCGCGCGACGCTGGAGCGGCATCTGCAGGTGTTCCGTGAGGGGCTGGTCGGGGCAGGGCTGGGCGATCCCCTGATCGCCTATTCGGTCAAGGCCAATCCCAATGGCGCGCTGCTGGCGGTGCTGGCGAAGCAGGGCGCGGGAGCCGATGTTGTTTCGGCAGGCGAACTGCTGCGCGCGGTGGCGGCGGGCATTCCGGCGGAAAAGATCGTGTTTTCCGGTGTCGGCAAGACGGCGGCGGAAATGCGTATCGCTCTTGAGCATGGCATCTATCAGTTCAATCTGGAGAGCGAACCGGAAGCGGAAATGCTGTCGGCGATTGCCAGCGAAATGGGCAAAGTGGCCAATGTCGCCTATCGGATAAATCCCGATGTCGATGCGCTGACCCATGCCAAGATTTCGACCGGCAAGGCAGAAAACAAATTCGGAATTCCCTATGAATCTTCGCTGGTTGCCTATGCGGCGCTGGCGAAGATGCCTGCCTTGCGCATCCAGGGTGTCGATGTTCACATCGGCAGCCAATTGACCACCTTGGCGCCGTTTGAAGCAGCCTTCACGCGGCTGGGGGTGTTGATCGGGCAACTACGCGATGCTGGTCACACCATCGAAACCGCTGATCTTGGGGGCGGGCTCGGGGTGCCCTATGATCCTTCCGAGCCTTTGCCGCCCAGCCCGGCGGAATATGGCGCGATGGTGCAACGGGTGACCGCGGGATGGAATGTCCGCCTGCTGTTCGAGCCGGGCCGGGTGATCGCCGGTAACGCAGGCGTGCTGCTGAGCCAGGTTATCCGGGTCAAGCAAGGGGCGACCACGCCCTTCGTTATCGTCGATGCGGCGATGAACGATCTGGTGCGTCCGGCGATGTATGAGGCCTGGCATGATATCCGCGCGGTGCGTCCACGCAACAGCCAGATAGAGGCAAGCGTGGTCGGGCCGATCTGTGAGACCGGTGACACGTTTGCCACCGGGCGGACCATGGATGCGGTCGAGGCTGGTGATCTGATCGCATTTGCCACTGCCGGGGCCTATGGCGCGAATATGGCAACGACTTACAACAGCCGTCCACTGGTACCCGAGGTCTTGGTTTCGGGCGACAAATGGGCCGTGGTGCGCGCGCGTCCGCCAATCGAGGCGCTGATCGCGGGCGATTCGATTCCCGACTGGCTGGAATGAAGCGTTACCCACACCTAGCCCCTCCCGCAGGCGGGAGGGGAGCGAGACTTGCCGAACCGCAGGTGAGGTTAGTCGCAGCGGGGTGGGCCGCGTCCCAAGACGAGTCCTAGATGATCGATGCACTCCCCCTGTTCCACCGCATTGCCGGGCAGCCGGTGATCGTGCTGGGCGAGGGCGAGGCGGCTTTGGCCAAGCGCAGGCTGGTTGAACGGGCAGGCGGCATTGTTGTCGGGGATGCCAATTCAGACGCGCGACTGGCTTTCGTTGCGCTCGATGCTCCCGAAACGATGGCGGCCAAGCTCAAGGCGCGCGGGGTGCTGGTGAATGTTCCGGACCGGCCAGACTTGTGCGATTTCACTGTTCCCAGCATTCTTGACCGTTCGCCGGTGCTGCTGGCGATTGGCACCGGCGGCGCATCGGCAGGGCTTGCCAAGGCGCTGCGGCTGCGGCTCGAAACCTTGCTACCGCCGGGGCTGGGTGGGCTGGCTGCAACGCTGGGCAAGGCGCGTGAAACGATGCGTGCACGCTGGCCCGATGCCGGTGAGCGCCGCCGCGCGCTGGATGCAGCGCTCTCTTTCGGGGGGACGCTCGATCCGATGGGGCAGGGCGGCTCAGAAGCGGTTGATAGCTGGTTGGCAGGAACTGCGACTAATTTAGCAGGCGGCCTTGTCGAACTCCGCCTGGCCAGCGCCGATCCGGACGATCTTACCCTTCGACAGGCGCGCCTGCTGGGTTCGGCAGATATTCTCGCACATGAGCCGGATGTTCCGGTGGCGATCCTCGATCGCGCGCGCGCCGATGCAGTGCGACGGGTAATCAGGCGCGGGGAAGTGTTGCCAGAGGGCGTTGGGCTGACGGTGGTGTTACGGATCTAGGCTGACCGGCCCAGCTCCTCTGAAAGCAAAACTCCTATCCGTTCCTTATCGGGGAAATTTTCTTCGACCCAGCGGTCCTCAACTGCCCGCAACAGCCGCGCAACTTCGGGCCCGACCGTTACTCCCCGAGCAACAATTTCACCGCCCCTGAGCGGTAAGACCGGGATAACCCATCCCGCAAGGATTCCAGCTTCCGCGCCTGTCAGCAGCAACCGATCAATGGCCAGGTCCATGCCGAGGCGATAGGCGAGGGCATGGGGTTGCTCGGGAACGGCCGGGTCACGCTTGACGGCGCTGGCGAGACGCTCTCTTTGAGCGCGCGACAGGCGAAAACGGGCCGAGACGCGCTCGGCCTGGCCAATATCTGCGGGCAGCAATGCCGCCAGGCGCCGGAGCGGATTAGGGGCAATGCTTTGTCGTTGCTCCTCCGCCACCAGAGTTGCCAGAGGTTCGACCACGGCCTCGGGCAAAACCACGGCGAGCACGCCCAGCTCTGCCATGCGAGCGATGGTCGGCGCGGGGTCAGGCAGGCCGAGCAAGTTCAGCACTTCCATGCCAATGCGTTCTCGCGACAGTGCCTTGAGAGTGGCGGCAAGCTCAGCGCAGGCATTTTCCGATTCAATATCGGCAGGTTGTGAGCCGAACCTTGCCTGAAACCGAAAGTATCTCAGAATCCGCAGGTGATCCTCGCGGATGCGCTCGCGCGCATCGCCGATGAAGCGCACTCGCCGCGCGTCAAGATCCTCAAGCCCGCCGAAATAGTCGAATATCTCGCCGCTCGCGGGATCCGCATAGAGCGCGTTGATGGTGAAATCACGGCGTGCGGCATCATCGCGCCAGTCTTCGGCGAAGGCGATTGTGGCGCGGCGGCCGTCGGTGCTGACGTCGTGGCGCAGAGTTGTGATCTCGACCGGGCCCTCGGCGAGAAGGGCCGTGATCGTGCCATGGGCAATACCGGTGGGCACAGTGCGGATGCCTGCTGCGCCGAGCCTTGCGATAACCTCATCGGGGACGAGCGGGGTGGCGAGGTCGATGTCCTTGACGTCAATTCCGAGCAAGGTGTCGCGCACTGCGCCGCCAACATATCGGGCATTGCCGTCGCCAAGGGCGATCATCAGCCCGGCGAGGTCTTCGCGCTTCGTCCAGTCGGCGGCGGGGAGCATGTCACCCATGCCAGTTCAGCCGCCGCGACAGGTTGACCAGCAAGGCAGCAGTCACTCCCCAGATTTGGTGCCCCTGCCACATGATCTCGTAATAGGCGCGCATCGAGCCCTCCCATTCGACCCATTGGCCGACATGATTGGCCGGATCCAGCACATGGCCGAGCGGCGCTTCGAACCATTGTGCAACCTCGGTGGGGTTGGGGACGATCTCGATATCGGGCGGGATGATGCCCAGCACCGGGGTTATTTCGAAGCCGGAATGAGTGCGATAAACGTCGCTGGTGCCGATTACGCGAACCAGTGACGGATCGATCCCCAGTTCCTCATGCGCCTCGCGCAGCGCGCCTTCGATGGCAGTTTCGCCGGGATCGATCTTGCCGCCGGGTAATGCGATCTGGCCGGGGTGCGAGCGCATGTTGGAAGGGCGGTGGAGCAGCAGCACCCCTGGCCCCCTGCCACTTGCATCATCGCGCTCGGTTATTGCGGCGAGCACGGCGGCGGGGGTGAACTGGGTGATGCCTTCGAGCCGCTGATCACCAAACAGCGCTGGCGGCTCGCCATCGTGGCCAATTTCGTAGAGCTCGCTCAAACGGTCGAACAATGCGCTCATTGTGGCACCAGCGAGAATGTCATGCCCTGGCTGGTTACCGCGAGTTCTCCCCCAGCCAGTGCAATATCAATTAGTTGACCGTAAGTGCTACGGTTAAGTCTGGCCTCGGTGCCATGGCGCACGCCCAGATAGATCGCGGGCACATCAGGATCGCCGCGCGCCACAATGGGATGGTCCGGTCCGGCGATGATCAGGTCGTCGGTGTTGAGCCGGAAGGCGAGCGAGCCGCTCTCTTGCTTCACATCGATGGCGATGAAGGCGGCGTCTTCGACCTCGATCGAGAGTTTTTCATGCGGAGTGACCAGCCAGTGCTGGCCTGCCGCATCGCGGCTCAGCAGGCTGGCGAAGGCGCGGACCATGGCGGGGCGTTTGATTTCGCCTCCATCATGAAGCCAGCGGCCATCCGCCGCGATCCGCATCAGGCTATCGCCATTGCGGGCCGGCTGCCATTCGCTGACCGGCGGCAGACCGCGCGATTCCACGAGCGCGGCGATCTCGGCGAGTGACAGAGCGGCAAGTTCGGGCGGTGGTTCGTAGGGCATTGGTTATGCGATGCCAGCTTGACTGCCTGGCCGCAAGGGCGGGCATGGCTACCTGAGCCAGGGCCCCAGCACACCTTCATCGGGCAAGATCGAGGGATTGTTGCAGCGCACCAGCAGGCGGGCAGGGTCCCAGGGGCCGGGCAGCTTCCAGCCTTTGGTGTGTTCGGCGGAAAAGCCCCAGAACCTGCCATAATATTCTGCGTCGCCGATCATCACCTGCGGCAGCGGCGCTTCGGGGCTGATTGCGGCGATTGTGGCACTCATCAACGCCTTGCCATAGCCCTGGCCCTGTAGTTCAGGCAGCACGGCAACGGGGCCGACCATGATCATCGGGCTGGCCCGGCCATTCGGCGGGGTCAGAGCGAGCGGCCAGCACTGGATGGTGCCGACAAGGTGATCGTCATCGCCCAGCGCGGCAAAGCTAAGGGCGGGCAGCCAATCGGTGCCTTCGCGCACCTTGTAGGCCGTGCGCTTGTGGCGCTCGGGTTCGAAGGCGCGGTCGAGCAGCGCTTCAATGAGCGCGGAATCGATACTGTCGAGAGGAACGATGTTGGCCATTGGGGCCGGGCCGATAAGCACGGCAGGTCGGCTTGTCGAACAAATTCACCGGTTCTGGGGTGAAAGTTGCAGCAGCCGACCGCCTGCGCCGTCTTCCAGTACCAGCAGCGAGCCGTCCGGCCGCTCGGCAATGGCCCGGATTCGGGCCTGCATAGCGTAGCGTTCGATCTCCCGTGCGGTCTCGCCCTGGATGGCAACCCGCACAATTCCCTGCGCGCCCATCGCCGCAATCAGCGCCTGTCCGCGCCACTGCGGAAAAGCGTTGCCGTGGTAAAAGATATAACCGCCCGGCGCGATCACCGGATACCAGCTCACCTTCGGCGCAGCAAATTCGGGACGGGAAGCGTGGCTGGGGAAAATGGTGCCATCATAGTCTGGCCCCTCGCAAACGATCGGCCAGCCGTAATTCCTGCCCCTTTCGATCAGGTTCAGCTCATCGCCGCCGCCCGGGCCATGTTCAAGGCCCCACAATCGGCCTTGCGAATCGAATTGTAGCCCGAGGATGTTGCGGTGACCCAATGTCCACACTTCTGCGGAAACACCTCCCTTGCCGGCAAAGGGATTGCCGGGTGCAGGTGTGCCATCGAGTTGCAGATGAACGATCTTGCCAAGATTGCCGGTCAGATCCTGTGCAGGCTGCTTCAATTGCCGCTCGCCCGAGGCAATGAACAGGCTGCGGCCATCGGGCGAGAAAGCGATCCGATGCGAGAAATGGCCGCGGTTTGTCCCTTTCGGCACCTGCCGCCAGATCACTTGCAACTGTTCGAGGGCGCAGTTCGCCGGTTGCTGGCAAACCAGCTCAGCCCGGCCCACGGCAGCGCCGCGGGTATTGCCGTCACCGACCTCGACCCAGCTGAGATAAACCGTGCGCCGGTCGAGCACAGATCGAGGCTGAGCCGGGGCAAAGACGATGTCGCCGAGCCCGCCCTGTCCGCCATAGGACACCGCCGGGACGCCGGTGACTGTGCCGATGGTGCCATCCGGCGTGACGAATTTGATCCGCCCGCGCTTCTCGGTGACAAGAACAGTGCCAGTGCCCGGATCGATTGCCATTGCCCAGGGCTCGTCGAATTTGGCGATCTGTCTGACCGCGAAAGGATTGCTTTTCGCATAGGATGGGGCAGGCGGCGGTTCTATCGCCCTGCCGCGCGAGTGGCCCCAGCTTGCCAGCAGCGCGACACCAAGCAATAGAGCGAGCAGGATCGGGCGTAGCTTCATGGAGGCGAAGATGGACAAGGGTTTCATGCTTGCCAAGTCTAGAACCGGTTTATTGACGATCGGTGTCGATGAGGCAGGCCGGGGTCCGCTCGCGGGGCCGGTCGTGGCGGGTGCTGTGGTCCTTTGCGCAGATCCACCGCAAGGCCTCGACGATTCCAAGAAACTGTCGGCAAAGCGGCGGGCTGAGCTTGAAGGCGCCATCAAGGCCAGCTGCCACTGGGCGGTCGGCGTGGCCGATGTCGACGAAATCGACAGGATCAACATCTTGCAGGCGACCATGCTGGCAATGACCCGCGCGGTTGCGGCGCTGTGCGATCGGATTGGTGCTGCGCCCGAGGAGGTGCTGATCGATGGCAACATGACCCCCGCCGGGCGCTGCGCCGAGTGGCGCTGGCCAGCGCGGACGATTGTCGGCGGCGATGGCAGCGAGCCCTGCATTTCGGCCGCCTCAATTGTCGCCAAGGAACACCGTGACCGGCTGATGCGGGAATTGGCAATCGCCCATCCGCAGTATGGTTGGGAACGCAATATGGGCTATGGCACGGTCGAACACCTCACCGCCCTGCGTCGTCACGGGCCAGCTCCGTGCCACCGCCGCAGTTTTGCGCCCGTTGCCCAGCTTATGTTGGCTGTGTGAGGCGAATGCCGTGTATGGGCTTCGTCAAGCCCAGGCTGAGCTTGTCGTAAACCCCCGCGATTGGAGACATATCATGCCATTCACCGCAGCCGATGTTCCCGATCAATCGGGCAAGTGTTTCATCGTTACCGGGGCCAACACCGGAATCGGCTTTGAGGCGGCCAAAGTGCTGGCGGGCAAGGGCGCGAAAGTGCTGCTGGCCTGCCGCGACAAGGCCAAGGCGCAAGATGCGATTGGCCGCATCGGCCATGGCGACGTCGGGCATCTGCCGCTTGATCTTGCCGATCTCGCCTCTGTGCGGCGCGCGGCGGAAATCGCGGCTGAGGAGCCACGTATCGACGTGTTGCTCAACAATGCCGGGGTGATGTTTCCGCCGCTGACCCGCACGGTGCAGGGCTTTGAACTGCAATGGGGCGTCAATCACCTCGGCACCTTTGCACTGACTGCGCTGCTGCTGCCCAAGCTGGCGCAAACTGCTGGCTCGCGGGTGGTGGTGACGGCCAGCCTTGCCCACAATCGCGGCAACATCCAGTGGGACGATCTGAATGCCGAGAAGGGCTACAGCCGCGCTGCGCGCTATTCGGACAGCAAGCTCGCCAACATGCTGCATTTTGCCGAGCTGGACCGGCGGCTGCGCGCGGCGGGATCGCCGGTGACTGCCATCGGCTGCCATCCGGGCGTGGCCGCCACCGAGCTGATGCGCCATGCCGGGCCCTTCCAAATATTCACCCCGCTGTTCGGACTGCTGCTCAACACGGCCGCTGCGGGGGCATGGCCGGCCTTGCAGGCGGCCTGCGATTCTGCGGCAAAGCCTGGCGGCTATTATGGTCCGCAGGGCATGGGCGAGATGCGCGGGCGGTCGGGCGATGCGAAGCGGTCCAAGTTGGCTCAGGACCAGGCATTGGCGCGGCGGCTGTGGGATCTCTCGGTGGAAATGACGGGGATCGACCCCGGTCTGGCCCCTGCCTGAAACTTTTTTTCGGCCAAGAGTCTTTGCTGCAACAGTACAGCATGTTGAGTCCCGGTGAATCCGGGACGCGCAACATGCAGTGTGGGACTCGTTCCGTTCTCCTCGCGTTGACCCATTGTTAACCATGATCTGCGAGGAATCTCCGCAACTCCGCGCTTGACGTGGACTCCCCGAGGACTCACACCCTGTGGATAAGTCAGGGGGCAATGGCGGGCAAATGGTACAGGTAATGCTGAAGGAACGGGTGCGCTCGCGCGCCGCAGAGGCAGTGACATTGCAGCAGGATCTGCCTTTGGGCCAGATCCTGACGGGCGATTGCATCGAGGCGATGCGGAGTTTGCCTAGCGCCTCGATCGACATGATTTTCGCCGATCCGCCCTACAATCTCCAGCTCGGCGGTGATCTGGCGCGGCCCGATGGCAGCCATGTCGACGCGGTCACTGACGCCTGGGACAAATTCGACAGTTTTGCGACCTATGACCAGTTCACCCGCGAATGGCTGGCCGAGGCGCGGCGGATTTTGAAGCCCAACGGTTCGCTGTGGGTAATCGGCTCCTATCACAACATCTTCCGCGTCGGTGCGGCGATGCAGGATATGGGCTTCTGGATTCTCAACGATGTGGTCTGGCGCAAGGCCAATCCCATGCCCAATTTCAAGGGCACCCGCTTCACCAATGCCCACGAAACTCTGATCTGGGCCTCGATGGGCGAGAAGGCCAAATATACTTTCAACTATCGCACGATGAAGACGCTCAATGACGAGTTGCAGATGCGCTCGGACTGGGTGCTGCCAATCTGCGGCGGGCAGGAACGCATCCGCAAGGATGGGGTGAAAGCCCATCCGACCCAGAAGCCCGAGGCGCTGCTTTATCGCGTCATGCTGGCGACGACGAAGCCGGGCGATGTCGTGCTCGATCCCTTCTTCGGTACCGGTACAACCGGCGCGGTGGCCAAGCGGCTGGGGCGTGAATGGATCGGCTGCGAGCGCGAGAGCGCCTACCGCGAAGTGGCGCTGGAGCGGATCGAACTGGCCTTGCCGCTCGATGAAAGCGCGATTGCGACGATGCAAAGCCCGAAATCGGCCCCCAAGGTGGCCTTTGGTGCCTTGGTCGAAACCGGCTGGATCGCACCAGGCACTGTGTTGACAGACAAGAAGCGGCGGATGAAGGCGACAGTGCTGACCGATGGTTCACTGGCTTCAGGTGCTGACAAAGGCTCGATCCACAGCCTTGGCGCGAAGTTGCAGAATGCGCCGGCCTGCAATGGCTGGACATTCTGGTATCTTGAGCATGAAGGTGAGCTCAAGCCGGTCGATGCGATCCGGCAGCTCTATCTTCTGGCGACCGAGGATTGAGCATCTTCCTTTTTGATGGGGAAGCGAAACTGGAACAGTGATGACCCAATCCCTCTACCTGCGCCCGATTGCCCTCGCCGAAAGCCCACAAAGCGAGGAGGGCGAAGCCGTCCGTCTTGCTGGCGGCATGACCTATGCCAGCCGTTTTGCGCTGATCGTGCGCGAGGGAGGGTCGATTGTTTCGCGCGGGCGCTTCGGAGCGCACGAGGTTGAAGTAGCGATTGGCGATTTGCCCGGCGCTCTGGCCGAACAGGGCCAGGCGCAATGGGCTGCCTTGTTCGCCAGCCATGCCCCGCTGCAATGCGGCGCGCGGGTCATCCGGCTCGACCAACCGCAGGTGATGGGCATACTCAATGTGACTCCCGACAGCTTTTCCGATGGCGGCAAGTTCCTCGACGATCCCAATGTGGCCAATGCCCATGCCGCGGCGATGCTGGAAGCGGGCGCGGCGATTATCGATGTCGGAGGCGAGAGCACCCGGCCGGGCGCGGCGGCTGTCTGGGAGGGCGACGAACTCAAGCGAACCATTCCCGCCATCGAGCGCCTTGCAGCCTCGGGCGCAGCGATCAGCACTGACACACGGCGCGGGGCGGTGATGGAAGCGGCGCTTGCAGCGGGGGCGCATGTGATCAATGATGTCAGCGCGCTGCGCCACGATCCGCGCAGTCTGGAGCTGGCGGCACGGGCCGGGGTGCCGGTGGTGCTAATGCATGCGCCGGGCGAAGCAGATGATCTGCATGCCGATGGCACTTATCACGATGTCGTGCTCGATGTGTTCGACTGGCTCATGGCCCGGCGCGATGTGGCGCTGGCCGCTGGCATTGCGCGCGACAAGATATTGCTCGATCCCGGCATCGGCTTCGGCAAGACGGTGGCAGAAAGCCTCGCGCTGCTCAATGCCCTGCCACTGTTCCATGCGCTTGGCCAGCCGCTGCTGGTTGGCGCAAGCCGCAAGCGAATGATCGGGGCACTGTCGAATGAGGCCCCGGCGCATCAGCGGCTTGGCGGTTCGCTGGCTTTGGCCTTCAAGGCGCTGGAGGCTGGTGTACAGCTGCTGCGCGTCCACGACGTTCCCGAGACGGTGCAAGCAGTGCGGGTATGGCGGGGCCTCCGCGATGCGGCGCTGACCGATTTCGCGCAATTGCCCGAGTAAATTCTAACCCTTGTGGCGCAGCACCACCGGCTCGCTGCCCTCGCTGACGTATTGCTGGATATCAAAGCCGCCATCGACCAGCGCCTTGGACTTGGGAAGGGATTCTACCACCCAGGGGCTGGCCATATGCATGGCATGCGCCGCGCCATCGCGGTAAACCTCGACCACCAGATACGTATCTGGATCATCGGCACTTTTTGACCAGGCGTAGTAAGCAACGCCCGGCTCGTTCTCCAGTGTCATGGCAGTGACATGGGTCATCAATGCCTCATAGTCAGCCGCATTGCCTTCACTCACCCGCATCCGGGCGATCATCGTGATCATGCGTCTTGCGCCTCGGGCTGGCCGAGGACGTGATGGAGATTGCCGAGCCGCTGGTCGGTCTGCTCGAGCACCCGGCGAATGCCTTCGCGGATCGAAACCTTGCTGGGGCCAAGCAGCTTTTCCATTTTCGTCGTGTCAGCCCAGATCGGCCAGGAACGGCCATTCTCGACAAAAATCGGCTCCTTGCCGACGATATCACCCGCGATCTGGCAATATTCCTGGGTGGTGCAGCTTTCCGAGCCGCCGACATTAACCACTTCGGCGCCGACCTTGGCGATGCCTGCGCAGCCGATCGTCTTCTCGACATAGTCATCCTCATAGAGCGGCGTGTGGACGTTGCGCACGCCGGGATAGACACTGACCGGAAGGCCCTTGGCGACCTGATCGACCCGCTGGGTAACCCCGCCACCGCGCGGGCCATAGAATGAGAAGATGCGGATGATGGTGACCGGCAGGTCATAATCCAGGCTCAGATGCTTGATCAGGTATTCCGCGCCGATCTTGCTGGCGGCGTAGTTCTCGCCGGCCGAGTGCAGCCCGTAAGGATCGTCCTCGCGCAAGGGGCGCTCGCCCTGGTATTCGTAGAGTGAACCGGTGCTGCCATGGACGAAGGCCTCAGCGTCGCGATAGCGGCGGGCGAGACGCCCTGTGGCGCCGGTGTTGACATCATAGGCCATGTTGCCGAAGTTTGGCGGGAGCACTGCGTAGTTGATCACTACGTCGACCGACTTGGGCAGCGCCGAGAGGTCTTCATTGGCCAGATCGAACGTGACCGCCTGCGCGCCTGCCGCCTCGACCAGCTTCTTCTGCGCCGGATCAGACCAGCGCGCCACGGCGAAGACCTCGTTGTTTTTGGCAAGCTCCACCGCAACAGGCAGCGCCACAAGGCCGCTGGCGCCAGTCACCATGACGCGCTTCCCGGACAGACCGGCCATTGGGTAATTCCTCTCGATTGTTATTTGCCTGCTGTTCTGCCCGATGCAGCTTGCTCAAACAAGGCCTCGAATACTGAGCAGTATGCGCTCTTACGGCTTTCGCGGTTGCTTCCGCAACCCGCAGCAGGAGCAGACCGTCGCCAACCTCCACCGCAATCTGGCGCGCTATCTTGGCAGGGGCGAGCCGGAGGCGCTGTGAGGCTATGCTCTCCTGAGTGGCCTCAATCTGCCGTGGTTAGTTGACGGGTGAAGCAACCGGTTTCGGCGCAGCCATGCCCCAGGGATTGGCTTTCGGCGAATCGCTTCCCGCTGGCTTCGGCGATGCCGTCGGCGTGGCAGAGGCAGATGCCGATGGCGTCGCACCGCCACCGATGCTCCATGGATTGGGCTTTGATGGCGGAGTAGCGCTTTCTGCCGCGCCCGGAGCAGTGGCACTCGGGCCGCAACCGCCAAGCGAGGCCGCCATGGTTGCAGCGATCAGGAAAAACATCGGTTTCTTCATGTTCGGCGTCCTTCGATCCGGCGCTTGCACGACTAGCGGTAAAGCCTTTGCTAACCGACCTGCAGATTGCCGTTCGCTGGCCTCGCTCTAAAGGTCGCTATATCATTTCAGAAAGCCTAGCACGGGCTTCATTTCAGGGTGGCGCTGCCCCGCTTTGGCTGGCACAGGCGAACGGCAAGTTTGACACAATAACCTTCGGCCATCCGCAACCAGCGGAGCAGGTGCAAAGGCACGGGAAAGGAGTTCCATGGATCTGCAATTAAAGGGCCGCCGCGCCCTGGTGACGGGAAGCAGCAGCGGGATTGGCGAGGCTATAGTCCACATGTTGGTGGAGGAAGGCGCGAGGGTCGTGGTCCACGGCCGCAACCGCGAGCGGGCTGAGAAAGTCGCCGCTGAAATCGGTGCGGCAGGAGTGGCGATCGGCGAACTGTCGGAGGAGGGCGGAGCCCCCCGGGTTCATGCCGAGGCTGTGGCTGCTCTCGGCGGAAATATCGAGATCCTGATCAACAATGCCGGGGGCAATGCCCGGGGTAATACCTCGAAGAAGCCATACGAAATCAGCGCCGAGGATTTCGTCGCCAACTACCAGGCCAATACGCTGGGCGCGGTGCAGTTGTGCAACCTCAGCGTGCCCGACATGGTCGCGGAGAAATTCGGCCGCATCGTCAATGTGTCGAGTGCTGTAGCCATGCAGCCCAATTTCATGGGCACCGACTATTCGGCCGCCAAGGCAGCCTTGCTCAATTACACCGTCAGCCTTGCTGGATCGCTGCGCGGGGTTAACGTGACCGCCAATGTGCTGACGCCAGGCATCATCATGGTCGACGGCGTGTTGCGGTTTGGCCGCCAGCGCTTCGGCAATCCCGACATGAGCTTTGAGGAAGTGGCTGAACAATTCGCGGCGCAACAGGTCTTCGAGATTCCGCCGGTTGGCCGTCTGGGCCTGCCCCGTGAACTGGCCATGGTCGCCTGCCTGTTGGCGAGCCCGCTGTCCGGGTTCATCACTGGGGCCAATTACCGGGTCGATGGTGGGCAGGTGCGCGGGCTCAACTGACAAGCAAAAAACGAAAAGAGGATCGAGACATGGCAGAGAAAAAACACCGCGTCATCCAATGGGCCACTGGCGTCGTCGGCAGCGCCGCGCTCAAGTATTTCATCGAGAATCCGGTGATCGATCTGGTCGGCGTCTATGTCACCAACCCCGAGAAAGTCGGCAAGGACGCGGGTGATCTGGTGGGGCTGCCGAAGACCGGGGTGCTTGCAACCAATGATGAAGCGGCGATCCTGGCGATGGATGCCGATTGCGTGCTTTTTGCGCCCAGCATGATGACCCCGCCGATCGAGATGGTTTGCCAGTTGCTCGAGAGCGGGAAGAATGTCGTCTCCCCGGCCGGGCCATTCCTGCCCAACAAGTGGATCCCCGAGGAAGCCGCACGGGTCGAGGCAGCCTGCAAGGCGGGCAATTCGTCGTTCCACGGATGCGGCATCCATCCAGGTTTTTCCGGCGACATCCTGCCGATCACCTTGCTGCGGTTGATGAACCGGGTCGATTGCGTCGAGGTTTCGGAAGTGATCGACAAGGTGCGCAACCCGATGATCTACACCGAGATCATGGGCTTCGGCACCGATTGCGACGAACTGCTCGCCAATCCCCGCCGCTCACCGGAAACCTACAAATTCTTCTACAGCTCGATGGCGATGATCGCTGAAGCGCTGGGCGTGGAAATCGAGCAGGTGACGGTGAAGTTCGAAGTTGCCAAGGCGCTGAAGGACATTTCCCACGAATTCGGCCTCGTGAAAGAAGGCACCTGCGGCGGCCAGCACTATGAATGGACCGCCTGGTCAGGCGGCGCACCGATCATTGTCTATCACTTCTACTGGCAACTGGGACCGGACATCGATCCCGTCTGGGAGACCGGCGAGGCCATGTACCGCGTCCGCATCCACGGCGACCCGCCGCTCGAATGCCACCTGATGGGCCAGCAGGACCCTGATGGGCGCCATCCCTTCCTCGGCCTGCCGTGGACCGGGCTGGTCGGCTGCACCGTGGTACCGCAGGTCTGCGATGCTGCGCCCGGTGTGGTATCACATTTCGATCTGGGGGTGGTAAAGCCTAAAGGGTTGGTGCGGCGCTAATCACGCTTCACGCCGCCTCCACCTCAACCTCCAGCCCCGAATAGAGCAGCATCCCCGTCAACGCATCGACATCGCGGGTGGTGCTGGTCAGGCGGTTGACGTTCATTCCGTCCGACCAGCCATGCGGAACGTTAATGCAGCCGGGGCGCAGGGTCTGATCGAATTTCAGAGGGCGGCGCAGCTCGCCACTTGCGCTGCTCACGCGGACCATGGCGCCTTCGGCAAGACCTGCCGCTGCGGCGTCCTGCGCATTCATGAACACCTGCGGCGGATCGCGCAGGTCCGTCAGTCGCGAGTTTTCGTGGTACTTCTGGCGGCGCGGGATGAGGATCAGCGAGCCTGGCTCCTCCGCGCTTTCGCGCGCCACCAGATCGCGCAGTTGCCCGGCGAGCGGGGCAGGGGCGAGGCGCCAGCCGCCGACTTTCTCGTCGACGAACTTCTGGACCCAGCCAAACACTGGCGGATCGGTCATCAGCCGCTTCTGCTTGAGTTCGGCAAAGTCGGTCTCAGATGAAGTAAGTAGATATTCGAGGAACCTGTCATCGGTGCCCTGATCCAGATCGAAGCCGGGGAAGAAATCGAGCCCCATGCGCCGCCCCAACTGGCCGACGATCCACCAGAATGCCTTGCGCTGGCCGATCGGCTCCAGCACCGCAGGCGTATATTGGCTGACCAGCAGCGGGAATGAGGTGTCTGTGACATAGGTCATGTCGGCACGTTCGAGCTGGTCCTTGCAGGGCAGCACATGAGTGGCGATCTCGGTGGTGCGGTTGTGGCGGATGTCGAAGACGGCCATGACTTCGAGCCCTTGAAGCGCTGCATACATCTTTCCGGTTTCAGGCAGGCAGACTTCGAGATTGCCGCCCCACACGACCAGCGCACGCAGGTTTTTCGCTGCGATCTCGTCGGGAATGGCGGCGCAGGGGTATTCGCCCGCCGTGCCGCGCAGTTCGGGGCGGCTTTCCGGGCCGGGGCGATTCCAGCCTTCGGGCGGAGCGGCGGGGAAGTCCTGTCTGTCCTTGCGGTTCATGCGGCCGGGATTGATCCAGGAACCGCCTTCACGGTCGAGCGAACCCGTCACCGCCATCAGTGCGAGACACAGCCACTGAGTGACATTGCCGGCGCGCTGCATGGTGACGCCGGTCCCTGCTTCGACCGACAGCCGCCCGGCCTTGCGGATCGCTGCGACGAATTGCTTGAGCAGTTCAGGTTCGACCCCGGCAATGGCGCTGGTGTACTCGAGCGTGAAGCGCTCAACCGCCTCGCTGAGCTTTTCGACGTCCTGGGTGTGCCGCGCGATATAGTCGCGGTCTGCGCCCTCGATCAGCAGCTCGCGGATGGCATGGCCCATCACAGCATAGTCCATGCCCGGACGCGCCTGGATATGCCCGTCCGAACGCACCGCCGTTTCGCTCTGCCTCGGATCGAGTGTCCACAGCTCGGCCCCATGAGCGCGCATGTCGCGCATGGCGGCACTGGGCGCATGCATGTTTATCGTGCGGGTATGCGAGATCATCGGATTGGTGCCGACGAAGATCACCATTTTCGTATTCCGGAGATCGGCCCTCGGCTCAAGACCGGTGATCCCGGTGACCAGCTCCGCCGCCAGCGCCTTGGCGACAGAGTCGATGGTCATGTCGCTGTAGGCAGAGGGTGTTCCGATCGTCCTCAGGAAAGCCAGCAGGCTGGAGAAACCACTGGCATCAAGATATCCGCCGCCGCCGATAAATGTGCCGACCCCGCGCGGGCCTGACTCGGCGATGATGCCGGTGAGCTTTGCCGCAAGGTCATCCAGAACATGATCCCAGCTCGACACGCGCAGCATGCCATTTTCACGGATCATCGGCACTTCGAGCCGCTCGGCGCGGTGGTGATCAAAGCCCAGGGCGCGGCCTTTGGGGCAGGTGTAGCCCTTCGAGACGGGATGGTCCTCATCGGCGCGGACCTTGATGACCTGTTCGTCATCCACCGTGACCACGATGCCGCAGCCAGAGCCGCAGATGCGGCAATAGGATTTTTTCTCTGTCACAGACATGCCAGCTTTCCCCTCTTTATCCGGCACCTCTGCGGGTGCCAATGGCGGGCGGATGGGAAGCCAATTTGATCGCATTAATGGCTAAATCCCGTGCACCCGCTCGGCTAAGTTTTACGACATACCCCCAAATATACCCCCAATCCTGCCGGTTGATGACGAACAGTGGCGGCTGGTTGGAAGCGCGACGCACGTCCGTTTTGGCAGGTCTGGCAGTCCAATTCGAGTGGAAAAGCCGGATCGGTCTGGCAGTGAGGAACGATAGACACCCTACGCGACTTGTCGCAGTCACCAACTGATTGGAATACAATGCCAATTCCGCAGTTTTTGGCCTTCGTCACTTCTCAATCAGGTTGATTGGGCAAATTGAACTACCGTGGACCGATCATGAAGACGGAGAAAACCGCCAATCTTGCGCGACAGAGCTCTACCGCGATGTGATTTGCCAGCAACGTGCGCGCCACTTCCCTTGCGGCTGTGCAAGCTTTAGGCTGACTTCGATTGTGAGGGATATGCGATGCGAGTTTTATCATGCCTATTCGTTGCTGCCGCGCTCTGGGCATCGCCGGTTTTGGCGAAGGCGCGATATGTGGCCTATGAAGGCCTAGCACTACTTTGGCAGATTTTTGTTTGGAGGGTCGGTAGGCCGAAGCCCGCAGTGAGGGCATGGTTTGTCCGGCGGTTTGATGAGGCGGTCAATGATAGCCTGTCTGATTGCTGGCAGGCTCGGTTTCGGTGGCGGGCCCAAGATT
>CANJCQ010000030.1 GCA_947473355.1 Sphingomonadaceae bacterium | reverse complement strand
CCGGCAAGGAGCAATATGTGCTCGAACTGGAAGTCGAAGGGCGGGTGATCGCGATCGAGGTCGATTCCTTTGCGCCGCTGGTAAACCTTCCCCAGAAAGGTCCCCAGCTCAGCCGCTCTGCCGCGCAGTTCCGCATGAATGACGAAATTTGCGGCGGGCTACTCAAGCGCTCGTTGAAAACGGAATTCGCGCCTGGCGGCGAATATCGCGATCCGGCCGGTTGACGGCAAGCTGAGGGCTCTCCGCAAAAGCAAATAGCCGCTGGCGAGGGGAGGACCTCACCAGCGGCTATCGAAAGGCTCTGCGCCCGATTGGGCGCAGAGCCAAATTGCTTCAGAACTTGACGGTAAGGTCCGCGCCAAGCGTGCGCGCCGGCTGGAAGCTGGCCGAGCGCTGTTGCCCGGCACCAACGCCCCCGGTGAACTGGATATGCCGATCATTGGTGAGGTTACGGCCCCACAGCGCGAAGGTGGTCTTGAGCGGCCCCAGATCGAAGTCAGAAAGGGCAATACGGCCATTCAGGATCAGCGTCGTCGGAACTGTCTCGAGATTGGCCCAGCCAGGAAGTGCCAGCGGAGCGTCGATATTGGGGTCAATACGCATCGACGACTTGATCTGCGCGTCCAGGCGGACGCTCAGGCGAGCATCGCTGTTGAACATCGGCTCTGATTCCCACTGCGCCCAGAGGTTGCTGGTGATCTTCGGAAGCAGGGTCTGCTTGAAGTTGGGGGTTTGCGCCACTTCGCATGACGAAAGTGTGGTCTGGGCGGCTGCTACAGCCGCAGCCGACCCGAACCCGGCTGCCAGAAGGCCCTGCTGTTGCGCAAGCCCGCCGAATTCAGCAGTGCAAAGGCCTCCGGTAATCAGCACTTCCCAGTTCAACGTGCCGGTATATTTGAAGCTGGTATAGCCGAGGTTTGCACCCAGCGTTACCCCCTTGGTCGGTGCAGCCGTCAGTTCCAGTTCGAGGCCACTGGCCCTTGCCGGCGACTTGGACCCGACAACAAGTGTCGGCAGGACGGAAAGCGCGGGAACCAGCGGGAATGCGGAACCGGCATTGGCAAATTGCAGATTGTCATAATTGACCGTGAATACGGCCAGATTGGCGCGCAGCTTGCCATCCAGCATGGTCGCCTTCACGCCTGCTTCCCACGATTTGGCAAATTCAGGCTTCCAGGTCTGGACGGAAACCTGACCGCCCGACACATAGCTGCGCGAATACTTGGCATAGACCAGCAGGTCCCGGCTGGGCTTGTAGTTGATGCCTGCCACATACGACCACTGGGTGTCGTCGTAGATATAGCTCTGTTGCTGGGGCGCGGCACCCGTGGTGGTATAGGTCAGGGTGCCATTGACGCGATCACCGGGGGTGGCCGGAACCCATGTGCCGCCGATGAATGACGTGCCAGTCTTGTGATCACTGGTGAAGCGCACACCGCCGACCAGATCGACAACCGGCAGGACATGCACTTCGACCTGACCATAACCGGCGACTGAAGTTGCCTTGGGCAGGAAGTGCGCGTCATTGGGAGATTGCGCGCCGGTCGTGCCGTTGGTCTGCGCGATCAGGCCGGTGCTGTTCGGAGTCTGGATATACATGCTCTTCGACGAGAACATTGTCGCCGGACCGCCTTCATCCTCATCCGAGTGGAAGTAGATGGCGCCCGCAGTCGCATCCAGCAGATCGTTGTTATAGTTGAGCTGCAGTTCGGCGCTCCACTGCTTGTTGCGGTAAACGCGCTGGGTGCCTGCTTCGTGCAGCCGGTTGCCGACGGCATTGGCATAGGCCGTCTTGTTGGCTGCCGAGACAAGCCCGGAAGTGTCGGCGGCTAGTGCTGCAGCGGCCGCCGGGGTGATGACCATGCCACTCATGCCGGCCAGCGCGCTGGCGCCGTAGAGGTAGGAGCTGCGATAGGCAAAAATGGCCTTGGCCGAAAAGCTATCCGACGCGCGCCAGTTCGCGGTCACATTGTGACCGGTGTAGCTCTGCTTGCCCGGGACGGTCCAGCCATTGGTGGCGAAACCGGTGCGTAGGCCATCCGTGGCAAAGACGGGAACCGGGCCCGGCTGGATGGTCTGACCAATGAAGGCACCGGTCGTGGCAACACCGGCGACCTGATTGGCCATCACCAGGCTGAGAATGCGGCCATTGGCAGTGCCTGCATTAATGGCCACTGCGGTATTGCCTTCGGGGGTATAATCGTTGGTCGCCCAATCGTATTTGTAGACCATGTCGAAATTTTCGCTGGGTTCAAATTTTAGCGCGGCAAAAATCGATTCGGAATTGCTGTCGCCAAGCGTGGCGGGCGAGGTTTGTTGGCCCAGGCCGTCCGGACCAGTCTTGTTCCAGACGATCCCGGCTGCCGTGTTGACGGTGTCGCCGCGGCGCTCGTTGTGCTGGTAGGTCACATAGGCGCTGAACGGGCCGAACTGCGGCGTATCAATCGTCGCGCGCAGGCGACGCTGATCATAGTTGCCAAGCGTGCCCGAAAGGGTGACGCCGAACTCGCCCTTGGGATCACGGGTGATGATGCTGACTGCGCCAGCCGTGGCGTTGCGGCCGAACAGTGTGCCCTGGGGCCCGCGCAGAACTTCGATGCGGGCGATGTCGGCGATATCGAAGATCGAACCGCGCGCCGAGCTGATATAGACGCCGTCAAGGTTGATCGAGACTTGCTTGTCCGAACCCGGAACCACGCCATAGCTGTTCACACCGCGGACAGTGAACGATGCGATCTGGGTGCCACCAGCGGCGGGGCGGACGGACACGTTCGGCGCAATGCCGTTAAGATCCTGAACGCTCGTTATGCGGTTGGTTGTCAGCGCGTTTTCGCTGATCGCGGTGACCGCGACCGGCACGTCCTGCAGGCTCTGTTCGCGCTTCTGCGCGGTGACGACGATTTCCTCGAGGCCGCCGCTTTCGGCTTCCGGAGCGGCGCTAGCCTGCGCGAAGGCGGGCATGGCGGCAGTGAGCGCGGTAGTGGCGGCAAGCGCCGCGATAAAGTTCCTGGTCATGGTAGCTCTTCCCTCCGTGGGCTGGTTCGCCCGAAAAATCTCAACGCCCGACAGCGGGCACCGCTCACCGATCGCGTCGCTCCACCCGCTGTTGCTGTGCCGATCCGACCCTGCAACCGCTGGAATACCGGACATAAACTTATTACATCGACCGCGATTCATTTCATCCTTACTTATTGCCTGGTAAGTTGACAAGGTGGTAGCGCGGGATTCGGAGTTGACCCTGTCAATTGTTGCATTAGGGCCACACCGACCGACCGGCCCGATGGCTGGCAATCTAACGCGTCGAAAGCATACGGAACCGAACATTGGCAAAAGAGCCGAAGCAACTCCGATTGGCCGATCGGCGGCAACTGATCATCGAGGCAGCCATCCCGATCAACGGCCAGCGCGGCTATTATGGCTTCAGCATCAAGAGCCTAGCTGTGGCATGCGCCCTGACCGTGCCGGGCGTGCTGCATCATTTCGGCTCGAAGGAAGCCATTCTAATGGCGGTGCTCGACTACCGCGAAAGGCGGGAATTCGAGGCGGTGTGGCAGGGTCTGCCATTCAGGGACGCGGTGGAATTGGAGAAGTATGGCCTGGCCGAGTTCAAGCGCTTGATGCATGAAACAGTCGCACACAGTAGCCAGCATCCCGAGATCCTTCGATTGGGATCAATGTTGCGGATCGAATCACTCTATCCCGGACATCCGGCCTACACCTTCTTCCGCGACCGCAATCGCAGGGCGCTGAGAACCTTCACCCATATGCTCAATGGCAAGGTTGAAGACCCCCGTATCGCTGCAGCTGCGGTGATGGCTCTGATGCTGGGGCTGGAAGCGCTGTGGCTGGGCAATCCGGAAATGATCGATTTCGTCGCCCAGTGGGATCACGGGATCGAGAAAATCCTGCCTTCGATCACTTAGCTTGGAAGCAGAGTTATCCATTGCGACTTTTTTCCGCTTGCTCCCATAAGACCGAACTTGGTTTCGACGCGCCGGAAATGCGCATCGCCGTTGGAACCATGGTCCCAGTTGCAGACCATCCGTCGGCCAGCCGACAACAAGGCCGAAAGATTTGATCATTGAATGATCTAGAAAGTCGGGCTTAGTATCGATGATTCGAGAAGCAGGCATTTCAAGCGGTTGACCGATGGCTTGGTCGGACATAGTCTTCTGCAAGGTTCGCTTGGTGCAGATTGCGCCAACTTGGATGAGCTTGGTATCTTCTGATCGTTGATATTGAAGAGCAGGAATTCTCAGCTTGATCGGGTCTGGTTTTCGCACCGCACGCAACATGGGTTTGGGCATCGCCGCTTTGGTCGGGATGGTGCTGGCTGGCCCCTCGGTCTCGGCAACGGATGCCGCGACCGTCACTCAACAGACGGAAGGTGCGATTTTCGAGCGGCAATTCATCATGGAGCAACTCGACAAGGATGGCGAAGTGCTGGGCAATATTGTCGCCGGGATCGAGCCGCCGGCCAAGCTGGCCGCAACGACGCGGGCGATCGCCAAGGGGGCCAGGGATTCGGTGGAGAGCTTTCGCGCCACACTTCCCGGCGGCCGGTCAAAGCCCGAAGTCTGGACGCAGCATGACGATTTCATACAGCGCATGGAGAGCTTCGCAAGCAAGGCCGATGCCATGGCCAAGGCCGGTGAGACCGGCGATATGGCGGCAGTCACCGGTCTGATGGTTGATGCCATGCCCTGCAAGCAATGCCACGATCTCTATCGGGCGCCAAAGAAGCCCGGTTGATCCGTCCGGCGCTGCGAACTCAATAAAGTCCCGGGCCGGGAACCAGCACGGCGTCGAACGACGAGCGCGCGAAGTAATTGATCCAGTCGCCCAGGATCTGGCCGGGCTCGTCATCGTCAACGAAAGTGTAGAGCGGCTTGCCACGATAGGCCCAGGCCTTCACTTTTGGCGCTTCCGACGGTGCTGTCGTTCCGGCGGGATCGAGGAAGGTTGGGTCGGAGACGTCTTCAATGGTAAATTCGCCCGATGGCCGCGCGCCCGGCGCAGGGCGATATAGACGCCAGCGGCGCGAACATTCCTTGGCATCGCCGCACAGCGCCGACCAATAGACCGCCGCATCGCCGGGATCGTCGCATGGCAGATAGTCCGCCGCTTCGGATTCAGTGCATGAGAAGCTGTAGAGCGTCATGCCTTTGTCGGTGGTATAGACCTTGCCCGCCAGAGTAATGCGGGTGCGGAACTGGCGGGGAATGGCTTGCGCGCGGCGGAAGACAGCCGTTGCCCAGCCTCCCTCCTGCTCGGCATCGGCCGCCCTATAGCCTTCCGGCAGGACATAGAGTGGCTCGCCATCATAGGCATATTGCCTGAGACCGCCGCCTTCCACGATAGCCCATTTCCCGCCCGGCGAGCCAATGTCCGGCGCGGCAATCGGCTGGAGCAGCGAGACAGAGCCTGAACTTGCCCGCTGCAAGCGCGCCCCGCGCCGCACATAGGCGGGGCGGCCGTCGCTGGTGGCAAGCACCAGCCCTTCCTCGCGCCGGACCAGCTTGAAACCGGGGGGGAAGTCGAGCGGTGCCATGGCCGGAGCCCAGATAACGTTGTTGTCACCGATAAAAGCCTTGCCGTTGACGTCGCCGGGCCGATGATCCTTGCTGGAGGTGTAGAGTGGGCTTCGCTTGTAGGCCCATTGCCTGACACCGTCGCTGCGGTCGATCAGCGACCAGTCGCCTGCCGGCGCGGCGTCCGCAGCGGCAAGAAAGGGTGGCCGCTTTTCGGCGCAGGTCTTGCGGCTTTGCGCTGCCGGCAGGGGTATCTGCCCGAACTGCCGGCCATTCTGCATGGTGTAGCGCGTATTGGTGCAGCGGGACTTGCCAGGCGAGGCCTCGTCGAGACGGTAGGTGTAAAGAGTCATGCCCGCCATGGTGGCAAGAACCGGTCCCGCTTCGGTCTCCTGCACCATAACCGGCGCGCCGACCGGGTTTTCTGCCGCGATGGCTGCGGTGGCCAAAAGCGCCATGATGCAGCCCAGTGCCGCGCGCAACGCCTGCGCCAATGGCTCGGCGATCATACCAGGATTTCTCCCAGTTCGCGGGCGGTTTCCATCGATTGCGTCCCCCAGCTGGCCAGCGGCACATCGAACAGGCGCTGCAACGTGTAGCCCAGCCGGGTCCCCGCCTCGGCCTTGCCATCGATATGGAGGCCGGTCTTGACCCGGCCGTTCAGCTTGCCGGCGGTGAACATCGGAATACCGGCGATCGAATGGGTCTTGGCCAGATTGCAGTCGGAGTGAGCATAAAGCAGCGAGTGATCGAGCAGCGAGCCATCCCCTTCGGGCGTTTCGGCCATGGCCTTGATCAGATAGGCCCAGGATTCCATCGCGCGCCCGACGAACCAGGAGGCGTTCGGCTGGTAGCCAAGCGCGGAGTCCATCGCTTCCTCGTGGGTGTAGCCGTGGTGGGTCTTCTCCTGGCCATTGCGGGTCAAGGAAGAGCCACTGTCCGAATAGAGAACGTTGAAGACCTTGGTCTGGTTGCACGATAGCGCCATCACCAGCAGGTCGACCATCGCCTTGTGCCGCGCGGCGACACGCTCGACGTCGAGGCCAATAGGCATGTCAGCGGGTGCCTTGCCGGGAACCTTGCAGTTGGGCGCGGCGGGCGGCCTTTCGAGCTGCATGGCCAGCCGGTTTTCCAGTTCACGCACCGAGGTGTAGTACTGGTCGAGCCGAGCGCGGTCGGCTGCGCCGAGAGTCTGTTCCAGCGCCTTGCTCTGCTCGGTGATGCTGGAGAGGACGCTCTTGCGGACCATGACCTTGGGGTCGGGCGTGAAGCTGGCCGAGTTGGGATTGACGAAGTCGGCCCCGAACACTTTCTGGTAGAGTTCCAAAGCCGAAATTTCAGCCGGGTTCATCGAATCCGCGTCGCGGAAGCTGAGGCTGTCGCGCGGGCGGCCGGTTGCGGCGAGATTGAGCGTGCTGAACCGGCTGCCACTGCCGATCCGGTCGGATATCGCGCAATCGAGACTCTGGCCGGGCTTGGACTGGCGCGTGCTTGGCGCCGAGCCGCAGCGCAATGCGACCCAGCCTGAATAGTGGCAAAGATTGGGCCGCCCGTCGTTGAAGATGTTGAAATTGGTGAACAGGTTGACGTGCTGGCGGACCTCGGCAAGCGCTTCGAGCTGTTTGGGAAGATCGAAACCTGCGCCGGTCGTCTTGGGCACGAACACGTTATCATCGACGCCCAGACCCCAGAACCAGGTGCCGAAGCGCATCGGCAGCGGCTTGCCGGTCTCCGCCATGGCAGTCCCGTTGCCGTCGAGGAAAGCATTGAGTAGCGGCAGCGAGACGGCAACCGCCGCCCCGTTCAGCACTCCACGCAGCACCTGCCGCCGGCTTGGCCTTTCAGTTTTGATCAGCATGGCTGTTCCCATCCTTGCCCGAATTGCTTGCCACCACTGGCACCTTGCCGGCCGACGCAATGGCAAAGAACGATTTGCTCAGGATAATCGAGGTCAGCATATCATCGAAGCGGTATCCGCGGCGATCAAGATCGCTGACGAGGTATTCCAGAAAAGGCCCGTCACCAGCCGTGGCTGATCGTCCGGTGCTGTAGCCATAGAGCCGCTCGACGATGCAGGAGCGCAAGGCAGGTTCGTCGCGCACCGTGCGGCCAAGGTCCACCGCATCATCAAATTTCACCTGGCTCAGCGATCCGCTGGCATCGATCGTCATGCCGTGTTCGGTCTTGCGCCACTGGCCCGCGCCATCGAAGTTTTCGAGCGCCAGCCCCATCGGGTCGGTCAGGGCGTGGCAGCCCCGGCAGGTCGGGACTGTGGAGTGCGCCGCCAGCCGCTGGCGCGCCGGCATCAGGCGGGCGCTGGGTTCCTCGAAGCCCGAGAAATCAACGTTGGGTGGCGGATCGGGCACTTTCTGGCAAAGCAGGATTTCGCGCAGTGCCCGGCCCCGCCGGGTTGGCGAACTGCGCCCCGGATGCGAATTCTGCGCCAGGAAGCCGACCAGAGTGAGCAGGCCGCCGCGCGGATCGTCCGGTGCAAAAGTATAGGGCTCCCAGCCTTGCGATCCCCGGTTCACCGGCACCTTGTAGATGGCCCCCAGGTCTGAACTCATGAAAGTATGTCGGGTGGTGAACAGGTCGCGGTAGTCGCCCTTGCGCGCCATAAGGTGGTCGGTCACGGTGCGCAGGATCTGTTCGCGAGCTTCCTGTGCCACCTTGAGGCTGAAGGCCGGATAGATTTCGCCATCCTTGCTCAGCGTGTCAAAGGCCTCCAGATCGAGATAGTCGCTGAAGAAGGCGCGCAGGCCGCGCTCGTATTTCGGCGAGGCCAGCATCCGCACCACTTGTCGGCGCAGCTCGGCCTGGCTTTCCAGCTTGCCGCTTTCTGCGGCCCGCATCAGTTCCTCGTCCGGCGCGGAATCCCAGAGCAGGAAGCTCAGCCGCGAGGCCTTTGAATAGCCATCGAGGACCATGCCCTCCCCCGCCCCCAGGCTGCGAGTGGCCGTTTCCGTAATGAACAGGAACTGCGGCGAGACGAGCATGCCGCCCAGGCTGAAGGCAAGGCCGGAATAGAAATCTCCGGTGGGGGCGACTGCCCGGCCGGCCATTTCAACCGCCGCTGAAAGCTCCGCCTCGGTCATCGCCCGCCGGTAGAGCCGCCGCCCCACGCCAGACAGGAACGCCCGCGCGCAGGCATCATCGCGCTGGTTTGCCGCCTGCGGACGGCAGGGCAGGAAGAGAGCGCGATGGCCGGGGTCGAGGATCTGCCGCGCCATCGATCGCGCAGTCGCATCGAGCGGATCGAGCACACCCGGGGTCAGCCCGGCCCTGGCCGCACCAATCGCGAGCAGGCCGTCGGTCCGGTTGACCGGCGCAAACCTGACTTTCGCGACGATATCCGGGCCGAACACATCGGCAATGGTGTTGGCATACTGGCTTTGGGTCAGCAGTCGCATCGTCGGCAGGGCCGGAGCGGCCACCGGTGGGGCGGCGCGCGGTGCCGAGGCGGTCGCCGGTGCGAGCCAGGGCGTGTTCAGGCCGGAGCCCAGCAGCAGGGCAGCGCCCGCAGCCGCGAGCGCGGCTTTGCGGGCGAAAGACGTGAAATGACTCAGGGTCACTGCGCTTGTCCTCCGCTGGCGCGAGCAATGCGCTGCTGCCCGCCGGGATGGCCGATGAAGGCCCGCACTGTGCTGATCCGGTAAGCCGCCGAGATCGCGGTGCACTGGCGGCTCTTGGGATCGGGATAGCCGTCCGCATAGCGCATCAGCGCGCGATATTGGCTGGGCGGGCTATTCTGCGCGGCTGGCATGGCGATGTGATGGTTCTTCTGGCTGTTCCACCAGATCTTGGTGTCCTCGTACCCGGCGAGCAAGCCTTCAGGCCACGACCCGGACAACGGGATGCGCAGCTGCAGATCGCGGATGCGGCGTTCGGCGGGCTTGGCGACCCAACGGATCGGCAGCCGCGCGACCGCATCGGGGTCCGGCTCGGTGATCAGCACCCCGCCTTCGATCCGGCCGCGCATAGTGAAGCTGAATTCGGGGAAACGGGGGTCGATCCGCTGGGTGAGATAAGGGACATATTTGCCGGAAGGATCGCGCGTGATGCGGTCCTGACCCTTGTAGATCGTCACGGCGACTGAAGGGTCGTTCTGCTCGTCATCGACGCCGGTGATCTCGATCAGGATGCGGTTGATCGGGTTGGTGTAGATTTCCTCGTTGTAGAACGAATCCGAAAAGCCATCCCGGCGCCAACCCTTGGTGCAGCCCACCACCCGCGCCAGCTGGTTATCGACCTTGACTCCTTCGGGGCTGGTGAACTTGGCGTGCTGGCAGGTCCGGGCGGTCGCGTGCCCGTCTTCGGTGCCATCCAGATTGAGGCCATGGCCCACTGTGGTGGTGAGCTCGCTAGGCGGGATCCGATCCTCGACCGACATCGGCGAATAGTTGGTCAACTCGCCATTCGGCCCGCGGCTGAAGGGATGGCCGAACTTGGCGCGCAGCTCGGCATAGTCGGGTTGCAGCGCAACGTTCTCATAATCCCCGGCGGTCAGCCCGGTTGAGCATTCGTTTTTGGGGTCGCGCGTTTCGTGCAAGGCATGATGCCAGCCGGTGATCACCAGACCAATTGTGCCCCCGGGCGACTGCGAAGCCGCTGGCCCGACAGCGCCGCCCAGGAGAATTGCCACGACCGCCAGCGGCCGCATCATGGAGAAAAATCTCCGCGTTTCGACTCGGTCAAACATCCCCGTCTCTCTATCCGACTTCCCCGGTTCGAAAATTTTGATTATCGAATGGTTGTCAGCGTGGCATCATGCGCTCCAATTCCAGAAATGCAACGATGAAGGAGTATTTCATGCAAAGATTCCTCAACCCCGTTCAGGAATCGGTGGAGATGAACACCGCGCGGCCGCCGCGCCCCGGTTCGCTCGATGGCAAGCGCCTTGGCCTGTTCAGCAACGGCAAGTTGAACGCAGATCGCATCTTGCACATGATCGCCGATGAACTGGCAAAGGATTTCAGCTTCAATGTCGAGCCGGGAACCTATTCCCCGCAAAACCTGATGGCGGAGAACGAATGGGGCAAAGTCGATGCCTGCGACGTCGTCATCCTTGCCAATGGCGATTGCGGAGCCTGCAGTTCCTCTGGGATTGCCAATGCTGTCGCGCTTGAACGGCGCGGCATCCCCGCCTTCCTGATCAGCACCCCGCCCTTCACCGAAGCGGTCGGCACCATGGCCAGGCTGAGCGGCATGGCGGATATCGACTGGGCGATTGTCGACCATCCTATCGGCAGCGCGAGTGAAGCCGAATTGCGCGCGCGGGCGCAGTCCGCCGCAGCGCAGTTTCGCGCGGCGATGCTGGACGATGCGCCTGCGGCACAGGCCGCCCAGGCGGCATAGGGATGACGCCCGAGGCAATCGAAGCCCGCGATTTCATTGAAGCCATCGAGGAGTTCCACGCACGGGGCTGGACCGACGGCCTTCCCGTCATACCGCCCACGGCGGAACGTCTTGCCGAGTTCTTGGCCCATGCCGGGCGCGAGGCGGCGGAGGAAATCGGCTTCTACGACATGCGCAACCGGCCGGTCACAGTGGGCAAGGTTGCGATCAACGCGATCATGGCGGGGTGCCTGCCCGAGCACCTTCCGGTCGTCATCGCACTGGTCGAATGCCTGCTTGAGCCCGGCGTGAACCTGCATGTCGCCAATTCATCCACCGGCAGCCTGGCGCTTGGCTTCATCGTCAACGGTCCGGTCCGCCTTGCGCTGGGGATGAATTGCGACGGCAACGTGCTCGGGCCAGGCAACCGCGCCAACGCTTCCATCGGGCGAGCGCTGCGGCTGGTGCAGCTCAATGTCATGGGATCGGTCGGCGGCGCGGGCGCGACCTCGGCGCATGGCCGGGCAATACTGGACCGTTCGACCATCGGCCATCCGGCCAAATACGTCGCCTACCACATCGTCGAGGATGAAGAGGCCTTCCCGGGCCTCGTCCCGCTGCATGTCACGCGCGGATTTACCCGGGATGCCAGCGTGGTGACGGCATTCACTGTCGGCAACCACATCATGCTGTCGAACCATTTCGAAAAGACCCCGGAAGAATGGATCGAGACAGTCGCCCACTATCTCGTTGGCGCAGGCCGCCTGATCGACAGCGGATTTGGCGTTCTGATGGTGCCGCCGGAAGCGGCTGAGATGTTCGTGGCTGCGGGCTGGTCGAAGCAGGACATCGCCGCCGCCCTGTTTGACCGCAGCCGCCGCAGCATGGCCTGGGTGAAACAGCATGGCTGGAAGGTCGGCGGACGGTTTGAGCGCGGCGGAGCGCTGGCGCCGGGCGATGAGGACCGCATGCTCGGCGTCGCCACCAGCCCCGACGATATTCTCGTGGTCATCTGCGGCGGCCCGGCCGGCAATTTCCCGACCTTCATCCAGACCTATTCGGCGACATTCGAAGTGGCCTCGCGGGAAGTCAGGCTTCCTTCGGCGGCGGCGGGCAAGCGATGAGCCTGTCGCGTCAGCAGGTCGATGCCGCGCTGGCTTCGCTCCGCAACATGCTGCGCGCCGATGGTTATGAACTGCAGACGGTGGCGGTCAGCCCCGAAGGCGTTACTCTCCAGATCACTGCAGGCGAGGATGCCTGCGCCGATTGCCTGGTCCCGGTCAGCCTGATGACGCTTTATGTACGCGACGCGCTGAGGCACTTGCCGGACGGCGAGCAAGTGCCGATCGAATTGCGCTATCAGCATGCTCATGACCAAAGTGTCTGAGTCCGCAACTTCCGGAGCGGCCGTGGAGCCGGTGCTTGATCGCAGGGCCTGGCTTCTGATCTGGGCGCTTACCATTGTTCTGGCGATCAACATCATCGACCGCCAGATGATGACCCTGCTGGCCTTTGCCATCGGCAAGGACTTCCAGCTGAGCGATTCGCAGATCGGCCTGCTCGGCGGGATCGTGTTTTCAGCTGCCTACTTTGTGTTCAGCCTGCCATGGGGATGGCTGGCCGACCGGCCCGGGGCCAACCGGGTATGGGTAATCTCGGCGGCGCTGGCCTTGTGGTCGGGTATGACAGCGCTCTGCGGCGTGACGCAAAGCTTTACCCAGCTTGTCTTCGCGCGCATGGGCGTGGCAGCAGGAGAGGCGGGATGCACCGCGCCTTCCAAGGCCCTGATCGCCGACGTTGTGCCGACCAAGCGGCTGGCCTGGGCGATGTCGATCTTCGGCCTCGGCATGCCGCTGGGTGTGCTGGTGGGGCGGCCAATGGGCGGATATCTGGCCGACAATCTGGGCTGGAGAGCCGCATTCCTGTTCGTCGGACTGCCCGGGATCGCCTGCGCGGTCTGGCTGGCCTTTGTCTTCCGCAAATTCGGTCTCAATCACCGTGCCACCGCTGTAGACATTTCGAAATCGGCACTGCGCACGGCAATGCACCAGATCATGCGATCGCGCACGCTGATCTACATCACGCTTGGCGACATCGTGATGGGAGCGCTGGCAATGAGCGCGGCATTCTGGGGCATGATGCATTTCCAGCGGAACCTTGGCATGACCGCCTTTGCGGCGGGTCTTTGGTTGGGGCTGCTGGCGGGATTGAGCGGCATCGCCGGCAATCTGATCGGCGGCTGGGCCGCTGATCGTTTCGCCGCCCGAAGCGCGGCGCATTATATGACTCCGGCGATCCTGGGCATGGTGATTGCCGCACCCCTGATGTTTGTCGCCTGGGCATCGGGCACCTGGTGGCTGGCAATGCTGCTGCTGTTCCTGCCCTATATGGCCGACAATCTGAGCGTCGGCGGTCTTTCCGCCGCTGGCCAGCGCCTGCTCAGCCCCTCTGTTCGCGCGACGGCAACGTCGATGCTGGGGATGGTGACCATGCTGCTGGGCCCAGGGCTGGGCGTCACGCTGTTCGGCCTCGCATCGGACATGGTCCACCGGCACCTTTCGGTTACGATGCAGGCGAGCCTGCGTTACACGCTGATGGGATCGGCCTTGCTCTATCTGGTGCCGGCCTTGCTCTATTGGCTGGCAAGCCGACATATCGATGGCGAGCTCATGCGGTTTGAAGATGCCCCGGAGTTCGAACGATGATGCCATTTCGGCGAGGCGGCAACCGCCATTGTGCAATCTGGTCGAGGCAGTCCAGGCCATCAGGCAATAGTTCGCTCCGGCGTTTGACAAAAATATTCCACTTGCAATAAGTCGCTCCTGGGCGTCAGATGGGGCAACGTCGGCCAATTTGCCTCCGCTGCCTGATCTACAGATGGCGGCAATTGATCGACTCAGGTGCCAGTCATCTGGCGCACAGGGGAGGAAAGCATGCAGAAACCGGGCTATTTCGCCATTGCCACCGCAGTGTTCACAGCCGGGATCGGCAACGCCTTCATCTATGTTCTGGGCTACGTCGCGATGGTCGTGATCCAGTTCCTGACCAAGGATGCAGGCGGCGCTTCCATCGCCAGCGCATTGTCCGCCTTCATCATCGCCTTGATGTTCACCTTGCTCTTGTCGTCGATTATCACCTTCCTGCTGGCCTATCCCCTCGCTGTCGTGTGCCGGCTGTTCGGCCTTACCGGCAACCGCGCCTACCTTATTGCGCCGGCAGTCGGAGCAGCACTCGCCTGCTGGATCGCCTCGGCGCTTGATGTCGCCACATCCACCTATGTTGCGATCATCGCCTTTGCCTATATCACCGCAGCCATCATGTGGCTGTCGCTTGGGCGGGGAACGAAGGCCAGCGTATCACAGGCCGCCGCGCAGCCAGTCGCTTGACGACGGTCATGAAGCGGCAACTCCTCCCGGGCGAACGCGCCCCTTTGCTTTTGGGGTTTCTCGGCATTGCCGTGCTCGCGGCAACTTTCGTGCTGCCAGCGATGTTCGAAAAGGCCGAGCCCTGGCCGCGTTTCGTCGGGCAAAAGTCGGAATGCCAGGAGGACCGCCGGACCGTCCGCCACAGCGGCGGCGCAATCGTGGGCAACGGGGTCTATGCGCCCTGCCTGATCGATACCGGCATGCGCTCTGGTGAGCCGGGCCTTGCCATCACCCGCGATGGCACTTTGCTGCGCTCGGTGACGACGGGCCCTGCCGGTATCGCCGTGTCGTCCGACAACGGCGCAAGCTGGACGCGGCGCGTGCTGCCCAATGCCGCCAAGACCGGTATTCCCGACGGCTGGCTCGATCCGGTGACCCAGCGCTATTTCTACAGCGCGCTTGGCGATACGCCGGTCTATGCGAGCGATGATCTGGGGGCCACATGGCAAACAGGCACCTTCGATTCCCCCGATCGCTACGACTGGAACCGGGTATTTTCCGGGCGTCCCGTTACGCCGCGCAGCCAAGGCTATCCGACCAACATCTATTATTGCAACATGACCCAGCCCGGCGGCTTCGTCACCGGCGCGCGCTGCTTCAAGTCGGTCGACGGCGGGCGGACTTTCAGGACCAGCGGCGCCGATCCGTTCAAGCATGGCGACTGCAAGGATCCGACCCAGCCGCGCGGCTCCGGCCCCGGCCGCGGCATCGTCGATCCGGCTGACGGCACCATCTACATGCCGATCCATTTCTGCGGCGCGACCGAAGTGGTGGTCTCGCGCGATGAGGGCGCAAGCTGGGAGCGGCATGTGGTCCAGCGAGACGTGGGTGGTGGCGGCATTGGTGTGCTGAGGGCGCTGGCCTCCCCGGCATGGCGCAAGCAGCTGATCAGCGGACGGATCAACACCGTGCCAGCAGAAATGGCTGCAAGCCAGACCAGCGATGCCCTGGGGCAGGATGCGGCGGGGCGGCTCTATTATGTCCGCAACGACGATGCCTATCTGCCGGTGCTGTCATGGTCTGCCGACAAGGGACGGACCTGGAGCAAGCCGGTGCGGATCAACTCGCCCGGGTTAGTGCAATCGGTGTTCATTGCGATTGCCGTCACCCCTGAGGGTCGCGTCGGCATTTCCTATTATGGCACCACGGACAAGCAGACCTGGACGGGGTATCTCGCGATCAGCGACAATCCGACGGCCCCGGCCCCCACATTCGAGACGGCGGCCATAACCCGCCCCGGCCAGCCGCTGATGCCCGAAGCCTGCTGCTGGGCCAGCGGGCCGCAGGAATATACCATTGCCCGCTGGGCCCCCGATGGCTCGCTGTGGGGTGCCTTCGCCGCGACTGTGCCCAAGGGCGATGCCGAGGGTATTATGGGCCGTCTGGTGCGCCGATGATCGGTCGGGTGCGCCTTGGGCTTGTCGCTCTCAGCCTGCTTGTCATCGGCATTGTCGCCTGGCGATCGGTGCCCGCGCCGGTGCCGCCACCTTTGCCCAAACAACAGCCTTATTGCGCGCCCGTTTCAGGAGATTCGGCGGCGAAAGGGTGCCGGTATGATACCGGCGTTACCGACCAGTCCCCTTCGATCCAGATCTCGCGCAATGGCACGCTGTTCATTGGCCGAAATGCCGCTGGCGTGCTGCGTTCGGCCGACAAAGGCCTGACCTGGCAGGCTATCACCCCGCCGGTCCACGCCAATGGTGACAGCCATGCCAAGGGCGTGCACGGCACGGTCCATATCGATCCGGTCACTGACCGGGTCTGGTATGTCACCAGCAACGCAGCGGCATCATGCGGCGCGATGAAGGGCGGAGCGGTCGTCTCATGGAGTGACGATCTTGGCGCTACATGGCAGGGCAGCACCACCGGTTGCGGCACTTTTGACTGGGGGCGGATGGTCACTGGCTTTCACCCGAACGGTCTGCAGCAACGCGCGGTCTATTTCTTCGGTGTGGCGCCGCGTCTCGTCGGCGGACTTCGCCCGGTCTATCGCTCGCTGGACGGCGGTGCGACCTGGCAGCAGATGAAGAACCCTGCCTCTGTGACGACCGAAGCGGGAGCTGGCGTGGCAGCGCCCGACGGGACGCTTTATTTCGACTATCCCGAATTCATCGGATTCGATCCCGCCCGAATCACAAGCAAGGTCTATCCGTTCAAGCCTGCCAACCTGTGCCGCCAGATGATCGCTGTCAGCGAAGATTTCGGCGAGACATGGCGGCAGGAGGCAGTCCCCAATTCGCTGGCCTGCAACCTGCAGACCGGGCAGCAAAAGGTCGCCGTCGACAAGGCGGGCACCGTCTATGTGCTGTGGACGGATGACCGCGACAACCAGATCTACCTGGTGACCTCGCGCGACAAGGCGCGCACCTGGTCCGCGCCGGTCAAGGCGATGCCGCCGGGCACGAGTTTCAACAACGGCCACGCCAACATCGTTGCCAGCGAGCCCGGCCATGTCCTGATCTCCTCGCTCAACACCGAGGCCAAGGCCAACCCGCGCCGTTGGATCGTCTCGGGCTACGGCGTCTGGCATGCCTGGTTGTCCGAGTCATTCGACGCCAATGCAGCCGCGCCGCACTTCCGCACGGTCGATCTTGATCCGCCAAATGACCCCACTTTGGCGGAGGGCGAATCGCCGTCCGAGGCGGAGGCTTACTTGGGCATTTCCCCGGGGGGCGAGGCCTGGGCGACGTTTTCCCGTCACGGGGCAAGGCTTGGCAAGGGTTCCCGGATTACTGCGGCGCGCATTCACAACTGAAGCGATCAGGCGAGTGTTGCACATCTGTCACAGTTGCGACGAAAAATATGCCAATTGGACTAGATTGGTTTTGCGCACGCCGAAACGTGGCCTAGAAGTATCCAACAATGATTCACAACTGTTTCATTAATCACATGGGGGGAGCAAATCATGCGCCGAATTCAAATCGCAAAGCAGCTGGCACTGGGCGTCGCACTGGCCGGAATCTGGTCGCCGCAGGTCTGGGCTCAGTCCGACAATCCCGCAGCCGATGAAGCAAGCGACGGCAACGATATCATCGTCACTGCGCGCCGCGTCGAGGAAACCCTTCAGGACGTGCCGCTGACGGTCACTGCGATCACTGGTCAGAAGCTCAAGGATCTGAATCTGTTCAACGGGTCCGATCTGACGGCTGTGGTGCCGGGGCTGGTCTTTTCCCCCGCCACTCCCGGAAATACGCCAACGCTCGGCCTGCGAGGCGCAGCCCGCGGCGCGGCGGGTGGGCGTCTTGACCCCACGGTTCAGACCTATCTCAACGAGGCGCCGGTCACCGATGTCATGGTCTATCAGACCTTGTATGACATTGGTCAGGTCGAAGTTCTGCGCGGTCCGCAAGGCACGCTGCGCGGGCGCCCCTCTTCGGCGGGTGCGATCACATTCACCACCAAGCGTCCTGACCTGAACAATTTCACCGGCTATATCAGCGGGTCGTTCAACAATCTCGACCAGACGCGCGGCGAAGCAGCGATCGGCGTGCCGCTGGTCAAGGATGTTCTCGCGGTTCGCGTCGCCGGGGTTATCGATCGCAATGACAATGATGGTGTCACCAGCCTGTACACTACAAAAAAGCCATATCACCATCTCAGCAGCTGGCGCGCATCAATGCGGTTCAAGCCGACCGAAAATCTCGACATCAATGTTATGTATCAGGATTTCAAGTCGGTCCACGCGACATTGTTCCAGGTGGCGGGACCTGGCTATCAGGGGCCGAGCACGCCGATCAATCCGGTAGCCCAGGTGTTGGGCAAGAATTTCAACGGCCCGGCAATCAGCGCGTTTGACCTGCTTTCGGTAAGCGATGTTTATGCCATCCGCGACGAGCACCACAAGAACCTGATCGGCCAGATCACGCTCGATCTGGGATCGCACCGCATTTCCTATGTCGGAGAATACAACAAGACCCGGAACATCAATTATGGCGGCCTGAATGCTGTCCACGTCTATCCGACGGCCTATCCGGACCCCCAGCTGAAAACCCTCGATGGACGTTCCAAACTCATAACGCAGGAGCTCCGGATCGAAACAACCGGCGCAACGTTCTGGGACTATGGTGTCGGCTTCTATTACGAGAAGAATACGTCGGACAATCTGGTTGAATCGGTGGCGAGCTACCTTCCGGGAACTTACGGAAATCCCCGGTCGCCAAGCCTCACCGCTTTCAACTACAACTACAAGTTGATCCTTACAGGCAATTTCCCGACCAATTGGAAGAACCAGGCGATCTACGCCAATTCCACCTTCCATATCACGAAGGATACGGACCTCTTTGTCGGCGCCCGTCATGTCTGGTATGAGCAGAGCAGCGACCAGACCGGCGTACTTTCCGGAGGCATCACGGCAACCGGCCAGCCTTTGACGAATTGCGCGTTCATTAACCTGGGCGCAGGGCCAGCCTTCGCTTCGACGTTCAATCCGGGCCAATGCGACGCTCCCCTGGCGGGACGCACCCTGTTCGCTTCCAATCCACTGGTGAACAAGGAAGAGGCTTGGGTTTACAATGCCTCGCTGACCCATCGCTTCAGCGACGATATCACGGCCTACATCAGCTATGGCCACAGCTGGCGCCCGCTGACAAACAACCTGAACCTGCAGTCGACCGATCCCCGCATCCGGGCATTCGCGAAAACGCGGTCGGAGACGTCGAACAACTATGAAGCCGGCGTGAAAATGATGCTGCTTGACCGCAAGCTGACGGCCAACTTTGCGGCATTCTATCAGGACTACAATGGCTTCATCTTTGGCGCACTTGGCGTGCCCTATATCAACAATACGGCGGCAGCCCCGAGTGTCGCGACGGCGGCTTCGCTGTCCGTCAATGCCGATGGCAAGGTCAAGGGCTTCGATATCGAGCTGGCCTATCGGGCTTCCAAGCAGTTCTCGATCTCGGGAAATGTGAACTATGCCCATGGGCGGCTGTCCAACGCTTTAGTGCCCTGCAACGATTCCGACGGCAATGGCATTCCGGATAATGGTGTGGCCACTGTCGCCAGCTTTGGCACCGAGGCAGTCCGCTTTTGCCAGTCGAGCGCTGCCCTGGCCTATCAGTCAGACTGGAATGCGACCTTCCAGGCGGAATACAATATGCCGGTCTTCACCAAGGCCGATGCCTATATCCGCACCCTGATCAGCTACACCCCGACCAACAATTTCGCTCCCGGTGGCTTCACTGCTGACAGCTATGGACTGGTCAACCTGTTCCTGGGCGTGCGCAGCAGCGACGGGAAATGGGACATTGGCGGTTATGCCCGCAACCTGACCAATACCAGGAAGCTGATCGGACAGGGCGTGTCTGATATCCAGACGCCATCCGAAGCCCAGGCCGCGACGGCATTGGGTCTGGCGAAGAGTTCAGGTTATCGCTCGGTCACCCTGACCCCGCGCCGGGAATTCGGAATGACCGCCCGGTTTAGCTGGTAATAAGTTGATCGCACTCCTCCGCCGCACTTCGCGGCGGAGGAGTTTACTTTGCGCGGTAGGTCCGTCAATCCGGCGGAACCCGACTTTGCTTTTAGCGCATACGGTCGCTACGAGACGGGCTCCTACGGCAAAGCCAGCGAGAGAAGAAAAAGCCATGCGCCGCACAGTTGAGGTCGGCTACCCCCGCGGCGAAGAGACCAGAGCGCGCATCCTGGGCGTGGCGGTCGATCTGTTCGGCACCAAGGGCTTCGACAGCGTTTCGACCCGCGATATTGCGACCGCATCATCGGTGCCCCCTGCTTCCTTGCGCTATTATTTCGCCAACAAGCAAGGCCTCTACATCGCCTGTCTGGAACACGTTCAGGCGTTGACATTCAAACTGATGGAAGCCGAACTTGCTGCGGCGGAAGCCTTGCTGGCAGATGAGCACGTCGAAATTGACCGGTTGATCGAAAGCTTCTGTGCGCTGCAGGACGCGCGCATAGAGAGCATGCTGGGTGGACCGGATGGCGGCACGGCTGCACTATTCACAATCCGCCACGATCTCCCTTCTGACGGTGACGCAGGAAGATTGTCGGGCGACAACACGAATGTCAGCAGACTGGGGGCGTGTTACGTCCGGATGATGATGCGGATAAGTGGCAACACGCTTGATGGGCAGTCTGCGCTCATTGTGACCGCACTGATCAACGGGCAACTCACGAATATCTTCGTGCGGCGCATTAGACTGGCAGAAATGGGCTGGGACATCACGGATGAGCGCATCGATTGGATGAAGCGCACCGTCAGAATGCACACGAAGGCCATTTTGGAGGCTTACCGGGCCTGACCGGAACAGGACGAAATCCACCCATCCAGTTTGCTGCAACTAAATTTATTGCAATTGGCATATATTATCTGCCACAGTCCTCCTGACCGGGTGGCGGATCCCGCCAAGCCTGCGATTGGGAGATGGGAATGAGGAAATTTGCGGCATGGGTGGCGCTCGCCATCACGATGGCGGCGAGCCCGGCAATTGCCGAGGCCCCTGTCCAGACCCACTATTCCGCTGCAAGGACCCCGATCGGAACGCTTCTGGCCGATCCCGTTGCGAGAGCAGCGCTTGGTCGGCGTTTCCCCATGCTGCTCCAGTCCAGGGCGGTTGCCTCAGGCATGGCAAACCGCATGACCCTGCGCTCGCTCAAGCGTTTCAAACCGGCAATTTTCACCGATGCAGCACTCGCCGCCATCGATGCGGATTTTGCCCATATGCCGGGGCGCTGAAGCGCACGCGTTTTATGGCGAGATTTTGAGAGGATATGGAAATGACGAATGATCCCGGAATAAAACTGTCGCGCAGGAATGCCCTCAGTGCCGCCGGGCTGGGAGCGGTGGGAACGCTGGCTGCCGGCAGCGCAGGCGCTGCGGTGCGCCAGACCAACAAAGTGACGATCCACCATGTCGAAGGCAGGCGCTCGCAGCGGATCATCTGGTTTTGCGAGGAAGCCGGCATTCCCTATGAAGTGATCTACAAGCGCGGCGACGTGTTGGGATCGCTTAACGCGCTCAAAGTGGTCAATCCCGATATGCCGACCGCGCCGACCGTGGTTTTCCGGGGTGAGATGTTGGTCGAATCCGGCGGCATCATCGAGTATCTCATGACCCAGTTTCGCGGCGCAGATCGCTTTGCACCGCGCACCAATTCGCCCGACTTTGCCAAATTCAAGATGTGGATGCATTATGCCGAAGGCTCGGCGATGCCGCATCTGAGCACCGATCTTGGCAAGCTGGCGAGGACTGGCGGCACGCTGAAACCCAACATCCTCGGACCGGTAAAGCTGGTCGGGTCGATGGATGTCATCCTGTTCATGGAAAAGTTCATTTCTGCGCACCCCTATTTCGGCGGGGCGAGCTTTTCCGCTGCCGACATCATGTATGATCTGGTGATGACCCTGATCGACAATTTGCAGGTCGATAAGGCGGTCTATCCCAACCTGCTGGCCTGGCACGAACGGGTAAAGGCCCGGCCGGCCTACCAACGCGCGATGCAGGCCGGCAATCCCGACAATGTTGTCCTCAAGGTTCCGATCCCCAAAGAGGCCGCATCTGCGGCTCCTCCGGTGGCCCCGGCAGCCGCAGCCGGACACTACACCACCGCTGCAACGACGATTGGCGTTTTGCTTGCCGATCCGGCCGCCAAGGCCGCTATCGACCGACGCTTCCCCGAATTCACCAAGAGTTCATCGGTCACGTCCGGCATGGCAAACAGTATGACGCTGAAAGGCCTGCAGCAGTTCAAGCCGGACATGTTCACCGATGCAAGTCTTGCCGCACTTGATGAGGAATTGGCGAAATTGCCAGTGAAGTGAGAATTCGCAGGAGCTGGTCTGAATGTATTCCTTTGAAGGCAACCGTGTCGTGCGCGACACTGGGGCAGACTATCCGATTTTCCAGGCGCCAATCGGACTGATCTCGCGCGGTGCGCTGGTCGGAGCCGTCAGCGCGGCTGGCGGTGTGGGCCTGATGGAAACGATGTTCCTTCCCATCGCGGATATGCAGGCGGAATTCGATCAGGTGCGATCGCGCTCAAACCAGCCTTTCGGCCTGCACCTCCTGATCGCATTCCTGCAGGCAAAACCTGACCGGGAAAAGGAAGTTCTGGATTGGGCACTGGATGGAAAAACTCGGTTCGTCACCACCGGCTATGGCGATCCGACACGCTATATCGACCGGATCAAGGGGGCTGGCCTCACCACCTATCACATGACAGACACACTTGAAGAAGCACTGCGCGCCGAAGACGCTGGTGTGGACGGGATCGTGCTGGGCGGAGCGGAGAAAGGCGGCGGTAATGGCCATGACAATCTGCACAGCTTTGCCCTGCTGCAAAAGGCTAGGCGGCGGCTGGGGGTGCCAATTGTGGCGGCTGGCGGCATTGCCGATGGTTATGGCATGGCCGCCGCCTTCGCGCTGGGCGCGGAAGGGGTGATGATGGGAACGCGGTTTATCGCATCCAGCGAATGCCCCTGGCATGACAATTACAAGCAGGCGCTGGTCGAGGCCGAACAGGTAATTGGCATCCAAACTTCAGCCGTGCCCAATTCCAACGTCATGCGCGCCGTCCGCACCCCCTATGCCGAAGCTGTCGCTCGCGGTGAGGCTGGCCAGAACCAGGGGCCTTATTCGGGCGATGCCGGTGCGATGTTCTATGGCGGCAAGATGGACGTGGCACTGATCGGATGCGGTGAGAGCGCCGTGCTGATCGATGAGGTCAAGTCCGCCGGTGAGATTGTGACGGACACTGTTCGCGAGTTTTGGCAAGAGATCGAACGGCTGGCTGACTTGCGCAAGCCGCTGGTTGTCTGAACGTCCCTAACCGGCGCCGCCAACTGGTACAGCAAACTTTCAGACGAAGGTCAGTTCTCTGGCATTATCCCGCATGATCCGCTGCACGTCGGCGTCTGAAAGTCCTTCGACATTGCGGAAGAAATCGCGCGGATGAACGAGGCCTTCGCCATGCGGCCAGTCCGATCCGAAAATGATCCGGTTGGTCGGCAAGTGGCGGACAAGCTGCTCCATGTCGTCTTCGGGATAGGGAACGACCCAGCAGTGTTCGATGAACTGCTCGCGCGGGTCCTGCTTGTAGTTGCCCGTGTGCTCGAGCATCTCGAGTGCGTAGAGCAGTGGCGGGACCCAGGACGCCCCGTTTTCGACAAAGGCACAGCGCAGTTTCGGGAAGCGCTCGAACAGGCGGTGCGCAACCAGGATATAGGCAAAGTCCTGAATCTGGCGCCCCTTGAGCATCGGGGGAAAGATCGAACCGACCATGTATCCAATCTTGTCTTCAGGGTTCGATCCGTCCGGCATTTCGCCATACATTTCCCTTAGCGCGGCGTACGACTGCATGGACGAGTAGTCCGCGCCGGCATGGAACGACACCGTGACCTGGGCTTCTTCGGCAAGCGCCCAGAAGCGATCGAACATGGGATTGGCTGGCGATTTCAGCCCATCCTTGGTCACGGCAGGACCGTGGCGCACGTTGACGACACGCGCGCCGCGCTCAATCGCCCACTTCATTTCCGCTGCGGCAATGTCCGGATCGGACAGCGTCATGTACGGGACCGCGAAAATGCGGTTCTGGTAGGCGAAGCCCCAGTCCTCTTCGAGCCAGCGGTTGAACGCCTGCACCGAGGCGACAGATGCCTCGATATCGCCGGTCGCCAGCATCGGCGCTTCCAGCACGACAGCTTGCGACGGGAACAGCCAGCAGGCATTGACGCCTTGGCTGTCCATGACTTTCAGGCGTGCATCGCGATTGAACCAATCGGGACGGTCTGCCGGTTCGACATCGAACCGTTCGACGAATTCGGTGCCCTTGATCTTGCCGACGAAGTAGCCAAGGAACGCTCCCGGAGCAGGACGCAGGGTCGCATCGCCTGGTCCCGGCAGTCCTTCGAACACCTGTCCGCCCAGAACATAACGCTTCTGTCCGTCGATTTCCCGCACCTGCAGGCCGCGATCACCGAACTTGGGATCGCGGTGCCTGGTGAAGGCATCTGAGGCTTCCCAATAGTGGTTGTCGGCGTCGAACACTGTGCCGAATTCGGGCTGATGGGCATCCAACATGGTCAACTCCCAATTTAATGTCTTCCCGTGATCTCAGCGAAGTTCAGGTCGCGCCGTGGCGCAGCAGCTTGCCCGGCGTTGCATTGGTGCATTCGCCGTCGATAAAGGTGATCTCGCCGTTGACGAGGATGTAATTGTAGCCTTGCGCCTTCTGGACAAGACGCCACTCGCCCGCAGGATAGTCCCACAGCCGCTCCTGGGCCGTCGCGCCCACTGTTTCGGGATCATAGACAATGATGTCGGCGGGCATTCCTTCGGCCAGATAGCCGCGTCCCTTCAACCCCGATGCCTGCGCCGGATAGGCGGACAGCCGCCAGTGCGCTTCCTCGAGCGAGACCAGACCATGGTCGCGCGACCACAGGCCCAGAAGGTCTGACGGGAAGCGGCCGGTGGTGACGAATTTGGTATGGGCGCCGCCGTCGCTGATGCCGGGCAGACTGGTCGGCGTCTGGATAATCTCGCGCATGTTTTCCGGCGGCGTCACGATCCTTTCGGTTTCAAACCCGCTCTTGAGCTCGCCCAGGAGGGCAATATCGAGCAGGACGTCGATCTGATGCTTGCCTTCGCGCTCCGCGATTTCGCCGATGGTATAGCCCTCATACTTTTCCTGAAGGGCCAGCCCGTCTGGCACATCGAGCGGAATCCAGGCCACCTTGATCTTGGCGAGCACATAGCCCGATCCGAACAGCCCGCCGCGCATCTCATGGATCTCCTTCATCGCCTTGCGGCGTTCGGGATCGGCCAGCTTGACCATTTTTTCAGCGACGGTGCCCATCAGGGCTTCCTTCCAGCACGGAATGGCGTCGGCGAGGTTGTATTCCTCAAAGGTGAACTGTGATGCGAAATTGACGGTCTGCGCTTGGGCATAGACCCGCACCCCTTCGACCTCGTTCAGGTGCTTGAGCTGCTTGATCGCCTCCTTGGGGGTCATTCGTGCGCCACCGTGCTGGTTGAGCGCTCCTTCGGCCATCAGCGCATTCCAGATAGCCGGCTGACCACTCTCGCGCGCGATCAGCGCTGCGTTATCGAGTGTGCCGGTCAATTGCGAAATACCGCGGCCGGTAGAGCCCATCGCCCGGCAGAATGCCTTGAGATCTCGCTCGCTGATCAGGTCGGTGACCATCGGGGTACCGTCATAGTCGAGCTGGACATTGCCCACTTCACCCAGGATCTGAATGCTGAGGCCACAGCCGCCCTGTTCCATGCCCTCGACAAGCAGGTCGCACATCTGCTCCAGCTCCGCGTCTGTCGCAGGGCGCTGCTTGGCCTCGTCGATGCCGACGACGTAGCCATAGATCGGCGACAGCGGCACGAAGGACATGACGTTGACCCCTTTGGGGGTGCGCTCGACGCTTTCGAGGTATTCCTTGAAGGTGACCCAGTCCCACGGCATGCCCGCCTTCATCGTGGCCAGCGGCACGGCCTCGTTGCGGGTGAGCGCCAGCATGGCGCGCTCACGGTCTTCGGGTTTGCAGGGTGCGAAGCCGAAGCCGCAATTGCCGATGACCACAGTGGTGACCCCGTGCCAGCCAGACATGGTGCACCAGGGATCCCAGAACAACTGGCTGTCATAATGGGTGTGCAGATCGACCACGCCGGGCGCGACGATCTTGCCGGTGGCGTCGATCACCTTGTCCGCATCGGCATCGTCGATCAGGCCGCCGAGTTTGACGATCCTGTCGCCCTTGATGCCCAGATCGCCGCGATAGCGCGGGGTCTGGATACCGTCGATGATCGTGCCCCCCTTGATGACGATGTCATATCTGGACAAGTGCTCTCTCCCACTGTGTCGCCTGCGACCGGGCGAGTTTGCGTCGCAATGGCAGAAGCATTCCTGCCGCGTTACCTCTGCCGGACCGGGTATTCAATTGACGGGTCTGGCAGGGCCTGTGGCAGCACCGATTCCCGACCGGACAAGTCTGCCTTATGGCCGTGATGCTAACTCGCATCGGGATAAACGGTCAAGCAGATACGAAATGCTGCAAGTGCATTTTGATCCATGGCTCAGGCCTTCCTGATTTTCTCGAGATTGCGTGCGTGCCGATCCGCGTCGATCTGGAACTTCGACCATGTGTAGACAGAGGCCATAGTGCAGATGAGCACAATCAGCATGTAGGACAGCCCCATCGCGCTGATGATGCCCGGCTCCACTTGCCCAGGCTTGGCGTCCTTGGGAAAGCCGATCCAGCTCAGCATCAGGCCGGGCACGATCACCGCAAAGGCTGCCAGAACCTTTTGCGGCAGCAGATCGGCCGACAGGATAAGCCCTTCGGAACGCCGGCCGGTCTTGACCTGCGAATCCTCAACCAGATCGGCGACCATCGAGGACACCAGAATGCTCGAACTCAGGTTCATGGTCGCGCCGATCATCATAGTGACGAAAATGATCGGCAGCAGCATGGGTGAGCCATTGTCAGGAAACGCTCCCAACAACCGAAGGCTGATCGGCGTGGCAATGAACAGCGCCGACAGGAACAGCGTCCCGATGCAGGCGTTGCGTTTGTCGAACCGGCGACCAAGTCTGGGTGCGATCACGAAGGCAACCGGTGCCGCAGCAATAGTGACCAACATCACCATCAATATCTGTTTGGTGGTGAACTCCCAGAAATAGGTGTTGATATAGAGCGAACTGCCGGCCTGGATGCCCGCGCTCACCCCGACGAAGGCGCTCGCCAGCAGCGCGATGACGAAGTTGCGGTTCGTCAGCGTGGCCATGATTTCGCCCATCTGCGCACGAATGCCCAGTGTCGAAGGCACCGCCCGATGGAACCCGGCAGCCCTGCGCCGCGTCGACAGCACCAGCGTGGCCATGCCGACAAAGGCCACGGCCGCGATCGCGATCGACATCGGGCCATAGGCATCGCGATTAAGCTGACCAACCGGATGCTCGGGCGTCGAACGCAGAAACACTCCGTAGATCAGCACCGTGCCCAGAGCCATGCCGATCATCATGAACAGCGAACGATAGCTCATCAGCACAGAGCGCTCATGGTAGTCGCTCACCAGTTCGGGTCCCATCGCGGCGGAAGGCACGTCGAACAGGCTGGTCGACAGGTTCATCAGCAACCCGGTGGCAAGGATATAGCCCATCAGCGCCATCTCGGACCAGCCGGTGGGCGGGTGCCAGCGCAGATAGATCGCGATCGGCACCATGATCATGCCGGCAAAGAGAAAGGGATGCCGACGTCCGAAGCGCGACTGGCAGCGATCGGACCATTGTCCGATCCCCGGATCCCAGAAGGCATCGATGAAAATGATCACCCCGAGCGAAATGCTGACCAGATGCGCGGGCACACCAACCACCTGATTGAAATAGAACAGCGCCACGCCCTGGATCGAAATCTGCATCGCCAGCGACAGGTTGCCCATGGAGTAGCCGAGCTTGAGGCCCAAGCTGAGCGGCTCAGGTTTGGAATCTACCAAAGTATCGGATGCCGGATCGCGCACCTGTCTTCCCTTCTTCTTTTCTTGATCGGGCCCGCAAGCGGCCGTGCCGCGATCCCCGGCGGCTGCGTCAAAGTCCGTTGTCGCATGGCCCTTCCATGGCAGACCATTGCATGGTGTTTTCGAGCATCTGGCGATGGAGCGGAATGCTGAACGATTCGGCAGCGTGACCCAGCGCCGAATAGAATGCCCGTCCGCGCCCGATGCAATGGCTCCATATCAGCGGATGCTCGGTGTGCATGGCAATGTCGCTGAAGAACAGCAGGCCGCGCGGCTTGTAGGTGGATTCATCCAGAGTTGCCAGAATACGATAGCCTTTCGAACGCACCGACTTGTCGAACGAATACCATTCATCGCGGGTTACCCATTTTGCCGGCAGTCCTGCCATTGCGGGATGCTGCGGATCGACAATGTCGACCGTTGCTGTTTGGAGATGCGGCCAGATGGTATGGCCGGTGAACAGCGCGCCGATCAGCGTGTCGGCGTACCAGTCCCATTTGTATGATGGCGCTCCCCCGGCACCGTGGATGCCGATGAAGTTGCCACCACCTTCAAGATAGGCCTTGAACGCCTGGCGCTGGTCGAGCGTCAGGACATCGCCAATGACGCTATCCCAGATCACGGTGTCGAATTGCGCGAGTTGCTCCGGATTGAAAACGGCGCTGTTCTCGGTGACGTAGACACCCCAGCCGCGCTTCTGCGCGATCTCGACCAGCGCCTTGTTTCCGGCCTGAATCGACTCTTCGTTGCGGAAACCGTTGGTCTTCGAAAATACGAGGAATGCGGGTTTCTTCATGTCCGCAGGCAATTGTGGCGGAATCTTGCCGTAGACCTGCGGCTTGGGCCACATCATCGGCCCGATCCATACTGCAAGGCCGATGACGATCAGGCCAAGGGCAATTCCGATATATTTCAATACCCGCCTGAGCGTTTTCATGGCGACTCTCCCCTTGCCCGTTTTACAGCGCCTGTTTTACAGACTTTGAAATTTGCGGCACAATGCAACACCTGCCGCGCGCTTCATTTTTGCGACAACTTCGCACTTGCCTCGATGCGTCAGACGCACGATAACATATTCCATCTGGAATAAAAGAATATCGCGCGATTCATTTGGGAGAAGGTCAATGCTGAGCAGGCGTACCATGCTGATTGTGACTGGAGGAGCCGGTGCGGCCGGGCTGGTTGGCGTTGGTTCGGCCAAGGCCGTGACAAGAGTCACATCAACGGGTGAAGCCTCGCTCACCGCGCAAGAGTTCCGGCTCATTGCCGCCATGGCCGAAGGCATCATTCCCAAAACCGACACGCCCGGCGCAATCGGCGCTGGCGTGCCCGAATTCTTCAGGACGATCTTCAACGACTGGTTCCTCAAGGACGAGCAGATCGCCTTCCGCGCTTCGCTCAAGGCCTATGACGATGAAGCCAAGCTGCGTTTCACCAAGACTTTCCTCAGATGCACCGCAGCCCAGCAGAGCGAGTTGCTGAACGACTGGGACAAGAAGTCGGCCAACATGTTTGCCAGACCACCGCACCCCTTCGGCCAGTTCAAGAAGCTGACGATCCATGGCTACTATACTTCGCAAGTCGGGCTGGAGCTGGAATTGAAAGCGACGATGGACGCCGCGCAGAATGATCCCAACGGGCCTTTGATTCAGCCCGTCAGCCTGTTCTGAGCAGGCCGGACACCAATAAATTCAGTTGGAGATGAGCGCATGGCGCAGGAAACATATGATGCAATCGTCGTTGGTTCGGGCGTTTCGGGGGGCTGGGCCGCCAAGGAACTGACCGAACGCGGGCTCAAGGTGCTGATGCTTGATCGTGGCCGCATGGTCCGCCACGGCGAAGACTATGTGACCGAGCACAAGGCCCCCTACGAGTTCAAGTTCCGGGGCCTTGGCGACAAGCGCAACAGCCAAAGCGACTATCCGAACAATGCACTCGCCAACCGCGAGGATACCAAGCACTTCTTCGCCGACACCAAGCTGCATCCCTATACCACGCCCAAGGACCGCCCGTTCGCCTGGACGCGCGGCAATCAGGTTGGCGGCAAATCGCTGATGTGGTCGCGCCAGACCTATCGCATGGCCCCGGTCAACTTCGAGGAAAACGCCATCGATGGCCACGGGCTCGACTGGCCGATCCGCTATGCCGATATCGAATCGTGGTACGATTACGTCGAGAAGTTCATCGGCATTTCGGGCACGGCAATCGACTATCCGACGGCGCCGGGCGGCAAGTATCTCCAGCCGGGCTTCCCGCTCAATCCGATCGAGAAGGACATGCAGGCGCGCATGGCAAAGGCGTTCCCTGATCGTCCGCTAACCGTGGCGCGCATGGCCAACCTGACCCAGGCGATCGGCGATGATCGCCAGCCCTGCCACTATTGTGGGCCGTGCGGCCGGGGCTGCTCGACAGGTTCCTACTTCTCGACGCAATCGTCCACCCTGCCCGCCGCCATGGCGACCCAGCGGCTCACCGTTCTGCCAGACTCCATCGTAACCCGCATCCTGACAAGTGAGAGCGGCGAGCGCGCGACCGGGGTCGAGGTCATGGACGCCAACACGCGGGAAAAGCGCAGCTACAACGCCCGCATCGTCTTCGTCTGTGCCTCGGCGCTGGAAAGCCTGCGCCTGCTGATGCTTTCCGCCAACGACAGGCATCCCAATGGCCTCGGCAATTCAAGCGGCCTCCTCGGCAAATACATCATGGACCACGTCGGTGCCGGCGGCGCGATGGCCACGACCAAGGGGCCGCAGACCCCGCACATATGGGGCGGTCGGCCCGGCGTCATGTGGATTCCCCGCTTCCGCAACATCAATGGCGACAAGCGCCCCGATTACCTGCGCGGCTATCAGTGCAACGGCATCGCCTTCAACGACGACTGGCAGCGCGGCGCGCGGATGCCGGGGATCGGCGTTGATTTCAAGAACACCCTGCGTCAGACCGGTGGCTGGCACGTGATCCTGACTGGCAGCGGCGAGATGTTGCCCGATATTGGCAACAAGGTTTCGCTCGATCCCGATGTGCGCGATGCCTGGGGCATTCCGGTGCTGCACATCGATGTCGGCCTTGGCGACAACGATATGGCCATGGCCAAGGGCGGCAGCGAGGATCTCGCCGAAATGCTCAAGAACATGGGCTATGAGGGCGTATTCAAGTTCCCGGTCGGCAAGGGCGTGCCGGGCACGTCGATCCATGAAATGGGCGGCGCGCCGATGGGGCATGACAAGCGCAAGTCAGTGCTCGACGTGAACAATCGCGCACACGACATTCCCAACCTGTTCGTGACCGACGGCGCCGCGATGAATTCCTGCTCCCAGTCCAACCCTTCGTTCACATATATGGCGATGACCGCCCGCGCCGCAGCCTTCGCTGCGGCAGAATTCAAGGCCGGGCGGCTCTGATCAGGAATGTTCAGCGCCGCCAAGGTGCGAAAGGGCAAACATGAAGCTATTCTGGCGAGTGCTGACGATACTCGGCATCGTCCTGGCCATTGGCGCGCTTGGCCTTGGCGTCTGGATCGGGCCCATGCTTTACCGGTCGTTTGTCGGAATGAAGGCCTACGAAACCACACCGCCCGTCTTGCCGCCAAATCTTGGCACACCGACGATACTGATTTTTTCGAAAACCAATGGCTTTCGTGATGATGCGCAGATTCAGGCTGCCAACCATGCGCTGGAAGCGATTGCACGGCGCCAGGGCTGGTCAAGCTTAACCACCGAAAATGCGGCGGTGTTCAATCCGGCGCAGCTGGCGCGCTTCAAAGCAGTTGTTTGGAACAGCACCTCCGGCGACAATCTGACCCTCCAGCAGCGTGCCGACTTCAAGACATGGCTCGAGCAGGGCGGCGGCTTCGTCGGTCTGCACGGGGCGGGCGGTGACCCGAACTATGCGTGGAAATGGTATGTTGACGATCTGATCGGAACCCAGTTCATCGGCCACACGCTGAACCCGCAAATCCAGCAGGCGAGACTGGTTATCGAGGATCAGCTGCATCCGGCAACCAAGGGGCTTGGCGCCGATTGGGTGCGCTCCGACGAGTGGTATTCCTTTGCCGCCAGTCCGCGCAGCAAAGGCTATCATGTCCTCGTGTCCATCGATGAGACGACCTACCAGCCGACCGAAGGACTGATCCCGTTCATGGAGCCCAAGAACATCAGCATGGGCAAGGATCATCCGCTTGTCTGGTGGCATTGCGTCGGAATGGGCCGTGCGCTCTATTCGGCGCTTGGCCACAAGGCTGAAGCCTATGCCGAACCCAAACACCAGCAAATGATCGGGGGCGCGATTGCCTGGGCTGCCGGGCTGGCGGGGCCGCCTTGCCCCGAAAATGCTGTTGGACAAGGCAAAAAGGCACCATGAAAGCCATTATCCGGATCGGCCAGTTTCTGGGCAATGCCCTGCTGGTGCTGTTCGCGCTCGGCGCGCTGGGCAGCCTGTTTCCCGCCATCCCGGCGCTGGGAGAAGTGGGGCCACTCCTGACTGCCAACCTGGGCCCATGGATCACAATCGTGGCGCTGATCGGCGCAGTCGTCGTGTTCCGGCGCTGGCGCAGCAACCGCAAGCGCAGCACAGCAATCGTTGCAAGCATGGCCGCCTTTGCCGCCTTGGGAACAGGCTATGTCCAGGCACAACAGATCGGCGTCGCTCAGGCCAATGGCGCGCAGATCGATCTGGGCGAGGCGCTGCTGGCGCGCTCGCAAACCGAACCAGACATCAAGCCGGAAACCGTGGTCTATTCGCGCTACGACGGGCAGGACCTGCCACTCGACATCTATCGCCCGATCGGCAGCAAAGGTGCCAGGCCCGCGCCGGTCTTCGTCTATATCCACGGCGGCGGCTGGGGCGGGGAAACGCTGAAACAGCGGCAAGCGGACTATCGCTGGTTTGCGGCGCGAGGTTATCTGGTCGTGTCGCTGGAATATCCGCTGTCGTCGAAGACACGGCCCACCTGGAATGTCGCCGAACCACAGCTTGGTTGCGCCATGGTTTGGCTGGGCGCCAATGCGGCCCGCTTCGGCGGCGATCCGGCACGGCTGGCGCTTTGGGGCGAATCGGCGGGCGGCAATCTGGTGCTCAACCTGTCGTACCGGGCCAATGCCGGGACCTTGCAGCCGGCCTGCGCCGGCGCGGTGCCAAAGGTCGCGGCGACAATTGCGCTCTATCCGGTGGTCGACCCGGCGCGGATGTATCGCAATCCCGACCCCTTGATCAGCGTGTTCGGACGGCTGATGACAGTCAACTACACAGGCGGAACACCGAGCCAGTTCCCCGATCGCTACAGCGCGATTGCTTCATCGACGCATATCAATGCGCAGGCGCCCGCCACCCTGCTGATCGTGCCGCACGCAGATCACCTCGTTGTGCCCGAAGCGGCGCACGAATTTGCGGCAAAGGCGCAGGCTGCGGGCGTCGCTGTCCGGCTGATCGATGTGCCCTATGCCGAACACGGATTCGATTTGCGCAGCGGCAACATCGGCAATCAGATGGTGCGGCAGGTAATGTTGCAGTTCCTCGCCGAGCGCGGACTGAAGCCTTGAACTTCTAGCGGAGGGCCTTTGATCAGGTCACTCGGCTCGCCAAGCTCAACCCTTCGGGCGGCTGGCGTAATAGCCCTCCCGCGAATTGCACCAATAGATCTGCGCTGCGCCGACCAGCGCCAGGATTGCGCCCCACAGGGCCCATTGCTTGTCATTTGCCATGAAGCTGTTGAGAAAGGCGATGTTGAAGCCTTGCAGTATCCAGATGCCGCCCATCAGCACCATGGCGAGACCGATCAGGCTAACAATTGCACGCATCGCGCCATGGAATAATTCGTTCATGCGTAAACTCCTGTGTCTGGGTTGATTATACGACTGCCGGGTGGAAAGCCAACGCCACACCGTTCATGCAATAGCGAAGGCCGGTCGGTTTTGGACCATCGTCGAAGACATGGCCGAGATGACCGCCACAGGCGGAGCACCGAATTTCTGTGCGCGGCCTGGCGATGGTCAGGTCCATGTGCCGTGTCGTCGCGTTAGGCAAAGTGTCCCAAAAGCTGGGCCAGCCGGTGTGGCTGTCGTATTTGGTGCTGGAAGCGAACAGCGCCTGATCGCATCCGGCACATGCGAAGGTGCCGTTCCGGTGTTCGCCCACCAGCGGGCTCGTACCCGGCACTTCCGTATCGCCCTTGCGCAGCACCTCATAACTTGCCGGGCTGAGCCTTGCGCGCCATTCTGCATCGGTGAGCCTGATCCGCAAATTGGCGTCTGGGGTCCCGGCGCTGCCGCCAGTCAAGGACCGGCGACCGACAAGCGCAACTGCCACGACACCGACGCTCGCCATTCCCAGAAATTCGCGTTTCGTCACTGAGTTGCCTTTCCATTTGATGAGAGACCAATTGACCGTTGGCCGTGTGACACCGAATTAATCCTTCGACCTGGTTGTGCCGCCGAGAGCGATATCGATAGGAGCTCGCATGGCAATACGCCTGCGTAGTGATCTGGCCGACTCCGCCACTTTCACCTTTGCTCCATTTCGGTGACCCGAATCCCTTGCACACTTGCTCACCCAACCACAAGATCTTCTCCAAACCAGGGCCGAAGTCCCGCATCACTCTCGGCAGGGGGAGCTCCGGCAGGATCGTTCAGCCAGCGCCACATCCGGCGGATGTCGATTGGTCCGTTGACGCACGAACGCCCGCCGTGCTGGTAATAATTGTGCGCGCGGGGATCCATGTAGACCATCTTGCGCTCCACCTCGTCGAGAATGGAGGCGAAGCGCCAATAGCCGTCATCCGTGACTTCGACACTGCGCTGTTGGCTCTCGATGAGGCCGGCAATGCAACGAAGCGCAAATTGCGCCACCAGTTCCAGCAGATCGACAACGGTGAAGCCGCCGAAATTGTTAGAGTTCGGCCCATAGCACATGAAGAGGTTCGGAAAGCCCGGAACCATGGCGCCAAGATAGGCGCGCGGCCCATCCTTGGCCCAGACTTCCTCGATCCGCACGCCGCCCCTGCCCCGCACTTCCATCGGCCAGAGATAGTCGTTCGCCTTGAAGCCCGTCGCAAAGGATATGATGTCAAACTCATGTTCAACGCCGCCGGAGACGATGCCCTTGGGCGTGATCTTCTCGATCGCATCGGTAACCAGCGAAACGTTGTCGCGCAGCAGAGCATCATAAACGCTGTAGTCCGCATCGACGCGGATCGGCCGGGATGCCATAGGCGGAAAGTTCGGGATCATCTTTTCGAGCAGGTCGGGCCGGGAACCCAGTTTGCGGGTCGCGAAGGCCACGCACATGTCGCGCGTGGCCTTGTTGCCCGCGCTCAAGGTGTGCGGATCATGAAAATCGGGATCGACCTGGATCCCCGCCTTTGACAATTCCGGATTGATCAGTGCGCCGACGCGAAAGCGCACATAATTGCTGTAGAATGGAAAATTGCGATCCAGCCACAAGGCCTGCGGCGGCAGCTTCTTGAGATAGATTTCGTCCTCCAGGCACCAATTGGGCTGCCGCTGGAACAGAGAAATATGCGCGGCGGTCTCGGCGATCACCGGCGTTGTCTGATAGCCGGAAGCTCCCGAACCTACCACGGCGACACGTTTGCCCTTCACATCCACGCCTTCGGGCCAGGCGGCGGTGTGGAACAGGTGGCCGCCAAAACTGTCCATGCCCTCGATTTGCGGCATCTGCGGCCGTGACAGGAAACCGACGCAGGAGATGACTGCATTGAACTGCGCCGTGCCGGGACCTGATGGGCCTTGCGACTTCAGCGTCCATTGCGCGGTCGCATCATCCCAATCCATCGAAGTGACTTCGGTGTTGAACAGGATATTGCCGCGAATGCCGAAGGTATCGGCCACCCATTTGAAATACTTGAGATTATGGTCGCGCGGCGAGTAGCTGTATTCATAGGGGTAATCGTAACTGAAAAGGTGTGTGTATCCCCGGCTGGAGGTGTCGACCCGTGCGCCCGGATAACGGTTCTCAAACCACGAGCCGCCAACCTCCGGATTTTTCTCGAAGACCACAAAGGGAATGCCAGCCTGCTTCAATTGCACTGCGACATTCAGGCCGGAGATGCCCGTACCAATGACGGCGACCTTGAACTCATCGACATTTTTCGGCGGCGTGCCGCCCTGCCAATGCACACCCCGAGCCCAGCGATCGAATGCTGCTTCTTCCTGCCAGATATGCAGCTCATTTTCGGGAATTTCATGACCGGCGGTCAGCGAAAGGCTCTGCCGCAGGCGCGCCTGCGGGCCGATATCAATCTCGCCGGCGCCGCTGTCACGATATTGCTTGAGAAATGCCGCCCCTTTGGCTTTCAACAAATCGGCGTCGGCTTCATCCGCCATCTCGCGGCCGACGCCAAACTTGGCGGCGGTTCCCGGTTTCATGGCAATCAACTCCGGATCGCCGGTCAGCTGATGCAGCAGGCCGCGCAAAACCATTGGCGAGGCATACTGCATTGCATCGTCGATTTGTGCGTCGCTTGCCGAGAGCAGTTCATCGTTCACATTCATCGTAATCAGGCCCCTTATTGCACAACCCTTATCGGATTACACACTGGGATATGCAATCGATTCTCCCGTCGATTTCGTCCGGTAGGGCGGCTCGAACTGCAGCTTTTCAAAATCATGAGTGGCGGCATCGATGGGCATGCTGACCTGCAGATTGTCAGCGTCCGCCGATCTCGCTGCCGCCCAAGCATTGTGTCGTACGATGGTGGCCGACCTCGGCACTATGCCCTGATACCAAGGGGCGAAGTCAGGCGAATGTCGGCCTCGTCACCTCAAGCAAAGCACCGCACCCTTGCGCTTGATATCCAGGATTTCGTCGAACGACATTCCCATCTCCAGCAAGACTTCCTCGGTATGCGCTCCAAGATCCGGCGCACCGCAAACCGCTTAGGGCATATCGCCGAAATGGACAGGGCTACCCGGAGTTGCCGCCCGAACAAGCGATGCCCCGTGTCCATGCCGCAGCAGCTCTCCAGCCGTGGCACCGGTGCAATCGTTACCCACGAAGGCGACAACGCCATTTATCAGCGTCCAGTGGTAGCCCTTCGCCTTCTGGGTCAGCCGCCATTCGTTCGCCGGATAATCGTAGGTCTTGATTTGCGGCTCCAGCTCAAGGCCTTCCAGATCATAGACGACGATGTCCGCAGGCATGCCGACTTGCAGATAGCCGCGATCGGCAAAACCAGACGCAATCGCGGGCAAGGTGCTCAGGTGCCAATGGGCGGATTCCAGATCGACCAGCTGACGTTCACGGACGAACTGAATAAGGTAGTCGGTTGGATAGCAGCCGGTCGTCAGGAACTTGGTGTGCGCGCCGCCATCCGAGATGCCCGGGATGCAATAGGGATCATTGCCGACCAGCCGCAGCGTCTGGTCATAGACGTCGGTTGTGCGCGCCTCCAGCGGGGTGGTGTTGAGCGCAAATCCGGTCTTGAGGTCGTCCTTGACGATAATGTCGAGAAACAGGTCGATCGGGTGAACCTGGTCGCGTTCGGCGATTTCGCGGATCGTGCGGCCTTCATAGTCCATATCCTTGAGCGCCATGTTCTCGGTCCACAGCACCGAAATTCCCGCAATCCCGTCGGGACCGGCGGCCGGCATCTTGTAGCCACCATCGTATTCGGCCTTGATCGCGGCCCGGCGCGCCGGATCGCTCAGCTTGGCCAGCCGCTCATCGTGATCGCCCAGCGTGGCTTCGCGCCAGACCGGACTGAAATCGAACAGGTTCCAGTCCTCCATGGTGAATTGCAGGTCGTTCTCGATGGTGGTCGCCTGCCCATAAATGCGCAGGCCGCGCTTGTTGCAATCATGAATCCAGGCGATGGTATCTTCTGCCCTGCCGTTGGAGACACCATGCTGGTCGGCCATTGGCGAGACCGTGTTGTAGATGATCGACCGGCCGCTCACCTGGGCCATGCGCTCCCACATCAGCATGGAACCGCCAATGCCCTGGATAACCCCGCGACCCAGCTTGGCCAGCACTGTGCCGAAGGCGACAAGGTCGTCGTCGTGCATCGTGTCGGTGATCATCGGGCTGGCGTCGAAATCACGCTGGTGGCTGTTGACGCCAAGGTTCTGGAGCGAAAACCCGCATGCTCCTGCCTCCATAGCCTGCTCAAGCAGTCGGCACATTTCGGCCATCTCGGCCTCAGTCGGCCGCCGCCGCTTGGCCTCCTCGGCGCCCACGACATACATGATCAGCGGGCTGAGCGGCACATAGGTCAGCACGTTGACGCCCTTGGGTGTGCGCTCCAGACTTTCCATCCACTCGGGGAAGGTCTCCCAGTCCCAGGGCAGCCCGGCCTGCATGGTCTTGAGCGGCACTGCTTCGTTGCGGGTCATCGCCAGCATGGCGCGCTCGCGGTGTTCGGGCTTGCAGGGGGCAAAGCCGAAGCCGCAATTGCCGATGGCCACCGAGGTGACGCCATGCCAGCTCGAAATCGAGCACCACGGATCCCAGTAGAGCTGGGAATCATAATGCGTGTGCAGATCGATGAAACCCGGCGCGACGATCAGGCCGCGCGCATCGAGCACTTGCGCTGCTTCGCCATCCAGCCCACCGATGGCGGCGATCCTGCCGCCGCGAATGCCGATGTCGGCCACATAGCGCCCGCTCCTGAGGCCGTCGATAACCGTGCCGCCGCGGATGATCGTGTCGAACTTGCTCATGATGCTCTCCTCGACCTGCGGACCAGCCTGCCGGGAAGCGAGCCGGTTGCTTCGTCATTGGCGATGGTCTGCTCGCCAGCAACATATGTCGCAACATAGCCGCGCGCGCGCTGCATGATCCGCCGTGCGCCTGTGGGCAGGTCCCAGACCATGTGCGGCAGCAGCAATTCCAGTTTCTGATAGTCGATCAGGTTGAAGTCGGCGCGGCAGCCGGGAGCGATGCGGCCGCGGTCGTGCAGGCCATAGAGCTCTGCGGTGTCGCGGGTCATCATCCGCACGGCCTGACCAAGCTCAATGCGCGGGCCGGAGGTGCGATCGCGTGTCCAGAATGCCAGGGTCAGCGTCGTGCTGCCCGCATCGCAGGCAATGCCGCAATGCGCGCCTGCATCGCCGAGCCCGAAGCGCGTCGCGGGATGCGCCAGCATTTCGTGGACTTCATCGAGCGTGCCGCTGGTGTAGTTGGTGTAGGGATAGAGGATCAGGTTCTGGCCATCCTCGCCCAAAAGGTAGTCATAGAGGTAGGCTTCAACATCCATGCCTGCCGCTTCCGCCAGGGCCGTCATGGTCTCGTCGCGGCCTGGCTCCCAATTGATCGGGTTGGCGATGCGATACATGTTGGCGAAGTTGGTGTGCATGTCCTGCTGGCCCTGCGAGCGATAGCGCCCGACAGGCTCGGACAGGATTTGCGCGCGGACCTCGGGTTTGCGCATTTCCGCGAGGCGCTGGGCGATAGGCAGCTTATCCAGCGCGGCGTAGGTCGGGCGATGCGAAAAGGGCGTGAATTCGCTTTGCAGCCCGAAGATAATCCCGACGGGGCGCGCGCCCACTTCCGGAAAAAACGGTACGCCTTCTGCCTGCAACTTTGCTGCGCGGTCGAGATAGACGCGCCAACGGTCAGCTTCGGTATGGGTCTGGACCAGCGAGAAGACCACCGGTCGGCCGCTGCTGCGGGCGATGTCCGCCATCCAGTCGATCTCGGCATGCGCTTCGACCGAGATCTCGCCGTCCATGCCGCGCGGCACGACTTCGAACACCCCGGTGCCAAGTTCCTTGAGGACATCGGCCAGGGCTTCCAGCTCGTCTTCCTGCGCCAAGGTGCCGGGCACAACTTCGCCCCGGCTGGTGCGATGGGCGAGCATGCGGCTAGTCGAAACGCCCAGCGCGCCAGCCTGCATGCCTTCGCGCACATGCTCCTTCATCTGCGCAATGTCCTCGGCCGTCGGTTGCCCGCTCGCCGCTCTTTCGCCCATCACATAGGCACGGACCGCAGCGTGCGGAACGTGCGTGCCCACATCCATGGTGAACTGGCGTTTGCCCAGCATGTCCAGGTAGTCACCAAAGCTTTCCCAGCCCCATGTAATGCCAGCGTGGAGCGCAGTGCCGGGTATATCCTCCACCCCTTCCATCAGCTCGATTAGCCTGTCCTGTTGACCGGGGCGGACCGGCGCGAAGCCGACGCCGCAATTGCCCATGACCACGGTGGTCACGCCATGCCAGCAGGACGGCGCAAGCTGGCTGTCCCAGGTCGCCTGGCCATCGAAATGGGTGTGGACATCGACAAAGCCGGGAGTGACCAGAAGGCCGCTCGCATCGATGATATCCTCGCCCGGAACCGGCGTCAGCGCATCCGCAACCTCGGTGATCACGCCATTGGCAAAGCGGACGTCGGCCTGATGCGGCATGCCACCATTGCCATCGGCGAGCAGTCCGCCACGGATCAGAGTGCTGGTCATGATCACTCCTCGAACAGGGCGATAACGCGAAATTCCACGCTGGCGCGGGGCAGGGAAACCGCGCCCGGATCAGGATGGACGAAAGCGCCGTGCATGCAGCCGACTGGCAAAGTGGGATCGGTGTCGCAGCCGTTGAAGATCACGACCTCGTCCTGCGACATCTGCGAATAGTAATACCACTTCTGCCCCGGCATCCACACGCCGGTGAGGAAGGGCACGCCTTCGGGGAAATTGATTTCGACCGTCTCGCCGAACACCCAGTCGCTCTCGGCGAGATAGCGCTGATCGCAGAAGGCGAGACCCACGTCCTGCGGCGGCGGCGTCATCGAGCGCCAGATGTTGAACACCTTCACATGCGGGTATTTCGCGAGGGTCTCAGCATCGACCGCCTCGCGCACGAAGGGCATCACCGATTCCCGGGTATAGTCCATGTGGACGAAATCGGCGGCGCGGCCGCGCAGGCGGGTGTTCATCCCCGCATAGGTTTCGCCGGTATCGCGAAAGAACATGCCGTGCGCGAACTGGGCGATATGCTTCGCCCCGACCAGCTCCTTCACGAATTCGATGGTGCGCGGGCCATAGACGTTCTCGATCCAGTCCGGATCGAACCAGTTGTATGATTCGAGCGGAAAGTCATGGATTTCAAACCCCTCACGCGCAAAGGTCGCAGGCGCAGGCAGGTTGCGGGCATCGGCGATCTCGACCTCATGTTCGGCCAGCTTTAGCGTGGTCAGCTCGGGGTTGAGATTGCTGAAAGAGCCGGCACCAGCCTTGTCGCGCACGAAATTCATCGCGGTCCGGATGGTGGCTGGTCGATCGATCTGTGCTTGTTCCATGTTGTCCTCTCCTTCGGCCTTGTTCAGGCTCGCATGTTTCTGAAAAATGCCCTGATATCGTCCACCAGAAGCTCAGGCGCTTCCATCGGGGCGAAATGGCCGCCCTTTTCCGCCACGTTCCAGCGCTTGAGGTTGTAATAGCGCTCTGCCCATTTGCGAGGATAGAGCCAGACGTCGCCCTTGAACTGGAGCAGCGCGGTGGGCGCTTCCACTGGCGGCTGGCGATCATGCGCTGGCGCCATCTCTGGGCCCTTGGTCTCGAAATAGTGGCGAGCCGAACTGACATAGGTGTCGGTCAGCCAATAGAGCATGGCGGTGGTGATCAGATCGTCCTTGCTGAACACGCTCTCGACATCGCCATGGCAATCGCTCCAGGCCCGGCGCTTCTCGATCAGCCATGCGCCAAGCCCCACCGGGCTGTCATGCATGGCAAAGCCGATGGTTTGCGGGCGGGTGCGCTGGATCTGCATGTAGCCGTTGCCCTCGGACATGAATGTGGCGAACTTCGCCCCCCAATCGCGCTCTTCGGGCGCATAGTCTTCCGCCGCCGGGTAAGGCGGCATCACTGCGCCGGCCAGATGCAGGTGCACGCCGATGATGTTGGCCGCATATTTGTGCCCCAGCCGGGCCGAGACAAACGAGCCGATATCACCGCCTTGGGTCGCAAACCGGTCATGCCCCAGCCGCGCCATCAGCTTGACCCACAGATCGGCGGTGGGGTTGAAGAACATGCCCTCGGTGGTGAGCGGGCTGGAAAAAGCAAAGCCGGGCAGCGATGGGGCGATCACCTCGAATGCATCGGCCGGGTCGCCGCCATGCGCCGCAGGATCGCTCAGCGGGCCGATTATCTTGCGCATGTCCCAGAAAGTCCAGGGCCAGCCGTGGTTGATGATGAGCGGCATCGGAGGCGGACCGCCTGGTGCACCCTTCCCCTTCACATGGACGAAGTGGATCGGCACTTCATCGATCTTGGTGCGGAACTGGGGCAGCGTGTTCATCGCCGTTTCCTGCGCGCGCCAATCATAGTCGTTCAGCCAGTAATCGACCAGTTCCCGCATATAGGCGAGATTGGTGCCCGCCTGCCAATTGCTGTTGTCGCCGATTTCCTGCGGCCAGCGGGTGCGGCGCAGGCGATCGCGCAGGTCGTCAAGATCGGCCTGCGGAATATCGACGCGGAAGGGCAGCACGGCATCACTCATGTCACATTTCCCCCCGCACGAAGCGGTCCAGATTATCGGCAGCGACATCAAGGCGCGCCTTTGACAGTTCGCAGCCGCCAGTGCGGGCATGATGACAAAGCGCCCAGCCGAGCGTGTCCATGACTATGATCGCTTTCGCCTGGGCCTGATGGGCGCCCGGGCTTCCGGCATCGCGGAAGGCAGTGACTCGTTCGGCCATCATCGCCTTGAGTGCCTCCCCGAATGCCACGGCGGCAGCAGGAGCCTTGGGCAAGTGGCTGAGCGACACCAGCAATTCGGTCGCGGCGCGTTCGCTGGTCACGAACCGGGCGAATTCCTCGACCCAGCATGCGATTTCGTCGCGGGTGGGCGCAGGGCCAGGCAGGCTGGCGATAACCACGCGCAGTTTAGCCGTATAGTCCTCGGCAATTGCGGCGAGGATTTCGCTCTTTTCGCTAAAGTACTGATAGAGCGTCGAGCGGCGGATTTCGGCAGCTTGGGCAATGTGATCCATCGTCACCGGCGCAAAGCCGATCTCGAAAAACAGCTGGTTTGCCGCCTCGCAGATACGGGCTCGCGTCGCCGCCCGGCGCCTGCTGGGCACGGGGTCAACTGGCGGCAGAATCGTTGTGGCATCGCTCATGCCAAACAGAATACACAAAACGGACACGATGTCCATTATGGACACAGTGTCCGTTTTTCGCTAGAAGGTGGCAACAGGCAGTTGGTTTCCGATTCTTCGGCAACTTGCCAGGCTATGCAGGAGCAACCGATGATCGATCTCAAGGTGCGGCGGATTCCCTTCGATTTCGAAGGCGTGGATTTCATCTGGAACAAGAACAATCCCGAATTCGCGATCACGATGAACAAGCTGTCGTTCTTCGCCATCGGTTTCGAAAAATACATCTGCCAGGCCATGCGCGATGCCGAACCGCTGATCACCGATCCGCGCGTGCTGCAGGAAGCGCGTGATTTCCGCGCGCAGGAGGGGCTCCACTCGAGCGCTCACCGCAAGCACTGCAAGGCGCTGATCGCGCAGACCCCGGCACTGCAATCGGCGCTCGACCGCTGCATTGCGCTCTACGATGAGCTCTACGAAGCAGAGCCGCTCAAGTACCACCTCGCCTATACCGGCGGGCTGGAGAGCATCTTCACGCCCTCGTTCAAGCTGATGCTCGACCACAAGGAGCACCTGTTCAACGGCGATGCCCGCGTCGCCTCGCTGCTCCTGTGGCACTTCTGCGAAGAGATCGAGCACCGGAGCAGCGGCCTGATGGTTTACGACCATGTCTATGGCAACTACTGGTACCGGGTCAGCCGCTTCAAGGGCTTCATGGCCCATGTCGGCAAGGTGATCGGTGCGATTACCGAGGAATTCGGCAAGGCATTCCCGGAACTTTCCCCGGAACTGCTCAACGGCAATTCGAACTTCAAGATGCCGTTCGTGGCCAAGATGAAGTCGGCCTTCGGCATCACCATGTCGCAGATGCCCTGGCACAACCCGGAGCACCAGCCGCTGCCCAAGTACTTCGACGAATGGAGCGGCATCTATGACAGCGGCGCAGACGTCACCCGCGTGTTTGGCGAAGGCTCCACCACCGGCCAGCCGCTCGCGGTCGCAGCCTGAAAAAATCGGGAGTTTTACAATGCATGATCTGGTCATTCGCGGCGGAACCATCATCGATGGCACCGGCGCACCGGGATTTGTCGGCGATCTCGCCATAGACAAGGGGACCATCGTCGCAGTGGGCGGCGACATCGGCCCCGGCGCCCGCGAAATCGATGCGACGGGCAATATTGTCACCCCCGGTTTCGTCGACACCCACACCCATTACGACGGCCAGGTCACCTGGGATGCGCAGCTCTCACCTGCCGCCTGGCATGGCGTTACCACCGCAATCATGGGCAATTGCGGTATGGGCTTCGCCCCGGTCCGTCCCGGCATCGAAGCGCGCGATTACCTGATCACGGTGATGGAAGGGGTTGAGGACATTCCCGGCACCGTGCTCGCCGAAGGGGTCAGCTGGGATTGGGAAAGTTTCCCCGAATACCTCGATTCGATCGACCGCAAGCCGCACGCCATCGATGTCGTAGCGCAAGTGCCGCATGCCCCCTTGCGCGCCTATGTCATGGGCCGCGATCGCGCGATTGATGGAGAGGCAACGGCCGAGGACATCGCCGAAATGGCCCGTCTGGTCAAAGAGGCGGTGCAGGCCGGGGCGCATGGCTTCACCACCTCGCGCACCTTCATCCACCTGACTTCCGAAGGCGAGCTCATCCCCGGAACCCATGCCGAGCCAAAGGAACTGCTGGCGATTGCCGACTCTATGGTCGAAGCCGGATCGGGCGTGTTTCAGCTCATATCCGACAAGCTGGGTCGCCCCGAAGATCTCGCCTGGATGAGCAAGATCGGACGCAAGACAGGCAGGCCGGTCATCTTCTCGCTGGTCGAGGTCAAGGCAGACAGCGACCCTTACGAGTTCCGGCAGACGCTGGAATCGCTCATGCGTATCTACGAAACCGAAGGCGTCGATATCCGCGCCGCCGTGCCGTGGCGTCCGCCGGGCTTCCTGATGGGGCTGGAAACCTCGCTCAATCCGTTCAGCTATTACCCGGTCTATGCCGAAATCGACGCACTGCCCTTCGCCGAGAAGGTCGAGCGCATGCGCGACCCCGCATTCCGCGCGCGGCTGCTGGCGGATGGGCCCGACATGAGCAAGTCGCTCACTGGCCTGGCCACGCGTTTCGACAAGATGTTTCCGTTGGGCGATCCGCCGAACTACGAGCCGACCCCCGAGGAGAGCGTTCTGGGATTGGCCAATGCCAAAGGCGTCACGCCGCAGGAATTTGTCTATGACGCGCTGCTGGAGCAGAACGGCAAGGCGCTGCTGTTCGTTCCCGTGGCGGCCTACGTTCAGGGCAATCTCGATATCCTGCACGAACAGCTCAGCCATCCGCGCACCACGGCTTCGCTGTCGGACGGCGGCGCGCATGTCGCCAGCATCAGCGATGCCAGCTTCACCAGCTTCATGCTCACCCACTGGGTCAAGGGCCGCACGCGCGGACCGCGCCTGCCGCTGGAAGAAGTAATCCGGCTGCAGACCAGCGAGCCAGCGGCGCTATATTCGCTCGATGACCGCGGCGTTATCGCGCCGGGCCGCAAGGCCGATATCAACATTATCGACCTCGACGCCCTTCACCTCCCCGCACCCTATATGGCTTACGATCTGCCCGCCGGGGGCAAGCGCATGCTGCAGAAAGTCGACGGCTTCCGCTACACTATCGTAGGCGGTGAGGTGATCGTGAAGGATGGCGTGATGACAGACGCCTTGCCGGGGCGGCTCGTGCGTGGTCCGCAAAAGTCAGTGGCGATCGGGAATTTGGAAAGTGCGATGATTGCTCATTAATCCTCTCGCTAACTAGTCACCTGAATCTAGGCCGTGTGGACGAATTGTGGATAGATGAGATTTTGCGATTCCCAAGATGAATCTGGGGTGATTCATAGGGTTCCGACTGAACGAGAGGGTCGGAACGATGTCTACGAAGATGAGCGAGGAAGATTGGGAGCACACATTGCTGG
>CANJCQ010000029.1 GCA_947473355.1 Sphingomonadaceae bacterium | reverse complement strand
CCATGCGATCGCGGGAAAAATGGCTTGATCCGGCGCATCTGCACCTCGCTCAGCATAAACAGATCGTCCACAAGCAGCACCTCCTGGTGCCACCATTGAATCAACCCTCAGCCCATCATGCAAGCAATTTAACAGGTCCTGACCCTAATATTCGGCGATCACTTCATGCATTCAACTGCATGTGGCACGGCAAGCGGCACAACTGTGTTTCTCAGTTTCACCTTCGGTACGGACAGGATGACCAATTGGGCAAAAATTGGCAGGTCCGCGCCGAAACAGACAACCTTCTACTGCCAGCCTGATGGCCAATTTGTCGATACTACTGCACGTTTCGATACCGTCTGACAGTGAAGTTCAGGGATTGCCGGATACGCACTCAAACGAAGCTGAAAATGCCTTGCTGAACATAAGGACAAGCGCGCAAGTCAAGCCGCCCCGATCAAGCAGCAGCGCGGATTTCGCCTAGTTTACGCTCCCAGGCCAGCGCATGGCCGACAATCGTATCGAGATTGGCATGGCGCGGCACCCACGGAAGCATGGCCGTGATCCGGCTGACGTCCGAAATCAGCGAATCGGGATCACCTGCCCGGCGCGCACCCATGCGGCGCTGGATCGCCCCGCCAGCGACACGGTCGACCGCATCGAGAACTTCGAGCACCGAAAAGCCCCGCCCATAGCCGCAATTCATGGTCAGCGAGCGCGCCGGCTCCGCGATCAGCGCATCGAGCGCCAGGACATGCGCGGCAGCGAGATCGCTGACGTGGATGTAATCGCGCACTCCGGTGCCGTCTGGCGTGGCAAAATCGCTGCCATAGACATCGACCCCGGCCCGTTTGCCCAATGCCGCTTCGACCGCAACCTTGATCAGATGAGTCGCCCCTGCCGTCGATTGCCCGGTGCGCCCATGCGGGTCGGCGCCGGCAACGTTGAAATAGCGGAGTGCGCAGAAGTTGATGTCATGCGCGCGGGCCACATCGCCCAGCATGTATTCGGTCATCAGCTTCGACATGCCATAGGGATTGATCGGGCGCTGCGGGCAGTCTTCGCTGACCGGCGACACGTCGGGGATGCCATAGGTCGCTGCGGTCGAACTGAAGATAAAATGCTTCACTCCCGCCGAGACCGCCGATTCCAGCAGGGCGCGCGTTTTGGCGGTATTGTTGTGATAATATTTGAGCGGATCATCGACCGATTCGGGCACCACGACGGACCCCGCGAAATGCATGATCGCGCCGATGCCCTGCGCTTTCAGGATGTGCCCCATCAGGTCGCAATCTTCGATGTCGCCGAAGTGGAAAGGCACGCTTTGCGGCACCGCCCAGCGAAAGCCGGTGATCAGAGCCCGATTCAAAAGTTGATCATGCATAACAATATCTTGCGGTACGGCGTGTGAGCATTCGTATTGAGGCTATGTGCGCCCATGCGGTTGAGGAAGCGATGGTGCGCTCCCAGTCTTTGGCCAATCGTCTGCACCGGCCCAGCCATGCAAAGGTTCGCTCAACCACCCATCGGCGTGGCAGGAGAACGAAGCCTTTGGCGGTGTCGGAGCGTTTGATGATTTCGATGGTCCAGCTTCCGTGAGCCCTGAGCGCCTCCCTGAGCTTGTCTCCAGCGTAGCCGCCATCGGCGAATATATGGCGCAGCCAGGGGAAGCGAAAACGCACCGCTTTGAGCACATCGACCGCGCCATCGCGGTCCTGAACATCGGCGGTGTGGACGAGAATGAAGATCAGAAATCCGCAGGTGTCGGTAACGATATGGCGCTTTCGCCCTCTGATTTTCTTGCCCGCGTCATAGCCCCAAACTCCACCACTCTCGGTGGTTTTGACGCTTTGGCTATCGATCACCCCGGCCGTCGGCGAGGCTTCGCGCCCTTCAATTTCGCGCAGGTTCATCACCAGCAAGGTGTTGATCGTCTCGAACAATCCGGCGTTCCGCCAAGCGTAGAAATATCGGCGCACAGTCGAGACCGGCGGGAAGCATTTGGGCAGCATCCGCCACGCACCACCGCTCGATGCAACGTAAAGCAGCGCATTCACGACCTCGCGCATGTCTGTCGTGCGCCGCCGCCCACCAGACTTTGCAGGCGGGATGAACGGCGCGGTGACCACCCATTCGCGCTCGGTCAAATCGCTTGGATATCGCAAGCAATCCCGATTATGCTCGCTCCGAGCAATACCAGTCCATCCCATCGGTTCCTCCATCTTCTCGACAAAGGCGGTTGAATCACAAGATGCTGGTATTGCTCAACAACTTTTGGATCGGGCTCTCAGGTTGTCGATCACTGCGACCGGCCAGCCTGCATCCTGCAAGGCCAGCACTGCGTGGCTGCCAATATAACCGGCGCCGCCGGTGACGAGTATGGGGAGTTTGCCGTTCATAACAGCATGAGGCGCTACAGAAAAACGGTTAACATCCGGGCAATGCGGTGGCGTTTAACCGGGCTTGCCAGAGCAAGTGCGAGGGTCCAGAATCCTGCCTGCCCTGCGGAGACCTATCGATGAAGAGGCTGTTTGCCGCGCTTGCCGTCCTGACTCTTGCCAGTTGCGTCGCACCGGTCGGACCGGTGGAGGTAACCCGCTTCCATGTGCCCGAACTGGCCGGACTGGGGCGCGGCGTCATCGCGATCGAACCAGCGGCAGGGCAGGACGGCAATAGCCTGGAATTCGGCAGCTATGCAGGCGCGGTGTCGCGGCAGCTAAGCCTGCTGGGTTATAGCGCGGCCTCTGGGGCAGGCTCCAGCCCGCAAGTCGCAGTGCTGCGTATCGAGCGCCGCTCCTTCCGCCCCGAACGCGCGCGCGGGCCTGTTTCGGTCGGGGTTGGCGGTTCCACCGGCACATATGGTTCGGGAGTCGGTCTGGGTATCGGCCTTGATCTTTCCGGCCCGCCGCCAGCCTTGGTCGAAACCCTGCTCGGCGTCACCATCAGGGACCGCGCCAGCGGCAAGGCGCTGTGGGAAGGCAAGGCGAGCTTCACTGTCCGCGCCGCATCGCCGCTCGCCACAACCCAGCTCGGCGCGGCCAAACTGGCCGAAGCGCTGTTCAAGGGCTTCCCCGGAAGCTCCGGCGAAACTATCCAGGTGCAATGACTGACATTCAGATCCCCCCCATACAGATTTCGGCCGCGTTCGATTCCGGCAATATCGAAGTCCTTTCTGTCAGTGGCAGCGAAGCGCGGCTGGCGATCCGCAAGGACCGTCATTCCGAATTCTTCCAGTGGTTCCATTTTCGCGTCTCGGGCGCAAAGGGCCGTGAACTGGTCTTGCGGCTGACCGGGCTCAATGCGGCCGCCTATCCCGGTGGCTGGACGAACTATCGCGCCTGCGTTTCGGAAGACCGGCAATATTGGGGCCGGGCTGAAACCGAATGGGACCAAACAGCGGATAGCGGCACGCTTACGATCCGCTACACGCCCGCCAGCGATATAGCCTGGTTCGCCTATTTTGCCCCCTATTCAATCGAACGCCACCACGATCTGGTCGCCGAGGCAGCCATGGCCGATGGCGTCGATTACATGTGTCTGGGGCAAAGCATCGAAGGCCAGCCGATCGATTGCCTCGAAATGGGTGACGGCGACAGGCAAGTCTGGCTGATCGCTCGCCAGCATCCCGGCGAGAGCATGGCGGAATGGTGGATGGAAGGCGCGCTCGAATGCCTGACCGATCCCGCCGATCCAGTCGGCCGGGTTTTGCGATCGCAATGCCGCCTGCACGTGGTGCCAAACTGCAATCCCGATGGCTCGTGCCGGGGGCATCTGCGCACCAATGCCGCAGGCATAAATCTCAACCGCGAATGGGCCGCGCCCGGCATCGAGCGTTCGCCCGAAGTGCTGGCGATCCGCAATGCCATGGATGCAAGCGGCCTCCATTTCGCGATGGACATCCACGGTGACGAGGCCATCCCGGCTGTGTTTCTTGCAGGTTTCGAGGGCATTCCATCGTTGAAGCCCGAGCAGCTTGAACACTTCAAACGCTACAAAGCGATCCTCGAACGCCGCACTGCCGATTTCCAGACCAAACGTGGTTATCCCATCGCTTCACCCGGCAAAGGCAATGTCACCATGGCCACCAGCCAGCTCGCCGAGCGCTTCGGAGCCGTAACCATGACGCTCGAAATGCCGTTCAAGGACCATGACGACCTGCCCTGCGCGAAGCAGGGCTGGAGCCCGGAGCGCAGCAAATTGCTGGCCCGTGATTGTCTCGCGGCGCTGGCCGAATGGCTGGATGACTAACGCCTACCTGCCGTTGCCCGGCGTCTGAACCTGCTGCGGAGCGCGTTGCTGGCGAACAGCGAGCGGCTCCCAGCCGGCCGGCGGCTTGATATTCACCGTCGGGATCAGCGCATTGAGCTCGGTCAGGATGGCCGGGCTGAGATTATAGGCGTTGTTGAAACCGATAACCTGGTTTGGCGTGAACACGATCGAGACGCGCGTCTTGGCCATTGCCGACTTGATTGCCGGATCAAGCTTGTCGCGGATCTGCTCGTTGACATAGGCATCGGACTGGGCAACTGGTTCGAGGATCCGGTTCACTTCCTGCTGGCCATATTGCTGCGAGGCCTGAATGGCTTGCGCCTGCTGCTGCAATTCCTCCTGGCCGGCTCCTGCCGCCGACTTGTCGCGATTGAACTTGTCGACCATCACCTTGAGCTCGGCATTGATCGCCTGGCTGCGCGCATTCGCCGCATCGATCTGTGTCTTGTAGACAATGTTGCGCTGCTGCTGGGCCGACTGGAAGGCGCGCGAATTGACGACAATCGCATCAAGGTTGGCAATGCCCATCCCCTGAACCATCACAGGCTCAGGCGCGGCAGCTGCTGATGTCGCAGGCGCGGCGGCAAGCGCCGCAAGCGGGGACAGGGCTGACGCAAGGGCGGCGAGACAGGTCAGTTTGAGCATAGGTTTCATGGCTGCTTGATTCCGTCTAGGTGGACTTGTTCCGCCTCTTTGACCCGAGGCACGGCGAAGTCAATCGACTCGCCAATGCAACTCCGCCAAATCCCGATCTGAAACAAGTGGGCCCGCCAGTGGCAAGGCCCGCTCAGCTCTCCAGCATCATCGAGTAATCGCGCATCAGCTCGAAGCACCGCGCGGTCATGACGCTCAGCAAATCGTCCTTTTCCAGCCCGGCCTTGCGCTTGATCGTCTTGATCACGGCATTGCGGTTGGTCGCTGCCATCTCGAACAAGGTCATCAGCACTTCGGGCTGATGCGACAGCCCGCGATCGAACAGCAGATCGACATTTTGCGGCTGGAAGCCAAATCCGAGCATCACCAGCCGTTTTGCCGTGGCCACCGAATTGTGCAGATCCATGATCAGCTGGCGATTGTTCTGCCTTTCGCTGAGTGTGAAAATCTGCCCGGCGATATTGTGAATGTTCCAGGGGTTTTCCGTGCCCCATTCAAGATCGGGGCTATCGCCCGGCTGCCACGGCAAGCGCCCGATCCCGCCATAGGGACGCAGCACCTTGAGCTTTGCGCCGACCAGCCGCTGCGCTTCTTGCAGGGTCATGCCGAAAGCCATGACAAAGGCATGTGGCAGGAAATGCTCGATCGAGCGATCATAGTTGAAGGAAATGATCGAGAGATCGTCGAGACACTTTTCGGCCTGCATTCGCGGCACGCCCATGGTGACCAGGCGGGCGAGCTGATAAAGTCAGGTGTCCGTACCCTGCATCGGCAGATCGCCTTCGACGCGAGGGCTCAGGCGGAGGGTTGATTTGGATTCGGCCTGGCTGATGAAGTGGACAATCGCCAGCTTGCCGCATGTCAGCACCATCTGGTCATTGCTGTGCTGTTCGAGGATCGAGTCAATCGACCCGCCCAGCTTTGCGGCAGTGCGCAGGCGCAATGCGGCAGCATTCATCGCCTGCTCGCCGCCCGCAACGCGGCTCGCAGCCTTGCCGAGATACTGCATCAGCAAAACCGAGTCGCGGGTCTGCAGATCGGCGCCATAGCGCTCGAAATCGAGCGACTGGGCTATACGGGTGACAAGCTCGGGGCCGCTGGGCATCTGCAATTCGCAGCTGGCACCGGCACCGACAATGAAAGTGGTCTTGGTTCTGATCATGGCGCCCGCAGTGACTTACACTTCGTCACTAGGGGGCAACCCTTATGATCGCGTTAACCCTGATGATTATCCCTGTAGGTTAGTCGGGCCGAAGGCATAGGGCAGCAGCGCCGACAGGCGCAATTCCAGAACTTCTTCGCCACCGCCGCACCACACGACCGGGTCGGCATGGTCAAGGCTGGCGAGCTCGGCCAGCACCTGGCGGCAGCGGCCACAAGGGGTGACCGGGGCCTGCACATCGCCCGGCTTGCTGTTGGCGCTGCCACCGACGATAGCCACGGCAACCAGGCCGCCCCGCCTGCCGTCATTCATCGCCCGCGCTGCCGCGACGGTTTCAGCGCACAGGGTCAGGCCATAGCTCGCATTCTCGACATTGCTGCCGGTGACAACACTGCCATCGGCAAACTCCAGCGCAGCGCCGACATGGAAGCGGGAATAGGGGGCATAGGCCAAGGTTGCGGCGGCCTGTGCCGCTGCCAAAAGCGTGTCACGGTCAGGCGCGCTCACGGCTGCACCACGATCCAGCGCAGCGCGCGGCTGCCTGCCTCGTTTTCGAGCCCCGAGTTGGCGGTCCACATGGTCCAGGGCCTGCCTGCATAGTCGGGTTGATAGCGATCACGCTCCAGCCACAGGTTGCGATCGATGGCATGGGCGATGTGATAGCGCTGTTCGAACGTGCTGGAGAGCTTGAGGATCATGGCCTTGCCGGTGTGGGTTTCAACCTCGTTGACGAAAGTCATCAGCTCGCTTTCCACTTTGGCATCGCCGACCTTGAGCGGGCAGTTCTCCGCCAGCATATCAAGCTCGACCGCCGGGGGCAAAAGCGCTGCTTCGCGCGGCACTACGGTGATGAAATTCGCCGCCTGCCTTTCAGCTGGCTGGCAGGGATCGTAGCGGTGCACCGCTCCGACCTGGAGCTTCGCCGCACGGGCTTCCACCAGATTGCGGGCAAACGAAGGGTCGCGGGCAAAGGCGCTGGCGCTGGCGTCGATGTAGGCAAAATCGGCCCCGATTGCCTTGACTGCGCGCCAGTCAACCTTGCCGTCCACTGCGCTGATCTCGATGCCCTGGACCGGATAGGACGAACGGTTCGGCTGCCAATGGCGCAAATGCCACCATCCAGCCACGGCTGCGATCAGCACGATCAGCAGAATCGCGCCCAGCCAGCGCAGCTGTGTGCGGCTGCTTGTCCTGCGTCGTGCCATGCTATGCCTTGCGCCCGCTTCCCTCAGCCCCTGATATGGAGCACGCAGATCAGCGTAAAGAGGCGGCGGACGGTGGCGAAATCAGTTTCCACCTTTCCGTCGAGTCGCTCCAGCAGCATGTCTGCCGCTTCGTTGTGCACGCCGCGCCGGGCCATGTCGATGGTTTCGATCTCGCTGGCCGTGGCTTTGCGGATCGCCTGATAATAGCTGTCACAGATCGCGAAATACTCGCGGATCGGGCGGCGGAAGCGGCCCAGACCCAGCACTATGGATTCAAGATGCATGCCGCTATCGTCGGAAATCTCCATCGCCAGCCGCCCGTCGTGCACCGACAGCCCCAGCCGGTAAGGCCCTTCATAGCCCGCAGCAAAAGCGCGGCAGGGCTTGAACACATTTTCCTCGATCAGATCATAGATCGCAACCCGCCGTTCCTGCTCAATATCGGCATTGCGCCACAGGATGGTCGCCTCGTCGAGTTCGATATGGGAAATGCGCGGGTCGGCCATGGCAGCCAGTCTTCGCAAATGCGGGAAGATCGGGCAAGATAATCTCGATCCCACCGGGCGGCTCGGGCAGGATTGTTCAATCCACACCCTGTGTAAAAATTGCTCGAACCAAGTGGCTTGCGGTCCGCAACCGCGCAGCGCATTGTCCGCAATCCATGCCTGAAGAAGCCCTCCTCCTCCGCCCTGCCGAGCCCATGATCCGTGCGCTGCCAGCCAATATCGAGGCCGAAGCAGCCTTTCTCGGCGCGGTGCTGATCGACAACCGGGTGCTCGAAGAACTGCCGGTGGCGCTGCACCACACGCATTTTTTCGAGCCGGTCCACGCACGTATCTTCGAGCGGATCGTCCAGCTGCTTGATCGCAAGGCAGTAGTCACCCCGGTCACGCTGCGACCCTATTTCGAAGCCGACGAGGCGATCAAGGAGCTGGGCGGGCTGACCTATCTCGCCCGGCTGACCGCCGATGGTCAGGGCCTGCTCGCGCCGCGCGAGCTGGCCGAGCAGATCTATGATCTCGCCCTGCTGCGCGAACTGGTCAGCGTCGGGCGGGGCCTGGTCGAAGGCGCGCTCGATACCTCCGAATCGGTCGCCCCGCTCGATCAGATCGAACTGGCTGAGGCCGCGCTTTATGCCGTGGCCGAAGGGGCAGGCGCGCAGACCGAGGCGCAAAGCTTCAACATGGCCACTCGCACCGCGATCATGGGGATCGAAAAGGCGCTCAATTCGGGCGGGCATATTGCCGGCAAGACCACCGGCATGACCTCTATCAACGAGAAGGTTGGCGGCCTGCACGACAGCGATCTGATCATTCTGGCCGGGCGCCCCGGCATGGGCAAGACCGCGCTCGCCACCAACATTGCCTTCAATGCCGCAAGGCGACTGCTTAGCGACCTAGCCGACGGCATCGAGCCGGAAAAGTCGGTTGGCGCTGCCACAGCCTTCTTCAGCCTCGAAATGAGCGCCGACCAGCTCGCCACGCGTATCCTCGCCGAACAGTCCGGCATCAGCTCTGAAGCGTTGCGCATGGGCAAGATCAGCCGCGAGGATTTCCAGAAGCTGTCTTTCGCGAGCCAGACGCTCGCCGAACTGCCGCTCTACATTGACGACACCCCGGCGCTTTCCATCGCCGCGCTGCGGGCGCGCGCGCGGCGACTCAAGCGGCGGCACAACATTGGCCTGATTGTCGTCGACTATCTCCAGTTGCTGCAAGGCACCGGCCGGGCGAATGACAACCGGGTCAACGAAATCTCCGAGATCAGCCGCGGCCTCAAGACGCTTGCCAAGGAGCTTGGCGTGCCGGTGATCGCGCTGTCACAGCTCAGCCGCGCAGTCGAAAGCCGGGAAGACAAGCGCCCGATGCTCTCGGACCTGCGCGAATCGGGCTCGATCGAGCAGGACGCCGACATGGTCTGGTTCGTCTACCGCGAGGACTATTATCAGGCCGCAAAGGAGCCCAAACAGCCAGTCGACGGCGACGATGCCAAGACCCACGAAATGCACGACAAGTGGCGCGAGGAGATGGAGCGGGTCTATGGCCTGGCCGAACTGATCGTCGCCAAGCAGCGCCACGGCTCGACCGGCAAGGTGCGGCTGCGCTTCGAATCGCGGATCACCAAGTTCTCCGATCTCGCTGAAGCGGAGCGCGGGGATAGCGCGTATGATTGAGGTGGCGCAACGCTCCTCCTCCCCCTCGATGGGGGAGGGATACCGGAGCTTGGTGAGCGCAGCGAGCCTAGCGCAGGTTGGGTGGGGGGGTGCTCTCAATCAGGCGCAACGCTTTCGGCCAGATCACCCCCATCCAACTGCGACTAGGCCCTGCTGCGCAGGACCAAGCCTCCGTATCCTTCCCCCATCGAGGGGGAAGGAGGAGCGCTTATGACTGACCAGCATGTAATGCTGATCACCGGCGGCAGCGGCTCAATCGGGGCAGCCGTCGCGCGCGAGGCGGCGAGCCATGGCTGGTCGGTGATCGTACAGGGGCGCAGCGCCGACAAGATCGCCGCACTGGTGGCCGAATTGCAAACGAGCACAGAAGCCGCAGGCATCATCTGCGACATGTGGGACACCAATGCCGCCACCAGCATCATGGCCGAAGCCGCCGCGAAGTTTGGCCACATCGATGCCGTGGTCGATTGCATTTCAACCGGGCGCGGGAAGATTACCGGCTATTTCCCCGACACCGATCCTGCCGATTTCACCGGCTTTTACGATCTATCCGCCGCCTGGTTCCAGCGCCTCGCCCATGCCGCCTATCCGCACCTCAAGGTGCGCGGCGGCACCTTGATTGCCTTCGCTTCCGACGCCGGCATATTTGCCTCCCGCCGCCAGACCATCATCGGCGCAGCGCGGGCAGCTGTGATGGGCTTCGTGCGCAACCTCGCGGTCGAGGCAGCACGCGATCACATCCGCGTCCACTGCATCAGTCCGAGCTACGTCAAGGGCAGCGACAGTGCTGTGAAGATGGGCTCGGAACGCATGGCCAAGGCAGAAAAGCGCGCTGGCCTCGGCCTGCCCAGCGCCGAAGACATCGCGCCGCTCACGGTGTTCCTGTGCGGGCCGGGCGCGGCGAAGATCACCGGGCAGGTGATCAGCGTGAATGGCGGGCTGAACGCCTGATCCGCCTCCAAGCAAAACGCCCGGGAACTGGGTTCCCGGGCGCCTGCATTTGTGACTTCAAACTTTGCTTAGAATTCGATGTTGAGATCGACACCGAATGTTCGCGCGGTCAAGAAGTTGTTCGAGGCCCCCAGCGCGCCGAGTGCCAGGGCAAAGGTTGCTTCCTTGCGGTCAGTAATATTCTTGCCCCAAACCGCCAGTTCAGCATCGGCGCCAGCGACCTTCAGATGACGCAAGGCAACGCGGCCATTGACCAGCATGTAACCTTTCGTCCCCGAAACCGCTGCGAAGTTGCTGAGGTCATCATAAAAAGGACCACCCTGAGCAACTGTCTTGGTGCTTTGCGCAAATTTGATCGCTGAGCGGTATTGTCCGTCCAGACGGAACTGCAGCGTGGCATCATTGAATATCGGTTGCGTTTCGTAGGCGCCGAATAGGCTGACAGTCCACTTGGGACGGCTCGTCACTTCGAGCGGCCCCCTGTTTGCAGTGACGGCTATCGGGTTGGTGAAGGGGTAACTCACATCGGTATAGCCGATGCCCGTGCCCACGGTCAGCCCCCGGCTCGGCGCGGCAGTCAGCTCGAGTTCGAAGCCCTTTGCCCTGATATCGCCCTGATCAAGTACGAATGTACCCGTTGATTCGGCGAGTTCCTGAGCAACCACAGCCCCGAAAAGCGGCGTCCAGATCGCCACAGCTGCATCTTTGGACGGTCCGTTAGACGTACCCTGCGGCGACTGGAAATGCTTGTAGTCGACATGGAACAGGGCAAGGTTGGCCCGCAACTTGTTGTCAAGCAGGTCGGCCTTGAGCCCCAGTTCGAACGAGCTCGCTGTCTCCGGTTGATAGTTGATAGCCGCTGCCGAACCGCCGGAAACGAAAGAGGTCGAATACTTGCCGTAAACGAGAATATCCTGGTTGGGCTTCCAGTTCAGGCCAACCATGAAATTGGGCTTGGTATTCTTGTAGGTCGCAGCCAAGATCAACGGCCTGGGCGTTACCACGCCGGTCGACGAGCGGACGTCATAGCGGAAAGTTGCGTCCTTTTCGTCGTGCGTGATACGCGCACCAGCAACGACTTCCAGTTCGGGTGTCAGCTTGTATTCAAGCTGGAGATAGGCCGCGAGCGATGTCGCCTTGTTGAAACTGCGCCCTTCCTTGCCCAGCGGAATTACGCCGAGCGGGGAAATGAATGTGCCGAACTGCAGCGTGTTTTGCTGACTGACCGGGCCGCCGGATTCGTCCTTGGAGTGGAAGTAGATCGCGCCTGCCGTCATCTGCAGCTTGTCGGAACTGTAGTTGACCTGGATTTCGTCGCTCCACTGTTTCGCGATCGAGCTTGATTGCGAGTCAATGATTGCGGCGCGCTGACCGACCAGTCCCTGAATGCCGCCAGCAACACTGTTAACAATTGCGTTGCGCGTTGCAATCGCGACCGGATCGCCAGCGAGGGAGGCAAAATAGGTGGTGGCAAAACCTGGAACTGCAGAGAACGCTGAAAGCAGCGCGAACGGCTGCACTGCGGCCTGCGTGAATGTCACCGTGCCGACGCCATCTATTGCCGAAGGCGCAAACACAATTGCCTGGCGATAGGCAGCGATATTCTTGACCGTGACGTTGTCCGAAGCCCGCCAGACGGCCGTCAGGCTGTGGCCCTGAACTTGCTGCTCACGCGGGATGACCCAGGCATTGTCCACGATATCGGGCCGCTTGGCTGAAGGGTTAAAGTGGACGTTGTTGCTGGTGTAGAGCGCCGTCAGCACATTGCCGAGAATTGGCCCGCTGCCGGGGAAAATAGTAGCAGTCCTGTCATAGGCAGCGATCGAGGTGCCCTCTGGCGTGCCATTGTCGTCGTTGCGATCATACTTGTAGGTCATCTTGAAATCGCCGGACTCAAATTTGAGGGCAGCGAAGTAGGAATTCGAATCGACCGTCCCGAGCCAGCGCGGCGAGACAGATTTGACGGCGAAGCGGGTGTCGGGCGAATTGGTGCGGTCCCAGACCGTGCCAGCCTGCGAGTTTTCGATCTCGCCGCGGCGATAGTTGCGGACATAGCTGAACAGGGCGCTGAACGGTCCGAATTCGGGGGTCTCTACGGTCGCCCGGATGCGGTACTGATCGTAATTGCCATAGGTGCCCTCAAGCCGCACGCGTGCGTTGCCACTGGGATCGCGAGTGGTGATGCTGACCGCACCGGCGGTGGCATTGCGGCCAAACAGCGTGCCCTGCGGACCGCGCAGCACCTCGAGGCGCTGAATATCGGGCAGATCGAAGATCGAGCCGCGCGGGCTGGAGATATAGACACCGTCCAGATAGACCGACACCTGCTTGTCCGAACCGGCGACGACGCCGAAGCTGACCTGACCGCGCATGGTGAACGACGGCGTCTGGATGCCGCCCGCCGAGGGCTTCACAGTCAGACCCGGCGCGATTGCGGACAGATCGTTCACCGTGGTGATGCGGTTCGCCTGAAGTGTCGCCTCGGAAACTGCGGTCACCGCGATCGGCACGTCCTGCACGCTCTGCTCGCGCTTCTGGGCAGTGACGATGATCTCTTCGAGGCCGCCGTTGTCGCTGCTCGCAGTGTCCTGCGCCAGGGCAGGCGTGATCCCGACCATTGCAGTGGTTGTCGCCAGGGCGAGCTTGATAAACGAACGCTTCATGTGGTTCTTCCTCCCAAAACCCAGGCCCAGGCGGATTGACTCACCATCGGCCTATTTCAATTCCAGCGCCGCTTTTGCCGCCGGATGCCAGATTTGCAAGACCTACTCACGGACAATGCTGCATTTCTGGGCAAGTGTTACCTTTGCGCCACACTATCTCATAGGCGCAGCATCCATACAGCATGGCAGCAGCATTTTCCGCCTGCCCCACTCCGCCCTTCCCTTCCCGCCGAACTGCCGCTAAGCGCGCCTCGCAACGTTGGGGCGTCGCCAAGTGGTAAGGCAGCGGCTTTTGATGCCGCCATTCGCAGGTTCGAATCCTGCCGCCCCAGCCAACAGTTCCTCTGGCGCAGGTCGTTGATCTATGATCCATGATGTATCATGATGATCAGGGAGACCCTGTATGACCGATTACGCCACAGCCGACTATTATACCGACACCTCGCTGGTCGAAGACCCGCACGCCTATTTCCGGTTCCTGCGCGAACAGGGCCCGGTCGCCCGCCTGCCGCACCGCAATGTCGTCGCGATCACCGGCTATGACGAAGCGGTGCAGGTCATGCTCGATACCGAGCACTTTTCCAGCATCAACGCAGTCACCGGCCCGATCCCCGGACTGCCTTTCGAGCCGCAAGGCGACGATATTTCCGACCAGCTTGAAGCCCACCGCAGCAAGATCGCCTTTGCCGATCAGGTGGTGACCGTTGATGGCCAGCGGCATCTCGACCTGCGCTCGGTCATGGCCACGCTGTTCACGCCCAGCCGCCTCAAGGCGCTCGAGCCAAGCCTCGCCAGCACAGCCGATGCGCTGATCGATGAATTCATCAAGGACGGCAAGGTTGACCTGCCAAAGCAGTATGGCTGCCCCTATGCCACGCTGATGATCGCCGACTTGCTCGGCATCCCTCCCGAAGGCCGCAAGCGCTTCCGCGATGTGATCGACAATGCCGTGCCCGCCCCGGTCGATCCGAGCGGCAATATGTCGTTCCAGGACAATCCGCTGATCGCCATCGGCAAGGACATCTTCAAATATATCGCCAAGCGCCGCTTGCTGAACAAGCCGATCCTCCGGCCGATTGCCCGCGCGCTGGGGCTGATCGGCAAGACCACCGACATGGGAACCGAAGACATCCTCACCGAGCTGGCGCTGTCAAAATTCCCGGACGGGAGCACCCCTTCGCTCACTGATCTGACCGGGCTTGGAGCCTTCCTGTTCGGCGCGGGGCAGGATACCACCAACCGCTTGCTCGCCAATGCCTTCCGGGTGCTCGCCGAAGATCAGGCGCTGCAATCCGAACTGCGCGCCAACCCGGCGCGCATTCCCGATTTCATCGAAGAGCTGTTACGCTTCGATGGCTCGGTGAAGAGCGGCGGGCGGATGTGCAAGAAGACCGTGACCATCGGCGGGGTCGAGATCAAGGCCGGCACCACGCTGCTGCTCACCCACATGGGCGCCAACCGCGACCCGCGCCGGTTCGAGAACCCCGATCACTTCGATATCAATCGCAAGAAGGCCAAGGAGCACCTCGCCTTTGGCCGCGGCGCACATACCTGCATCGGCTCGCCGCTGGCGCGCAGCGAAGTGCGGGTCAGCATCGAGCGACTGCTGGCGCGGCTCGGCAATATCCGCCTGTCAGAAGCGCATCACGGACCGGAAGGCGCGCGGCATTTCGACTATGAGAACACCTACATCCTGCGCGCGATGAAGGAATTGCACCTGGAGTTTGATGCTATCCCGGCATGATCGGGCCGACGATGGCCGAATCGAAATAGTCGCGCCACTCGGCGATCTTGCCGCCGCGCATCACGAAGACGCCAGTAACGGGAAGCTCCAGCATGACCTTGCCGTCGCTGGCGCGGGCAAAGGTTTCGAGCCGCTCTGACATGACGACATCGCCGCCCACGACTTCGCGCAGGATCTCCAGTTTGGTCTCGAATGCCGTCTGAAAATAGCTGAGGAAATCGAAAGCCGCATCCGGCCCGGTGACCGCCCGATCGGGCCAGGGAATGTTGATGTAATGGCAATCGGGCGTCATTACCTCGGCGAACCCTGCGCGGGTCAGCTTTGGCCATGATGAGCACAGGCGGCGCACGCAGGCCAGGTTTCGCTGCTCGGCTTCGCTTGGCATAAAGGTCCTCTCGTCGCGCGCCTTGTCAGGCAAAAGTCAGTTCGCGCGCGTTGTCACGCATGATCCGGCGCTTGTCGCCGTCCGAGAAGCTCTCGACCAGCCCGAAGAAATCGCGCGGATGAGCGATGCCTTCGGCGTGCGGCCAGTCCGAGCCGAACAGGATGCGCTCCGTGGGGATATGCCGCGCCAGATCGGCGACGTCGTCCTCGACAAATGGCGCGACCCAGCAGTTGCTGTGAAACTGATCGACAGGATTGCTGGCGAACATGCCGGGGTTCTGGCCATGCACCACCTGCAGATCGTGCAGCAGCGGCCCGACCCACTGCGCGCCGTTCTCGATATAGGCGAATTTCAGCCGCGGGAAGCGAGTGAACAACCCGTGCGTGATCAGGATCGCGGCGAAATCGTGCACCAGCCGCTTCTTCTGGAGCATGGTGACCAAGGTACTCGAAAAATCCATGCCGCCGGCCAGATGAATCTGACGCTTTCGCTCGCTCAAATCGACACCCCAGGCGCGCGCGACGGCATTGTCGACATCGCGGTAGCCATCGTCGTAACCTGCATGGGCAGTCACCACCAGCCCGGCTTCCTCGACCCGCGCCCAGAACGGATCATAGATGGGATCGGCGGGCGAGCGGTTGCCATCGCGGGTGAACACCGGGCCATTGCGGATCGAGATTACCCGCGCGCCGCGCTGCATCGCCCAATCGAGTTCGGCCAGCGCGGCATCGAGTTCGGACAAGGCCAGGAAGGGCACACCGAATATGCGGTTCTGGTAGGCGAAGCCCCACTCGTCCTCAATCCAGCGGTTGAACGCGCCAAGGATATGCAGTGAAGCCTCGATATCGGGCTGCATCGGTCCTTCGATGCAGACGCCGCCCGAGGGGAACATCCAGCAGGCTTCGACGCCCTGCTCGTCCATCGACTTGATGCGCGCCTCGCGGTTGAACCATTCGGGATGGTCAGCTGCCTTTTCCCCATAGGCATGACGCACCGGGTCGATCGCTTCGCGCCCGGCGAAATAGTCGTAAAGGATGCCCGGCTTGGGACGGCCATGCACGTCGCCCGGCCCCGGCACCATCGGATGCGGCTGATCGCCAATGAAATAGCGCAACTGGCCGTCAAGCTCGACCAGCCGCACGCCGCGCTCGGCGAATTTGGGATCGCGGAAACGGGTGAAGGCGTCGCTCGATTCCCAGTAGTGGTGATCGGCATCGAAGATCGTGCCGAATTCGGGGCTGCGTGCTTTTTTCATCGCTTTGTTCCCTTGGATCAGGCCGCGCCGTGGCGCAGAAGCTTGCCGGGTGTGGCGCCAGTGCATTCGCCATCGCTGAATGTAACTTGGCCGTTGACCAGGATATGGTCATAGCCCGCCGCCTTCTGGATCAGGCGCCATTCGCCGGCGGGATAGTCCCACACCCGGTGCTGCGGCAAGGTTTCCAGCTTCTCGAGATCATAGACGACGATATCGGCCGCCATGCCTTCCTGCAGCCAGCCGCGGCCCCTGAGGCCCGCCGCCTGCGCGGCGAGGCCCGAGAGCCGCCAGTGCGCCTCCTCCAGCTCCATGATCTTCTCTTCGCGCACCCAGTAGCTGAGCAAGTCAGTCGGATAACGTCCGGTGGTGACGAATTTGGTATGCGCGCCGCCATCGCTGACCCCGGGGATTGCAACTGGCGAAGTGGCAATCTCCTTCATGTTTTCAGGCGGAGTCATGATCATCTTAGTTTCGAAGCCCGACTTGAGCTCGCCCAGAATCGCGATGTCCATCAGCACATCGAGCGAATGCTTGCCTTCGCGCGCCGCGATCTCGCCGATGGTATAGCCCTCGTATTTGTCCTGGAGCGCGAGGCCGTCTGGCACATCGAGCGGGATCCAGCCGACCTTGATCTCGTTCACCACATAGCCCGCTGCAAACAGCCCGCCGCGCTCGTCATGCAGCGCCTTCAGCTTCGCGCGCCGCTCTGGGTCCCTGAACTTGGCCAGCTTCTCCTCGATCGTCCCCATGCAGGTGTCTTTCCAGATGGGGATGGCATCGGCGAGGTTGTAATCCTCGAAAGTGAACTGCGAGGCGAAATTGGTGGTCAGCGCCTGGGCATAAACCCGCAGGCCATCGACTTCGTTGAGGTGCTTGAGCCGGTCGAGCGCAGCGCGCGGCGTCATACGGGCGCCGCCATGTTGATTGAGTGCGCCTTCGGCCAGCAACGCGTTCCAGATCACCGGGCGGCCGCTTTCGCGCGCCATGATCTCGGCCAGTTCCATGCCGCCGGTAAGCTGCGCCACGCCGCGCCCAGTGCTGCCCATGGTGCGGCAGAAGGCGATGAGATCACGCTCGCTCATCGTGTCGGTGACCATCGGGGTGCCGTCAAAATCGAGCTGGACGTTGCCGACATCACCCAGGATCTGCGCAGAGATGCCGCAGCCGCCGACTTCCATTGCTTCGGCCAGCAGATCGCACATCTGCTGCAACTCATCATCAGTCGCCGCGCGCTTCTTGGCCTCGTCAGTGCCGACGACATAGCCATAGAGCGGCGCCAGCGGCACGAAGGACATGATGTTGACGCCCTTGGGCGCGCGCTCTACGCTTTCGAGGTATTCCTTGAAGCTCACCCAGTCCCACGGCATGCCCTGCCGCATCGTTTCCAGCGGCACTGCCTCGTTGCGCACCAGGCTGAGCATGGTGCGCTCGCGGTCTTCAGGCTTGCAGGGGGCAAAGCCGAAGCCGCAATTGCCGATCACCACGCTGGTGACCCCGTGCCATCCGGACATGGTGCACCACGGATCCCAGAACAGCTGGCTGTCATAATGGGTGTGCAGATCGACAAAGCCAGGGGCGACGATCTTGCCCTTGGCGTCAATCACCTGCTTCGCCCCCGCAACCGAGATGTTGCTGCCGATCTCGACGATCATGCCATCGCGAATGCCCACATCGCCGCGATAGCGCGGGGTCTGCATGCCATCGATGATCATCCCGCCCTTGATGACCAGATCATATGTGAGGGTGCCGTGCATTATCCACTCTCCATGCCGCGCGAGTCTTCCCGCTTTGCACGAGAATGTATCACGATCTATGCATTGTTCCAAGTGCCCCGACTGGCAGTGGCTCTTTGCTCCCCTCCCGCAAGCGGGAGGGGTTGGGGGTGGGCCAGTCAGGCCCGGCATTTGCAAGAAGAACCCACCCCTGCCCCCTCCCGCCTGCGGGAGGGGGAGGAAGGCACAAACGCCCCTAACGCGTCCGGCTGGAATAGGCGGCAAAGCGCGCCGCTACCCGTTCCCGGCGATGCTGCGGGCTGACCATGGGCAGGCCCAGCGCGGCAATTTCCGCCAGCTTGATCACCTTCATATTGGCGATCAGACCATCCTTGATCAGGCCATCCGGGATATTCTGCCAGCGGATGATGCCGAAGCCATCGCGCATGCCGCAGGTGTCGAGCCAGTTGGCAACGCCCGGATCGGTCTTCGAGATGACATAGCTTGTGCTGCCATCGCCGCTCGCCACAGCCTGTGAGTTGTTCAGGCAGACCTGCTGGATGCGCGCATCGGGCGCGATCATCCAAGGGTCGTTGAGCTGGAAGCCAGTGTACTTGGCGCCGCCGCGCGTGGTGGTGACCAGCAGGGCCTCGTCGTCGGCCAGGCTGAAGTTGAGCCCGGCGACAAAGCCCCAGCCGCCGGGGCGCTGCATCGGCTCGGAATGGGTATTGGCCTTGAGCCCGCCAAACCAGATATCTGGGAAATGCGACCAGAAGCGGACATAGCCTTCAAGGTCTTCGAGCACCCGGGCGCGCACTGTCGCATAGGTCCATGGCTCGCCCCGCACCGGATCGAGGCGGCGGATGGTCAGCCGGGCCGGACGCAAGGTCCAGTCGGCGAGGATGTCGCGCACGCCGATCAGGGCATAGCCGCTGGCCGGGATCTGCATGTGATTGGGCCCGCCGGTCGGCTCGGAAGAAACCGTGATGCGGAACGAGCCATCGGGCTCGGTCCTGATGACCTTGTCAGACAGCATCGAGGCCGAGTGGATGTCGGCATGCTTGCCGCCAGCGGTGGGCATCACGTTCTGCGGCTTGGCCATATCGCCTGCATTGGCTTCGAACAGCAGCTGGGTAGGGCGGCTGTCATGGTGATACTGGCCGATGATCTCATAACGCCCGCCGCCTTCGATCCCGGCAGTGCGATAGATTGCATCGGGGTTATCGCCTGACGTTCCGACCCCGGGAAGCTTGTGGCCCAGCCATTCGCGCGGGGTATCGTCTGTGCTCCACAGGAACATCGGGCGGCTTGGGCGATGGATCAGCGCAGCAAAAATCAGCGAATTGGACCATTCCGCGATGGCGTGATCGAGCGTCGCGGCGGCATCGGCCAGCTTGAATCGCTCGCCCGCAGCGAGCTCGGCCCTGAGCCTGGCCTGGATGGCCTTGACCTCAGGGTCCCGGATCAGCCGCAGTAGCCACAGTTCCGCCTGCAGCTGATCGGGCGAATAGAGCCACGGCATGGCCGCACGGCGCGCGGCAGTGCGGGCGAGAGCGAGGCCCGGCGAAAGAGAAAGCCCAGCGGCAGCCCCGGCTCCCATCAGCGACAGGGCGCCGCGACGATTGAATTCGTAAGCCATGTGCATGCCCTCCCAGGCGTACCCGATTCGGGTTACGCCCAGAGTGGGTTATGCAAGCGGGGGCGGCAAGCCCTGCCTGTTTCCAGTTAACGTCTAATGCAGTTCGGCCCCGCGCCAGCTTTAGAAGCTGACACAGGGCCGGCCATGATTTGCAACTGCAAGAGGACTATCACTCAACCTCAGAAGGCTACAACCAAGCTCGCACTGATCGTACGCGGTGCGCCGATCTGGGCCGTACCAGGATTGCCGTAAGCGGAAGTGCCGGTCGTCTTGTTGTAGGTGTTCGACTGGATCAGGGCCGCCGAGAAGCCGCCGACATAACGCTGGTCGAACAGGTTGTAGATGTTGACCTGGAAGTAGCTCCTGTCGTTCAGGCCAATCGCCTTGAGATTGAAGCGAGCGTCCATGTTGACGAGCCAATAAGCAGGCGCAACATTGCCAAAGATCTGGCCGGTGGATGCAATCTGAGTTGCCGAAAGCACTGGCGTGGTGCAGCTTGTTGCGCTGGCGCAAGCCTTGGCGCCCGAAGGAATGAACGAGCCGATGAATGTTGCATCGCCGGTATCGAACAGCGCGCGCGTTCCGGTGCGCTTGGCGGTGAGGCCAATATCGACCGGGCCCAGAGTGGCACGTGCCGAAACGCCGAAAGTATAGTTCGGTGCGCCGGATTCACGCTTGCCGGCAGTCAACGCGACGACCGAGGAGCCATCGAGATTCTTGCCGATTTCCAGATTGTCCCTGATTTCAGACTTCAGATAGCTGCCGAACACGGAGAACTGCAGTTGCGGGATCGGCTGGGCCGAAATGATCCCGTCGAGGCCATATTTCTTCACTGAACCCAGGTTACGGATCACCGTCACGTCAAGGTCCGGATCGTAGGCCGAAGCAAGACGGTTGTGATACTGATTGTAAAAGGCCGAAAGCTCGGCCTGGATCATGCCCGAACGATAGCGCACGCCCAAGTCAAAGTTGTCGGTGGTTTCGGCCACCGGCGTCGCCTGCGATGTGCCGGCAGGATAGAAGAACGAGTTGTAGAGGCTGTCGGTGCCTGGGATCGAAATGTTCTTCGAATAGTTGCCGAACGCGCTGACGTTGTCTGCCACGGCAAAGACAAAGCCGATGCTGGGCAGGAACTTCTTGTAGTTCAGCACGCGCTTCTGAGGTGGCGAGAAGCCGGTTACGGCATTGGTCGTTGCGTTGAAAGTGTAAGGGTTGAGCGTTGCCAGCTGCGTATCGAGAGCCGCATTCTGGCCCGAGCACTCGACAAACCCACCTGCTGACGAAGTAGCGCAAAAGTTGTTCAGGTCGCGCTTGAAGAACGGCAGCGAGCCGCCGATGTTGACCACCAGCTTGTCATCGAGAAATTCGCCGCGGTATTCAACTGCGAACTTGTTGAGAATGGCAAAGGACAACCGGTCACGCTTCTGCAGGATGGTTCCATTGACATCCTTCTGCGGCACATTGACCGCAAAGACATCCACGGGCTCCCCATTCGGCCGCACCAATGCGACTTGCCCGGTCTGGCGGTGCTTCGCACGGTCAAAAGTATAGGCAAAGCGGACCGTGTTGTGACCGTCGAGCTCCCAGCGCAGGCTGGCGGTCACACCGAAACGATGGGTTTGCGTCTGGCTGGGGGCATATACCGTGACGGCATCGAGCGAATCACTGTCGTCATTAATGTCGCGGCCGAAGAAGGGCGAACCACCCCAATAGCCGGCAACGCAGGTGTTGGTCGCGCTGCTCGGGGCAAGCGCGCAAGCGGCAGGGTTGGCGGTGCCGCCAGCTGGATTGATGTCGCGCAGGCCTTCTTGAGCCGTAACCGTGCCGCCGCCATTGGCCTTGACGTACTGGTAGCTGGGATCAACCGTCAGGACCAGCTTGTCAGACAGCGTAAACTTTGAGGCGATGCGGATATTTCCGGTATTCGAGGGATTGTAGCGCCGGTCGAAATCGGTACCGCAGCTGGCCTGGTTGAGCGGCGCCACAGCGACCGCGTCAGCCACGCCGGTTGTGCCGGGGTTGAGCAGGCAGGGTGCGTTGATGGCATAGAAACGCTCGGCATTGGTAAGCGGGAAACGGTTCGAGGCGTTGGGTCCGACAACACGCGCCGCCAGATTGGTCAGGCTTTGCGTCGTATCAGTGCGCAGCGACACTGATCCGAAGAAGTTGTTGCGGTTCTGGTTATAGTGGCCAGAAACACTGACGAAATCGCCGCCGCTCAGCGGGACATAGAGTTTGCCATTGTATTGCTGCTTGTTGACTTTGCCATAGCCATTGAACGGAATATCGTTGGTGGCGCGGCTGGCCGAAACCCAGGCGCGAATGCCGCTCTGGGTCAGATCGCCGGTCTCGAGCTTGACGAAACCGCGCATGAAGTTCCATTCGCCCACCGAGCCCGAAAACATGGCGCCGAAATCGTGGCTGGGGGTCAGCGTGCGCAGGTTTACTGTGCCGCCCGCCGCCGAAGCGGTCGGGCTGTCGACGTCGGTCGTGCCGAGGTTGACATTGACCTGCTCGATAACTTCAGGATCGATCTGCTGATTTGAAAAGATTGCATAGTTGCCCGAATCGTTTAGCGGAATGCCATCGACGGTCAGGCTGATGCGGGTCGAATCGAAGCCGCGGATGTTGAGCGTGCCGCCGGCTGAGCCATAGGCATCATTGTTCTGAAAACTGACGCCGGGGATCTGGTTGATCGAATCCAGCACCGATTGTCCCGGATTTTGCCGGGCAAGGTTTTCCTGGGTCAGTACAGCCTTGGCCTTGGAGGTATCGGGCGAGGAAATTCCGCCGACCTGCTGCACGGTCGTGCGCGAGCCAGTGACCAGAATTTCCTTTTCGAATTCAACCGAACCCGTCGATTGCGCCATGGCCGGCGTGGCGATGGCAAATGCGATTGAAACCGTTGCAGTGCTGGCGGCGAGCGCCGTTATAAATCCAGTGCGCATCTTCACTATTCCCCTGATCATGGATTCCGCCGCGCATCATGCGAATCGGCAGAGCCAAACAAAGCCGCGAGCGACTTAATCGTGGCCCTAAAAACAAGCAAATTGTTACAGCTTTTTGACACTCTGTGTGGCGTGGAAAAACATCTCCGGAATCGACGAAAACTGTGTCCTTGAGGGCACACCGGCGCCTTTAGGGGCGATTTCGGGGCTTGACTCGTGCGGCTTGCCGCGCACCCTTCGAGTCACACACCGTGCGAGGATCAAACCGCCATGCCAGACACTGCCCAGGATGAAGCCGCGATCCAGCGCGTCATCAACATTTACAGCCAATTTGCCAGCCGGGGCGATTGGGACCGGGTGCTGCCGCTGTTCCTCGACGAGGCCGTCTGGGAAATCCCGCATCTGGGCATGAAGCTGGAAGGCAAACAGGCCATCGCCGACACCCTGACCATGTTCAAGGGCACGATGGACTATGTCCTCCAGCTCAATTCGCCAGCGCTGATCGAGGTCGACGGCGACGCGGCACGCGCCACCTCAGGCATCCGCGAAAGCGGCAAGAGCGCGGGCAAGGACGAGGCCTTCGACTATTTCGGCATCTACGCCGACACTTTCACCCGCACGGCGGACGGGTGGAAATTCCGCATCCGCGTGTTCGAAGGTATCGGCTCGCAGACCTCTGCGCTGCTGACTGGCACGCCGCACTAGGCAGCAGCCCCCGCCGCCAGCGCAGCCATCATCATCAGCCGTGCATCGCGGATCGGGTCCGTGCCATCCCATTCCGCCGCCGCCTTGTGCATCGCCTCGAACCAGGCGTCGAACAGACCGCGGTGCATCAACTGGTAAAATATCGGGTCTTCCGCGCCGACCGGCTCGCAATAAATCTCGATCTGGTAACCCGTCGCCGGATCGCGCATGTCGACCACCAGATTGAGCGGCATGCCCGCCTCGGCCATCCGCGCCATGTCTGCCTCGAAGTCGTCAGAATAATAGGCAATGTGGTGCAGGCCGCCGCCAGGATTACGGCCCAGATATTCGTTGTATGCCGAAATGCCGACCTGGTTGGGCGTGATGATCTCGAAACAGGCATCGCCCGAATAGACAAAGGCGACCTGCGAAGTGAACGGATGCTGTTCGCCGCGATAGTCGCCCATGCCGCCGACTTCATCGAGCACGAAGAACGGCCCGATCCCGGCAGCGGCAAACTTGGCCAGCGCCTTGTCGAAGTCGGGGTAGACATAGCAAGTGTGGGCTGGATTGCCGAGAATGCGGGACATTCGGATTCTCCCAATTGAATTTTGGGTAGGCTGTCACAAGGCAGTCAGCTTGTCGAGGTGTGGCCTCCTACTCCGCCGCCACCCTGCCCCGCTCCAGCAACCCTGCCAGATACTGCCCGGTAAAACTCCGCGCATTAGCCGCCACAGTCTCCGGCGTCCCCTCCGCAACAATCTCCCCGCCGCGCACGCCGCCTTCGGGCCCGAGATCGATCACCCAGTCCGCCACCTTGATGACATCGAGGTTGTGCTCGATCACCACCACCGAATTGCCCTGATCGACCAGCCGTTGCAGCACTTCGAGCAGCTTGCGCACGTCTTCGAAATGGAGCCCGGTGGTCGGCTCATCCAGGATATAGAGCGTCTGCCCGGTGCTGCGCCGCGACAGTTCCTTGGCGAGCTTGACCCGCTGCGCCTCTCCGCCGGACAGCGTTGTCGCCTGTTGTCCGACCTTGACGTAGCCGAGGCCAACCTCGTTCAGCATGTGCATCTTGTCGCGGATCGGCGGGACGGCCTTGAAGAACTCCTCGGCATCCTCGATGGTCATGTCGAGCACATCGGCAATCGAATGCCCCTTGAACTTCACTTCGAGCGTTTCACGGTTGTAGCGCCGCCCACTGCATTCCTCGCAGGTGACATAGACATCGGGCAGGAAGTGCATCTCGATCTTGATCAGGCCATCGCCCTGGCACTTCTCGCAGCGCCCGCCCTTGACGTTGAAACTGAACCGCCCCGGCTTGTAGCCGCGCGCGCCGGATTCGGGCAGGCCTGCGAACCAGTCGCGGATCTGGGTGAAGGCGCCGGTGTAGGTCGCGGGGTTGCTGCGCGGGGTGCGGCCGATGGGGCTCTGGTCGATCTCGATGACCTTGTCGCAGAATTCGAGGCCGGTGATCTTGTCGTGCGGCCCGGCGATGACCCGGGCGCCATTGAGTACGCGGGCGGCGCCGGCTTGCAGGGTGTCGATTATCAGGCTCGATTTGCCGCTGCCCGAAAGCCCGGTGATGCAGGTGAAAGTGCCGAGCGGAATGCTTGCGGTGACCCCGCGCAGATTATTGGCGCGGGCATTGTGCACCGTGACCTTGTGACCATTGCCCTTGCGGCGCTTGGCCGGAACCTCGATGCGGCGCGCGCCGGTGAGATACTGCCCGGTCAGGCTGTCGGGGCTGGCGAGGATATCGGCCAGCGTGCCCTGCGCCACAATCTCGCCGCCATGCACGCCTGCGCCGGGGCCGAGATCGACGATGTGATCGGCATGGCGGATCGCGTCCTCGTCATGCTCGACGACGATCACCGTATTGCCGAGATCGCGCAGGCGTTTGAGCGTTTCGAGCAGCCGGTCGTTGTCGCGCTGGTGCAGGCCGATGCTGGGCTCGTCGAGCACATAGAGCACGCCCGAGAGCCCCGAGCCGATCTGCGAGGCCAGCCGGATGCGCTGGCTCTCGCCGCCCGAAAGAGTGCCGCTGGTGCGATCGAGATTGAGATAATCGAGCCCGACATTGTTGAGGAAGCCGAGCCGTTCGTTGATCTCCTTGAGGATCGCCTTGGCGATCTGGCTCTGCTGGCTGGTCAGCTTGGCATCGAGTGCGGAGAACCACTTCAGTGCATCGACCACCGAGAAATGGGTGACGGTCGAGATGTCCTCGCCAGCCACCTTGACGCTCAGCGCTTCGGGCTTGAGCCGCTTGCCCTCGCAGGTCTCGCAGGGCTGGGCGGTCTGGTATTTGCCCAGCTCCTCGCGCATCCAGGCGCTTTCGGTTTGCAGCAGGCGGCGGTTGAGATTGCCGATGACGCCTTCGAAGGCCTTGTTGACGGTGTAGCTCTTGCGCCCGTCGGTGAAAGTCAGCGCGACTGGCTTGCCGCCGGTGCCATGCAGGATGATCAGCCGCACTTCGCCGGGCATATCCTGCCACGGCGTGGTCAGATCGAAGCCGAATTCCTTGGCGAGGCTGGTCAGCACCTGCATGTAATAGGGCGAAGGCGGGTTTGACTTGGCCCAGGGCACGATGGCGCCCTGCTTCAGCGTCAGCGCCTCGTTGGGCACCACCAGTTGCGGATCGAACAGCAGCTTTTCGCCGAGCCCGTCGCAGGCCGGGCACGCGCCCTGCGGAGCGTTGAAGGAAAACAGGCGGGGTTCGATGCTTTCGATGGTGAAGCCGGAGACCGGGCAGGCGAATTTCTCTGAGAAGACGATGCGGTTCGCCGGGAGGCCTGCGCCTTTCATTGCGCCGGCCACATCTTCTGCCTCTCGGCCGGGGACCGTGCCATCCGCCAGATCAACATAGGCCAGCCCCTCAGCCAGCTTCAGCGCCTGCTCGAACGAATCCGCCAGCCGCGTCTCGATGCCTTCTTGTTCGGGAGTTCTGGCCCGCACCGCGATCCGGTCGACCACCACTTCGATGTCATGCTTGAACTTCTTGTCGAGCGCCGGGGCTTCCTCGATGGCATACATTTCCCCATCGATCCGCACCCGGGTGTAGCCAGCCTTCTGCCACTCGGCCAGCTCGCGCCGGTATTCGCCCTTGCGCCCGCGCACCACCGGCGCGAGCAGGAAAGCCCGTGTGCCCTCGGGCAGCGCCATGACCCGGTCGACCATCATGCTGACCGTCTGCGCTGTGATCGGCAGGCCAGTGGCAGGCGAATAGGGAATGCCCACCCGCGCCCACAGCAGGCGCATGTAGTCATAGATCTCGGTGACTGTGGCGACAGTCGAGCGCGGATTGCGGCTGGTGGTCTTCTGCTCGATCGAGATCGCAGGGCTCAGCCCGTCAATATGTTCGACATCGGGCTTCTGCATCATCTCCAGAAACTGCCGCGCATAGGCCGACAGCGATTCGACATAGCGCCGCTGCCCCTCGGCATAGATCGTATCGAAAGCGAGGCTCGACTTGCCCGAACCGGACAGGCCGGTGATGACAATCAACTGCTCGCGCGGCAGCGAAACATCGAAGCCCTTGAGGTTATGCTCGCGCGCGCCGCGGACGGTTATGTGGGTGAGACTCATGGCTCTGCATGTTCCAGATTTGTTCGAAGGGATCAAGCGCCCAGCCGCGACTCTCACCAACATGGGCAGAGCCCGGCTGAACGCAATCCCATTGCAACCATTTGTTCACGCCCCCAGGGCAATCCTCGACCGCTGGGGAGGCGGATTGAAAATGAGGAATAAACTGATTCTTGGCGCGCTGGCATTGGCCACAGCGCTGTTGCCGGTCGCCGCCCTGGCCGACGATCCGCATGATCCGACCATGCGGACAGCCGCAGCCCGCGCCCGCGACCATGCGATCATTCGAGGACTCAACCAGCGCGAGCTCGCCTATGTCCGCCAGCGCGATGCCCGGTATGCCGAGGGCTGGCGCAACTATCGCTCGCGCGGGGCGAATTCTGAAGACTATGCCCGCCGCCGCGCCGATTATGAGCGCGCGAACCAGCGTTATGCCGAGGACCAGAGCCGGTACCAGCACCAGATGGCTGACTGGCGCCGCGCTGTCGCTGCCTGCCGGGCGGGGGACTATTCTGCCTGCGACAACTGAGCGGGGCGAGAATTTCAGACCTTTTCATTTCAATCGGCATAGCCATATCTGGCAGCAGTTCTTGAGGAGGACCTGCCATGACGCGCTGCCAACCCCTTATCCTCGCCGCGATTGCATTTGCGTTTTCGGGTAGTGCCCAGGCCAATGTGCCGGCCGCTCCGGCGCCGGTTCCAGCCGCAACAACCGCCCCCGCACCCTCCCCCGAAGAGGTCCGCGAAGCGCTCAACCGTGCGCAGGCAGAGGCAGCGCAGAATCAGGTCGGCGAGAACTACGCCCGCGAGGATAATTACGCCGATGCGGTCAAGGCCCGCGCCGCCGCGATCAAGCGCCAGCGGGAAGCCTATGCCGCCGAGCTCGCGGCCTTTGCGGCGCAAAAGGCCCAATATGAGGTGGATTTAGCCAGGTGGCGGGCCGCACTGCCGCAATGCAAACTGCGCAAAGGACATCCCAGTCCCGCGTCTTAGGTTATCGTCTTCATCAAAGGCACCAGCTTCTCCTGCGTCACCAAGGCGTTATAGTGCTCGGCGATATGGGCGAACTTGCCGTCCCTGATCCGGAAGGCGAAGACGTAGGTGTTCTCGTAGGCCTCGCCGTTCACCAGCACCGCCGTCGAACGCGCTTCGGCCAGAACCCGGTCCTCCTCCGCAGTGATCGCATCCACGGTAAACAGGATCGGCTCTGCGCACATGCGGGCGAGAAGGCGGATCACTTCCTGATAGGCGCTCTTGGTCATCGTGCCGCCGGTGGTGATCCAGGCGGTCATGTCGTCGCAGCATAGTGCGTCGGGCAGGTCTCCGGCGGTGACGGCAGCAAAATAAGCGCGGGCGAAGTCGTGGTGGGCTTGGGTCATGGACCCATGCCTATCAGGCGGGAAGCGCCAGGGCCATGGCTCCCGGCTCGCCCAGCCAGCGGGCCTTTACGCCCCAGACGCGGGCAATGACTGCTTCCGACAGCGCTTCGCCGGGAGGGCCATCGGCGACCAGTTTGCCGCCGTCCAGCACCATGACCCGGTCGGCATGGTTCATCGCCTGGGCAAGGTCATGCAGCACCAGCACCACGCCAGCGCCCTGTGCCGCCTGCGCGCGGAACTCGGCAACCAGCCTCGCGGAATGGGCAAGATCGAGATTAGCCAGCGGTTCATCTGCCAGCAGCCATTGCGGCTGGCATGCCAGCACCCGCGCCATCAGCGCCCGCGCCCGTTCACCGCCGGACAGGCGCGAGATGGGGCGCTGGCGCAGGGCATCAAGGTCCATCGCGGCAAGGGCTTGTTCGATTTCTTCCGCGCCGCTCGCACCCGGCCAGGGCAAGCGGCCCAGCGAAACAAGCGTTTCGACGCTGACGTCCCAGGCGATCTCGGGGGTCTGCGGCAGATAGCCGATGGCGCGGGCGCGGGCCTGCGGGGCGAGGCTGGACAGCGGGGCGGCACCTAGCGTGACCGTGCCCGAATCCGGCACAAGCAATCCCGCGAGACAGGCCAGCAGCGTCGATTTGCCCGCGCCATTCGGGCCGCAGATGGCGGTGACTTCGCCGCCGCGCAGGCTCGCGGAAATGCTGGCGAGGCGCTGCGCGAGCGAGACATTTTCGACGGCGAGCGTCATACCAGCCCCTTCCGCATCCGCAGCAGCAGCGCGAGGAAGAATGGTGCGCCCAGCAAGCTCAGCGCGATCCCCAGTCGCAACTCGCCCCCGGCCAGCGGCATGATGCGGCACAGGCAATCGGCGACCAGCAACAGCAGCCCCCCGGCAAGCGCACTGGGCAGCAGGATCGAACCCGGTCGCCGGTCAGTGAAGGGGCGCACCAGATGCGGCACCATCAGCCCGACAAAGCCGATGATCCCTGCCACTGCCACCCCGGCGCCAACGGTGAGCCCGACTCCGGCTATCATCAGCCACTGAAGCCTGCGCGGATCGACCCCCAGCGAGCGCGCTGCAACTTCGCCCAAGGTCAGCGCATCGAGGCTGCGGCCTGTCGCTGCCAGAAAGGCAAGCCCGATCAGCGTCAGCGGCGCGGCAATCGCGACATCGCGCCAACTCCGGTCTGCCAGCGCGCCCATCAGCCAGGTGACGATTTCAGAGAGGGCAAAAGGCGTTGGCGAAAGGCTGATGGCGAGACTCATCAGCGCGCCCGCAAGGCTCGCAATCATCATGCCCGCAAGCGTGAACAGCGCCACTCCGCCGTCCCTGCCCGCGATCAGCGCCAGCAAGGCCATGGCCCCGCCCGCGCCAATCAGCGCAAAAGTCGGCAGCGCCCAGACCGAGCCTGCGCCCAGCCACAGGCTGAGCACCGCGCCCAATGCCGCGCCCGGGGCAATGCCGAACAGGCCCGGATCGGCGAGCGGGTTACGCAGATAGCCCTGCATCGCCGCCCCTGCCCCGCCTAGTCCCGCACCGACGCATAGGGCCAGAACGGCGCGCGGCAGGCGCAGTTGCAGCAGGATCACGGCGGCGTTGGCAGTGTGTGGATCGAACGGGTTGATCCACACCCGTCCCGCCAGAAGGCTGAGCGGCAGGGCGATCAGGAGGCCGAGGAGGAGCAGGGGGACGGGGCGGTTCATAGTTCTCCCCTCCCGCTTGCGGGAGGGGTTGGGGGTGGGCTCTTTGGGCGGGACCAGACAACAGGCCCACCCCTAGCCCCTCCCGCAAGCGGGAGGGGGACTTGCTTGCGCACCTCAGCCAGCCGCTCCGCCGCGCGCACAATCGTGCCCCCGCCGCACCATAGCAGCGCCGGATCATAGCGTTCGCGCCGGGTGGCTCGCAATTCCGCCAGCGCAGGATGCGCCAGCAGCCGGTCTTCGTTGCCCAGCGCATTGCCTGCGGCGAGAATGACCTGCGGCGGATCGGCGAGCATCTCTTCCAGCGGCAGCACGTCCGCCTGCTTCATGCCGCGCGTCGCGCTAATCTGGCGAAAGCCGGTACGGCGCAACAGGTCGCCGATGAGCGATCTTGGCCCCGGCACAATCCCGCCCGATTGCCAGACGACCGCCGCAATGGGCGCAGCGCCCGCTGGCGGCGCGGCGCCGGCGAGAGCAGCGTCGATCCGGGCGACCAGCGCGCGGCCGCGTTCAGGATGGCCTGCCAAGGCCGCCAGCCGCAAGACCTGCGCCCGGCTTTCATCGACCGACGAGGCAATTGGCAGCCGCTCGACCGGAATCGCCAGCGCGGCTAATGCGCTCGCAGTCGATGGCGGCAGGAACTGGTCGGAAATCACCAAATCGGGGCGCAGCGCCAGCACTTCTTCGGCCGAGCCCGAAACGGCCCGGAACTGCCGCGCCCGGGCCAGATCCATCGAACTGGAGGCCGGGTTCTGACTGTAGCTCGATATGGCGAGCAGCTGGCCGGGGTCAGCGACTTCGGCCAGCACTGCGTCGCTGCAGGGATTGAGCGAGACCAGTGTGGGATACTGGCGGGGCGCTGCATGCACAGAAGAGTTGGGTGCGCAGGCGGACAAAAGGAGCGGGATCAGCATCAAAATCCTCTCCGAGCTTGCTCGGGGAGGTGGCAGTCCGCAGGACTGACGGAGGGGTGCGGCGGCTCTGCCGCCAATACACGGCGTACCCCTCCACCACCCCGGCTTCGCCGCGGCGGTCCCCCTCCCCGAGACAAGCTCGGGGAGGATTAAGGACGACAGTATCAAAACCGCGCCCTCGCCCCGACATAGGCGCTGCGGCCCAGCGAGCCGTAACCGGCGGTGGTCTGATAGCGCTCGTCGCCGACATTCTCGATTCGGCCGAACAGTTCGATCTGCTCGGTCACCGGCAGGCTGGCGCGCAGGGTGACCAGCGCATAACCGGGCAGGCGAGTGAAGTTTCCGGCATCGTCGAAGCTGTGTGACACCACCCGCAGATCGGCCCCCAGCGACAGATCATGCAGCGGGCTCTTCCAGTCTGCCGACACAGTAAGCGCCTGGCGCGGGCGACGGGCGAGGTCTTTGCCGCCAGAACTGCCAGCGCTCTGATTGGTGGCCTTGACGTAGCTGTAGGTAGCGCTGGCAGTGAGGCGCTCGGTCACCGCGCCGCCCAGTTCGGCCTCAATGCCCTCGGCGCGGGCGCGGCTGACATTGTTGTATGTGCCGAATGGGCGGCCCGCACAGATGCCGCCGCTCACACCGAAGCAGGAGACGAAATCGATCAGGTCGCGGCTGTCGCGGCGGAAGGCCGTCAGCGCGACATGCAGGGGGCCATTGCGGTCGCCCTTCTCGACGCCGAAATCATAGCTGCGGCTGTGTTCGGGAACCAGCGCACTGTTGCCGAAGTCCGAGAACAGCTGGAACAGTGTCGGGACCTTGAAGCCTTCGCCGTATGACGCACGGATGCGCCAGTCGTCGGCGACCATGAAACTGCCGTTGGCGCCAAAGGTCCATTGGCTGCCGAAGCGGCTGTGATCGTCAATGCGCAGCCCTGCGGCGAGGTTGAGCCTGCCGTTGCCATAGCCCAGCAATGCATGTCCGCTCGCCAGCCGCGCCTTCTTTTCGGCATCGAAGCTGGTGGAATAGCGGCTCCATTCGCTGTCGCCGCCGAAGGTGAGGTTGAAGCCCGCTGGCAGATCGGCGTGTCCGGTCAGATCGATCCGCTCACTGCGGCCCTTGGTTGCGAAATTGGGCGCAGCGCTGGCAGGCGTGTCGAAATAGGCGCGGCGGGTGTCGCTGATGGCATAGCCCGCATCGAGGTGAAGTGTGCCTCTGTCATAAGCCAGCCCCGCCCGCCCGGAGGCCTCGCGGGTGGTCGAATATTCGGGGGTGTCGGAGAAACTGTAGGTCGGCGGCGGGAAGCCATCCTGATCGAGCCGGGCATCGGCATAGCGCGCGGTGAGCGAAGCGCTGAGCCCTTCGACCAGCTCCACCCTGCCCCGCCCGCCGATGCGCCACTGGCGGAAACCGTCGGGCTCTGTGCCCGAGGCGGCGCTGGAAATGCCGTCGGTGCGGGCATAGCCAGTGTTGATTGTCACAGCATAGCGATCACCCGACAGCCCGCCCACGGCACTGGCATCAAGGCTGTTGTGAGAGCCATATTCGACCGAGCCTTCCGCCCCGTTCAATTCGCGGCTGGTCACGGCCAGCACGCCCCCGATGGCCTGACTCCCCCAGACAACCGAGTTCGATCCGCGCAGCAGTTCGATCTTGCCGATCCCGCCGCTCAGCAGATTGCCCAGATCATAGCCGCCGCCGGGCGCGGCCACATCGGCCATTCGCACGCCGTCGATCAGCACCAGCAGCTGTTCGGCATCGGCTCCGCGCACGCGAAGGCCAGTGAAATTGCCGGGCCCGCCGTTGCGGTTGTAGGTCACGCCGGGCAGGCGTTCGAGGACGCGGGTGAGGTCGGGGCCCTGAATGTTGGCGATTTCGTCCGCACCGATGATGCTGATCGACTGGCCGGTAGCGCCAATCCCAAGACGCGCACCTGTTGCGACAACCGTTATGGTGTTGTCGTCAACCTTGTAGTCGGCGACGACGACATCATCGTTTGACTGCGCCATCGCAGGCACAGCAAAAACCATCGAACAACCCAGCAAAAACAGATATTTCACACGCAATACTCCCGTCATGAACAAAACGCCGTTCATGGCGGGAGGCCGTGCGGAATTGCACGAGCCACGCTGCATCCGGTACACTCCGCCCGGCTGCGGAACGACCGTCACAGGCAGGTCTCCTGGCTCCCGGATCAAAGCTCTCCGCCCGTCTTCCCAGCCAGATGGCCAGTGACATGTTGGGCGGATCGCTCCCCGGTCACAGTTGCGGAGGCAGCGCGGGAATTAAACCCGCTTCCCTCTTGGGTCCATTTGCATGGACAACCTATGACGTGGCCGGGGCCCTAGCCCAGCCCGGCGCCATCGGCAAGCTGGGGCAGCAAGCAGGCCATTTCTTAACTGCTTTACGCTAGCGCGCGGGAATGTGCCGCTTCGGCACGGCGCGAAATCCACGGGTGCAACTCCGCTGCTCCATGGATACGCGCTCTGCGCGTGGCAACGAGAGCGAACGAGTGAAGCCGATAATTCCCCAGAAACAGGTCGAAACGCTGAGCGCATTTGCCGAGTGGCAACAGCGCAAGGCAGCGCAGGGGACCTGGCAGCGCATTTCGCGCAGCATAACCCATCTCGGCCTGGCCCCGGGCGGGCGGCGCGCGCTGGCGGCATTGCTGGTGATCGCGGTGCCCGCGCTGGCCGCGCCGCAGATCATGCCGACTTTCGAAATCGGCGATGCCGGCACGGCGGTGGTCACCCTCGAGCCGATGCCCTTCGAAAAGGCCGGCGACAGCTTCCCCGGCTCGGCCTTCTATTGTCTCGCCTCCAGCGAGCAGGCCACGACCTGGGTCCCTGGCCTGGGTGAAGGCATTCACTCCGATGCAGAAAGCCCGCCCGGCCAGTTCGGCGCGCTGGTTGGTCCGGCCGCGCGGGCAATGCGGATCGACAACAGCGGCGTCGACCGCACCCGCGCCGAACAATGCCTGACCGCTGCGATCTATTACGAGGCCGCGAGCGAACCCGATGACGGCCAGCGCGCAGTGGCGCAAGTGGTCCTCAATCGTGTTGCCCATCCCAGCTATCCGAACACCGTGTGCGGCGTGGTCTATCAAGGAAGCGAGCGTTCGACCGGCTGCCAGTTTTCGTTCACCTGTGACGGCAGCCTGGCGCGAGTGCCGAGCCGCTTCTTCTGGGAGCGCGCGCGCAATGTCGCAGTGGCGGCGCTGTCGGGCTATGTTTATACACCTGTGGGTCTCGCCACCCATTATCATACCTTTGCGGTGCATCCCTACTGGAGCCCCAAGCTGATCAATGTCGCCAATATCGGCGCGCATCGCTTCTTCCGCTTTCCCGGCCGCGCCGGCGAGGCCGCGACTTTCCGCTTCGCCTATCTGGGCGGCGAACCGATGGCCGCGCCGCATCCGCGCAATGCCGCTGTCGATTTGGTGCCCGATACGGCGCTCGACCCGCTGGCGATTGAACGCGCTTACGAGTCTGGGCTAAAGTCTGCGCAAACATCGTCCGCCAGCTCAGCAACCGGAGGGTTCACCCCCGCGAACAGCGCCTTCGCCCCAGCCCGGCTGGCGCCCCCGCCAGCCTATGCGCCCGAGCTGGAAAAGCGCGGCGGCGAGGCGCTCTATCGGGCCGAAAAGCTGCCGCAGACCTCGACCGTCAAGCCCGAATACGAAAACAGCGGCCGCTGGATCGTGCGTCCGGGCACCTGAGGTCTGACGTGAGCTCGGCCATGGCCGGTGACTATGCCTAACTGTTTGGAAACCATAGGCCTAGACTAAGGGTTAGCGGCTAAGCGCCTAATGCTCCTGCAACGTAACAGCTGCCGGAGCCATTCACCTGATGCCAGTTCACTTTGCCGCAGCCTGCTCCAACCAGTTTTCCGCCATCGGCCGCCTGCGCGCCATGCGGATGCCGCTCAATGCCGCCAACGACAACTCTGCGGGGATTGGGGGCAGCGGGCTGGGCGGCGAGCGACTGCTCAAGGCCGCGCTGCGTCATTTTGCCGAGCATGGTCTGAGCGCTGCCGAGCGCGCGCGGGACAATGCCGAAGCCGCCTTCTTTGCCGGCAATCGCGAGGAATATCGCTGGTGGATGGCTATTTGCACCTCGCTGGATCGCCGAATGTCGGCGGCCGTGGCATTTCGCGCATCCGGGCGGTCGAAAGGTGACTAGGCTGCAGACTCGGCTCTAGAGACCCGACAGTTTCGGCAAGAATCCGTCAAGTCGCGCCCCGACGCTCCGATACTGGGGAAGCAGTGCATCATTGAGCCGCCGATAGTTGAAGAACGGCACCGATGGCCACAAATGGTGCCCCAGATGCAGGTTCTGACCCAACAGGACGAGGTGACCCAGCGGCCAATCATTGACCCGGGCATTGCCGTAGCGATCAGTCTTGTCGAAGGGAACATGCGGAATATACTGGAAAAAAACGTTGAGCATGACCAGTCCGACCATCACTGGCAACCAGTACAGGCACAAGGCGATCTTGGCATAGCCGAAGAGCACGGACAGCCAGAAGGCGAGCTGCATTGCGGTCAGGGCGATAGCGTGTTGTTGCTTTTCATCGCGGGTCATCATTGCCTGCTTCATCGAATAGGCTGCGGCCGGGACCAGCTTCACAACCGGCAAGGGCAGCAGCAGCAGGGTCCGAAAAAACAGCACCCTGCCCACACTCTGCCAAAGCTTGCCATGGCACAGGTTGTAGTCCGGATCTTCGTCGGTGTTTGTGTGCTGGTGATGCAACACATGGATGCGGCGCAGTCCCGGATAGCTGGTCATCATGTTCAGTGCCCCGAACCAGCCTAGCAGGGTATGCACCCAGGCATATCTGGTTGCGCGCACGATGTTGCCGTGAATGCTTTCATGGACCAGCGTGTAATAGGCGAAGACGATGTAGCCGAGCGGCACAATCACCAACCAGATCGGAACGAGGCCGCTCACAGCCATGCCGATCAGAAAGGCCTGGGCAACCGGAAGCAACACTGCCAACCGCAGCGTTGGCCAGGCAATTTTCGGCGACAGGCGCTCGGCAATCATGCGCTCTTCTTTCAGTGTAAACGCACTGGATTGTTGCATAATGATCACCTCATCTCAGGCCTGACTAGCGCCTATCCCGATCCCGGTATACCAAAAAGCGCCTCGCCGAATGTGCACGGATGAGACACAAATTGCCTGCGCGATGCGGCTGGTTTTCAGCGCAACGACCATCGCATTCGGTAGGGCAAAATTAGGACTGACTGATCACATCCACGCCGTTAACCATTAGGTGATAGGTCGTAGTTAGTGCGGTCGTACCGATCAGGAGATTGAGTATCAAGGGTTTGCGGGTCATGATGCGCGTTGCGTTCAGCAACAGCTCGCTCGACGATAGAGTTCGCAAGACTCTGGTCGATACCCTGTATGCGCATCCCGGCAATCTCGCGATCGGCGCGATCACTGGCATCTTCACCAGCGGCGTTACGGCCTATCTGGCGCAACAGCCAAATATTACCGAAGCAGCACTAATCCTGGCGTTCATCGCCAGCGCTCGTGTTGTCATGGCAGTCTTCCTGCCGCGGCTGACCGGCGTCAACGCCCTCAGACTGGAAACGCTCTACGAGCTAGGTGCTTTCAGCTATGCCTTCTTTATCGGACTGATCGCAGCGCAAACCATCTATTTCGGCGCTCCGCCAGGGGTTCAACTGTTGATGGGCATCAATGCCGTGGGCTATGGCCCGGCCATTGCGGCGCGCAATGCAGGGCGCCCTGTCATCGCCATTGGCCAGATGGTCTTGTGTTTTTCGCCGGTCATTGTCGCGCTGGTGATCTGCGGCGGACTGCCCTTTCAGGTCCTTGCTGGCTCGATCGTCATGCTCCTGCTGGCGATGGTTTCCATAACCTTCAACGTGTTCCGCACATTGCGCAATTCGATCGCGGCAGCCGAAACCAGTGCCCGCCTTGCCGAACGCATGCAGGTGCTCGCACGCAGCGATGTGGTGACGGGACTGCTCAACCGCGCCGGTCTGAACCACCACCTCGTCGATCATCTGGCCAGCCTCGAAGAGGGCGAGAAGCTGGCGATGTTCTGGATGGACCTCGACAAGTTCAAGGAAGTCAACGACGCGCTGGGGCATCAGCTCGGCGACAAGTTGCTGGCCGAAGTTGCCATCCGGCTCAAGAATGTCGCGCCCGAAGGCGCCACCGTCGCCCGCTTTGGCGGCGATGAATTCATTGTCGCCTGCAAGGCCCATGACCGGCGGGGCGTGGAAAAGCTTGCCATGCAAATGATGGACGAGATCACCCGGTCGATGCGGATCGACGGCAACCGTCTGGAAGTGGCCAGTTCGATGGGCATTGCCATCCTGCCGGATGACGGTGAGGACATCGACACCTTGCTGCAATGCGCCGATCTTGCGCTCTATCATTCCAAGGTCAACGGGCGGAAGCAGGTCAACTTCTTCGATCCGGCGATGACCCGCGATCTGGTGCGCCGCCGCGAAATCGAATCCGAATTGCGCCTCGCATTGCAACGCGACGAGCTGTCGGTGTTCTTCCAGCCGATCATCGATCTTGAAACCGGCCGTATCCGCGCCTTCGAAGCTCTGGTGCGCTGGTTCCATCCCGAAAAGGGCGAATTGCGCCCAGACGAATTCATCCCTGTGGCCGAGGAAACCGGCGCGATCATCACGCTGGGCAACTGGATCACCGGGCAGGCAGCCAAGGCTGCAGTAAACTGGCCGGACGACGTGACCATCGCGGTCAACCTCTCGCCGGTGCAGATCAAGGCGCCCGGCGCAGCATTGGGCATTCTCAACGCCCTGCGCGAAGCCAAGCTCGATCCGCACAGGCTCGAACTCGAAATCACCGAAACGGTCTTGCTCGATCACAGTGAAAACACCGCCAATTTCATCAATCAGCTGAGCGAGGCCGGGGTGCGCTTTGCGCTCGACGATTTCGGCACCGGCTATTCCTCGCTTGGCTATCTCAACAAATATCCCTTCTCCAAGATCAAGGTCGATCGCAGCTTCGTGTCGGGCATCAATGCCGGCAAGAAGAGCGAGGCGATCATCCGCGCGGTGTCGGGCATGGCCAAGACCCTGGGCATGGAAATTGTCGCCGAAGGCCTCGAAACGGTCGAGCAGGTCACAGCCGTGCGCGATGCCGGATGCACCCTCGGGCAGGGCTATTATTTCAGTCGCGCCGTGCCTGATTACCTGGCCGCAATACTGCTCACCAAGGAGCACGAAGTGGCACCGCTGAAACGCCTGGCCGCCAGTCGCTGATCAGGCCGTTAATATTGCGAACCATTAGCGAATAAACCTGTCGGTTTCGGCGCCTTTCGCGGTTGCAATGGATAGGACACCAGCCTAGGGCAGCCAGCGTTCGGTATGCGGCCTGCCTATTTGCGGCTCCTTGCAGGTCACCGTTTGCCACCTCCCCTGCCGCAATGAAGGATCTGTTCAGCCATGGCCCAAACCACTGGACGCCGGAAGATCGCGCTGATCGGCGCTGGCAATATCGGCGGCACTCTTGCCCATCTCGCAGCGCAAAAGGAACTGGGCGATATCGTCCTGTTCGACATCGTCGACGGCGTGCCTCAGGGCAAGGCGCTCGATCTGTCGCAGTGTGGCCCGGTCGAAGGCTTTGACGCGCAGTTGACCGGCACCAGCGATTACAAGGACATTGAAGGCGCCGACGTGATCATCGTCACTGCCGGCGTTCCGCGCAAGCCGGGGATGAGCCGGGACGATCTGCTCGGGATCAATCTCAAGGTCATGAAGGCGGTTGGCGAAGGCATCAAGAACCATGCCCCGGGTGCTTTCGTGATCTGTATCACCAACCCGCTCGACGCAATGGTCTGGGCCTTGCGCGAATTCTCCGGCCTGCCGCACAATATGGTGGTCGGCATGGCGGGCGTGCTTGATTCGGCGCGTTTCAGCACTTTCCTCGCGCAGGAATTCGGCGTCTCGGTGCGCGATGTGACCAGCTTCGTGCTTGGCGGTCACGGCGATACCATGGTGCCGGTGGCTGCCTATTCGACCGTCAAGGGCATCCCCATTCCCGATTTGATCAAGATGGGCAAATCGACGCAGGAACGCATGGACGCCATCGTCAAGCGCACCGCCAATGGCGGCGGCGAGATCGTCGCGCTGCTCGGCACAGGTTCGGCATTTTATGCTCCCGCCGCCAGCGCCATCTCGATGGCTGAGAGCTTTCTCGGCGACCAGAAGCGCGTGCTGCCCTGCGCAGCGCATCTGACCGGCCAGTATGGCATCGATGATCTCTATGTCGGCGTTCCGGTGGTGATCGGCGCAGGCGGGGTCGAGCAAGTGATCGAGATAGCGCTGGACGACACGGCCAAGGCCGGACTGCAGGTCAGCGTCGATGCGGTCAAGGAACTGCTGGTGGCCTGCAAGGCGATCGATTCGAGCCTAGGCTGAACCAACTTCCTCCCCAGGAGCACGATATATGTCCATTCTCGTCAACAAGAACACCAAGGTCATCACTCAGGGCATGACCGGCAAGACCGGCAGCTTCCACACCGAAGCCGCGCTGGCCTATGGAACACAGATGGTCGCAGGCGTGACTCCCGGCAAGGGCGGGACAGAGTTCCTCGGGCTGAAGCAGTATGACACCGTGGCCGAAGCCCGGGCCGTGACCGGCGCCACTGCCAGCTGCATCTATGTGCCGCCCGCAGGCTGCGCCGATGCCATTCTTGAAGCGATCGACGCCGGGATCGAACTGATCGTGGCGATCACCGAAGGCGTGCCAGTGCTCGACATGATCCGCGTAAAGCGCGCCCTGTCTGGCACCAGCTCGCGGCTGATCGGCCCCAATTGCCCCGGCATTCTGACGCCTGATGAATGCAAGATCGGCATTATGCCGGGCTCGATTTTTTCCAAGGGCTCGGTCGGCGTGGTCTCGCGCTCGGGCACGCTGACCTATGAAGCTGTGCACCAGACCACCATGGCCGGCCTTGGCCAGACCACGGCAGTCGGCATCGGCGGCGATCCGGTCAACGGCACCAATTTCATCGACGTGCTTGAGCTGTTCCTGGCCGACGACGATACCAAGTCGATCATCATGATCGGCGAGATCGGCGGATCGGCTGAGGAAGAAGCTGCGCAGTTTCTGATCGACGAGGCCAAGCGCGGGCGCAAGAAACCGGTCGCCGGTTTCATCGCCGGGCGCACTGCTCCTCCGGGCCGCCGCATGGGCCATGCCGGTGCCATCGTATCGGGCGGCCAGGGCGGCGCGGAAGACAAGATCGCGGCGATGGAGGCAGCGGGCATCCGCGTCTCGCCATCACCCGCCGAGCTCGGCACCACCCTCGCCGGGCTACTTATGGAACTTGCGTAACTCTAACCCTGTTCCCCCGCGCAGGCGGGGGCCTCAGGAGGCTTGATGGAACCTTGCCGGTCAAAATGCGCTAGAATGCCCGAGCCCCCCGGCTGTATGGGGCAACTGTGCGATTGGGCGCAATGAAGCCCGGCTACGTCTATATACTAACGAACAAGCCTAACGGAGTTTTGTATATCGGCGTTACAAGCAATCTGGCGCAGCGGATCGAGCAGCACCGCGCCAGGGCTGTTCCGGGTTTTACAAAGAAATACAATTGCGAGCGACTGATCTGGTGCGAATTTTTCGAAAACATCGATGATGCTGTGCAATTTGAAGTCAGGATGAAATAGTGGAGCCGGGCGTGGAAGGTAGCGCGGATTGTCGATCGGAATCCGGAATGGCGAGACTTGTTTGATGTGGGGCTGATACCCTGATGCCCGGTGGAGAAGGGAGCACCGGACGTGAGGCGGGCCTGTAGATCACGCTCAGGCTCTTACCGCCTGAGGCCCCCGCCTTCGCGGGGGAACATGAGGTTTTGAAGTTATGGGCAATGAAAGCCGCGATTTCCTCCCCGAGGACCCGCAACCGGGTCCCAGCTGGCAACGTGCGGGCTGGCCGCTGACCGGCGGCGCGTTTGAAGACGATCTGACGCAAGCGCTCGATCCGCTGGCCTTCAAGGCAGCGATCAAGGCCTCGGCCGACAAGAGCGCGCCCCAGCTCGACGAGAAGGCGCTGGAAGCTGCCGCTTCCGATTCGATCCACGCGATGATGCTGATCCGCACCTACCGCGTGCGCGGCCACCTCGCCGCCGATCTCGATCCGCTGGGCCTTGCGCGGCAGGATCTGCCCGCCGATCTCACGCCGGAATACAACGGCTTCGGCCCTGCCGATCAGGACCGCAAGGTCTATCTCGGCGGCAATCTCGGCCTCGAATGGGCCAGCATGCGCGAGCTGGTCGCCATCCTGCGCGCCAACTATTGCGGCAATATCGGCTTTGAATACATGCACATCGCCGATGTCGAGGAACGCCGCTTCCTGCAGTCGCGCATCGAAGGCGCCGATAAGTCGGTGCTGTTCACGCCCGAGGGAAAGAAGGCGATCCTCGCTGCCGTGATCCGCGGCGAACAATACGAGAAGTTCCTCGGCAAGAAATATGTCGGCACCAAGCGCTTCGGGCTCGATGGCGGCGAAAGCATGATCCCGGCGCTGGAAGCGGTGATCAAGTATGGCGGCCAGATGGGCGTCAAGGAAATCGTCTATGGCATGTCGCATCGCGGCCGGCTCAACATTCTCGCCAATGTCATGGCCAAGCCATACAAGGTGATTTTCCACGAATTTTCAGGCGGATCAGCCAACCCTGAAGATGTCGCCGGATCGGGCGACGTCAAGTATCACCTCGGCACTTCGACTGACCGTGAGTTCGACGGGATCAAGGTGCACATGAGCCTGGTGCCCAACCCCAGCCATCTCGAAACCGTCGATCCGGTGGTGCTCGGCAAGGTCCGCGCGACGCTGACCATGCGCGACGATCTCACCGAGAAGAACGAAGTGCTGCCGGTGCTGATCCACGGCGATGCCGCCTTTGCGGGGCAAGGCGTGGTCTGGGAGACGCTCGGCTTCCAGGGCATCCGCGGCTATGCCACCGGAGGCTGCGTCCACTTCATCATCAACAACCAGATCGGCTTCACCACCTCGCCGCAATTCGCCCGCAACTCGCCCTATCCTTCCGACGTTGCCAAGGCGGTCCAGCTGCCGATCTTCCACGTCAATGGCGACGACCCCGAGGCAGTGACATTCGTCTGCAAACTGGCGCTCGAATTCCGGCAGAAGTTCGACAAGGACGTAGTGATCGACATGTGGTGTTATCGCCGCTTCGGCCACAACGAAGGCGACGAGCCAAGTTTCACCCAGCCGCTGATGTATGACAAAATCCGCGCCCATCCGCCGGTGAGCGAGATCTACACGAGGCGCCTCACCGATCAGGGCGTGATCGATGCCAGCTTCACCGAAGTCGTGGTGGGCGGCTTCAATGCCCATCTCGAAAAGGAATTCGAAGCGGCGGCGAGCTATCGCTCGAACGAGGCCGACTGGTTTTCCGGACGCTGGGCCGGGCTCAACAAGCCGGTCGATCCCGAAACATCGCGGCGCAATGTGCCGACCGGCATCGAAGCCAAGCTGTTCGACAGCCTCGGCCGCACGCTGACCACGGTCCCGGCCGATCTCACTATTCACAAGACCCTCGCCCGCGTGATCGACGCCAAGCGCGAAATGTTCACCAGCGGTCAGGGTTTTGACTGGGCCACCGGCGAAGCGCTGGCCTTCGGCAGCCTTGCCTCGGAAGGCTTCGGGGTGCGCCTGTCAGGCCAGGATTCGGGACGCGGCACATTCAGCCAGCGCCACGCCGTCTGGGTCGATCAGAACGACGAGCACCGCTATATCCCGCTATCGACCGTGCCGCATGGCCGGTTCGATGTGCTCGACAGCCCGCTCTCCGAATATGGCGTGCTCGGTTTCGAATATGGCTATGCCATGGCCGATCCCAAGACCCTGGTGCTGTGGGAAGCCCAGTTCGGCGATTTCGCCAATGGGGCGCAGATCATCATCGATCAGTATATCGCCGCAGCAGAAGCCAAGTGGCTGCGCGCCAACGGGCTGGTCATGCTGTTGCCGCATGGCTTCGAAGGGCAGGGCCCGGAACACAGCTCCGCCCGGCTCGAACGCTTCCTCCAGCTTTGCGCGCAGGACAATATCCAGGTCTGCAACATCACCACGCCGGCGAATTACTTCCACGTGCTGCGCCGCCAGATGCACCGGCCCTTCCGCAAGCCGCTGATCATTATGACCCCCAAATCGCTGCTGCGCCATCCGATGGCCAAGAGCGCGGCCAGCGACTTCATCGGCGATGGGCATTTCATGCGCATTCTCTCCGATCCCACTCCGCCTGCCGATAACAAGGTCAAGCGGCTGGTGCTGTGCTCGGGCAAGGTCGCCTATGATCTGATCGAGGCGCGCAATGCGGCAGAGCTGGAGGATGTCTCGATTGTCCGGCTCGAACAGCTCTATCCCTTCCCCGGCGATCCGCTCGCACTGCGGCTGGAGCGGATGACCGCGCTCGAAGAAGTGGTCTGGTGCCAGGAAGAGCCGCGCAACAATGGCGGCTGGTCCTTCGTCGAGCCCTTCATCGAAGAGACGCTGAAAGCTGCCGGGTGCAAGGTTGAGCGCCCGCGCTATGCCGGCCGCCAGGCCAGCGCCTCACCTGCCACCGGCCTTGCCAAGCGCCATGCCTCCGAACAGGGCGCGCTGGTCGCCGATGCGCTGGGGCTGTCCGTGCGTTCCGAAATCCGCCGCCAGAAGAAAGGCTGAGACACTCATGCCCACCGAGATCAAAGTGCCCACGCTCGGCGAGAGCGTTTCGGAAGCCAGCATCGGCCAGTGGCTGAAGCAGCCCGGAGAGGCGGTCGCGCTCGATGAGGCCATCGCCAGCCTCGAAACCGACAAGGTTGCCGTCGATGTGACCGCGCCTGCCGCAGGCGTGATGGGCGCGCAAATGTTCAAGGAGGGCGACACTGTCACTGTCGGCACCGTGATCGCGACGATCGAGGCTGGCACGGGTACGCCTGCCGCTGCCCCTGCTCCGGCCGCAGTGGTGGCGCCTGCCGCCGCGCCAGCCCCGGCTTCCGATGCTGCCGTGCTCTCGCCATCAGTGCGCCGCGCCGTGCTCGAACATGGCATTGATCCCGCCACCGTCACCGGTACCGGCAAGGATGGCCGCTTGACCAAGGAAGACGTCGTCGCCGCCGCGCAGGCCAAGCAGGCCGCGCCAGCTCCTGCAGTCACCGCTGCAGCCTCCACTCCGGCCGAGCCCGTCGCAGCCCCTGCCCCCGCTGGCACCCGCAACGAAGAGCGCGTGCGCATGACCCGCCTGCGCCAGACCGTCGCCAAGCGGCTCAAGCAGGCGCAGGAAACCGCTGCGCTGCTGACCACCTTCAACGATTGCGACATGAGCGCCGTCATCGCCGCGCGCGACAAGTTCAAGGACCAGTTCGAGAAGAAGCACGGCGTCAAGCTCGGCTTCATGAGCTTCTTCGCCAAGGCCGCCTGCCTCGCGCTAAAGGACATTCCGGCAGTCAACGGTCAGATCGACGGCGAGGAAATCGTCTATTTCGACTATGTTGACCTGTCGGTTGCAGTCTCGGCGCCAAACGGCCTCGTCGTACCCGTCGTCCGCAACGCCGACAGCCTCTCGTTTGCGGGAATCGAAAAGGCCATAGCCGACCTCGGCAAACGCGCCCGCGAAGGCACGCTGACCATGGAAGACATGAAGGGCGGCACTTTCACCATTTCCAACGGCGGCGTGTTCGGCGGCCTGATGTCCACCCCGATCATCAACCCGCCGCAGAGCGCCGTGCTCGGCCTGCACCGGATCGAGGATCGCCCGGTCGTGCGCGATGGCCAGATCGTGATCCGCCCGATGATGTATCTGGCACTGAGCTACGACCACCGCCTGATCGACGGGCGCGAGGCAGTGACCGCGCTCAAGACGATCAAGGAAGCGATCGAGGATCCGACGCGACTCTTGATCGATTTGTAATAGCCATGCCAAAAGGACTTCTGGTTGTGATCGCCCTTGCCGCACTTTCCGGCTGCGGGCAGGCGAGCGAGAAAGCTTTCAACGACAATTTCACCAAGAATTTCATGTCCTCTTGCGTCACGTCAGCTTCCAAAAGCGTAGCGCCGGTCGCGGTCGTCAATCAGGTTTGCGATTGCGCGATCAGTCAGATCAACGCGAAATACAGTATCATGGAGAAGCTGAACCTTCCTGACGATAAGCTTACCCCGATCATGGCTCAATGCGTGGATAGTGTGGTGAAAAGATAATGGCTGAATTTGATTTCGACCTCCTCGTCATCGGTGCCGGCCCCGGCGGCTATGTCGCTGCAATCCGCGCCGCCCAGGCTGGCCTGAAAGTCGCCTGCGCCGAACCGCGCGCGACGCTGGGCGGGACCTGCCTCAATGTCGGCTGCATTCCCTCCAAGGCCTTGCTGCATGGCTCGGAGCTGTTCGAGGAAGCCGCTGGCGGCATGCTCGCCAAGTTCGGGGTCAAGACCGGCAAAGTCGAACTGGACCTCGCCGCAATGCAGGGCGAGAAGGCCTCTGCGGTCAAGGATCTGACCGGCGGGATCGAGTTTCTGTTCAAGAAGAACAAGGTCGATTGGCTCAAAGGCGCGGCATCGTTCAAGGATGCGCATACTGTTACCGTTGCGGGCAAGGACGTCACGGCGACGAACATCGTGATCGCCACCGGCTCCTCGGTCACGCCGCTGCCCGGCGTCGAGGTTGATAATGCCAAGGGGATTATCGTCGATTCAACTGGCGCGCTGGAACTGACCAAAGTCCCCCAGCATCTCGTCGTCATCGGCGGCGGGGTGATCGGGCTGGAGATGGGTTCGGTCTGGCGGCGGCTCGGGGCGAAAGTCACCGTGGTTGAATACCTCGACGCACTGCTGCCCGGAATGGACGGCGAGGTGCGAAAGGAAGCGGCGAAGATCTTCAAGAAGCAGGGGATGGAGCTGCGCCTTTCCACCAAGGTCACCAGCGCTACGGTCAAGGGTAAGAAGGCAAGTCTGACGCTGGAGCCTTCAGCCGGCGGTGCGTCCGAAACGCTCGAAGCCGATTGCGTGCTCCTCGCCATCGGTCGCCGTCCCAACACCGAAGGGCTGAACCTCAAGGCGATTGGCCTCGAAACCAACAAGCGCGGCCAGATCGAAACCGATCACCGCTTCGCCACTGCCGTGGCAGGTGTCTGGGCGGTGGGCGATGTGATTCCCGGGCCGATGCTGGCCCACAAGGCCGAGGACGAAGGCATTGCCGTCGCGGAAAACATTGCCGGGCTGATCGGAATCGTCAATCACGATGTCATCCCGGGCGTGGTCTATACCATGCCCGAGTTCGCGGGCGTCGGCCTGACCGAAGAGCAGGCGCGCGAAAAGGGTGAGATCAAGGTCGGCAAGTTCCCGATGCTCGCCAACAGCCGCGCCAAGACCAACCGCGAGCCGGATGGCTTCGTCAAGGTCATCGCCGATGCCAAGACCGACCGCGTGCTTGGGGTGTGGTGCATTGCTACGTTGGCCGGCACGATGATAGCCGAAGCCGCGCTGGGCATGGAATTCGGCGCCACTTCCGAAGACATCGCCTACACTTGCCACGCCCACCCGACGCATTCCGAAGCGATCAAGGAAGCGGCCATGGCCGTGCTGGGCAAGGCGATTCATATGTGAAAGGGGGGCAGCCCTGCGGCCGCCCCCCTTCCCTGATTTCAAAACCTGTCAGCTAATCAGCCGACATCGCGGCCGTCCACTGTCGCCCGGCTCATACCAAACTGCGCTGTGGGTGACTCACATGGGGGGATTCCCTGTCGGCTGAAAGTCTGAATCTATGAGGTTGTGCTTTGGAGGGCGCGATCATGGGTCCAGCGATTGGCTTGCGTGATGATTTTGACGGCCCTGCATTGAGGCGGTTGGCGCGATCATCGAGTAGCGCGAACCAGACCCGGCGGCTTTTGGCCTTGGCCGAGATTTACGATGGCGGTAGCCGGACTGCGGCGGCGCGGATCGGTGG
>CANJCQ010000028.1 GCA_947473355.1 Sphingomonadaceae bacterium | reverse complement strand
GGCGCGCGGGCGCATCGAGCAGGGCTTCGGAAAACTGAAGCGCTTCAAGCGGGTCGCTCTGCGATGCGAAAAGACTGCTGAAAACTTCCGGTCAATCGTAAGCTTCGCAGCAGGACTATGCTTGATCAAATTCGTCCACACGGCCTAGTGCAGTGATCTTGGTGTTCAGGTAAGTGTAGGCAATATTCAGCTGGAAGCCCTTGAACAGGTTCAGGCTGGTATCCGCCTCAATCCCGTAAAGGCGTGACTTGCCGGCGTTGTAGATGCTGGATTGCCCCGGCGCTGGCGCGGTCAACGAAGAAAAGCCAAGCAACAGCTGCTGATTGTTGAATTTGTTGTAGAAAGCAGCGACGTTGAACGTGCCGCTAAGCGCACCGTGAAAGCTGGACTTCAGGCCGACCTCGAACGCATCCACCTTTTCTGGCTTCCACTGGTTGACCGTATAAGTGGTGTACGGCGGCGGCAAGAAAACAAATCCGGTTGCCCCGATTGACGCAACCGGACCGGTGACTTGTGCCGCGACGTCGGGCTTGACGCCGCCGGTGCGATAGCCGCGCGCATATTTGCCATAGACCAGAACATCGGGGGCCGGCTTCCAGTCAAGATCGACAAGCCAGGTCGGTGCGCTCGACTTGCCCGAGACATCCCCGGTAAGACAGTTCGGCTGCCCCGCCACGATGGGAGCCAAGGCCCCGGTCTGGATGCAATAGACAGCATTGTTTATGGGCGAACCAAAGGGATTGAACGAAAAACCGACAAATCTGGCATCGTCGGACACGGTCTGCTTGTCCCAGGTGTAACGGAAGCCGCCAGTGAGATTGAGAGTCGGGGTCAGTTTGTAGGTCGCCTGCAAATAAACCGCCGTGTTCCGCAGCTCGTTCTTGAAGGTGCTGGGATTATAGCCGCCATTTAGCAGGATGAAATTACGCGTGTTCTGACTTAATACTGGGTCATTGAATACATATGTATTGTAAATGTTCTGGGCGCTAGCCACCACTGAAGTGCACCCCGGGGTGAGCGAATCAATGTTCGCGCAAATGCCCTCGGTGGTGGTCTGCACGCCGCCTCCCTTGCCAAGCGGCGAAGCCTTCTCGAAATAGAAGCCAGCCTGCCAGTTCAGCTTGTCGTCCAGCGCACGGCCCTGGAACTGCAACTCTTCGGTAAAAGTTGATTCCGACGAGGTGTCATAGCCAGGGTACGGGTTGATCTGGGCATAAATGAACCGCTGCCCGATGAGACCCGCCAACTGCGGCGCAATGGCGGGGAACGTGGCAGGATTGGCCCCGGAAAAGGCGAGGAACTGAAACAAACTGGGAATGCCGTTGGCCGGCGTGACCTGAAAATCGGTGCCGAACATCGGCTGGCGCAGACTCTGGCGGTATTGGGCGTAGCTGACGATGTTCTTGATTTTCAGATTGTCACTGGCCTGCCAGGTTGTGGTATTGATGATCTGCCATTGGCGGGTGTGAGACTGTGAAACCGGCTGTTCGGCCCTTACGTCATAGAATCCGTCGCCTGCCGCAACCTGTCGCTGTATCTGATCCAGACCAAAACCGGACAACTGTCCAGTGGTGCTGGCGCCGATCAGCTTCGCCACCGAACCATGGTTGTCGGAATTGGAATAGGAAACAATGGTGTAGTTCTCGAGAGTAGGCGTCAGTTCCGCCACCAGGCTGGCACGCAGCGCGACATAGTTGAGATTACCGAAATCATGGGGGCCAATGCCGCTTTTGTTGGTCACGTAACCGTCGCGCTGCTGCCAATCGACGCCGATGCGGGCGCGAATGGTATTTGACAGCGGCACATTCAAGACCGCCTGCGCGCCATGGGAATTCAGATTACCCACGCCGCCCTCGATATATCCTTCCAGCCTGTCGGTGGGCTTCTGAGGAACCAGCATCACTGCGCCGCCGGTGGTGTTGCGGCCCTGAAGCGTGCCCTGCGGCCCCTTCAGAACCTGGACATTCTGCAGGTCGAAGAAGGCGCCAGGGCCGGCGCCTTCGCCTGCGGGAGTGGCGAAGTTGCCGCCGCGAGGCGCAACGACATCGCCGAAATAGGTGCCTACCGTCGGCGCGGAGCCGATGTCCTGCGAGAAGCCGCGCAAAGCGAACATGGTATTGTCATTGCCGAAGCCGTTGTTGACCTGAAGCGAAGGTGTGGTCTTGGCGAGATCCTCGGCAGTTACAATGTTGCGTTCCGCCAGCTGCTTCTGGTTAAGCACCGAGATCGAAATCGGCACATCCTGAAGACGTTCTTCGACACGCCGCGCGGTGACGATGATGTCGCCGTTGGCGGCTCCACTGGCATCTTGCGCATAGGCGGGGGCGGCAAGAGCCATGCCGATGGCGCTTGCCAAAAGATATTTTGAAACAGCCAATTTCATTCCACTCTCCTAATGTTCCCGCTGCGCTGGCGAGCAGCTCCGCGATCATGACTGGTTTGACTCTTCGGCCAAATCCTGACTTTCCTGTCACATGTTCTGACAAGATCATCAGGCGGCGAACCTGACGCAAAAAGTAAGCACGCTCAATGGCCTGAAAAAGATTTCCGCCGGGCGTGATATAAGTGCAACACAGGCCTCATCTGGGCGGTGTCAAAGCAACTGCACCGGCAGTGTGAAACGGAATGCACCGTCTAGCGCTCGATCTCGCAGCCGCTTGTGCTCATCGAGAAAAAGCGGATCGCCCAAATGTCGCGGGGTTTCAAAGGCCGTTTTGGACCGACTTCTTGGCCGGCGTTCCATGGGCGCCGTTGATGCACGGAAGGATCAAGCTCTGAATGTCCCATTTTGTTTCTCTGGTGGCCGGAATGGCCGACCGGAGAATACGTCCGAGACGAAAGTCATCTGCAGCCGACGGCGTTATATGCGCAGGTCGCGGCGCGTTTCACTCTTGGCAGAAATTCGCCCATCATGCTTTGCCATAATGGCAGGCAGCCTTGCAGACTTTGCGCAGGACATCGATGAACTGCGCACGCTGCTCATCGGTCAACGAATCACCAAGTTGATCTTCCAGCTGCCTAAAACCTGTATCAACCTCGACCAGCAAGGCAGCACCTTTTGCAGAGATAGAAAGTGCGATGGCGCGGCCGCTGGCGGGCGTTCGTTTCAGCAATCCTTCGCGTTCCAATCGGGCAATCAGGGACACCAGGTTTGTGGCATTGTTCCGGTGCGCGCGCGCAATATCACTTTGCGTGCATCCGGGATTGGCGCCGACGTATTTCAGCAGGTTTGCCTCGCTCGGCTTCAGATTCCACTTTCCGAATTCGCCCGACATGGCAGCCATCACGGCGACCGAGGCCTTGCGCAGTTCATGGCAAAGCGAGCCCGACAATGGGTCGTTCAATTCCGATGTTGATTGGTCGTCCTGCGAAGCAGCGAGTATCATCTTGCACAGCCCTTGCTTGAGTAAATTATGTGATGTAGCATCATATAACGCTCCTCCAGAGAGTTGAAACTCTCAAGTGAGGGAGAAGGAGACGAGGATGGAGCACACCCTGTCGCGCCGGGAAACTATGTCATCGGTCGGAGCCGGAGCTCTCCTTTTGGGGATGCCTGGCTCACTGCTGGCCCGAGCGCCTGCGTTTACGCAGCCCGTTGATACTACCGTCGGCAAGATCCGAGGCAAACGGATTGGTGGCGTCGCAAACTTCCTCGGCATCCCTTATGGCGACGATACCGGTCGGCGCCGTTTTCAGCCGCCCACTGCGCCAACGCCCTGGACCGACGTGCGCGATTGCATCGTTCTGGGCCATCAAGCCCCGCAGATGAACCTGGGGCCGAACGATGCATCCGGCCCCTCACCCGATATGACATCGGCCTTCGTCCGGCAGGTGATGGCAGCGGGCAGGGAAGGTATGGAAGTCGGCAATGAAGGCGAAGACTGCCTCGTCCTCAACGTCTATACGCCTGATGCTTCGCCAGTGAGAAAACGGCCGGTCATGGTCTGGCTGCACGGGGGCGGCTTCGCCATCGGGTCGGCGGGTGATCCCCAGTACGACGGCAATGCGCTGGCCCGGCGCGGTGATGTCGTGGTGGTCGGAATCAACCACCGCCTCAACGCCCTGGGCTATCTCTATCTCGGCGCGCTGAGTGATGATTTTGCTGACTCAGGCAATGTCGGACAGCTCGATATGGTGCTGGCCCTGCGATGGGTGCGGGACAACATTGCCCAGTTCGGCGGCGATCCCGAGAATGTTACGATCTTTGGCGAAAGTGGAGGCGGCTCCAAGGTCAGCGTGATGCTGGCGATGCCGGCAGCACGGGGCTTGTTTCACAAGGCGATCATCCAGAGCGGTCCAGGCCTGGCCATGGGAGAGAAGGCCGACGCGATTGCCCATGCCGAGCGCACGCTGGCCAAGTTGGGCGTGGCGCCTGCCGATGTTCACAAGCTACAGTCGATGGATTGTCGCCAGATTATCGCCGCGGCATCGGCGGCGCAGCAGCGCGGAGGGCGCGTGTTGGGGCCGCTGGTCGATGGCCGGTCACTGCCTCGCCATCCCTTCACCCCGACCGCTCCCGATGAGTCCCGCAACATTCCCGTCATGATCGGCACGACGAAGACCGAGGCCACGTTGTTCATGGCAGCCGATCCTTTGTTCGGCACGATGACCGAACAGCAGGCGCGAGAACGTGCTTCGCGGCTGCTGGGGGACAAGGGTAATGCGGCGATTGATGTCTTCAAAAACTTGCGGCCCGGCGATGCGCCAACTTACTGGCTCGCCGCGGCGGCAACCGCCAATGGCGCCTGGGTCAATTCCATTCGCCTTGCGGAGCGCAAGCTCGATCAACACGCCGCCCCGGTCTACATGTATCGGCTCGATTGGGAAGCGCCGTTTGCAGGCGGTGCGCTGAAGAGCCCCCATGGCATCGACACGGATCTGGTCTTCGACAATCCACAGGCCAAGCCCCTGATGAACGGGACCGGCCCGGAACCACGAAGAATTGCGGCGGTCATGTCGCAGGCGTGGATCAATTTCGCGCGGAACGGCAATCCGTCGCAACGTGGGCTCGAATGGCCCAGCTATACCGCAGAAACGCGCAAGACGATGATGTTCAATGTCAAAAGCACCGTCGTCGCAGACCCTGACCGGCCAGCGCGGATTCTCTTGAGCGCTTGAATCCTGAGACCTGGGAGATTGAAATGTCGATAAATGGCAGACTGCTTTTCGCCCTGTTGAGCTCATCGCTGCTTGCCGGAATGGACGCGCCGGTGCTTGCCGCGACCGCGAATGCACCGGTACCTGTTGCGACTACCGGAGCCTCGCCAGCGTTATGCGGCCGGGGCGATACGCCCGAGCCCGGCATCCAGGGCGAAGTGCCAGCCGGCCAAAAGGCAGTCTACAACTGCGGCGTCCGGCTGATTGGCGAGCTACCGTTGGTCGGGAACGTCGCGGGCACCGGTTCGTGCGTCTACCTGCGGGCCCGCGGCCAAGGCATGACGCCCGACGACAGCCAGATCTCTGTGATCGACGTGCGGAACCCGTCGCGGCCGGTGGTGGTGGGTGCGCCGTTACCGGTGCATAACGGCTCGGAAACCCTGCGCGTAGTGGTGAACAAGGACCGCGCGATTATGGTTTCGGGCAGCACGGTTATGGATGTGCGCGACTGCCTGCACCCCAGGGTGCTGGGCGAGATAAACTGGCCCGACACGCGGTTGCCCGGCATCCCCCGCAAGAACCTGCCGCACGACATCCGCATCAACCATGCCGGCACCAAGGTGATTGCCTCGTTCGGCGTATGGGAAGCGGACATCTCAAACTTGGCCGATCCGAAGAGCTGGAAAGTGAATGATCACCGCTGCGAGGTTGCGGCACAACTTCCCGGGCCGTGGCAGGAAATTCACCGCCAGTCGATCAAGGCCGGGCGCAGCTTATGCGAGGATGCACCCAAGCCGGCACCGATGGGCGCGAACTACGCGATGGGCGGCAGCCCGCTGCAAGCCTCGCTGCTATGGCCGCAAGTGTCGCACTCGCCCGATTTCAATTCTGACGACACCCGGCTTTATGTCGGCGACCAGTCAGGCGGGACAATGGCACTGTGGTCGCCCGAACCGAAGGTTCATGTTATCGACATCGGCACCACACCCTACAAGGTTATCGGCGAGGTAAGTGGAGCCGGCCACGGGCTTGACTGGTTCCGTGTGGGTGGGCGGGAATATGTGCTGCATTCGAATGAAGGCGGCACCAAGGGGATCGCCACGCAGAAGGAACATGGCGACAGTTGCCATCCGTACCCGAGGTCGAGCGCGCTGGGCTGGGCGTTCGAGGCCTATATCAGCGACGTGACTGATCCTGCGCAGGCGCGAAATGTGTCGATGGTCCAACTGGCTGTCAACAAGCCGGAGTTCTGCGAAGTTCGCAAGGCGTCGGGGCGGGACCCTTGGCTGGCCTTCCACCTGATCGACAACCCGCTGAACCCGCACTTCGCCGCCTTGAACTTTGGTGATGCCGGACTACGGATCTTCGATATCCGAGACCCGCTGAAGCCGACTGAAGTGGCGTATTTCAACCATGGTTCGCCGGTTCATGCAGTAGTGGGGTTCTATGACGCACCGCGCGGCCTGATCTATTTCTCGGATGAAGGTGGCTTCAAGGTCCTGCAGATCGAACCACAGGTACGCGTCAGGCTGGCAATTTAGGCGTAAGGCATGCTGGGATACCAGGATCATCCAGCTGAGCCAGCGTCACTCCTCCAATGTGGACGCCGAACGGCAAGTAATCCTGAAGGGATCTGACATCGGACAAGGGTATATGACTACTCATGATATTCCAGTGGCCGCCTTCAAGGCCGAATCTGCCTGTAGGGCTTGGGGCTCCACTGTCTGGGATCGGCTTCGTCATGGGATGATATTCCCGCTGCCGTATCGGCCATGATTTCCGGCCAGCGTTCGGCCAGTGTTTCGATGGTCATATCCGAATCTTGGAAACCCGGCGAGCGGGCAAGGTAGAATCGTTTTACACTGCCACCCATAGATTCGATGCATTCACCAGTGAATGGCACGCTTTCATGCGCCAGGAAGGCGACGGCGGGAGAGACGATCTCGGGCACCATCACGTCTTTTGTCTCGGCAATGAAGGCGCTGTCTGCTTCCTGCGCGGCATAGACCATCCGCGTTATGGCACCAGGCACGACAGTGTTGGCCTTGATTCCGAATTCCAACCCTTCCGAGGCTAGCGCCCGCGTGAAGCTGTATATCGCGCCTTTTGCCGCAGCATAAGCGGTCTGCCAGGCCAGTCCTGTCATGGAGCCCGAGCTGATATTGACGATGCGGCCGTAGCGCTGACGCTTCATGTGCGGCCAGGCGGCGCGGCAAGTATGGACCGTGCCCATCAGATTGACATCGAGCGTGTAGCGGAAGTCGGCTGGCGTCATTTCCTCGAAGGAAACCACCGGACAAATACCGGCGTTGTTGACCAGAATGTCGATGGAGCCAAACGCACGCATCGCCGCCTCAACAATTGCCGCCCCGCCGTCGTCATTGGCCACCGAATGGCTGTCAGCCACCGCATTGCCGCCTGCCGCGCGGATTTCCTCCGCTACCGCCTCGGCAGAGGCAACCCCGGGATAACCGAGCGCAGATGGTAGTTCGCCAATATCGTTCACCACTACATTGGCACCGCGCGCACCCAGCAGCAGCGCATGCGCCCGCCCCAGGCTGGGATTACCACCAGCGCCGGTGACGATTGCCGTGCGGCCGTCGAAGCGTAATTGCGTCATGATTGCTGCTCCTGTCCCAGTAGTGCATCGCGCAAAAATGAAGGGCCGGCCCCTCCTCACGTTTTGTCCGGCTGGCTACAAATCGTCTCGGGATGCCGCCTCCGTAACTATCCGGGCTGCTGCCAGTTTTCGAAGCTCGGCGGTTTTGATCTTGGCCGAACCAGTGGTTTCAAGTTCATCTTCGGTGAAGAATATCACGCGGCGCGGCACTTTGTAACTTGTCAGCTTTTCCCGAGCGAATCCTCGCACCCGCTCTTCGGACAGCGTTACGCCATCTTGTGGGACAATGCAGGTGACGACCAGCTCGCCAAGCAGATCGTCGGGCACTCCGACGGTCTTGGTCACCTTCACCCCTGGGCAGGTCTCGAGAATATCATCGACTTCGACCGGCGAGACGTTGGCGCCGCCGGTCTTGATGATGTCATTGAGGCGGCCCTCCCAGAACAGGCGGCCATGCACGTCGAGATAGCCGCCGTCGCCGGAGCGGAAATAGCCCTCGCTGTCAGTCGATTGCTCGAGCGGAATACCTAGATAGCCCAGCATCAGCGTCGGGCCTTTGGTGGCGATCTCGCCGCGCTCGCCTACCGGCAACACCGCACCGGACAGCGGCTCGACGATCTTGATGCTATTGCCGGGCAGCGGCAGGCCGTGGCTGCCTTGGGAAACATCGCGCGTTGTATTGGCCGGATAGGCGGTGGTGAGGGTGAAGGTCTCGGTGTTGCCATAGCAGTGGTGCGGCTGGATCCAGCTGGTCTTCACTGTCGGATGGCGGGTGATCGAGCTGTCGATATCGATATATCTGAGCGCTGAAAGATCGGTCTCAAGCCAGTTCGGCGCGTCGATCAACTGGGCCCATTGATGCGGCCAGGCGAACAAGAAATCGACCTTTTCGGCCGCCATCAACCGCAGCGCCGCTTCCGGTTCGAAGAGGCGTTGCAGCACCAAGGTGCCCCCGGCTGCCAGCGGCGCGCCCAGCGCCATGGAGAAATTGCCCGACCAGGTGAAGCTGTTCGCGGTCCAGTAGCGCACGTTTTGACCAAGGCCCTGCTGCGGCGCCATGCGCCAGCACTGGATGGCGACGCCACGATGGGCGCTGAGGATGCCCTTGGGCTTGCCGGTCGAGCCCGAGGAGAAGAACAGCCCGCCGGGGTCTGCGGGAGTAACCGTGGCGGCGCGGGCATCAATATGGCTTTGGGGAATATCGGAACCGCGCGCGATGAAGCTTTCCCAGCTCGCGATCGCGCCGATTTTGTCACCGCCCTCGATCATGGCGACATGGCGCAGGAAGGGGAGTTTTTGCGATGCCAGCTTGCCGGGCAAGGCCGCCGCGATCGCCGGTTCGATTCCGCAGAGCATCGCCGCGAAGTCCTTCCCTGCAACATGCCGCTCGAACAGCAGCACGCAGCAGCAAGATTGGGCCAGCATGTATTCGAGTTCGCTGGCCGTCGAGAAGGTGCTGAGCAGGGTAGCGACCCCGCCAGCGAGCGCCGTGCCGAAGGTGGCGGTTATGAATTCCGCGCGGTTGGTCATCAAGATGCCGACCCGCTCGCCCTTGCCAAGTCCAAGCTCAGTAAGCGCCTTGGCCACATCGAGCGAACGCTCCCACAGGGTGTTATAGGACCAACGCTCCAGCGACCCATTGAGCCGCTGGCTGACAAGTGCCTCGCGGTCCCCATAGCGCGCGGTCACTTCGCGGATGAAACCCGAAAGCGTCAGCTCACCAAGTCCTGGCTCAAGCGACAATGGGGGCCCGCAAGAAATCGAGACCGCCGGATCGGCAATATAGCTGTGGCGCTCGGCAATCGTCATGGCACGATGACCATGCCGCCATCGACGTTGATAGTCTGCCCGGTGATATAGCTGCCGCCGTCGCTGGCAAGGAAAGCAACCGTGCGGCCGACATCGAGCTCGCTGCTGCCGAGCCGTTTCAGCATGGTTTCCGAAGTCAGCCCGTCGATGAAGCCCGGGACATTTTCGATCATGTATTCGATCCCGGGTGAATCCGAGAAAGGGCAGATCACGTTGACGGTGATCCCGTGCACGCCCCATTCGCGCGCCGCCACCCGGCTGATCGCCCGGATCGCTTCCTTGCCAGCTGCATAGGATGTGAAGCCGGCATCGCCCCGAATGCCCGCCGAAGAGCCGAGATTGAACACTTTGCCCCGCCTAGCCTTCAACTGTTCGAAGCAGGCCTGCATTAAATAGAAGGCGCCGTGGAAGCCCTGCATGGCGATGGCCATGTCCTTGTCGGTAGTCTCCTCGAAGGCAACGACCGGGCGCGAAGTGTGGGCATTGTTGACGAGAATATCGATACCGCCCAGCACCGCGACCACTTCGCTCACCGCAGTGTCAACCTCGTCGCGGTGGTTGACCTTGCAGGCAAGCGCAATCCCGCGCCCGCCGGCCGCCTCAATCTCAGCCAGCGTGCGCTCGCACTTGGCCAGTGTCCGGCCGATCACCGCAACAGTTGCGCCTTCGCGGGCAAGGGCCAGCGCGATGCCGCGCCCGACCCCCTGACCCGCGCCGGTGACCACTGCCGCTTTGCCATCCAGCAGGCCCATTGGTCAGTATCCGATCTGCACTTCGTTGAGCGAAGTGACCACCGTCTTGCCTTCCTGATTGGCCATCCGCACCGCGATCTGCACGATCGGGAATCCCCACTCGCTCTTCTCGAGCTTGGCCACCACTTCACCTTCGATATAGGTGACGTCGCCCTCGAAGGCGGGGCCCCGGAACTCGGACTTGGCGTGGCGGACCATGCCGTTGTGCCCGGCCCACATGGCAAGGTAATCGGTGTTCCACGCCGCCATGGTCGCGCCATAGCCATAGGCGCGGTGCATGCCGATCTCGCTGGCACGGCTGTCGTCAATGTGCCCGCGGCTGGGGCCGACATAGAGCCCGTCGCGCAGGCGGGGGTCGACCATGGCGCCTTCCTCGTCGAAGCTGAAACCTTCGATCCAGCCCATATCCTGATTGACCCAGCAATCCTCGACGCCGTCGATCCCATACCAGTAGAAGCTGCCCCAGATATTGAAGATGAAGGCGCGGTATTCGGTGGTGAAGCTGGCGATCGAGTGCGGGCCAATCACGCGACGCGGCAGCTTGTCGCCGACCGAAACCTCATCCCAGTGCGGGGTACGGCCTTCGCGGTTCGAGAGGAACCAATCGCGGCGGACTTTCTCGACTTCGAGCAGCTGGGCATTGGTCCACTTGGCAGGCGATGCGGCGCTCTCGGCATACATGCCGCGCGCTTCGGCTTCCTTGGCGAGGTATCGGATCACTGTCGGACAGCTCTTGGCGATAAGGTCACCGCGCTGGTTGGTGTGGATGGCATCGCCCCACTGGAACAGAGTCGGCCCGGCGAACTTGGTCTGCGTATACTTGTAGCCGGTGAAAATGCGCTCCTGCTGGATGCGGTCGCCGGGGCGCACGTGGGTGCCATACCACCACCACTCCTCGCCGCCGAAGATCATGTGCTGGCCTTCGATATGGCCGACGCAGGCCTGGTTGTTGCCGTGGCCATAATCGAGCGCAACGATCATTGACTGCGGGCAGATCAGATCGCCGAACTTGGTCTGTTCGGCAAAACGCTGGTCCCAGTGGATCGGGTTGACATAGTCCATCGCCATAACCCAGCGGCGGATGTCGGTCTTGTTGACCGGCTCCCACAGTTGCGCCCCGCCGACCTTCTGGCCAAGCCGCTTGACGACATCGCTGATGTCCATTTCGATGGTGTTGGGGGTATCTGACATTCAAGAACTCCTGACAGGATGGCTATGGATTGCGTTTTGGTATGCAGGCTGCTGATCGCCGCGGCAGCGTGGCTCAAGCCCTGAGCGGGCGTAGATACGATGGGTCCGACTTGTCGCGCGCGGGGCTGAGCCGATGTTTGGGTTCATTTGGATCGGTGAGCAACGGCAGGTCGAAATGCGTCAGCTGCCCGGTCCATTCCACCGAGATGTGGCGGAACACCAGGCCCCACTTGCCCTGGCGGCGCTCGAACTGGTCGATATAGCGGCCGGTGGCGGCCCAGCTGGTGTCATCGCGCGTGCGCGCGCAATAGATGTGATAGGTCTCGACATGCGCCACATCGCCCTGGATGTCGCAGTTCGAGGTCGAGAGGCAATGGTTCGTCGAGAGGGTGCCCTCGTCATGGCCCGCCTTGCCGCCCTCGTAACTCTCCTCGGCACTGCTGAGAAAGCCGCCGACGCTGACTTGCGCGTCTGGATGGCAGGCCGAAAGATACAGCTCCTTGTCAAACCGGTCGGCACCATGCGCGATGCGCGCGAGGCAGTCTGCGATGTCCTGGCGGTCGAGCAGTTTGCGCATGCGGGCATATTCGCTCGCTGACATGGTTGTTGCTTCCGAACCGGTCATTTTTCAATCCTCTCAGGCATGTGTCCGCATTGTTGCTGCGATTGGCCTTCTGTGCTGCATGCCGTGCGCCACGGCTTGACCAATCGGGACAAAACGGTCTCAGCTGATCGCTGCGGTTGCCCGGGATGCGGCCCGCAAACGGGTCGGTGACGTCGCAAACCATTTACGGCAGCAACGGGTCATCACGGCCTGTTCCGCAAACCCCAGCTTTTCCGATATGACAGCGAATTCCAGTCCGGTCTGCCGGATATAATAGAGCATTCGGTTGCGGCGGACTTCGTCCTTGATCTGTTGGAACGAAGTGCTTTCAGCGGCTAACCCGCGCACCAATGTTCGCGGATGCAGATTGAGTGCGGCAGCGACGCGGCCCCGCGTACAAGCTTCGGTTCCGAGCAAATGGGCTATGACCCCCCGGGCGTTTGCATGCAGCGGAGGCTTGCGCAGGACAAACCGTGTCTCGATAACTGATGCAGCTGCCTGGTAAGCTTCTGCATCTGGGTTGAAGATTGGACATGCCAGATCATCCTGGTTGTAGAGGACGGCATCTGCGCTTCGCCCGAAGCGAACATCGCATCCGAAATACCGTCGGTAGCTCTTGACCGGGGAAATCGACTGGTGCCGTAAGAGCACCCTTCGCGCCCGGACCCGGCCGCCAGTAAGATCGAGTGTCGCGAGGTTACCGACCAGCAGGATGTATTCCATCGCCTGGCTTTTCTGCGGCAAACCATCGAGCAGGATGTCATGGCCGACAACCGTGCTGGCGCCCGACAGAGACGGCCGCAACCAGATCCAGGCAGCCCGGCTGTGTGCATAGCTGTGATTGCAAACGAACTGGAGTGCTTCGCCAAATGTGCGCGAGTTACGCATCCCATCCCCAAGCGGGCCAGCGTAAGCCATTGCCGATTGGCGAACCGCCAATTGCAAACCGAAGTCGGCGCAGCCCAGTTCGCGCGCGGCGAATTCGAGAAGTAAGACGAATTGTCGATAACTGGCCCGAGGCCTGCCATGTGGTGAGCGGGCCGGATCGATGCCGACATGGGCGAAAAGGGCCTCAGGGTGACCGCCCAACTCAACTACAAGGTCGCGGAAATGCCGCAGCATGTCGCCATGAATGGCATCGAAGGCTTCGGGTGCTTCGCGTGGAACATCAGTGGATCGAGGCATCGCCTCATGTCTTCGTTTGGAGTGCGGGTTAAATCTGGCCAATTGCCAAATTCGATTTGCCCGATTTTGTCTCAAATAGTCAAGCGTGAACGACGCGTCTCGTAGATGAAGCAGCAGATATAGCGCGCTTTGATATCGGAGTATCGCTGCGAAATTGGATCTTTCTGCTTGCGCCCCACACGCGCGTCCAGCGAGATGTTCGCCAGCCAGCGCGTTGCCCTCATCGCGATCTTGCTGACACGGCAGCAGCGATCAGTAAGCGCTTAAAAGCGGGAGAGAATATGAACTGCCAGGAGAGACCATGGCAAATCTGAAAGGCAAGGTTGCGGTTGTCACTGGTGCCAGCCGGGGGATTGGCAAAGGCACCGCGATGACTCTCGCCGGCGAAGGCATGACGGTTTACGTCACTGGCCGCACGGTCAGCGAAGGCGTCCACCAGCTGCCGGGCACCGTCGGCGAGACTGCGGCGCTGTGCGATGAGCGCGGCGGCAAGGGGATTGCAGTGCAGTTGGACCTCACTGACGATGCGCAGGTCGCCGCGTTGTCTGAGCGTGTCAAGGCTGAGCAGGGCCGCCTCGACATTCTGGTCAACAACGCCTTGTCGATCCCGCCGGAGATGACCCAGCGCATCAGCTTCTGGGAAAAGCCACTGTCGAACTGGGAAATCCTCGATACCGGTTTGCGCGCGGCCTATGTCGCCTCGTGGCACGCGGCGCAGATCATGGTGCCGCAAGGCTCCGGGCTTATCGCCTCGCTGTCGGGTTTTGTCGGCGTGACCTACACCTATGACGTGATCTTCGGCACGACCAAGGCCGGCACCGACCGGATGATGCGCGACATGGCGATCGAGCTGAAGGAGCACAATGTCTGCGCGGTGTCACTGTGGCAGGGGTTCACCTACACCGAGCGGGCGATCGAGAATCTCAAAAATGTTCCCGGCATGGCGGCGCAGCTTAACAGCGCAGCGGGCAGCTCGCCCGAATACCCCGGGCGGATCATTGCGGCCCTGGCCAAGGACCCTGAACTGATGAAGCGCTCCGGCGGGACCTGGATCAATGCCGAGCTGGGGCAGGAATACGGCGTGAGCGATGTCGATGGACGAATGATCCCATCCAACCGGGCCGAGCGCGGCTCACCGATCTGGCAACCGGTCTGACCACGTAGAGAATCAACCGATGACGAAACGCAGCTTTGAAAAGGCGCACCAGCGAAGTTGATCCAGCACAAGGCAACAAGACGAATACGCATTCACAACAAAATGATCAAAAGGGAAATATTGAAATGAGGAATCAGACATTCAAATTAGGCGCATCGGCGATTGCCTTGGTGAACGCCATTGCTCTAATCCCCACTGGGGCAAGTGCCCAAGACAACCCTGCCGGTGCCGATGCACCAGAAATCGTCGTTACCGCGCAGCGCCGCGACGAGCGCTCGGTTGATGTTCCAATCTCGGTGACTACACTGGGCAACGACCAGTTGGCCACCGCGAATGTCAATGCCCTGTCAGATACCGCCAAGCTGACCCCGGGCCTGCGCTTCGACACGCAGGGGCCCGGCATGCAGCCGACCATTCGCGGCGTTGGCACGGCAATCTCGACTTCCGGCGCTGGCCCCAATGTGGCGATCTATGTGGATGGCTTCTTCCAGGCGAATGCCAATGCCGCCGACCTGCAGCTGATGAAGGTCAGGAATATTCAGGTGCTGAAGGGGCCGCAGGGTACGCTGTTCGGTCGTAACACCACCGGCGGCGCCATCCTGGTGACTTCTGCCGATCCCAGCACCAATACCTCGGGCGAGGTCAAGTTGCAGTACGGCCGGTTCAACGCGCTGACGGCGCAGGCCTACATGACCACCGGCCTCAGCGAGAATCTGGCCTTCGATATCGAGGGGCTGTACCGCCGCGGCGATGGATATTTTACCGACATCCTCGGCAAGAACAACAAGGTCGGCAAATACGAGAACTGGTCGATCCGCGCTGGCCTGAAGGCTCAGATAAGCGACAATGTCTCGCTGCTGGTGCGCTACTCGCATACCGAGAACAACGATCCGACCACGCAGTTGGTCAACATCTATGTCGATAAATCGGGCAGCGCCGGCTTCCTCGACAAGGTTTCGGCGGCAGGCCGCGCCTTCTACGGCGTGCAGAGTTCCAAGGGACTGGCTCTTGCCGGCTTCTACTTTCCGGCCAGCACCTACACAACCAAGCCGGGAGAGATCGCGCTCGACGCCTTGACCGACAACCACGTCAAGATCGACAGCATCCAGGCCACGCTCAAGGCAGATCTGGGCTTTGCCGATCTGACCTCCTACACCCAGTGGCGGAAAGACAGCGCGCCCTATCACGGCGATCTCGACGCGACAGCCATCCCTGCTTTCGGAATTCTGGTCGGCATTTACGACAAGACCATTTCGCAGGAGTTCCTGCTCAATTCCAAGCCGGGATCGCGGCTGCAGTGGACTGCCGGGCTGAACTACTTCCAGTACGAAGATACCTGGAATCCGGTGAACGCCTCGTTCGGCGGCGCGCCGTTTATCCGTTTCGGCGGTTCGGGCACGACAACCAAGTCCGTGGCGGCTTTCCTCGACGCGACCTACCAGGTGAGTGACAAACTCTTCATCACGGCCGGTGCGCGGTATAGCCACGACGAGGTGGGCAATTCCTATTTCCTCACCAACCCGTTCACCTTCAGCTACACAGGGCCCCAGGGCCAGCCGGTCTGCTTTGTTGCCAATTGCAGCGCGCCATTTCCCGACCAGACCCGCGTCGCTGTCAATACGCTGAAGAACAACACAGTCACCCCACGCTTTGTCATTCGCTTCAAGCCCAGCGAGGAAACCAGCATCTATGCTTCCTATACGCGCGGCTACAAGGCCGGGTTACTCAATGTCGGGGGCCTCTCGCAGCAGACCATCAAGCCCGAAACGATCAACGCGTTTGAAACGGGTGTGAAGTTCGATAACCGCACCTTCTCGTTCGAGGCTGCCGGGTTCTACTATGATTACAAGAACCTGCAGGTGTCGAGCTACCAGGCCGGTGCGGCGCAGATCACCAATGCCGCGTCCTCGGAAATCTACGGCCTCGAAGCCCAGTTTCGCTACCGGATGAGCAGCGCCTTTACCGTCAACGGTGGCGGCGCATGGACCCATGCACGCTACAAAAGCTTCAAGAACGCGCCCTATTACACCTGGTGCGATCCTGCAGCAGCAGCTGGAACTGCCATGTGGTGCGTGCCGATCGCGTTGGGCGGTTCCGGTCCGGGCGGCATCATCCAGGCATCGACCGATGCCTCAGGCTACAAGATGCAGCGTTCGCCGGAATTCTCCGGCAACATTGGTGCGAGCTATGGCTTCGATGTTGCGCAGGGCAAGGCGACCCTGTCGGGCAACCTCTATTACACTTCGTCGTTCTTCGCCGACCCGGAGCAGCAGTTCAAACAGAACGGCTATGCCTTGCTTTCGCTGCGGGCGCAGTGGGTCGATCCCAGCGAACGGTTCACCGTCGCGGTCTATGGCGACAACGTGACCAACAAGCGTTACGAATCGCAGGTACTGTTCACGACGCTAGGCATCGGCAACGTCTGGGCGCCGCCGGCGACCTACGGAGTTTCGCTCGGCGTGAAATTCTGATCTGACTACAGGGTGATGGGCCGGTCCGGAGGGGTAGCGCTCCGGACTGGTCAGCCCGGGTCTTCGGTCATCGCCAGCATGGTCGCGAGGCTCGCCCCGAAGTCCTGCGCGCGCCATTGGCTGAGGAAGATCGTCAAAATATGGAGGAAGCAACGCGCTTCCTCATGCGCGCGGATGATGGGATCGTCCGGTCCAGACGCCCACTCTGCCTCGGGCAGGCGCAGCAGGATCCGCTCCGGCGCGATCATGATCCCGGCAAGGCCGATGGTCGCCGCATAGAGCTGCAGGCTGAGTTTCAGTTCCGCCGCCGTTATCGCGGGACCACCATGGCTGGTGAATTCGGCAACAAAGAGCGCCAGCAATTCGTCGAGGTGATGCTCCCATATCTCCAGGTCGGCCCCCACCAGGCAGCCCCACAAGGCATAGGCGAGGTTCATCTGGCGCACTCGTCCCCAGTCGATCAGCCCGCAATGCAGCGCGCCTGCTGGGTCCCGCCAGAACCAGGCGTTGTCGATCTGCGCATTCCAGTGGCACAACGCGATCAGCCTGTTGTCCGCATGCAGGAAGCGCTTGATCGCCTGTTCGTGCTCCAGCACCCGCAGTGCATCGCGCTCGAAGCTGGCGATGAATGTCTGATCGGTTATCGATGCGGGCAGGAGTTGGGGGCGCCGGCGGGCGAAATCGGCGTACCCGGCCACGAGTTTGCTGAGGGCAGTTGCGTCCCATGGGATCGGATCGGCAGCAATCGCAGCCTCCCTGTCGAATGGGAATGCCCCTTCTACTTCCTCCTTGATCGGCCCGGACTTGTGCGCAGCTGCGAGTCTGGCGAGTGCGGCAATCAGCGCCCGGTAATAGTCGAGCGGCTCGCTTAGCGCATAGTCGCTGCACTTTGGGTGCTGCGCCTCGATGCCGTGGCTGCCGAAACTTATCCTGCTGGTAATCAGCACACCGGTGCCGGATTCCCGGTGGTAGTCGGCGAAATAGGTAACCGGTACGCTGACCGGAAACTGCGGGCGCCGGGTAAGCGCGGCGAGCCGTACTTCCGATTCCATCTCGTGGCGGCCCAAGTCACGGATCGGGTCAGTGAAATCCCGTGAAAATTTGACGAATAAGTTGCGGTGGAGGACGGGATCGGGTCTTTCGTATTCTACCGAGAGCAACAATTTTGTTCCCGTACTTCCGCCAAGGAAAGGCTCACACTCCGTGATCCGGGTGACGCTGTTGCTTTGCGCAAGCGCCCCGAAGCGGCGGAAGGCATCGGTGAGAAAGCCTTCGCCTGCCTTCAGCAGAGCTCGACCGTGCGCCGGAATGGAAAATCCCGTGCTGTCTCCCTTTACGAAATCCATTTGGCCAATCGGTCTGACTAAAATTGTAAAGTGAAGCAAATGCAGCCAGCCGGCTAGAACAAAATGCACACATTTTGCGCTTGATCCGACTGCGCGACGAGGGCGCGGACGAGGGCCTGATGCCCGAAATCGTCGCGATGATGAAATCAGGCAAAAATGAACCTTGAGAAAGCCGCCCCCATTGAAAGTTCCCGCGATCCTGTGCGATTTCTTCCGCTTTCGGCATTTGCGCCGCAATTCGCGCCGCAAAATCCTTGCTCAGATCGGCGCTGAACAGGTGCTGGCGGTTGAGGGTAGTCACACGTTACCGGCAGCCAGCTGTTCCATCCGGTCGCAATACCCGGCTCTGGCGGCTTTCCACTGCAAATGTCCGTGTTTGGTCAGGGATACCGGCGAGGTCAGCGCAAGGTCGAGGAGCTCGTTGGTATTGCTATGGAACCGGGTCAGTGGCACTTTGGGACGCGGCTCGTTCCGGAAGGCTTGGCATTGCGATTCTCCTGCCAGTGGCTCATTCGGCCTCATCCGGCGACATCATGAGGACTTCACTCCCTATCCGGTCAAGTAAGTTCGGGCGGTCCATGCAAAAGACTTCACGGATCTCGCACGCCAATTTGGGCGGAACATCATTACCACTCCGCCCCATCAATCAGCGTAACCCCCTGCATACCGCGAAAGCTCTCCCACTCCCCTGGGGCACAGTGATAGAACCCATCCTCCTCGCGGCGGACCGTGCGCCCCATGCAGCTGGTGAACTCGGTGTCCTGATGGATGTAGTCGAAAGTGACAGTGACGTCCTCCGGCTTGAGCCCGTAATCGCGCAGGGTATCCCAGCGGATAAATTCCATCCAGTTGTCGGCGGGCGTTGGCGTACCGATGTGGGCAAGTGCCTGCGAGGTTGAATCGACCTGATCATCGGTCTTGCCCTTCGGGAACATGGCCAGTTCGTGCAGGTAGTCGGGCATCCAGGGCGCGTCATTGGGGATATACACCCGCCCCGCTTCGATCATCGGGGTCTGGGCGACCATGCGCATGGCTTTCTCGCCCTTGGGCTTGATCGCATAAATGCGCGCGAACCCCTCGCGCTGGAGTTCCTGGATGAGCTGGGTACCTGCTGATGTATCCTCGATCAGCACAGTGCCAGCGCGATACTGCTCAGCCATCTCCCGCATCTTGCGCCTCAAATCCGGGTATTCAAGGCGCACGCGCAAAACATGCAACAGGTAGATCTCCTTGTTGTATGTCACGCCCCAGGTAGTGCAAACGCTGTAGTCGTTCATTTGCTTCGTCTTTGCCGCGCAGTCCCAGCTCTGGATGATGCGCGTGAAGGCCGGCCGCTTCGCTGGGTCAAAGTGGTTGAACCAGGCCAGCTTGATGAGACCGCCGCCGGGCGGCGTCGGTGACTGGAGATACTGCGCAGCAAAGAACTCGGTGCCAAGCAGCATGCGCTGCTTTTCCAGCACTTCGAGTGGCTCGCGTTCGGGGTGCAGTGCCTCACCGGTCTTGCGCGAATGCTTGAGATCTCCGAACGGCGTGCGGATGACATGCTCTTCGTCCTCCTGCGCGATGGCCGGGAAGGACAGCAATTCGAAGCCAGTGATTGCCATGACATGACCGATCATGTCGTCCTCATGCAGGCGCTGCTGGACGATGATGATGCGGTCATCGGACTTTTTGTTGAGCCGGGTGAACAGGGTGTGGCGCGCCCAGGCGTTCGCCTTGCCGCGCTCGGCATCGGACAGCGCCTCATCGGGCTTCATCGGGTCATCGACGATGATGACATCGGCCCCCATGCCGGTCAGCGTGCCGCCGACCGAAGTGGCATAGCGCTTGCCGCCTTGCGTCGTAGCGAGGTGACTGACCGCCTGCTTGTCGAGCCGGGTCGCGGGGAAGAGGCGGTGATACCACGGGGTCAGCATGATGCGCCGACAATCGGATGAGAGCTGATCGGCCAGCTCCTGGCCATAGCTGACGCACACTACCTCCAGGCCTGGATCATGGCCGAGCAACCAGGCCGGCAGGGCTATCGAGACGATGATCGACTTCAGGCTCCGCGGCGGCAAGGCGATAGCGAGCTTTGTGCAGGGCTCGGTCCGGATGCGGTCGACTTCGCCGCACAGCAGCTGGATGTGCCAGTTGTCCTGGAAAGTTTCGCCTGTCAGCTCGGCAAAGACACGCTGGGTGAATGTCCAGAAATCGAGCCGGGTGATGGCGTCGTATTCGCCGGTGGCGAGAGTGAACTCAGGCTTCGGGATGGTCATGGGAATTTCCTTCGAGAATGATTGTCTTGAGTCGCGCGATGACACGCGCAGCGATTTCATGGTCGGCCTCGGTCATGATGGGCGCCCGGATGGTCTCGGCTTCGGCGCGCTCCTCTGCCTTGCGGGCCTGATCGAGCGCCATTTTGGCCGCGCGCAGATCACCGCCCGCACCCTTGTTGGCGATCTGGGCGGCGGTGATGTCGAGCTTGGACTTGAGGCTGCGCTTCCCCTGCTCGGTGACGACCACCTTCTCTGAAAGTGCCCCCAGCATGGCAGCGTCGACGCCGCGGGCTTTCTTCGGGCGTCCCTTGGGGTTGGGGCTGGAAGCGCCGGGGCGGAAACGCCCGGCATTGTCGCGGTCGGTGTTCATGCCACACTCCTTTCCTCGGCGGCGCCGGCTTCGGTTTCTGCCTCGAGTGCAGAGAAGGTCATGCCATCGGCGACGCGCACGGCAGTCTCGCCGGTCCAATGCTGCCAGCGCCGGATTATGGTGTCGCAGTAGAGAGGATCCATCTCGATGCCGCGGGCAACCCGCCCGAGCTTCTCGGCGGCGATCAGGCAAGTTCCCGAGCCGGCGAAGGGATCCACAACGATATCACCTTTAACGCTGGCATCGAGCAGAATGTCGCAGAACAGCGCCAACGGTTTGACGGTCGGATGCATTGCTAGCGGGTTGCCCTCTTCGGCCGTGCGGGCGAGGCTAGCAGCAGAGGAGTAGTTCCAGACGTTCGAGCGCGAGCGGCCAAAGCGGCCAAGCTGCACGTTATTTTTCGAGGGCGCCCCACCTTTGGCGAAGATAAAGAACAACTCGTGCTGGGAGCGATAGAAGCTGCCCATTCCGGGCTGATTCTTGACCCAGACCGCCATGTTGAGGAAGCGCTCGTATGCGGCAACGCCTGCGCCGCCGATCTCGACCACATGCCGCCAATCCATCGCCCAATAGTGGACTGATCCCGGTATCGACCATTGGTGCGCTTGCATCATGGCGGTGCGCAGGAAGGAAGTGAACTCACCTGGGTTCATCTCACCGACGGCCATGGCGAACTCACGGTGCTTATGCTTGCCCAGACCCGAAACGTGGCCGTCGATAGGAACGTTATAGGGCGGGTCAGTCACCACCAACGCCGCCAGATCCGAGCCCATAAGCAGGGACCAGTTCGCCTCCTCCAGTGCATTTGCACAGAGCAGGCGGTGATTGCCGAGCTGCCACAGATCGCCCGGTTGAGTGATGGCCTGACCAGTGCCGACAATGACATCGTCCTCCTCGGCGGTACTGTCACCGTCGAGGCCTTCGATTCTGAGCTCAATCTCAATCTCGGTGAAGCCGGTCGCTTCGATGTCAAAGTCGAGGTCGACGGTGTGGAGTTCGAGCAGAATGGTGCTCAGTGCCGGCTCGTCCCACTTCGACAGGTCCCCCAGCCGGTTCAGCGCTACCATCAGCGCCTTGGTCTGCGTTTCGGTCAGATGTTCGATGCGGATCACCATCACCTCGGGCATGCCGAGCCGCTTGGCGACCTCCCACTGGGCGTGGCCGGAGATGATGCGGCATTCGGCATCGATCAGGATGGGCAGCACTTGACCAAACGCCTCGAAGGACTTGGTCAGGGCGCGGATCTGGGACTTGGGGTGCTGGCGCGGCGCGCCCGGCATGGGAGTGAGGCTGGTAATGCTGAGATATTCAATCTGCAGCTGCGCGTTGCGGCGCGCCGGAAGAAAGGTAGGCATTTTTACGGCTCCACGGTTTGAAGAGCCGCCTAATGATCACCAATTTTACGAGACTGGTAGGGTAAAAGTTCGATTTCTCGTTATTCGCACCAGCGGATCAGGGTCAGCCGATCGTGGATGATCGAAACCTCAGGGTGGTTGTGAACCACCGATTCAAGTAGCTGAGCAATCCGGACTGCCTCGCGATAGAAATCGATGTCTTGCAGGTCACACCCAAGCTTGGAACGGTCTCCATATTTGCCTGCAAGCATGAGTTGCGTTGCCATCGCCAGGTGCACGATCGGTAGGGACTTGCGCCAGACGTGCTTCTCAATGTTTTCCCGATCGTCGATTGAGACGTCACCTCTTATCAACGTGCACAGCTGGTCGATGGACAAAGCGGTCATCTCCGGAGGTAAGACAGCTGCGATGCGGAAGATTTGCTCGTGCATCTTTCCGATACCTGCACGAGCGGCGGCCATGCGCTGCCTGAGTCGCTTATCCAAATAGCCCAATGCAGACTTTGGCTTTTGCGCGCGCGCTTCGATCGACGGCCAGTTGTGCTGTGGCCATTGAACTATGACTGATCTGGCCAAGCCAGGGTCCTCTGCCTTGGTAAGACGGATCGTCCCCGCCATCAGCTCTTCGCTAACTCGGTGAAAATTGCACATCTCCTCTGTCGTCGGCCACGCGAGGATCGAATGGAACAACGCTCCCGTCATGAAATCCGGCATCAGCGCCGGTCCGAGATTGAGAACACGTTGGGTATGCATGTGCGGTCCATCTGAACAGGCGCGATTGCTCCTGATACCAGCCTGATATGGCCCTGTTATTTCATATTTCAGCCCTGTTTTCGCGATTCTGACGTGTGCTTCACAAGTCTATGGAATGATGTATATTTTTGAAGCATCAGCGTCCTGAGGTGGCCCGGAGGGCCTGTTTTTCAGGCGAAATCGCGCAAAAACAGGGAATAACAGGGATAACAGATGGGGAGAGCGGTTCGCAGATGACTCCACCCACCGCCAACATCTCCTTGAAAACAAAGTAATATAGCCCTGATGGGCCTGGAAATGGCGCAGAACCGCGCCGTTCCTGTAGGCCCGACCGAAGCGCAGAGACTGCCTCAAGCGGCGAAATCAGTCTCTAAAGCCGGTTTGTCTCTTTTTACCCGAAGCTCATCGGAAACGTTACGGTCAAAGAAACTGGCAGATTTCCAGGAATTTGCGCCTCCCAGCTGGCCGAAGCGTTCGGCCTAAATTCCGATTAGGGAGAGCCAGAAAACCGGGGATACGGTCGACTTAATACAAGCAGTCGCTAAGGTCCTTAGATCTCTATTCAGCCGGGGGGGGGATTTGGTGGAACTAAACGACTTGCTTCTCAAAGACGGCATCGATCCTCGCGAGGTGATCGTGCTCCGGCACAAGCCGACCTCTTCGCAACTTACCAAGCTCCTCCCCTGGTTTGCTGAGGAGCAGCCGGCACTTTTCAATGCTTATCAGCAAACGCAGGTGCCCGCCGTTGAAAAGGTCATGCTCAAGCTTGCTGGCCCGGGCCATGTGGCGTCCTTCATCGGACAAAGCCCAGGCAAAGCGACCTTCGCGGGCCTCTATCAAATCGCATCCTCACGACCTCTCCGGAGAGAAGAATTCTGGAGTATGCCAGAGCATGAGCAGCTTAAGGCTCTGGGGAGTTATGGGTTCGGAGAGGATGATCCGCGCGAGACGATCGAATTTTTCGACCTTCACGAAACTGGCTTTCTCAGCAGATGGAAAGGCAGGCTGATTGTCGATTGGAATGCGGAGCGATCATGGTGGCGTAGAGCCCATCAGAATTCGCTGACCATATCCGCCATCCTCGAGGACAGCGCCTTCGTTCGTGAGATGCCTGATTGGGAATACATCAATCTCAGCTGGGCTGAGTTATTGAAACTCCCGAGGCGATGGAACGAAGCGCTTTCTCACTGGAGAGGTATCTACTTCATTCACGATGTGTCGGACGGACGAGGTTACGTTGGTTCAGCCTACGGGAAGGATAATCTGCACGGGCGGTGGATGAATTATGCTGCGACCGGCCACGGCGGCAACGTCCTGTTGCGCGGCCGTGATCCTGGCAATTTTCGCTTCACAATTTTGCAGCGGGTGTCGCCTGACATGCCAGCGGATGAAGTGAGCCGGATTGAGGCAACCTGGAAAGAGCGACTTCACACCCGCGGGCCGCATGGCCTCAATGAAAACTAGTCTAGGCTCATGTTGACCGTATTTGGCTGCGGCGCTTCACAATCGCTTACATCCAGAGCGGCAATATGTCGTCCCCTGCGGTCTGCATAGTCGAACCGGTAAATCGCGCCTGATCTAACGAGCAGGTTGAGGCCGACATCCTTGCACACATTGATCTGGTTCTGCTTTCTGAGAATTGTCATTACCCCGCGATCGATCACTTCAGCGGTATCAGCTTCGATGCGATAGAAGTACGTTAGCATCATCCCATTAGCCTGAGCCCTTATGAGCGAGGTCACCTCGTCGATTTTGGTGGGTGCTTGAGCATTCAAGGACCGAGCCGATGCAACGTTGTCCTCAATAATGCGCTCTTTGGTCGCGGCATTGATAACACCTGCAGAAACTAGCTGCTTTTCTGTAGGGCGCCACATTGAGGAAGATGGGGTGGACATCGCCCTTTCGACGAAATCATAAGGCAAACCTGCCGCCTCATAAGAGGCCCTCATATCAGGGCTGCTGCTTCTTGCTTCTTCATCACTTAGCCCGACGCCTGAGGGGCTGTGGAACCCTAAGGAAGATCCCATAGCCGCAGATCGTTCACGTCCGGCCAGGAAGAGAATGGTGCAGGCGGACGAGCAGTCACCTGATGCGGTGGTGGAGAGTTTTCTGGCGCGTATGGCAGATGCCATTTGTCGGGCTTCGCGTATCCGGCCCCCACCCGATGTAAGATAGATCCGGCGGACTTGAGGGTTCTGGTCGAGGATCTCTTCGAAGTGGTTGGCGGTGCCAACCACGATCCAGCCGTCCAGCCTGAGAGATTGCCCGTCTATTGCGAAAGTTGCAGGCGCTCCTATCGGGTCTTGCCCTGCCGCAATTTGGCTAGACTCGATCAACTGCTGGGAGGCTTTTGCAAGTTGTCCGGCAACGTTGAGGGATCCAAGGATTACCATGGCCTTCGCAACAGTCGCCCAAGCCGGACTGCCGCCGCGTGCTGGGTGTTTGGCGGACGAGCGCCAAATGCCTACGATGCCCCAAACCCAAACAGCTAGGCCGATTAATTGCAAAGCAATGCCAATGGCTGAGGAGGCCTGAAGGGATGCATCGCTTTGCGCCACGTCAGCGGAGATGCCGATAATGAGCATTGCCGATGCGCCTGAGATTATAGTGCCGTTTACCCAGTAGGAGATCGGCAAGGACAGGTAACCGCGCCAGTGATCGAGAACGTAGTTTCCTGTTCTTTCGTCGAGCGGATCGCTTCCATACATCACTGCTTCTTCCCCCACACAAGCGAGCAGGCTAGACGGCACGCCTTCGCACATGCAAGAAGGAACCAAATTTTCTGAGGGGGATGCAATGGCCTATCTACTTGGGGGTCTCGTCGGAGCTCTATTAGGCATGGCGATCTTGTCAGCCATCATTGAGCGATTCGCATTTCGAAATAAGCCGCCGCTTGAGCGAGCGCAGTTCACTGTTGGTCTCGCGTTTGTGATCGCAGCCGTAATTTCAGGATTTGGCGCGGCGAACGGCGGTCCATTTGTATGGGATGCAGGTTTTAAATATGTCCCCGGCGCAATCGTCGTCTTTATCTGGTATTATAATCGCTACAACAAGGCTTGGACTGACGAAGGGCATGATTGAATTTTCTGCTTTGCCGCGGAGGGCTGGAGTTAATACTTCTGCTTCGCCGGAATAACCCCTCTGACACCGCCCCGAGGCTCTTCGACGTCGCCCTTGCGCCGAGGGATTAGATGCATGTGGCAATGGAATATGGTCTGGCCGGCGTCTGCGCCGGCGTTGATGCCGACGTTGAACGCGGTGACCCAAGGGTCGCTTTGCAGGATTAGGGCTCGCTGCTGTTCCATCAGCGCCTGCATGGCATTTCGCTCTGGCTGGAAAAGGTCGAAGTAGTCGGATACATGGCGCTTCGGGATAATCAGCGTGTGATGTTCGGTAACAGGAAAGCCATCCCGGAACGCAAGGGCCAACTCATTTTCTGCGATCATGCGCTCTGATGGCAGCTCACAGAATGCGCAGCCTTCGCTCCGGCCAGCATAGGCCGAGCTCATCCCTCGAAAGTCAGTATCGTCACGGTCGCGTTTGGTCGCATTGCACGAGTAGCAGAGCGCCTGGAGGTTATGCTCTTCGTCACTCCCTCCGAGATTTCTCGGCAGGATGTGATCAACCTCCAGCGCCTTCTCGTCCGCTGAAATTCCGCAAAGTTCGCATCTGAATTTTGCCCGCTTGAGAATCTCATATCGGGCGGTGCCCGGTACGTAGCCGGATGACTTTCGACGGTGTGCCCAGATCGCTTCCCCGCGCTTTCCGACATACTCATCAATCTTAGTCTGACACAAAGCGGCCAGCGCAGAGACCTCGTTCGAGTTCAGCGTTTCGAAGTTTTTAAGCCGGAAACCGTCAGCCTCGCGTTCGGTGATCTGACGATTCTTGGTCAGCACCTTGCCGACCATGTTCTTAGTAATCTGCTCGTAATACTCGATCTGGGAGGCGTCGTAGGACAGCAGCGCCTTTGCGATCTGATTGACCGATGCCGAGCCCTTGGACGTTAGCAACTCCAGCAGCATGACGGGCTGATAGATGTGGGACATCCGCATCTGGTCACGGATGAAGCTCTCCAGCTCAGCGAAGGCGGTTTTCATATCGAGCTAACGCCTAAAAATCCTGGAGAGGGTACCCATTATGCGGCCAAAGAAATAAGCTGCTTCGCCAACAATCCGAGGTGACATTGAAAGTGCTGCAACCAAGGAAGCGATATGATACCACCGAAGGTAGCTCATCACGCCGACTGAAAAAATAAAAAGAAGCAGAAAAAATATAGCCTTCCTCATCGCGCCATACGGCAGCCAGCGTGACAGAAGATAACCAGATGATGCAGCCATGAAATTGTCGATGGCGTCATTTTCGTCGGTCATATCTGCTCCGTCGTCGCATCGAGAGAAAGTTGGGGGTGTTACGTAGCGTGTCAGATCTAAAACATCTAGAAAATCTAACCATTTGGCATGGGACGGCCTATGTTTATGATTTTATGGCTTACGCTTTGGAGGCACCGCATTTACACCCGCTGCCGCCATGCCGTTTTTTCAAAATGCACGATTGTTCGAAAGGTCGCAGGTCTTGGTATCGCCGGACCTAATCCCTGCGAGCCGCGGCGTCTATGCCTGGTTCTTCCGGGACATTCCAGGGCAGATCCCGGTGGACGGCTGCTTCTGCAGGGATGGCCTCACGCTCCTATACATCGGCATTTCACCTAAGAACGCCCGCAGCCGGCAAAATCTACGCAAGCGGATAACCTATCACTATCGCGGCAATGCAGAGGGCTCGACCCTGAGACTGACATTGGGAACACTTCTCGGCAGCGACAGCGACTTTCCGCTTCGCCGGGTTGGGAGCGGGCGCAGAATGACCTTTACGCACCTTGGCGAACAATGGCTGGACGCTTGGATGGCCGATAATGCGTTCGTGTGTTGGGTGGAGCATCCAGAGCCCTGGCTGCTCGAGCAGGAGCTCCTTCTGCGTCATTCACTGCCGCTGAACATCCAAGACAACCGGCACCATCCTTTTTGCGCGACGCTTTCTGGGCTCAGGCAGTCAGCCAAGCTGCAAGCGCGGGAATTGGCGATTGCAAACGAAGGAAACCAAAAGCGAGTGATGGCCAGGGAGTAGGAAGCGCCACTCCCTGGCCATTGTATCAATTGGCAAACGGGTCGTCGGGCATAACAGAGCGCTGCGCTTTTTGGCAGTCAATCATCATGTCCAGAGCGCGGGAGCTATTCGTTAGACGAAGCACGGCTACAGACTTACCCTTGTAGGTCAGGGAGAGAGAGTCTGCCTTAGCAAACTCAGTCCAAAAATTCTGATCGCTGAAAACGCTTTTGAGGAAAATCGTCCCGCCCATATCAATGGCGGTGGTCGGTAGGCTCCACTCCGCGTACGATCCAAATTTTGCAGTTAACTCATATTCTTGGCCGGATACCAGCGATGACCATGAATTGTGGCCAAACAGGATCATGCCATTCGTGTTCCGGTTGTTTTGGAATCCGACTCTAAGAACGGTTCCTCTCTCATATTCCGCGATAACGAAGCACGCATTCCCAAGGGTCTTGTCGACATAGATCCCCCAGGATTCCACATTCCCGTACTTGTAAGTTTCGGAATTGGAGGAGTTACTTTTTCGGCCCTGGACATCCGATCCGCGTGAGTTCCCATCGCTTTTATCACCGTAATTGTCGTCTATCGCTAAATCGATCCCAACCTCTCGGTAGTTATTAGTACCTAGCCAATTGAAGTCTTCTGGTGGCGATACGGTCGCAAACACAACAGCTTTCTCGGGCAAATTCAGTAGGGTAAGATAACGTCCAACAATGGCGTTACCGACGCTTGATGTGACGGTTTTATCACCAGACATCTGATAAATTGAGTGGAAGCCGATCCGCGCGCTCTTGCTTAATCGTCTGGGACTTCCCGCCAGCCAAATCAAGGCACAAGCCGACTCACAGTCATAGCCATTCATGACAAGCGTTGAAAACCCTTTTAATCTCAGAGATTTGCCAATTTCGAGAGAGGGGTAAACCGAGCCACCTTCGCTGTTTAGGATGACTGTAGCAGACGTAATTGGCGCTGCTACTTTGTTGAATTTTTCGTCATCGCCTAGATTAATCTTGCCCCATATTATTATCACGTCTTCGCCATTTTTGGCGACCCTGTGAACGATGTCTGCTGCGAATGCATTTGTAATGCCTAAAAAGAATAGGCCCGCCGCAGCTGACAACCCAAGGGCAGCGCTTTTGATGCGCATCCACAGGTTAATATGTGCGATATTACCTAATGGCCGTGTCATGTCCGTACTTTTACCTTTTAATCCATGATCGCTGCACGGTGTGGGGCATTACCCCATTGGTTAGCAATCGCCGGCTAGCTCATCAAGCTTGCGAGGCTTTGGTCCGGAATTGGGCTCAGTAGACTGGGCATTGGCGTTTTTTTGATCTGGGTCGCTTTCAAGAGGCTGGCACAGGGGTATAGTTCCACGAGTGAAATTGATTCTAAGCGATTCTCGAGGGGGTATCGGGCTGCGCCGAATACTTAGGGGGGCAAATGACACGAAAAATTTTGGCTCAGATCTTGGCGCTTTTTGCTTGGATATCGGTACCGGCTTACGCACAGGAGCAGCTGACAGTTGACACTCTACCTTGGGCAAAGGGGCCAACTACACAGTCGGTGGGCGCGCACTCCTCTATCCAAGTTCCCAAGGGCGCAATGTTTTTGGATACGGCGGGCACTCAGGAATTGCTGAGAATGACCCAAAATACGCCGGATCCTGGCGCTGTCACAATTGCCGCCCAAGACCTGACTTGGTTTGCGATCCTAAAGTATGAGGATACTGGCCACATCGCTGACGATGAAGCGATCGATGGAGACGCAATTTTCAAGTCAATGAAGGACAACGAGGTCGCAGCGAACGAAGAAAAGGGCCGCCTTGGCTTCGGCAAGCTTTTTCTCGATGGCTGGTCGGTTGCGCCACATTATGACAATCAAACCCGCAATCTCGAGTGGGGTCTCAAGCTTCATGATGAGAAAGGCAACCAGATGATCAACTATACGACTCGTACGCTCGGGCGTGAGGGGCTGGTCGCTGCTACACTCGTTACGGACCCCAATGCGTTTAACGGAGATTTGGCAGATTTCCGACAAGCCATGTCGGGATTGACCTTCAACGCTGGCCAAACTTACGCCGAGTTTCGCCAAGGCGATAGGACGGCTGAATATGGGCTCGCTGCCCTCGTAGCCGGCGGCGCAGCAGCTGCTGCTGTAAAATCCGGTGCGGGAAAAGGCCTCTTCAAGATGCTTTTCGTAGGTATTGCTGCCGCTTTTGCTGCGGTGGTTGGCTTTTTCAAGCGTCTCTTTGGTGGCTCTAAATAGTGGATTTCCTTCCCTCCATAGGGCCCGAGACGCTGTGGGGGTTGGCGATCGCGATGTGGGCCTGGGATGCCAAAATTCGGGTTGTTCCAGGCTCCACGATTTTCCTGACTTCATGTTGGGAAAAATGCTTTGAGATTGTCGAAAATCCAGTCGGTGCCTTCCGCCGTTGGGTGCATTTCCCCAATCCGCTAAAGCCATTCTCAATCACCGTCGCGCTACCGGATCCTGTAATTTCAAATCAGGTCACGCGTGGAGGTTTCGAAAGGTGGCTATTCGAGCAATGTCTCAGGCCTTTTGATAGACTAGCTCTATTGTCTGGCTGCATATTTTTGGCGCTGTTTGTCCTAACACCGGTTCTGTCGCTCTGGATGAGCCTTCTATGGTCTGGACTGATATCGCTGACCTTGGCTTACGCAATTATGCTGTACCAGTTCGCATGGTTGTGGCGGCGCAGGCGCATGCTGCGCCTTAATGGGGCTACTGTAATTTCCCTCTGCTTCCATGGGATATTATTTCCACCCTATGGTGCCAATTTCGCTCGTGCCGTGTTCGCCAAAACAGGTTTTGCGAACAGTGCAGCTCGCCTGCGATCACTCTATCGCGATAGGCTCTCGGACTGGGAAAGCGAATTGCAATGAACTCCACCGACATTTTCGTAATATCAGCTTGTGCCTTTCTTGGTTTCTTTATCGTATCTTCGATGATGGGAAATAAGTCCAAGGCAGGTAAGGCGAACCAAAATTCTTTAAACACAAATGAAACGATCAAGCCTGGGAAGATTGATCTGCGAAAGAAGAGCGACAAGCTTTGATGATAGCTGCTCAGATCATTGCCGGTTTGATGCTATTTTTTGCGCCGTGGGCGTCAGGCGGCGAGTATTTTTTTGCGCTTAGAGTTGTTGCCACTGCGGTGGCAATTTTAACAGCGCTTGAGATGAGGCGTAACAGCTACGAGGGGCCGTTTTTCTGGGCGGCGATATTTATCGCATTTCTCTTTAATCCCTTGTTTAAAGTACATTTATATGATCGCGGCTTATGGGCGACCTTGGATTTTGTGGCAGGCTCAATTTTTATGACTTTCGCAGTTCGTCGGCCGATGCATGTGAACAAACGATAGGCTTTCGGCCACAAGCCCAATTCACCCCCTCATTTCGAAAACGATTTCTGTCTGCGTGCTCCATTCAAGATCCGCCGCTTCAATCAGCTCTCGCAGTGAAACCGACGGCGACATGCGTTCGAGCAAGATTTTTTCCAGTACTGCCGGCGCCAGATAGGTCAGCTTCAGCATGCGGCCCACCATCCGGTGCGTTACCTTAGCTAGCCCAGCCATGTCCTCGATAGTCGCGACTTCACCTCTCTCCAGCTTGCGACGCCACGACCACGCCTGGGCTATGGCGCGCAGGACATGCGGATCTGTTCCTGCGTCCTGGATCGGAATGTAGTCGGCCGGTGGCTGAATCCGAGGGCGCCCATTACGCCGGCGCACTGTCAGCGGAATGACTATCCGCAAGGTGTCGGGCTCGGTGCTCATGCTGCCTTACTCGGTGCCAACATGTCATAAACGATAGGGCCAAGCCCGTCGGTGCGCAGGTCAACAGCAAGACCATTGTCGTTCACTGTGACCCTGCGGATCAGCAGTTTTGCCATACGCGCTTGCTCCGCTGGAAAGAGCGTCTCCCAGAGGCTTTCGAAGCCAGTGAGAGCCGATATCACGTCGATTTCGTCGATGTCCGGTCGGCTCTGACGGACCGCCTTGATGGCTTGGGCCGTAATGGCAGGTGAGGTCAGTAATCGCCGCAGTTCCTGGATTACCACGCCCTCGACCATCCCGGCGTTCAAGCGTCGCGGCAACGGGCCATCCTCTCCGGCGCGATTATGGATCGCGTCCATCGAGATGTAGTAGCGGTAGAGCCGGTCTCCCTTGCGCGTGTGGGTCGGCGTCATGGCAATACCGGTTTCCGTGAAAATCAGTCCCTTCAACAGGCAGGGCGTTTGGGCTCGGGTTTTCACTGCCCTTTGGCGGTAATTCACCTCAAGGATGGAGTGGACTTTGCCCCAGAGCGACTGGTCGATGATGGCCTCATGCTCGCCGGGATAGCTGGTGCCTTTGTGAACGGCTTCACCCAGATAGACCCTGTTGCGGAAGAGCTTGTACAGGAACCCCTTGTCGATGGCGCGACCCCGCTTGTTGACAATCCCTTGCCGGACAACCTCGCGGGCTAGCTTGGTGGCGGACTCAATTTCGACGAACCGCTCGAACAGGTGGCGGACGTTCGCTGCTTCGGAGGGGTTGATCACAAGCTTACGATCGATGACATCGTATCCCCACGGCACAAAGCCGCCCATCCACATGCCCTTGGCGCGGCTGGCAGCAATCTTGTCGCGGATGCGCTCACCTGTCACTTCGCGCTCAAATTGCGCAAATGACAGCAGCACGTTAAGGGTCAGGCGCCCCATGCTGGTTGTGGTGTTGAACGACTGGGTTACCGAGACGAACGTCACCTGGTGCCGGTCGAACACCTCGACAAGTTTGGCGAAGTCCATCAGTGAACGAGACAGGCGGTCAATCTTGTAGACCACGATGATGTCGACAAGCCCGGCCTCGATGTCTTCGAGCAGGTTCTTGAGGCCTGGGCGCTCAAGCGTGCCGCCCGAGAAGCCGCCATCATCATAGGCCTCGCGCATCGCAATCCAGCCTTCTGCACGCTGGCTGGCTATGTAGGCTTCGCAAGCCTCGCGCTGCGCATCGAGCGAGTTGAACTCCTGTTCGAGTCCCTCCTCCGACGATTTGCGGGTGTAGATCGCGCAGCGCAGGCGGCGGCATGGCGACAGTTCGCTCATTGTGCGCCTCCATCTGCCGGGCGAAGGCCAAAGAAACGATAGCCGTTCCAGCGGGTCCCGGTTATCGACCTCGCCACCGCTGACAGCGATTTGAATCGCCGTCCTTGCCAGTCGAACCCATCCTTCAACACCGTGACGGTATGCTCGATTCCGTCCCACTCGCGGATGAGCCGCGTGCCGATGATCGGGTTGCGGGAATTGGCAATCACCGATTTGCGAACCTTCTTGCCCTCGTATTCATCGGCCAGGGCGTCGAGGGTCCGCAGCAGTGCCTTGTTCATCCCACCCCAAGCAAGCTCTTGGACCCGGTAGGACAGGCGCTGGATCATATATTGGCTGCTGTTGTTCGGCGCCTCGCGGCCCATGAGCTTCGACCATTCGGCCTTGAGCTCTTTCACGGTCATGGTCTGCAACGCAGCCAAGCGAGCAAGCACCTGCGGGTCATCATATGTTTGCATCAGCGTTCTCCAACTTGGGCCTTTGCCCGGGTTCGACTGACGCTCTTCCTCTGCGGGATAGCGAGTGAACTATCTCCGTCCGTTGCAGATATAGAACTGGACTTCTCGGCCATGCGTAGGATGCCGGCGGCAAGGATCCGCCCCAACTCGGTGAGGCGGGATTCCGTTGGCATCTGATCGAGCAAATTACGTTCTGGGCTAACTGTCTTGGGCATTGAACTCAGTCCATCAAGGGTCTGAGCTCTCCTACCGATGCCACCTCAGATGTGTCCCAGCGGCTTGACTACAGGCTGTGCTCGTCCAGCCACGAAAGCGCAACGGGCGACACTACAAACGTGCTTCCGTTGTTGTCCTGCTTCCATGCGAAAGCATACTGGAACTCCAACTCCATGGGCAGGAAGAACACCACCGGCGGATTGCGATAATCGCCTTCCCAATAGCCTGCCGATGCAAGCTTTTTAGCGGCTTCGAAAGCGGCAAGGAAACGTGCCAGCTCGTCACCGTTGTCCGCATCCCCATGCACGGCCGCTGCAGCATCGGCGTGGGCAAACTTTGAAGCGACTTCTTCGACGGTGGGTAGGTACTCCCACCTGAAATCGATCGGACTGATGCAATAAGACTTCCAGGTCATGCTGTTCTCCAATGATGCTGCTCGACCCTTCGAACAGCGGAAATGCGTAAGTTAAAACATCTCTCGCCCGTACCAGCGTATGCGCCCGATGATGTTCACCTCGTCTGCCGAGCAGTCATAAGGTGGGTACCGGGTGTTGTCGGAGATGATCTGCACCCGCGGCGGGTCGCTCATCGGCACATGCTCGAGCCGCTTGGCAACCAGCCCAAGGCCGTCATGCAGAACGAATATCCCTGGAGGTTGTGGGATCTTCTGCGACATGTCCACCAGCACGGTATCGCCGTCGACAAGAGTTGGAAGCATGCTGTCTCCTTCCACCTGCATGACCCGCAGCATTGACGGCGCGGCCTTCAGGCGATCCTTGATCCAGGCGCGGCGAAAATGGAAATCTCGGCCGGGCTTGCCATCCTCCTCAAGGATCGACCCGCCGCCCATCGACGGTCGGGCATTGACGTAGGCAATCCCAATGAAGTCAGACTGCGCGCCTTCATCCAGCGGGGTTTCGCCCTGAACGTCTCCCTGTCCGTGAAGCAGCCACTCAACGTCAACCTTCACAACATTGGCGACACTCTTGAGCCGCTCCAGATTGGGCGTCTGCGAGCGGCCGCGGATGATATCGTACAAGAACGACCGGTTCACACCGGCCAGTGAGGCAACGTCAGCGACGTTCATGCCCAGCTGGCGAATGCGTGCGCGGAGACGCTCCTGCAAAGTTGTCGACATAACTATCCTCAGAAATTTGGGTTGTGTGGATAGAACAGGATTGCCGCCCACCTGTCAAGCTGATATAAGAACATTACCGGAACAAAGGGAATCGGCAATGGGGCGGATCAAGAAGGATTATCACGAGCTCGACGAACTCATTGCCCGCTGGAATCTCTCTGAGTCAGATCTGCGTTATGTGGTCGAGAACGGTAAGCTTCCCCTCTCCGTCCGCATTTACGCTCAGCCCATGGAGCTTGGCTCTTACGAGGCCGAGGACTGGGGTCAGATGCCGGTACCTCATCATCAAGGTACATTCGACGGCGTGGCAGACTTGCTGCGCTACGATATCTATCGCCTGTTTCTGGAGGGGGAGGTTAAGGCCAGCGAGTTCTCCTTGCCGAATGGCGATTATGCAAGCCTTCTGAACCCAGCGGAGGCCCGCTCGATCAAGCGCGCCAATCTCGTCGTGCGCGAGGATGTCCGCCTTGAATTTGAACAGGCAGTGCTGGGAACCCTCAGCCAGGCAGAGCCAGAGAAACCAGACTTCCGACGCTTTTCCTATGCGGGCCGGATCTGGAATTTCACCGAAATGCAGGCCCGCGGCATGTTGTTCTTGTTCGAGGCAGCCAAGAGCGGTGATCCCGAACAGCACTTCCGCAAGATCCTCGACGCCGCCCATTCTGGCTCGGACAAGATTGCCCATCTCTACTCAAGCCGGCGCGACTGGACGAAGGTGATCCTGAAGGCAAAAGGAAGGCTTGGCTGGTACTTTATGGAGCCAAGTCTGGTCATTGCCATGTCGCGCTGATCGACCGCCTGCCACATACCAACCCGGAAACGAGCCCGCCTTGCGCGGGCTTTTTCGTGTCTGCGCTTTGCCCGATTCGATCGCGCGGAAACGGCCTCTGGTGTGAGATCGGTAGGGATTAGGTTGGCGGACAGTTGGTAAAGGTTGGTGGCCACCTCACAGCGCCCGCAAACCCACGCACCAGCAAGGCGCTTAGGTTGGTGCATCCGCCAACCACTTCTGTGACGACCACAAACCATATCTCGCTTTAGTCCAGTTTCAGGATGAAGAAACAGGACGAACCCATGACCCCTCACACGCTCGCCACGCTTCAACGCGAAGCCAAAAGTGCCGCTCGCCGTTTGGCCTGCAGCCTGAACCTATGCCGCGAGGCTGAAGCCGATATCTGCCAGGATCTGCTGGCCGATCTGCTTTCCCGGCTCCATCGCTTCGATCCGGATCGCGGCACTCTTGGTGCCTTTGCCGGGCGCATTGTCGCCAACCAGGCCAGCTGCATTGCCAAGCAGATCCGGCGCGAGCGGCGTGTCATGCCATGCTCGCTTGATCAGGATGAAGGTTGTCCGATCAAGCGGGATCAGATCGCCGAAGACCAGAGCCTCGGCGCGATATTTGCTCTGCCTGGGGACGCCCGCCGCGCGATTGAGCAGCGGCTTGATGTGGCTCGTTGCGGCACCCGCCTCACAGATGCCGAAACCGCCCTGTGCGGCTGGCTGGCCGAACATCCCGTCACTGAACTTGTCCGCATGGGGCTGGGCAGCCGCAGCAGCCTCTACCGCCGCATTGCCGAACTGCGTGCGCTGTTCGCCGCCAGCGGTCTGGCGAGCGCCTGAGACACTTTCCCCGATCCCCCAGTAGAGGTGAACATGAACACCATTTCTTTCATCAGCCCCCAGTCTCGCAGCACCGCGAAGGCAAAGGCGAGCAAGGTCGCCATGACCGAGTTCGACCTGTGCATGTGGCTGGGCGATGCCATGCCTGGCGACACGCTCGAATATTACCGCGGCTTTCTCGCCAAAGATGCCTGGAAAGGCCCGGGACAGCGGCTGCGGGAGCCCGAGCGCTCGGTGCTTGAGAGGCTCGCCGGCCGAGCGCGCTGGGCATCCGAGCGCGGGTTTGCCCACCTGGTTCAGCGCCGCATCGGGCCTGAGCAGTTCAGCTATCTCGTGATTGCCCGGCCGCGTCCACGCGGCGCGCGAGGGCAACTCCTCCTTAACGAACTGGCGAAAGCGGCCTGATGCACGGCCCCGCCAGTTCCTGACCCAGCTTGGGCAGTGGGGGCCAACCGCGAGGCGCCCACGGATCTTCGATCGCCGCGTCAACCACTGCCCCGACCATGCACCGACGCAAAGCCGAACCACTCACTGAAGGACCCATTCAATGACACTTGAGGAACTCCTCCACGAACCGCCAGCGCGGCTTGATACGCTGCCGATCAGCCTCCTCGCCAATTTGCAAACGCAGGCCCAGTCCCATCTGGCCCAAGCATCCCAGATTGTTGCCATCCTCCATGGGGTGTTCTCCCGGCGCTATGCTGCTGGCCTCAACACGACTGGAACGCATCGCCGCATCGATGGCGATTATGAAATCCGCATTGAGGTCCCCAAGAACGTCGCTTGGGATCAAGCCAAGCTTGCCGCAGCGATCGAGACGATCCGTGGCTGGGGCGAAAACCCGGCCGACTATGTCGACACCAAACTGTCGGTTTCGGAAACCAGCTATAAGGCTTGGCCTCCTGCCATCCGTGATCTGTTCACACCAGCTCGCACGGTAAAGCCCGGCAAGAAGAAGTTCGAAGTCGCGCTCGCCCAGAAGGAGGCAGCGTGATGGCCATTTCCCTCTCTTCGCTCAACCGCCTGTCAGTGCCGAAGCCCCCGCGGATTGTGATCTACGGACCGCATGGCATCGGCAAGAACAGCTTCGCCGGCAGCGCTCCGCGACCGGTCCTCATCAACATTGAAGATGGGCATCCCACCGGTCAGCAAATTGATGCTTTCCATAAGGCTGAAGGCTTCCAGGATGTCATGGATGCGATGGCGGCGCTTTACGCAGAGAAGCACGACTTCGAGACGCTGGTGGTCGACAGTCTGGATTGGCTTGAGCCGCTGGTCTGGGCCGAGACTGTCCGCCGCAACAACGTGGCAAACCCAAGCAAGCCTTGGGCGTCGATCGAGGACGCTGGCTACGGTCGCGGATTTGTCGCCACGCTTGATGTCTGGCGCGAATATCTCGACGCCATCAATGCGCTGCGGAACGACAAAGGCATGGCGGTCATCCAGACCGCACACGCCGAAGTGAAACGCTTCGACAGCCCTGAGACTGAGCCGTTCGACCGTTACCAGATCAAGCTGCACAAGCTGGCCTCCGCGCTCGTCCAGGAACACGCCGACATGGTGCTGTTCGCCAATTTCAAAACCAGCGTCACCAGAACGGATGTTGGGATGAAGAAGGTGGTCCGCGGTGTCGGGGCCGGAACCCGTGCGCTTTATACCGAAGAGCGGCCCGCCTTCCTCGCGAAGAACCGGCACAATCTCCCTGCAGAACTCCCGCTGTCCTGGGAGGCGCTGGCCTCCGCCATGGCCGCGTCGAGCGCGGCTGCCCGCACCAGCGAAGCGGCCTGACTAACAACCCCTGACTGACAGAAAGGAATGCCGTAATGGCACAACTCGGAGGCATGTTCGACGCCACACAAGTCGAACCCCAAGGCGACTACACGCCAATTCCGCCCGGTGATTACACCGTCCAGATCGTCACTTCGCAGATGGTCGAGACCTCGAACCGCAATGGCCACATGCTCAAGCTTGAGCTTGAGATCCTCGATGGCGAACATGCCGGCCGCAGGCTCTATGATCGCCTCAACCTTGAGAACCCCAACCGCCAGGCGGTCGAGATTGCCCAGCGCACCTTGTCGGCCATCTGTCATGCCATCGGGAAGCTGTCGGTCCAAGACAGCGAAGAACTGCACATGCAGCCGATGACGGCAGTCGTTGCGGTCAAGGCACCGAGCACGGGGCGTGATGGGAAGACCTACGCGGCTTCCAATGAGATCAAGACCTACAAGGTCCTGCGTGATGCGCCGGCGCCTTTGAGTTCAGGATCGGCTTTCCGGCCAGCGCAGGCTGGCTCCGGCCAGATGGCTAGTGCGCCTTGGAAGCGTAGCGCCTGACCCAGCCTTGAGAGGCAGGGCGGTCGATTGAGCCCGCCGCCCTGCCGCCTTTCCCCTGACTGACAATCAAAGGAGCAGGCAATGGCTGCCCTACAGGATTTTGCATGCCCAACGCTAGCGCAAGCCGACCAGGCGCTGGCTGATGGGCAACCATTCACCCGCCGTGCTTATCTTGGCATGTCCGCTATCGGCGGCGCTTGCGAACGGGCGCTCTGGTATCAGTTTCGATGGGTGGCGACCGTCCGCTTTGATGCGGTCACGCTGAAGCGATTTGCTGACGGCCATGCGAGCGAGACAGTGACTGTAAACCGCCTCAGGGCCACGCCCGGCCTCGAGGTCCATGACGTCGATGCCAGCGGCGATCAATTCGGTTTCCGGGATTTTGGTGGTCACTTCGCAGGCCACATGGACGGCGTCTGCCTGGGCCTCGTCCAAGCCCCGAACACCTGGCACGTGCTTGAGATCAAGGCGTCAGAAAAGTGGCAGGATCTCGACAAGGCGCGCAAGAAGGTCGGCGAGAAGTCGGCGCTCGCTGAATGGAACCCCACCTACTACGCGCAGGCCGTCCTCTACATGGACTATGCCCGGCTCGACCGGCACTACCTTGTTTGCGTTTCGCCGGGCGCACGCCGTTGGACTGCGGTACGCACGAACGCCGATCCGGTTCATGCTACCGCGCTGAAGGCGATGGCGGAACGCATCATCTTTGCCGATGTAGCCCCCCAGCGGATTGGTGGCCCGGACAGCTTTACATGCCGCTTTTGCGACTTTTCTGCCCAGTGCCATGATGGAGCGCGTGCAGAGCGCAACTGCCGCACCTGCCTTGCGGTTGAGGTCAGCCGCGACGGAGGCTGGCGCTGTACGCGGTTTGGCCACGAACTCTCACGGACTGATCAGGAAGCAGGCTGCCCGGAGCACCGTTTTCTGCCTGATCTGGTGGCGGGCGAACAGATCGACGTCATCCATGGGCAGATCGTCTACCGTTTGCGTGACGGTTCGCGGTGGGTCGATGGCGGCCCTCGCGTCCATAGCATTGGCGATATTATCAAGCGGCAAGCTTGCCGCTCTTGCGGTTCGCTCAGCTGGAAAGTGACTGAGGGTGCCGGGCCGCACGCGGCAGGCCTGCGCTGCCTCAGCTGCGATACGCATGGTGGCTGGCTTCAAAAGGCCGAGGTCGTGGCATGAGCGGGCCTCTCGCACTGCGCCCCTATCAGGAGACGGCGCTCACCAATTTGTGGAACTGGTTCTCTGCCGGGAAGCGCGACTGCCTCGTGGTGCTCCCGACCGGCGCGGGAAAGAGCCTGGTGATCGCCGAATGGGCAAAGCTGGTTTTCGATACGGATCCGAGCGCCTGCATTCTGGTGCTGACCCATGTCCGCGAGCTTGTGCAGCAGAACGCGGCCGAGCTGGTTGGGCTTTGGCCTGACGCGCCTTGGGGGATCTATTCCGCAGGACTTGGGCGGCGCGATATCGGCGCACAGCTGATGTTCGCCTCCATCCAGTCGATCCACAAGAAGGCCTACAAGCTGCCGCGCCGGGTCGACATGGTGCTCATCGACGAAGCCCACATGATCCCGCGCAACGCCGACACCATGTATGGCAAGTTCCTGGCGGACCTGCGCACCATCAATCCTGCCCTTAAAATCGTGGGCCTGACCGCCACCCCCTTCCGTCTCGATAGCGGCAGGCTCGATCAAGGCGAAGGCGCTCTGTTCGATGGCATCGCCCATGAAACGAATGTGCGTGAGCTCTTCGATAAGGGCTGGCTATCGCCGCCAGTGAGCTATCGTCAGGCAACGCAGATCGACACCAGCGGTGTTGGCACGCGTGGCGGTGAATTTATCGCAGCACAGCTCGAAGCCTCAGCACTGGACGCCCATGTGGTCGCCGCGATTGCCGACCGGATTGTTGAGGCGGGCCGAGACCGACAAGGCTGGCTGGTGTTCGGCTGCACGGTCAAGCATTGCGAGGCGCTGGCCGAGGCGCTCAATGCTCGGGGGTTCTCGGGGACTGGGGTCTTTGGCGACACCAAAAAGACCGAGCGCGATCGGATCATTGCTGACTTCAAGGCGCAGCGTTTGCGGTTCCTGGTCAGCCAGGGCGTGCTCACCACCGGGTTCAACGCCCGGCATGTCGATCTTGTTGCCTTAGCTCGTCCGACCAAGTCGACAGGTCTCTACATCCAGATGGTTGGCCGCGGCACCCGGCTGTCGCCTGAGACCGGCAAGACCAATTGCTTGATCCTCGACTTTGGCGGGAACATCGCCCGGCACGGCCCCTTCGATGACCCGTCTATCCCGGAGAAGAAGAAAAAGGGCGAAGGCGACGCACCTTACAAGGAATGCCCAGAATGCGGCTGTGCTTGCGGAACCATGACCCGGTTCTGCCCGGCTTGCGGGTTCGAGTTTCCTCCCCCTGAAAGGCGGGTGACGACGCTTCCCGCTGCGCGAGCAATCCTCTCAACCGAGCCTGAATGGCTTGAGGTCAAAGGGGTGACCTACCGCAAGCACGAAAAGCCCGGATCGCCGCCATCTTTGCGAGTGGACTATCGCACCGGGCTCAACAGCTACCGTGAATGGATCTGCTTGGAGCATACCGGATACGCGCGGGCAAAAGCCGAGAGTTGGTGGCTCCGCCGTGCCGCTGCGCCAGTCCCGGGGAGTGTTGATGCTGCCCTTGAGAGGCTGCAGGAGCTGAACGAGCCCTCCCACATTCGGATCAGGACCAAGGGTAAGTACACCGAGATCTCCAGGCATCGCTTCGATGTCGGGAGGCTGGCGGCATGAGCCTTTGCTTTTGTGGCCGGGCGGCTCGCGGATTTGCCTGGCACGACTTCTCCCGCACCCCGTTCGACAGGCCGCCCCCTGTGCATGCCTGCTCGATGACTTGTCTCGACATTGCCACCCGAAGGAAGGGCCAGATGAAAGCCAATATTGACGAACAACGTGCGATCGCCGCTGCAAGCCCTGCCATTGGCGCTTTCCTTGAAGACCTCGGCAAGAGCGATCTGGCCGTGCTTACCCAGCAGGAATGGCTTGCCTTCCTGACGCATGCCTATGTCACGGTGTGTGCTGAGGTCAGCAAGATCTGGGAAAATGAGGTGCCGTTCTGATGCGCACCCTCCAATTCGATCCGGAGCTCGCCCGGCCGCTCTTCTCGAGCCTCGATCAGATCCACCTCGTCATGATCAACCCTGCAGGCCCTGGCGTGCATGGCAAGGACTTTGGGACAGATATCGAGACTGCCCTGGCTGAAGCTACCAAAGCCAATGACAACGGGTTCAACATCTACTGGACCGTCAACCATGTGGCACCCGGTCTCAACAAGAAGCCGGGGAAGCGCGACATTCGGGCGGCTCGTTTTGTGCACGTTGATATCGACCCGCCCAAATCAGGCGGCGCCTTCGACAAAGCGGAAATCACAGCCGCTTTGCACGGCATCGGTTGCCCGCCGAGCTTTATCATCGATTCAGGCGGCGGGCTGCAGGCGTTCTGGCGCCTTGAGGACCCTTGCGCCAATCTCGACAGTGTCGAGGCTATCAACTTTCAGGTGCGCGACTGGTTCGAAGCGGATGCCTGCCAGAACATCGACCGGCTGATGCGGGTGCCGGGATCGGTGAACTATCCTGACAGCCGGAAGGCCGCACGCGGGCGCAAGGCATGCTTGGCGCGCTGGGCCGCCACAGATGAAGGGCTGACCTACGCTCCAGAGGACCTCGCAGCGAGTTTCCCTCAGGCCAAGACTGCCGAGGCTGCGGCAAGCCCAACCACTCTGGTGCTGCCGGCCGAGGTGGCACTGCTGAAACCAAATGATCTGGGGCTTGGGAGCCTCGATCCGCTGCGGATTGCCATTGAAACACCACCCGGACTGGACCGGTCCGGTGATGGGCTCGCTGCGGCCCGTCTTATGGCGAACGAGGGCCTGACCGATCTCCAGATCATGGGCGTCCTGCTCAACCCATCTAACGCTATCTCGGGGCATTTTCTCGAGCAACGTGACCCGCGTCGAGCAGTGGCTCGCGCCATCCAACTGGTTCGCCGTGACAGCCCGCCTGAAGGCGCCACGCTCCATGCGCCGATCATGGCTGATGCGGAGTTCGATCAGTTCGTTTCTAACGAAAAGGCCAAGGTCCGGCGGGTCATGGTTCCGGCCACTTTGCAGGTCGACGATGATGATGACGCGATTGAGCTGGCGCCCAGGATCGGCACCCCTGGGTGGCTTCGCGATCTAGGAGACGGAGCTCTGGCCCAGTTCGTGGAGCACACCTGTGCCTCCGCTCCGTCCCCACAACCATGGCTGACGCTCGGGGCTGGCATTGCTATGTTTGGCGCTGCCGCTGGCCGGCGATATGCAGGGCCAACGAACCTGCGCACAAACATCTATGCGATAGGCGTGGCCGATTCCGGCGGCGGTAAGGATCACCCTTTGAGGGCATCGACCCGGCTGATGATTGCCGCGGGTCTTGCGGACCACATTGGCTCGTCCAAGATTGCGTCGGGCGCAGGGCTCCTTACAGCTATCACTGCAAACCCATCGATCTACTTCCCCTTGGACGAAGTCGGGTTCCTGATTTCATCGGCGGCAGATCGCAAACGCGCTCCCAGGCACCTGACTGAAATCATCGATAACCTCACCGAGTTCTATTCTCTGGCTGACAGCACATTCCTTGGCATCGCCTATGCCAACACGAAGGAAAAGCCCCGCGAGGTTATCGAGCAACCATGCCTTTGCCTGTTCGGGGTGACGACGCCGGGTGTGTTCTGGGGCTCGCTCTCCAGCGACAACGTCATCGACGGCAGCCTTGCGCGCATGCTGATCTTCGAGAGTGAGAACCACTATCCCGATCCCCAGCATTTGCTGGCTTCCAACGATCCACCTGCTGGTCTGGTCGCCATTGTGGAAGCCGTGGCCAAGGGTGCCGATGGATCCACACCCTTTCCGCTCGGGAATGCCGCAGCGGCGATCCCCAAGCCCTGGACGGTGCCTTATGCGACGCCCCAGGCCGAGCTCCGTGCGCGGGCAATGCGCGAGGAGCAAATCGATATGCTCCGCCGGCACCAAGGGACCCATCTGACGGGCATCATCGCCCGACTGGCTGAGAATGCGGCCAAGCTCGCTTTGATCAAAGCTATCACTGATAATCCCGGAAATCCGGCAATTACGACCGCAGACCTTGACTGGGGCATGGGTATTGCGCGCCGAAGCGTTCAGACGCTGATGCAGGCAGTGAAAGAACGTGTTGCCGACAATGAGTACGAGGCCTGTGTCAAAAAGGTCCACAAGGTCATCGCGGATGCCGGGAGTGCGGGTATCGACGGGAACGAACTGTCGCGGCAAACACAAACGGTTGATCGGCGGCGTAGAACTGAGGTCGTCGCCCACCTTGAGGAAGCTGGCATGATCCGGATCATGGAGATACCGCGCGCCAAAGGTGCCCGCGGGCGGGCGAAGCGCATCTATTTTGACATTGCTTGAGTGGAAGTCGCTTTGACGAGGGGGCGTTCCGACTTCGCTCCTTTGCCCACCGGCCGACGGCTTGGGATTTGGGGCTTCCAAAGTATACCACTAAGTGATATAGATTGGCTATGCGGCGGGTTTTCAAAACTAAGGCTTTTGCGAGAATCTCGCGAAAATCCGGTTTTTCGAATGATGCGCTTTGCAAGGCTGTAGCAGAGATGGCTCAGGGGTTGCACGATGGCGACCTTGGCCAGTCCGTCTACAAAAAGCGGATAGCCTTGGGCTCACGTGGCAAGAGCGCAGGGGCCCGAACACTTGTAGCCATGAACCGGGGAACCCAGTGGTTCTTCCTCTACGGCTTCAAAAAGAACGAGCGGGCAAACGTATCGGATGCGGAGCTAGAGGCACTGCAGGAGATCGCAAAAATCCTGCTCGCCCGCAGTGATAGTGAACTTGATCTGGCTGTGACGGCCGGCGAGCTTGAGGAGATTTGCAATGGCGACGAAAGCTAAGACAAAAAGCGATCTGCTTGCGGCGCTCCATGAGACGGCTGCAGGCTTTGAAAAGCTCGGCTTCATCGACCAACGTCAAATGCGCAAGTTTGACGCCCTGTGCCTTGAGCCAGTGCCTGACTTTGATGCGGAAAAGATCAAGTCGCTCCGAGCTCGACAGTCCATCAGCCAGACGGTCCTCGCCTCGCTTCTGAACATTAGTCCATCGACGGTGCGCCAGTGGGAGGCGGGAGCAAAGCATCCGAGCGGCTCCTCGCTGAAGCTGCTGCATCTGATCGAGCGCAAGGGGCTGGAAGCAGTCCTCTGACCACTGCAGAACTCGGTCTTCGGCAGCTAATTCTCAGCTACTAAAAAGCCTCAATGAAATTTCTCAACGGCCCGCAGCCCCAGGAAACAGGGGTTTTTTCCATTTCCTCAAAAACTCCATTTCTCTCGCGCGCGTTATAAAGGGGGGGAGGAGTAGATGGATGGCTTAGGTATATATAATATATATTGAGATATTGAGATATTAGACCAATCCCATGAAATTCAGCCATTTTCTGGCCCTGAGCAAAATTTGAGTTTCAGATTTATCGCTGAGCATTTTCTTTTGCTTCTCCGACCCTAGACCGCGAGCTATATCGGCTCTCGACGCGGCGATCCTTCGGTTGGAGGATTGCTTTGAACCAGATAGCCCCGAACGCGTCCGAATATTCGGATACGGGCCGTTCCACCACATCTCCTGCTGGCCTGGGCTCCGGTGCTGTCCTTGCCCTTGACCTGGGCACCACCGCTGGCTGGGCGCTGAGGACGCCTGACGACTACACCTCAAGCGGCACCGTCCTGCTGAAGCACTCCCGATACGATGGTGGAGGCATGCGCTTCCTGCGTTTTCGGCGCTGGCTGGAAGATCTCGATCAGGACGCAGGGCCGATCGAGGCGATCTACTTCGAAGAAGTCCGTCGTCATGTCGGTACCGATGCGGCCCACATTTACGGCGGTCTACTGGCAGTCCTCTCGGCGTGGTGCGAGGAACGCCTGGTTGCCTACCAGGGTGTGCCGGTGGGCACCATCAAGCGCTTTGCCACCGGCAAGGGCAATGCGGACAAGGCCGCGGTGATTGATGCCATGCGGACCCGTGGGTTTGCCCCCCGGGATGACAACGAGGCAGACGCACTCGCCATCCTGCTTTGGGCCATCGAGACCCGGGGAGGTGTGCGATGAGCGAAAACTGCATCCTCACCCACGCAGCCAAGATCCTGAATGAACGCCAGGATGAATACGGCGATCCGGTGGAATTGCTAACGACCATCGCTGATCGTTGGTCGATCACGACAGGTGAGCGGATAACCCGTGAGCAAGTTGTGCTTTGCATGATCGACCTCAAGCTTGCCCGTCTGGCTTACGACCCACGGCACTTTGACAGCATTGTCGATGTCATCGGCTACGCCGTTCTGTTGAATGAGCTGCGCTAATGAGCATGACCTCCCGGATTTATGGTCACGCGCAACAGCGTGACGGCGAACAGCTCCGCCGCGATGGCTGGAAGAACGGCATCCTCGCTGTTTCAGTGAGCGACCAACGGCTGACCATGCTCGAGCGCGAAGCCATCCGAGCTATCGGTGAACGGCTCTACGGAGGCGCCCATGGCAAGGGGGCGTAAGCGCAAGGCCGGCCGCAGGCTCCCATGCGGCAAGCGGCCGCGCGAGGAGACCCAACGTGAAGCCATGTCGACTGTCCTGGATGCACGTAGGCGGCACTATGGCGTGTCAGCCAGTCAGGCCAAGGATGAAAGGCTTGGCACGGCTCTCGGCAGGCTCTCTTTCGCTGGTCGTATTAGCGCTGAGCAGTGTAAAGCGCGGTATAAAAATGGGCCATTCCCCGGTTTAAAAAGGGGCCAGTCGTTGCAAACAAAAAGCCTCGATCGAGGCAGGGGCGTAATCGGCGTCGGGGAAGCGGCTGTAGCGTAGCGTAAGCCGTTTTCCCGACGCCGATTGCCGTCTTTATTGTCAGGTCATGGCGAGTTCTCCTGGGCTGTGTCCTTGACCTGCTTCTGGTGCTTGCGGCTGCTGGCCAGACGGTAGC
>CANJCQ010000027.1 GCA_947473355.1 Sphingomonadaceae bacterium | reverse complement strand
TCTCCAACCGGGTCTTCACATCCCACGACAACATCATCGACCACTGCTGCGAGGCGTGGAACAAACTCATCGATCAGCCGTGGCGCATCATGACCATCGGACGCCGCAAATGGGCGCGTGGGTTGTAGTCAGTGCAGGTTGGTATAACCCGGCCCTGGCCATCGACTGCGCAGTCAAATGTGCGCCCGCCGCTGACCCGGCCCGTCACGCGCCAGCCATCGCCATCGCGCCCGGCATTGTCGACCGTGTCGACCCGCGTTGAGCCGCGCTCAACCTGATTGACGCAGGCATCAACCGCGCCGTCAATGCTGCGGCCATTGCCAGAATAGGAGCTGCGATAGCTGTCATTGCCATCGGAGCTGCGGCCATAATCGCGGTTCTGCCCATAATCGCGGTTCTGGTAATCGCCGCGATAGTCGTTATTGCGGTAGTCGCCGTCGGGATTACGCGCCTGCCGCTCGCGGTTGCTCTTGCTGGCTGCCGAGGCAATCGCCGCGATCATGCCGATGCCGATGATGCCGCTGACAACCCATGCGCCGGTGTCATCATGACGTTCACGGTGGCCCCAGCCGCCGCCATAGCCGCCGCCCCAGCCGCGATCGGCCAGTGCCGGCGTTGCAAGCATCGAAAGCGCAGCCGCCGAAGCGAGCATCGCGGCTGTACGCGAACCCAGAATTTTCATGGTGCAAACCCCTATTTGCCAGCGAGCCTGCCTTGCCGAAAGCCGGGAATGTAGGGCCGCAATGTTGAGATCTGGCTAGGCGGCTCAGGCTTTCTCCAGCCTGAACCGCCCGCCGGTGTATTATCGCCAGTTACAGGCCGCGGATGCCATCGAAGTCGAGATAGGCAACCCGGCCGCGCTCGACCCGGCACGTGAACGAGCCAGTGTCGCGGTTGCGATCGTTGTTGCGCCAGCCTTGGCCATATCCGCGATCATTCCAGCCGCGATCCCGGGAGTGGACCGCAATCCGACCGCGCACTTCATAGCCCCAGCGGGTGTCGCGAACGTCGCGGACATCGGTGACCCGGGCGCGCCCGTAGGCATTGCGGCTGGCCTGACGCTCGGCAACGCGCGAGCACATTTCAACCGCACCGCGCGGATTGCCGCCGTTCCAGCCACGGTCATTGCCGAAGCCGCCGCCGTGGCCAAAGCCATCATGGGGCATTGCCGGAACCGCAGCAAACGCCGCCGCAGAAACCGCCATCGCGCCAGTCGCGAGTGCGGCGAAAAGAGCTTTGATCGGAGTAGTCATTGTCTTGGACCTCTCTATTGCCGGATGGGATAATCCGGCGATGAGGCCTTTTTGGCATTGCCCGGGTGAGATGATGCTGAATTGCTTCGACAGAAACTGTTCATAATTGTCGTATTTTTTATGAACATCAATGGCGAGCTAACAAGCCATTAACCATTGCTGCCTAGTCAGGCGTTATGGCCTGGCTCAACGCAATGTTGCCCTCACTTGTGCTCGTCGCCCTGCTCTCGGCGGGTGAATTGCTGTGGCGCCGCGAGCGGACGGACTGGTGGCGCAACCTTGAAGCATGGGCTCTAAACGCCGCCATCGGCTTTGCCGTGCTGCCGGTGTTGATGTCGCTGCAAATTCCGTCGCTGGTAGATGGCGCGGCCCTGCCCTTCTGGGCCGGAGCAATTGTCTATCTGGTGCTGCGCGATTTCCTCGAATTTCTGTATCATCGCGCTCAGCACACCGTGCCCCTGCTGTGGTCGATGCACGCGCTGCACCATAGCGACCCCAACATGTCAGCGCTGACCACGACCCGGCATTTCTGGGGCGATCAGGTGATCAAGGCGCTGACCATCTGGCCGCTCGCCGCGCTGATCGTGGCGCCCACCCCGGCCATGGTCGGCCTGTTCAATCTGATCAGCCTGTGGAACTTCGCGGTTCATGCCCGGCTGCCGATCAGCTTCGGGCCGCTGTCGTGGCTGCTCAACTCCCCGGCCTATCACCGCCGCCATCATTCCAGCCTGCCCGAACACTACAACAGCAATTATGCCGCACTGTTTCCGATCTTTGACGTGATGTTCGGCAGCTATAACCGCCCCACCGGCTTTCCGCCGACCGGGCTCGATACCAAGCCTGAGTCGCTGAGCGATCTGTTGCTCTGGCCGGCGCGTCAGGCGCGCAGCAGCTCCTCTCCCCTTGCGGGAGAGGATAGCGAAGCTTGCGGGCTTACCCGCTAGCGTAGCTTGGAGAGGGGGGGGCGACGTTGCGCAACGCCGCTCCCCCTCTCCAACTACGGCTAGGCGCTGAAGCGCCAAGCCTTCGTATCCTCTCCCGCAAGGGGAGAGGAACCGAATATCCTACTCGCCAACCTTCAACCCGCTCCACTGCGCCAGAAACGCCAGAATATCGGCATTCTCCTCAATCGCCTTGTCGGTCGGCTTCCCCGAGCCATGCCCGGCGCGGCTCTCGATGCGGATGAGATGAGGCCTGGGGCCAAGCTCGGCTGCCTGCAGGGCTGCGGTATATTTGAAGCTGTGCCCCGGCACCACGCGGTCGTCGGTGTCGGCAGTGGTCACCAGGACCGCCGGATAGTCTGCGCCCACCCTGATGTTGTGATAGGGAGAATAGGACCGCAGCACCCGGAAATCGGCCTCGCGGTCCGGATGACCATAATCATCGACCCAATAGCGCCCCGCCGTGAAGCGATCGAAGCGCAGCATGTCCATCACGCCGACCTGCGGATTGGCCGCCGCGAACAGATCGGGCCGCTGGTTGACCACCGCGCCGACCAGCAGGCCGCCGTTGGAACCGCCCTGGATCGCCAGCCCGTCCTTGGTTGAAATCCCTTGCGCAATCAGGAATTCGCCCGCCGCAATGAAATCGTCGAACACATTCTGCTTGGCGTGCAATCGCCCGGCATCGTGCCATTCCCTGCCATATTCGCCGCCGCCGCGCAGGTTTGCGAGCGCAAAGGCGCCGCCAGCTTGCAGCCATGCCATGCGCGCGGCGGAATAGCCCGGCGTCAGCGCTATATCGAAGCCGCCATAGCCGTAGAGCAAAGTTGGCACCGCCCGGTGGGCATTGGCGGCAGCCTTGCTGCGCACGATGAACATCGGCACCCGGGTGCCGTCCTTCGACGTGTAAAATTGCTGATCCACCAGGAAATCGGCCGGGTTGAAAGTCAGCGCGGGCTTGGCGAAGGGCTGGGACTCGCCGGTCGTCAGGTTCAACCTATAGATCGCAGCGGGCTGGTTGAAGCTGGTATAGCTATAGAATGTCTCGGGGTCGCCGGGCCGCCCTTTGAAACCCGAGGCCGTGCCCAGCCCGGTCAGCGCCAGCTCCTTCGCGCCCTTGCCATGCAGGTCGAGGATCAGCGCGCGGCTGGCGGCATCTTTCAGATAGGACAGCACCAGCTTGTCGCCAATGATCGCGCCCTGTTCGAGCACTTCGGTACTTTCCGGCACCAGTTCGCGCCATTGCGGATCGGGCAAGGAAAGATCGATCCCCACCAGCCGGTAGCGCGGCGCGTCGAGGTTGGTGACGAACCACAGGTTCTTGCCCAGACCATCGACCAGTTTCCAGTCATGATCAAAGTCAGTGACCAGCGCGCGCGCCTTCCAGGCATCGCCAGCTTTGGCACGCGCGCGGCGCGACAGATCGATGACATGCAGTTCGTGGCGGGCATCGGTGCCGATCGAGCTGATGATTACGGCATGGCGCCCGTCCGCGGTGACTTCGGCTGAATGGCTGTAGGTGGGGTGATCGGGCGTGGCGAAGACCTGCTCGTCGGCGCTTTGCGGTGTGCCGATGCGATGGAACCACAGCGACTGGTTGTAGTTCAGCGCCTGGAAATCGGTGCCTGCTTCGGGCTGCGGGAACCGCGAATAGAGGAAACCTTCCTCGCCGATCCAGGCCAGGTGAGTGAATTTCGCCCAGCGCACTTCATCTGCCATGACCGCGCCGCTCGCGACATCGAGCACATGCAGGGTGCGCCAGTCGCTGCCGCCGTCCTGCACGCTGTAGAGCAGATATTTGCCGCGGCGTGACGGCTTCCAGTCATCAAGCGCAGTCGCGGCATCCTTGGCCCATAGGTTGGGATCAATCAGCAGGCGCGGCTTGCCGGTCAACCCCCGGCGCATGAAAAGTTGCGGCTGGTTCTGCAATCCGGAATTGCGCGTGTAGAAATAGCGCGCGCCCGCCTTCACCGGGATGCCGAAGCGCTCGAAATTGAGCAGCTCGCGCATCCGCGCGGCAAACCATTCGCGCTGCGGCAACTTATCGAGGTAGTCACGGCTGACCTGATTTTGCCGCACCACCCAGTCGGCGACTTCGGGATCGGAGCGGACGTCGTTCTCGAGCCAGCGATACGGATCGGCTATGCGTTCGCCGAACTGCACTTCTGCAACATCGCCGCGGCGGCTTTCCGGATAGGCGATGGCGGTCACCGGGTCAGCCTTGACCGGCAGCGCGCAGACCACAAGCCACGCCGCCAGAAGGGCGCGCAGGGCGCAAGGCATTCAACTCTCCCGGAAACAGCAAAAGGCGGCTTCGAACGTAACACTCGAAGCCGCCTTTGCAATTGTTCCAGGGCAGGATGGCCGGATCTATTCCTCGTCGGTCATCACCGGGCCGCTATCCTGGCCCTTGGCCGAGACATCGCGTTCAACCAGTTCGATCACGGCAATAGGCGCAGCGTCGGAGGCGCGGATGCCAGCCTTGACGACGCGGGTGTAGCCACCAGCCCGGCCTGCATAGCGCGGCGCCAGCACGTCGAACAGCTTCACCAGCTGGGCATCGTCGAGCAGGCGCGCATGCGCCAGACGGCGATTGGAAAGCCCGCCGCGCTTGCCCAGCGTAATCAGCTTTTCAACATAAGGCGCGAGCTCGCGCGCCTTCGGCGTGGTGGTGGTGATCTGCTCATGCTTGATCAGCGCCGCCGCCATATTGCGCAACAGCGCCTTGCGGTGCGACGAGGTGCGTTGCAGCTTACGATGGCCAACCTTGTGACGCATTATTCTTACTCCGTTCGTACGGGGCCCGTATCAGGTAGCCCGGTCCTGGTGCCGAAGGGCGACACCTTCCCAAATAATCTCTCGTCATCCCCGCGAAAGCGGGGACTCAACTCGTGCCATCGCGCAAAACGAAAGGCCTCGTGATGGGTTCCCGCTTGCGCGGGAATGACGGTACTCTTGTCTTCTAGCCCAAAAGCTCTTGTTCGAGCTTCTTGGCCATTTCTTCGATGTTCTCCGGCGGCCAGCCAGGGATGTCCATGCCAAGGCGCAGGCCCATGGAGGACAGCACTTCCTTGATCTCGTTGAGCGACTTGCGGCCGAAGTTCGGCGTGCGCAGCATCTCGGCTTCGGTCTTCTGGACCAGGTCGCCAATGTAGATGATGTTGTCGTTCTTGAGGCAATTGGCGCTGCGCACCGACAGTTCCAGCTCATCCACCTTCTTGAGCAGATAGCGGTTGAGCTGGTTGGTATCGCCGTCGTCGTTCTGCGAAGAGACAGCAATGCCGATCATCGGCGAAGTTCCGGTCGGCGCGGCATCTTCAAAGTGGACGAACAGCGCCAGCTGATCCTGCAGGATGCGCGCGGCAAATGCCACAGCATCTTCAGGGGTTACTGTGCCGTCGGTTTCGACCGAAAGGTTGAGCTTGTCGAAATCGAGCTCCTGGCCGATGCGGGCGTTATCAACCTTGTAGCTCACCTGGCGGACCGGCGAATAGAGCGAGTCGATCGGGATCAGGCCGATCGGCGCATCGACCGGGCGGTTTGACACGGCGGGGACATAACCCTTGCCGGTATCAGCCGTCAGTTCCATATTGAGCGTAGCGCCTTCGTCGAGATGGCAGATCACCAGATCCTTGTTCATCACCTCGATATCGCCAGTGACTGCAATGTCGCCGGCCGTGACTTCGCCCGGGCCAACTGCTGAAAGCTGGAGCCGCTTGGGGCCTTCGCCCTGCATGCGCAGCGCAATCTGCTTCACGTTGAGCACGATGTCAGTGACGTCCTCGCGCACACCGGCGAGGCTGGAGAACTCATGCAGCACATTCTCGATCTTGATCGATGTGATTGCCGCACCCTGCAGCGAAGAGAGCAGCACCCGGCGCAGGGCATTGCCCAGCGTCAGGCCAAAGCCGCGCTCAAGCGGTTCGGCGATGAAGGTGGCGCGGCGCTTCGCATCGGTGCCGGGCTTGACTTCGAGGTTGTTGGGCTTCTTGAGTTCCTGCCAGTTCTTGATGTTAACAGTCATGGAATTCCCCTTTGGGTATTTCTGGCGGGATCGGGAGCGGGCCTGCAAAAGCACCGCGACCGATCCGGAAATGCGACAGAGCCGGGCCCCGCCGCAAAAGCTCGATCAGACGCGGCGCCGTTTCGACGGCCGCACGCCATTGTGCGGGATCGGCGTAACGTCGCGAATCGAGGTAATCGTGAAGCCGACCGCCTGCAGCGCACGCAGCGCTGATTCGCGGCCCGAGCCGGGTCCCTTGACCTCGACTTCGAGTGTCCGCACGCCGTGTTCGGCGGCTTTCTTGCCGGCATCGTCGGCTGCGACCTGAGCGGCATAAGGCGTCGACTTGCGCGACCCCTTGAAGCCCATCGCCCCGGCCGAAGACCAGGCAATGGCATTGCCCTGGGCATCGGTGATCGTGACCATGGTATTGTTGAAGCTGGCATTCACATGAGCGATGCCGCTGGAGATGTTCTTACGCTCCCGCTTCTTGATGCGCTGGGGTTCGCGTGCCATTATCTGTATCCTGTCGAAAATCGGGAAGAGAAAGCTGCCGGTCCTGGGTCGTGAAGACCTTTATAGCGGAGCCTACTTCTTCTTGCCTGCGATTGGCTTGGCCTTGCCCTTGCGGGTGCGGGCGTTGGTATGGGTGCGCTGTCCGCGAACGGGCAGACCCTTGCGATGGCGCAGGCCGCGATAGCAAGCGAGATCCATCAGGCGCTTGATGTTCATCGCCGTGTTGCGACGAAGATCACCTTCCACTGTATGTTCCGCATCGATCGATTCGCGGATTTGCAGGACTTCCTGGTCGGACAAGTCCTGAACCCGGCGGCTGTGATCGATGCCGACCTTATCGGCGATCTGTTTCGCCTTGTGAGCACCAATTCCGTGAATATAGGTGAGCGCAATTATAACGCGCTTGTTGGTGGGGATATTTACCCCGGCAATACGAGCCACTTATTCCTCCATGCTCCACAGGGCCTCCGACTGGCGGATCCCCATCTCAACGCTGATTCACCGGCAAAAACAGCAAACAGCCCGGATGGCGCGCAACGTGGCGGCTGCCTGCCGGACTGGCCTGTTTATGTCGAATGAAGGGCGCGCTTAGGATGATTCGCAGGCGCTGTCAACGCCGCGAATGAATGTAGCTGGCGCTCTCATCGGACAGGTCCGGTGAGGCGCATTTTCGATTTGCACGCATAGCCGATGCCGCAGTCATGGTCAAAGCCCCGATTGCATTTACCCGCATCACTTTCCAGGCGTGGCCGCTGCCTGACTGCCGCCCAGCCTCGCTGCAAGCCGCGCGACCTGCTCGCCTAGCACTGCATTGACCGCGGGTCCGATCTGTTCGGTCTTGAACCGCATATAACCGCCAACGACATATTCGAACTTGATCAGCGTGCCCCCGGCACCGGGCGTCAGCGTAATGGTCAATGTCCCTTGCACTGCCTCGGATTGCAACGGTCCCAGCGCGCCCGAAAGGCGCAGCATTTTTCCGGGCACAACATTAATCACGCGCAAATGTTCGGCAGTGCCAGTCCTTGCCCCGCGTTGCCCACTGGCCGGCGGCAAAGTCTCGCAGAAGCATCCGCCGATGCGCGGCTCAAGCGTGAGATTGGCAGCATCGCCCGACCATGTGTGCGCCTTGTTCCACCACGTCGCGGGCCGCACCAGCTCGCGCCAGGCCTGCTCAGCACCCGCTGCCACCTGAGCAGTCTGCTGAATGGCAAAACCCTGCTCGGTTCGCGAGGTGACTTCGGCTTGCGCTGGCCCGCCTGCCGCCAAAGCCAACACTGCAAGAGCCCGTATTGTCTTCATCACCGTTCCTCAGTTTGCGAGAATACTCTCGATCGCCTTGGTCACGAGATCGATATCGGCCATTCCATCGACCTGCACAACGATCCCGCGCGCATCATAGATCGGCAGGATCGGTGCTGTCTTGGCGCGGTATTCGGCCATGCGGGTGCGCACGGTTTCTTCGTTGTCGTCGGGGCGGCGCTTGAACTCCGTCGATCCGCATTTGTCGCAGACGCCGGGGACCTTGGTCTGCTCGAACTTGTCGTGATAGCCCTTGCCGCAATTGGCGCAGGTGAAACGGCCGGTGATCCGCTCGACCAGCGCATCCTCGTTGACATCAAGTTCGATCACATGATCGAGATTGCGCCCGCGCTGCGCCAGGATGCCATCAAGCGCAGCGGCCTGTGCGGCTGTGCGCGGATAGCCGTCAAAAATTGCGCCCGTATCGGCGCCCATTGAGTCCAGCTCTTCACCGATAAGCGCCGAGACGATCTCGTCGGACACCAGCTCGCCGCGCTCCATCACGGCCTTAGCCTGAAGACCGGTCGGCGTTCCAGCCTTGACCGCGGCGCGCAACATGTCGCCGGTCGAAAGCTGACGCATGCCGCGTGCCTCAACCAGCCGCTGTGCCTGGGTGCCCTTGCCCGCCCCTGGCGGTCCCAGCAGGATAATATTCACGCGACTTTCCCCCGTGACAGAGCCCTGGCTTAACGCAGGCGGCCCTTCAGTTTCGCCTTCTTGATCAGATCGCCATACTGGTGCGCCAGCAGATGCGACTGGATTTGGGTAATCGTATCAACGGTGACATTGACCACAATCAACAGGCTGGTGCCGCCAAGGAACATGGCGTTTAAACCGGTCTGGGCAATGACGTATTCGGGCACCACGCAAACAATCGTGATGTATGCCGCACCAAGCACGGTGATCCGGGTGAGCACATAGTCGAGATAGTTGGCGGTGTTCTTGCCCGGACGGATGCCGGGAATGAAGCCACCCGCGCGCTTGAGATTATCCGAGGTTTCCTCGGGATTGAACACCACAGCAGTGTAGAAGAAACTGAAGAAGATAATCCCGGCCGCATAGAGCAGCATGTAGAGCGGCTGGCCATGGCGCAGATACTGGTTCAGCGAGATGACAAAGGCGCCCATCGCGCTCTCGGGAGCGAGCGACTTGCCCGCGAACTGGCTGATCGTCAGCGGCAACAGCAGCAAGGAACTGGCAAAGATCGGCGGAATCACGCCGGCCGTGTTGATCTTGAGCGGCAGGTGACTGCGGTCCGCCTGCATCATGCCCTTCTGGCTGGCGCGTTTGGGATACTGCACCAGCAGGCGTCGCTGTGCGCGTTCCATGAAAGTGATGAACAGCACCATTGCGATCAGCAGCGCGATCAGGCCAAGGATAACGAAGGTGCTGATCGAACCCGATGCCCCGCCTTCGAACATATTGGCGATGAACGTCGGCATCTGGGCGACAATGCCGGCCATGATGATCAGCGAAACACCGTTGCCGATCCCGCGGCTGGTGATCTGCTCACCCAGCCACAGCAGGAACATGGTGCCGCCGATCAGGCTGACCACCGCACCGATGCGGAACATAATGCCGGGCATGACCACCGCTTGCAGGCCGCTCGAGGCACCATAGGCCTCAAGGCCCGTTGCGACGAAATAGCCCTGCACCGCAGTCAGCGCGACCGCGCCATAGCGGGTGTACTGGTTGAGCTTCTTGCGCCCGCTCTCGCCTTCTTTTTTCAGCGCAGCCAGCGCCGGGTGGAGCGAGGCGGCAAGCTGAACGACGATCGAGGCCGTGATATAGGGCATCACGCCCAGTGCGATCAGACTCATGCGTTGCAGACTGCCGCCCGAGAACGTGTTGAAGATATCGAGAATGCCGCCCTTGGTCTGCGCGTAGAGGCTCTCGAGAATCAGCGGATTGATGCCGGGCAACGGCACAAAGCTGAAAAAACGGAAGACGATCAGCGCACCAATCGTGAACCAAAGCCGATTCTTGAGCTCGGTTGCCTGTGAGAAGTTGGCGAGGCTGAGATTGCTCGCAACGTTGTCGGCGCGTGATGCCATCGGGAATGTCGACCTTGCCTTGTGACCGGAACTTATGACCGCCGGATCACCGGCTTGTCTGCCCCATATAGTGCGAAAGTCCGGATGTCGAACCCCCGCTAACTACAAACAATCCGGCAGACCCGCCAGCATCCTTTGCGCCGCTGTTACGAGGCCTTCTTGGCCTTGTTCACTTCGCGGCGCGCGGTCTTCTTTTCATGTTCGCTGGGCTGGGCATCGGGCAGAGTGACAGTGCCACCAGCCTTCTCGACCGCCTCCAGTGCACCCTTCGACACGCCGGTGACCGCAAAGCTGAGCTTCGCGGTGATCGCGCCCTTGCCGAGCAGACGAACCCCGTCCTTGCCGCCGCGCGCCAGGCCTGCGGCCTTGAGCGCTGCGTGATCGATCACGGCCTTGGCATCGAGCTTGCCCGCATCGATCGCCTTCTGCACCAGACCCAGGTTAACCTCGGCAAAGTCCTTGGCGAAGATATTGTTGAAGCCACGCTTCGGGATACGCATGTGCAGCGGCATCTGGCCGCCTTCGAAGCCATTGACCGAAACGCCCGAACGCGCCTTGGCTCCCTTCTGGCCGCGTCCTGCGGTCTTGCCCTTGCCCGAGCCGATACCGCGGCCAACGCGCATGCGGCTCTTGCGGGCACCGGCATTGTCGCGGATGTCATTAAGTTTCATGATATTGCACTCGCTTTCGCTTTAATCGCGCTGCTCGCCCCGCATCAGCAGAGCGAGCGAGTTGAAATTCAGTCTACAACGGCCACCATATGCGGCAGCTTGGCGATCGCACCGCGCACTTCGGCGGTGTCTTCCAGCTCGACGACACGGTGCATCTTGCCAAGGCCCAGGCCGATCAGAATCTTCTTCTGATGTTCCGGACGGCGGATCGGCGAGCCGATCTGCTTGAGTCTAATTTTCCCCATGTCAGATTACTCCGTAATCGCTGCAGCGTCGGCTTCCGCCTCGACTGCGCTGGCGCCGCCACGACCGAGCAGGTCAGCGACCTTCTTGCCGCGACGCTGAGCGACCGACTTCGGCGAAGTCTGGTTGACCAGCGCATCGAAAGTGGCGCGAACCATGTTGTAGGGGTTGGAGGTGCCGACCGACTTGGTCACCACGTCGGCAACGCCCAGGCTTTCGAACACTGCGCGCATCGGGCCGCCCGCGATGATGCCGGTTCCGGCCGGAGCCGAGCGGACATTGACATTGCCTGCGCCGAAATGGCCCTTGCAATCATGATGCAGCGTGCGGCCTTCCTTGAGCGGAACGCGAACCATCTTCTTCTTGGCAGCAGCAGTTGCCTTGGTGATCGCCTCGGGCACTTCGCGTGCCTTGCCATGGCCGAAACCGACCCGGCCCTTGCCATCGCCAACCACGACCAGCGCAGCAAAACCGAAGCGCTTGCCGCCCTTGACGGTCTTGGAAACGCGGTTGATGTGAACCAGCTTCTCGATCAGCTCTTCGCCGCCTTCTTCGCCATCGCCACGACCACGACGCTCGCGATCGTTGCGACCCCGGCCGCGATCACCGCCGCCGCCAGCGCGGTCGCCGCCGCCACGGCCACGGCCACCACCGCGATCGCCACGACCGCGTCCTTCTGAAGGGGGGCCTTCTGCGGGTACGGCATCAGCAGGTGCAGCTACAATGGCTACGGCTTCGACTTCGATGCCGGTTTCGGTGGTTTCATCAGCCATCATCAGAACTCCAGCCCGCCCGCGCGGGCGGCATCGGCCAGCGCCTTGACGCGACCATGAAACAAAAAGCCACCGCGATCGAACACGACCGTGGTTACGCCTGCCTTCTTGGCAGCTTCGGCCAACGCAGCGCCGACCTTGGCAGCCGCCTCGGTGGTGGCGCCGGGGCCCTTGCTGCCCTTGGTCAGCGTCGAAGCCGAAGCGACCGTGCGTCCGGCGGCATCGTCGATGATCTGGGCATAGATATGCCGACCCGAACGGTGCACCGAAAGCCGCGGACGGCCAAAAGCGCGCGCCTTGAGCGCAGTGCGGACCCGCCGACGACGGCGTTCGAAAAGAGAGAGCTTTGCCATTACTTCTTCTTCCCTTCCTTGCGGAAGATATATTCGCCGCGGTACTTGATGCCCTTGCCCTTGTAAGGCTCGGGCTTGCGCCAGCGGCGGATCTCGGCGGCAACCTGGCCGACCTTCTGCTTGTCGATCCCGGAAATCTCGATCGTGGTATTATCCGGGGTCTTGACCTCGACACCTTCGGGCACATCGAAATCGACGTCGTGGCTATAGCCAAGCTGCAGCTTGAGCTTGCGCGGCGCGAGAGCATTGGCACGGTAGCCGACGCCGGTGATCTCGAGCACCTTGGTGTAGCCCTGAGTGACGCCAGTCACCAGATTATCGACCATGGTACGCTGCATGCCCCAGAAGGCGCGAGCGGCCTTGGAGTCATTGGCCGGCTTGACCAGGATCGCTTCGCCATCGACCGTATAGCTGATCTCATCGCGCAGCTTCAGCGTGAGCGTGCCCTTGGGGCCCTTCACGGTAAGCGTGCCGTCCGCGATATCGGCGCTGACGCCGCCCGGGATTTTGACCGGAACCTTGCCGATGCGGCTCATCAGAACACCTCCGCAAGCACTTCGCCGCCAACATTGGCAGCGCGCGCTTCGGCATCCGAAAGCACGCCGCGCGGCGTCGAGACGATGGTGATGCCAAGCCCGTTGCGGATCACCGGCAGCTCCTGGCTGCCCGAATAGACCCGGCGGCCCGGCTTGGACACGCGGGCGACATGCTTGATTGCAGGTTCGCCTTCGAAATATTTCAGCTCGATGCGCAGCTGCGGGTGGGCGCCGGTGGCGTCCTCGGCATAGCCACGGATATAGCCCTCACGCTGGAGAACTTCGAGCACGCGTGCACGCAGCCGTGATGCGGGCGAGAGGACGGAGTCCTTCTTCGCACGCTGGCCGTTGCGGATGCGGGTGAGCATATCGCCCAGGGGATCGGTCAATGCCATCGCTGTATCCTTACCAGCTCGACTTGGTCACACCGGGGATCATGCCTTTGTTGGCAAGGTCCCTCAGTTCGATGCGGCACAGGCCGAACTTGCGATAATAGCCGCGCGGGCGGCCGGTGGTGGCGCAGCGGTTGCGCACCCGGGTGGGGTTCGCATTTCGCGGCAGTTCAGCCATCTTCAAACGCGCCATAAGCCGGTCGCCGTCGTCGAGCGACTTGTCAGCGGCCTGGGCCTTCAGCGCGGCATATTTGGCCGCATATTGCACAACGAGCTTCTTGCGACGCTCATTCTTGTTAACGGAACTCAGTTTCGCCATGGACTTAAGCTCTCTTTTTCTTACGCGGCCTGCTGTTCTTCAACAGCTTCCGGTGGGAAAGGGAAACCGAACAGACGCAGCAGCTCGCGCGCTTCGTCGTCGGTCTTGGCAGTGGTGGTGACAATGATGTCCATGCCACGCACCTTGTCGATCTGGTCGTAGCTGATCTCGGTGAAGATGATCTGCTCCTTCAGGCCCATCGCATAGTTGCCGCGCCCGTCGAAGCTCTTCGGGTTGAGGCCGCGAAAGTCACGGATGCGGGGCATGGCGACAGTGATCAGACGGTCGAGGAATTCATACATGCGTTCGCGGCGCAGCGTGACCTTGCAGCCAATCGCCATGCCTTCGCGCAGTTTGAACTGGGCAACCGACTTCTTGGCCTTGACGATCACTGGCTTCTGGCCGGCGATCAGCGCCATTTCTTCGGCGGCAATCGTGACCTTCTTTTTGTCTTGCGTGCCTTCGCCCACGCCCATGTTGATCGTGATCTTCTCGATCTTGGGCACTTCCATGTGGTTCTTGTAGCCGAAACGCTCAGTCATCGCCTTGGTTACGACGTCATCATAGCGCTGCTTCATGCGGGGGGTATAGGAATCAGCCATCGATTTTCTCCCCGGACTTCACAGCAATCCGGACCTTTACGCCATCCTTGCCGGTCTCAAACCGGACCCGGGTGGGCTTGCCACTCTTGGGATCGGTCAGAGCGACCTTGGAAATATGCATCGGCGCCTCGCGGCGATCGATCCCGCCTTGCGGATTTTCCTGGGTAGGCTTGCGGTGACGCGTGGCGACATTGACGCCCTGCACCAGCAGCTTGCCGTCCTTGGGCATGACCTGCAGCACCGTGCCGGTGCGGCCCTTGTCCTTGCCCGAACGGACGAAAACGTTATCGCCCTTCTTGATCTTTGCAGCGGCCATTACAGCACCTCCGGCGCAAGGCTGATGATCTTCATGAAGCCCTTGCTGCGCAGTTCGCGCACAACCGGGCCAAAGATACGAGTGCCGATCGGCTCCTCGTTCTTGTTGATCAGAACAGCGGCATTGGTATCAAAGCGGATTACCGAGCCATCAGTGCGGCGCACTTCCTTGCGGGTGCGAACGATCACCGCGCGGTGAACATCGCCCTTCTTGACGCGGGCGCGAGGCTGGGCCTCTTTCACCGACACCACGATCACGTCGCCGACGCCGGCAACACGGCGCTTCGAGCCGCCCAGCACCTTGATGCACTGGACGCGCTTGGCGCCGCTGTTATCCGCGACGTCGAGATTGGACTGCATCTGGATCATCGATCCGTTTCCTTCTCAACTGGCTTGCCGAGACTTGCCCCGGTAGTTCCAAAATTCCTTGCCTTACCCAACCCCGATTACCCTGAGCTTGTCGAAGGGCTGCTCTTACTTTCAGCGGCGCCGAAGAAAAAAGCAGTGCTTCGACAAGCTCAGCATAGGCGGGTCAGGGGGCGTTACGCATAATTCAAACGTCAGCCTCAACAGCCACGCCCTTGCTTGCCTGGACGCGGTCAAGAACCTTCCACGTCTTCAGCTTCGAAATCGGGCGGGTCTCTTCGATCCGCACGGTCTCACCCGCCTTGAAGACATTCTCTTCATCGTGGGCATGATACTTTTTCGAGCGGCGGATGATCTTGCCGTAAAGCGGGTGCTTCACCTTGCGCTCGACCTTGACCACTACGGTCTTATCCGTCTTGTCGGAGACCACGGTCCCTACCAGAATACGTTTTGGCATGGTGTTCTCCTTACGCCTTGACCGAAGCGCTGGTGCGCTCGGTCTGCAGCGTCTTGATACGGGCGATGTCGCGGCGCACTTCCTTGATGCGGGCCGGACGCTCGAGCTGATTGGTCGCCGCCTGAAAGCGCAGGTTGAAGGCCTCGCGCTTGAGTTCGGCGAGATCGCCGGACAACTGGTCGTCGCTCTTGACGCGCATGCCCTCGATCTTGGCTGACGACTTGGGAGCCGTCTTCTCGGTCTTCTTGGCGGCCATCATGAGGCTCCCAGATGCGAGGTGTCACCCAGGCGGGCAACGACCTTTACTTTGATCGGCAGCTTCATCGCTGCGCGCTGGAACGCGACTGCTGCGAGCGGACCCGGAACGCCATCCAGTTCAAACAGGATGCGGCCCGGCTTGACCCGTGCTGCCCAATATTCGACCGAACCCTTGCCCTTGCCCTGACGGACTTCGGCAGGCTTCTTCGACACCGGAACATCCGGGAAGATGCGGATCCAGAGACGGCCCTGGCGCTTGATGTGGCGCGTGATCGCGCGGCGAGCCGCTTCGATCTGGCGAGCGGTGATCCGCTCCGGTTCCATCGCCTTGAGGCCATAGGAGCCGAAGTTGAGATCGGTGCCGCCCTTGGCGTCGCCCTTGATCCGGCCCTTGAAGGCCTTGCGGAACTTGTGTTTTTTCGGTTGCAGCATGGCTTAGTTCCTGCGGTGTTCTTCGCGCGCCGGGCGCACGCCGGAGGTCTGGGCCTCCATCATCAACCGGTCTTGCGCCATCGGATCATGGCCGAGAATCTCGCCCTTGAAGATCCAGCACTTGATACCGATGATGCCGTAGGCAGTCAGTGCCTCGGCTGTTGCATAGTCGACATTGCCGCGCAGGGTATGCAGCGGAACGCGGCCTTCACGGTACCATTCAACGCGGGCGATTTCCGCCCCGCCGAGACGGCCACCACAGGTGATCTTGATGCCTTCGGCACCAAGCCGCAGCGCAGATTGCACCGCACGCTTCATCGCGCGGCGGAAAGCAACGCGGCGAACCAGCTGGTCGGCAATGCCTTGCGCCACGAGCTTGGCATCGACTTCCGGCTTGCGGATTTCGACGATGTTGAGCTTGACGTCGCTGCTGGTCATTGCGGCGAGCTGGAGGCGCAGCTTTTCGATATCCGCGCCCTTCTTGCCGATGATGACACCGGGACGGGCAGCATAAATCGAGATGCGGCAAAGCTTGGCAGGACGCTCGATCACGACCTTGGAGATAGCGGCCTGTGGCAAAGTCGTCATGACGAACTTGCGGATCTTGAGATCTTCCTCAAGCATCTTGGCATAGTTGCGGCCTTCGGCGTACCAGCGGCTGTCCCAGGTGCGGTTGATCTGGAGGCGCAGGCCGATCGGGTTACTCTTGTGACCCATGGTTCAGGCCTCCCCTGCTTCGTCTGACACTTCGCGCACGACAATCCGCAGCCGTGAGAACGGCTTGAGAATGCGGGTCGACTTGCCGCGACCGCGGGTGTGGAAGCGCTTCATGGTGATCGACTTGCCGACGCTGGCTTCAACAATGACCAACGAATCGACGTCGAGATTGTGGTTGTTCTCGGCATTGGCAATCGCCGAGGCGAGCACCTTGCGGGCATCGACAGCCATGCTCTTCGTCGAGAAGGACAGGATGTTGAGCGCCTCTTCAACCTTGCGGCCACGGATCAGCGCAGCGACGAGGCCGAGCTTCTGGGCCGAGCCGCGGATCTGCGTGCCGACCGACAGTGCCTCGTTGTCCGCCACGCGGCGCGGGGATTTTTCCTTGCCCATCAGCGTTTGCCCTTCTTGTCGGCAGCATGGCCAGGGAAGGTCCGCGTCGGCGAGAATTCACCGAGCTTGTGGCCGACCATGTCCTCGTTGACCGAGACCGGGATGAACTTGCGGCCATTATAGACGTTGAACGTGAGACCCACGAACTGCGGCAAAATGGTCGAGCGACGCGACCAGGTCTTGATCGGACCTGCGCGCTGGCCTTGTTCCTGCGCACCCTCTGCCTTCTTGAGCAGATGCAGGTCGACGAACGGGCCTTTCCAGACGGAACGTGCCATCGGCGCTTACCTCTTCTTCTTGGCGTGACGCGAACGGATAATCATCTTGTCCGTCTGCTTGTTGCTGCGGGTGCGGGCACCCTTGGTCGGCTTGCCCCATGGGGTCACCGGATGACGACCGCCCGAGGTGCGGCCTTCGCCGCCGCCATGCGGGTGATCGACCGGGTTCTTGGCGACACCGCGGGTTAGCGGACGACGGCCCTGCCAGCGCGTGCGCCCGGCCTTGCCGAAGTTCTGGTTCTGGTTGTCGGGGTTCGAAACCGCGCCAACCGTGCCCATGCAATCGCCGCGCAGATAGCGCTGTTCACCCGAATTGAGGCGGACGATGACCATGCCGCGATCACGGCCAACCAGCTGGACGTAAGTCCCGGCGGAGCGAGCGATCTGCCCGCCCTTGCCCGGCTTCATCTCGACATTGTGGATGATCGTGCCGACCGGCATCTGGCTGAGCAACATGGCGTTGCCCGGCTTGACGTCGGTCTTTTCACCGGCAACCACGCTGTCGCCAACGGCAAGACGCTGAGGCGCGAGGATGTAGGTCTGCGTGCCATCTTCATACTTGATGAGCGCGATGAAAGCCGTGCGGTTGGGATCGTATTCCATGCGCTCGACGGTCGCAGGGCTATCCCACTTGCGGCGCTTGAAATCGATGATCCGGTACGACTGCTTATGGCCGCCTGCAATGCCGCGCGAGGTGACGTGGCCCTTGTTGTTGCGCCCGCCGCTCTTGCTCTTGCCTTCGGTCAGCGCCTTGACCGGCTTGCCCTTCCACAGCGACGATTTGTCGACGAGGATCAGCGCGCGGCGTGAGGGGCTGGTCGGATTGTAATTCTTGAGTGCCATCGGTCTAACCCCGCAGCCCTTCGGTGATGTCAATCGACTGGCCTTCGGCCAGCGTGACAACAGCCTTCTTTACATCGGAACGGGTATAGGGACGACCCTTCCACCGCTTGGTCTTGCCCTTGACCGTCAGCGTGTTGACGCCGGTGACCTTGACACCAAACAGAGCTTCGACCGCAGCCTTGATCTGCGGCTTGGTCGCGTCCTGCGCCACGCGGAACACCACGGCGTTGTGCTCGGAGAGCAGCGTTGCCTTTTCGGTGATGTGCGGGGCGACGATAACGTCATAGTGACGCGTGTCGATTGCAGCCTTAGCCATTGAACCGCGCCTCCAGTTTTTCGACCGCAGCGCGGGTCAGCACCAGCGTGTCATGCTTGAGAATGTCATAGACATTGGCGCCGACTGCCGGGAGCACGTTGAGCCCGACGATGTTGCCTGCGGCGCGGGCGAAACCTGCGTCCACTGACTCGCCATCGATCACGAGGACCTTCTTGCCCCAGCTTGCCTTGGCCAGCTGGCCGACCAGGAGCTTGGTCTTGGCATCGGTGAGTTCCAGGTTGTCGACAACGACCAGGCCGGCTTTCGCCTTGGCCGAGAGTGCCATCTTGAGACCCAGCGCGCGGACCTTCTTGTTCAGCGACACATCAAACTCACGGCGACGTGCGCCATGAGCCTTGCCGCCGCCGATGAAGATCGGAGCTGCACGGTCGCCGTGACGGGCGGTGCCGCCGCCCTTCTGGTTGCCGAGCTTCTTGCCGGTGCGGGCAACTTCCGAACGCTCGCGAGTGGCGCGGGCGATGCCGCGACGGTTCTCGAGCTGCCAGGTTACCACGCGGTGGAGGATGTCGGCACGCGGCTCAACGCCGAATACTGCATCATTGAGTTCGATGTCGCCCTTGCCGGCCGAACCATCAATCTTGAGGACTTTGACTTTCATGGCTTAGCCCTCCTGACCGTCTTGGGCCGGGGCCGAAGCCTCGGGAGTTGCTGCCTCTGGTGCTGCTGCCTCTGGTGCTGCTGCCTCTGGTGCTGCTGCCTCTGGTGCTGCTGCCTCTGGTGCTGCTGCCTCTGGTGCTGCTGCCTCTGGGGCTGCTGCCTCTGGGGCCACATCATCCTGTGCCTGCTCCTGAACAATCACTTCTTCTTCAGCGATCGGCTCAGCCACATCGTTGGCGCCCTTCAGGGCACCGGGATACGGCGCTTCGGCGTGGCGCGGAACCTTGACCGAGTCCTTGACCGTCAGCCAGGCGTTCTTGGCGCCGGGCACCGAGCCCTTGACGAAGATCAGGCCGCGTTCGTCATCGACGCGCACGACTTCGAGATTCTGCTGGGTGCGTTCCTTGTCACCCATGTGACCGGCCATCTTCTTGTTCTTGAAGACGCGGCCCGGATCCTGGCGTTGGCCAGTCGAACCCAAGGCACGGTGGCTGATCGAAACGCCGTGGGTGGCGCGCATGCCGCCGAAACCCCAGCGCTTCATGCCGCCCGCAAAGCCCTTGCCCTGCGTGTGCCCGGCAACATCGACCAGCTGGCCCGGCACAAAGTGCGAGGCAGCAATCGTCGCGCCGACTTCGAGCACGGCATCATCAGCCACACGGAATTCGCAGACGCGGGCCTTGAGAGGCACCTGCGCCTTGGCGAAATGTTCGCGTTGCGGCTTGGCTACATTCTTCTGTTTCGCCGTGCCCGCGCCGAGCTGGAGAGCGACATAACCGTCGCGCTCTGCGGTGCGGACCGAGACGACCTGACACTCTTCCAGCGACAGGACGGTAACGGGCACATGCCGGCCGTCCTCCTGAAACAGGCGGGTCATTCCCACTTTCCTGGCGATCACGCCGGTGCGCATGATCCATACTCCATACAGAGGCCTGACGGGACCATCCCGAAAGGCGTGTTCAACCCAAAATATGAGCGAGCCCCGTCCGGGCTGAGTGCCTTCCCCTCCCGGAATGGGGGAGGAAAGCGAGACGGGGGACGCTTGCCCGGCCAAAGTGCCCGAAGGCTGGTGCCGGAGGTATCCCTATGTCCGTGGAGGTTACCCTCCAAAAACCTTAGTGTTCCCCCGCGAAGGCGGGGGCCTCAGGCCGGCATAACCGGCCTAGAATTCCTGCGACCCCCGCCTGCGCGGGGGCTGCGCTCGCCTACGCGAGCTTGATCTCGACGTTCACGCCAGCTGCCAGGTCGAGCTTCATCAGCGCGTCAACAGTGGTGGCGTTGGGCTGCACGATATCGAGCAGCCGCTTGTAGGTGCGCACCTCGAACTGCTCACGCGACTTCTTGTCGATGTGCGGTCCGCGGTTCACGGTGAACTTTTCGATTCTCGTCGGAAGAGGAATGGGGCCACGAATCAGCGCGCCGGTGCGGCGAGCGGTCTCCGCGATTTCGCCAGTTGCCTGATCGAGTACGCGGTGATCAAACGCCTTGAGGCGAATGCGAATATTCTGGGCTTCCATGTCCGACTACCGATGAGAAAGAGCAAAAACAAAACAGGCCAAATTTGAAGACTTGGCCCGAAAAACCGACCGCCGGGGGTGCCAGAACGAATCTGGCTCCCCCGGCGGAGCGCGGCCTATATTACTTGGAGATCGAACTGACAACCCCAGAACCGACAGTGCGTCCACCTTCGCGAATGGCGAAGCGCAGGCCCTGGTCCATGGCGATCGGCGCAATCAGCTTGACGCCGATCGTGACGTTGTCGCCGGGCATGACCATTTCGGTGCCCTCGGGGAGGATCACTTCGCCGGTCACGTCAGTGGTGCGGAAATAGAACTGCGGGCGATAGTTGGCGAAGAACGGCGTGTGACGGCCACCTTCGTCCTTCGACAGCACATAGACCTCGGCGTTGAACTCGGTGTGCGGGGTAACCGAACCGGGCTTGCAGAGAACCTGGCCGCGCTCGACCTCTTCACGGGCAACACCGCGAACCAGCGCGCCGACGTTATCGCCAGCTTCGCCCTGATCGAGCAGCTTGCGGAACATTTCGACGCCGGTGACGACAGTCTTGCGGGTATCCTTGAGACCAACGATCTCGACTTCCTCGCCAACCTTGACGATGCCGGTCTCGATACGGCCAGTGACGACCGTGCCGCGACCAGAGATCGAGAACACGTCTTCCACTGGCATCAGGAACGGCTTGTCAGTCGGACGCGGCGGCTGCGGGATATACTCGTCGACCGCTTTCATCAGCGCATAGATCGATTCCTTGCCGATGTTGTCGTCACGGCCTTCGAGCGCGGCCAGCGCCGAGCCCGGGATAACCGGAATGTTGTCACCGTCGAAGCCGTACTTGGTGAGCAGCTCGCGGATTTCGAGCTCGACCAACTCGAGGATTTCAGCGTCGTCGACCTGATCGACCTTGTTCATGTAAACCACCAGCTGAGGCACGCCAACCTGACGGGCGAGCAGGATGTGCTCGCGGGTCTGGGGCATCGGGCCGTCAGCGGCGTTCACCACCAGGATCGCGCCGTCCATCTGGGCAGCACCAGTGATCATGTTCTTCACATAGTCAGCGTGGCCCGGGCAATCGACGTGGGCATAGTGGCGGTTGGCGGTTTCATATTCGACGTGTGCGGTCGAAATGGTGATGCCGCGCTCGCGCTCTTCGGGAGCCTTGTCGATATTGGCATAGTCGGTGAAGACGGCGCCGCCGGTTTCAGCGAGCACCTTGGTGATCGCTGCGGTCAGCGTGGTCTTGCCATGGTCAACGTGACCGATGGTGCCGATGTTGCAGTGCGGCTTCGTCCGCTCGAATTTTGCCTTAGCCATTGTTCAAACCTTCTTCTTCGCCTGAATTGAAATACATATTGAAATCTTCGGGAGGGAGGCACCCGCTGAAACAGGCGCCGCCCCTAATCTTATCTTGCCGCTTAGGCAAGCTTCTCGTTGACCCCACTCACCGTCAGGCGAGTTTCTCCTTAACTTCGGCCGCGACGTTTGCCGGGACCTCTTCATAATGGGAGAAAAACATCGAGTAATTCGCGCGTCCTTGCGTGAACGAGCGCAGCTGGTTGACGTAGCCGAACATGTTCGCCAGCGGCACCATGGCTTCGACTGCCTGGGCATTGCCGCGTGTGTCGGTGCCCTGGATCTGGCCACGGCGGCTGTTCATGTCGCCGATGACGTCGCCGAGATAATCATCGGGAGTGACGACCTCCACCTTCATGATCGGCTCGAGCAGCTTGATGCCCGACTTCTGGGCCGCTTCACGCATGCCTGCCCGTCCGGCAATTTCAAACGCCAGCGCCGAGGAATCGACGTCATGATAGGCGCCGTCATAAAGCTCGATCTCGAAATCGATGATCGGGAAGCCGATCAGCGAACCGCCCAGTGCAGTCTCGCGCATGCCCTTCTCGACCGAGGGGATATATTCCTTGGGAATATTGCCGCCCTTGATGTTGTCGTTGAAGACGACGCCGCTGCCGCGCTCGCCCGGCTTCAGGCGGAACTTGATGCGTCCGAACTGGCCCGATCCACCCGACTGCTTCTTGTGGGTGTAATCGATGTCCACCGGCTTCGCGAGATATTCGCGGTAAGCCACCTGGGGCGCACCGACATTGGCCTCGACCTTGAATTCGCGCTTCATGCGGTCAACCAGGATTTCGAGGTGAAGTTCGCCCATTCCCTTGATGATCGTCTGGCCCGATTCGTGATCGGTCGAAACGCGGAACGAGGGATCTTCGGCAGACAGGCGGTTGAGCGCAATGCCCATCTTTTCCTGGTCGGCCTTGGTCTTGGGTTCCACTGACAGCTCGATCACCGGCTCGGGGAATTCCATCCGCTCAAGCACGATCGGGGACCGCTCGGCGCACAGCGTATCGCCGGTGGTGGTTTCCTTCATACCGGCCAGCGCGATGATGTCGCCGGCAAATGCCTCGTCGACGTCCTTGCGGTCGTTGGCATGCATTTCGAGCATGCGTCCGACCTTTTCCTTCTTGTCCTTGACCGAATTCAGATAGGTGCCCTTGGTGAGCGTGCCCGAATAGATGCGGATGAAGGTAAGTGTGCCAACAAAAGGATCGTTCATCACCTTGAACGCCAGCGCGCTGAACGGCGCGTCGTCCTCGGGCGGACGGCTGTCCTTCTCGTCGCTGTCCATCTTGACGCCCTGGACGTCTTCAATGTCGAGCGGCGAAGGCAGATAATCGACCACGGCATCAAGCAGAGGCTGAACACCCTTGTTCTTGAACGCCGATCCGCAGCAGACCGGAACGAACGACTGGTTGAGCGTGCCCTTGCGGATGCAGGCCTTCAGCGTCGCGACATCGGGCTCCTTGCCGTCGAGATAGGCTTCCATCGCATCGTCGTCCTGATCGATGACCAGTTCGATCAGATCCATGCGATACTGCGCGGCTTCGTCGGCAAGATCGGCGGGGATATCCTCGTAGAAGAATTCCGCACCCAGCGCTTCGTCCTTCCAGATGATCGCCCGGTTTTCGACCAGATCGACCAGACCCTTGAGGTCCGCTTCAAGACCGATCGGGATGTAAAGCACCGCAGGCTTGGCGCCGAGACGGTCGATGATCGACTGCACGCAGTACTTGAAGTTCGCGCCGGTGCGGTCGAGCTTGTTGATGAAACACATGCGCGGCACGCCATACTTGTCAGCCTGGCGCCACACGGTCTCGGACTGGGGCTCAACGCCCGCAACGCCGTCAAAACACGCGACCGCACCATCCAGCACGCGCAGCGAACGCTCGACTTCGATGGTGAAGTCAACGTGGCCGGGAGTATCGATGATGTTGATCCGGTGGTCTTTCCAGAAGCAGGTCGTCGCAGCCGAAGTGATCGTGATGCCGCGTTCCTGTTCCTGCTCCATCCAGTCCATCGTCGCTGCGCCATCGTGCACTTCGCCGATCTTGTAGCTCTTGCCGGTATAAAACAGGATGCGCTCGGTGGTCGTGGTCTTGCCGGCGTCGATATGCGCCATGATACCGATATTGCGATACATCGAGAGCGGATGGCTGCGTGCCATGGGTATTTCCTTAAAAAGGCTGGGAGGAACCGGATTGCCCCGCCCGTTGGTTCAATTGTGTGACCGCCGCGTGACAGCTTACCAGCGGTAATGCGAGAACGCGCGGTTGGCATCGGCCATACGGTGCGTATCTTCGCGCTTCTTGACTGCGTTACCGCGGTTGTTGGCAGCATCGAGCAGCTCGGCAGACAACCGCGCAGACATCGTTGTTTCGCTGCGGTTGCGCGCAGCCGTGATCAGCCAGCGGATGGCCAGCGCCTGGGCGCGCTCGGGGCGAACCTCGACCGGCACCTGATAGGTGGCACCACCGACGCGGCGCGAGCGCACTTCGATCTGCGGCTTCACATTTTCCAGCGCCGAGTGGAACATCTCGACCGGATTGCCCTTGGCCTTGGTCTCCATGGTTTCCATGGCGCCATAGACGATCGATTCAGCGACCGACTTTTTGCCATCGAGCATGAGGTTGTTCATGAACTTCGACAGGATCTGATCCCCGAACTTGGGATCGGGCAGGATGACCCGCTTTTCGGGACGACGACGACGTGACATAACATCAACCTCTCTAACTTCCGCTCGTCATCCCCGCGCAGGCGGGGACCCATCTCGTGACGCTGCGGCTTACTGAAACCTGTGAACCAACTGCCGCCCCTGGAGATGGGTCCCCGCTTTCGCGGGGATGAAGGCCGTGGTTGTAAAAACCAGCTTACTTCGGACGCTTGGCGCCATACTTCGAACGGCTCTGCTTGCGATCCTTGACGCCCTGGGTATCCAGCACGCCGCGCAGCACATGATAGCGCACGCCGGGAAGATCGCGCACACGCCCGCCGCGGATCAGCACAACAGAGTGCTCCTGCAGGTTGTGGCCTTCGCCCGGAATGTACGAAATGACTTCGCGCTGGTTGGTCAGGCGGATCTTGGCGACCTTGCGAAGCGCCGAGTTCGGCTTCTTGGGCGTAGTCGTATAGACACGGGTGCAAACGCCGCGCTTCTGCGGGTTCTGCTCCATCGCAGGAACCTTCGACTTGGCCTTCTGCGGAACGCGGCCCTTGCGGACCAGCTGGTTGATTGTCGGCATTGAGAATGCTTCACCTTCTTATCCGTGTCGGCGGAATTGCCGACGCGGGTCGCCCCATTCCGGGCGGAAAACCGGTTCCCACTTTTCCTGAAGGGGCTCCGCTTGCGGCGCACGCTCAGGAAAGGCCGGAACCGTTCGGCGCATCAAACCAAAGGTGAAGACGATCGCGGAATATCTCACGCAGCGCAGCGCCGGGGTTAACCCCGCGACAAAACGCACCGTGAGCCGAAAACGCTCCACCCGGGCCAAGGCGCCGGGTTACTTTGACAGATTGCTGGAGGTTAACATCCTGCGCACCGGCAATGTTCAGCTCAAACCGGAATGGGCGAACCCGCGCCGGAAGCGGGGGCCGTTAGGGCAATTGATGCGGGGGGTCAAGGGCGGTGATGGTGGGAGACGGGATTAAGCCGACGATCCAGCCCTGTCCAAACAGGCGTCCGCTCGCTATTCTATTTTTCTGGATCACGATTGGGATCGCCGCCATACTTTCCAGTCGACCGGTTCGACTGAAACCGTGCGAACTTCCTCAACATTGATGGCATCCAGAAACAGAATTATGTTTTTGCAGTCCCAACGGGCGGAGGGAACAATCAATCCGTCAAAGCCAAGAAAAGCTGCCGCTGCACCGATTTCCTGCGTGCGCGTGTAGAGCAGTTCGCGATAGCGGGCATCATCCACGCCAAGGCGCTTGAGTTGCTCCATGTCGGCCAGAACAAGTGTCTGATGCGCCTTGACGGCAAGTTTAAACAGTTCGTGGCGCATCCTTGAGGGAAATACCGATTGGCCCCGGCTCAAGTGAAAATTGATTTCGGCAATCGCGCCGTTCCGGTCCGCAGCGCCATAGAGGACAGACATCTCCGAAGTATTCCACCGGCCTGATCCGCGCGAGCCATCAAGCACCTCGCGGCCTGTCTTGACGACGCGCCACATGGTGCCATTAAAAGGCATTCCCTCGATTGCGCCGAGAAGGTCGAGCAACCTGTCGTCGAGCGCGCGGCGTCGCTCCACTTAGAGATAGACCCCGCTATCCAGCCGCTCGATTACCTCAAGCACCTCGGCCGTGCGACCGTCAACGATCAGGTCATAAGGACGCAATCCGCCGAGCTGCGGATGGGGAGATTGCAACCACAACCGCACCTCGTCCGGCTCGTAAAAATCCGCCAAACGAGCGGCGACCCAGCGCAGCTGCGCCATGGCCGTCTGCTTGTCGATCGTCGGGTCTGCCTCGCCCTTGCTCCAACGACTGACGGTAGGCGGTGAGACACCGAGCATATTGGCCAGGTCACGGCCTTTGAGGCCACCGATCGTCTTTAGTTCTCCAACCAGCCGGGAGACTGCTGTTTCACGCAGAAGATTGGCGGTGCTCATGATGATCATTCCTGGAACAGTTCGGTCTGCCGTGAGCCGCTATTGCATATTAATTTCATAAATGTCAATAATGAAATGTTTATGTAACTCCGAATTTGCCTCGCGGTGTCCGCCCAAACCCCCACAAACCCATTTTCCTACACACCCCCACCCATGCCAGCATCGCATCCCTGAGCCCCCTCCCGGCTCCCCGCGCACCCTTCGTCATACTCATGACATGCTTTGACCAAGTGAAGCCCTCGTTCGAACCCGAGCCCCCAAGGCGCGGGTCTTGTTCTATTTACCCGTACTTCCGCAGAGCGCGTGTTCTACGGCCGTCACCGGTCCGCCATCGGCCGGACGCTGGGACATGGCGCCGATGATCCACACGGCCGACAGGGCAACTATGGCCAGGGCCAGGCTGGCCCCCAGCATATAGCGCAGGATGTGCGGCGTGGTGCCGGCGCGGGCTTCTTCGGTCGTGATGTGAATTTCATCGCCTTGACGTTCCATAGCTGCCTTCTCCTTGGATCGGGGGCCGCGGCTGGGTCGGGCGTCCGGGGCATTGCCGGTCCGATCACTGGCACAAGCGCCTGCCATGACACAGCCGGTTCAACGCGCCAGTGGTTCCGATGTTCCACAAAACCATTTTCCTACACACACCCAGCCATGCCAGTCTCGCGTCCCTGAACCCCTCGCGGGGCCCCGCGCGCTCCCTTCGTCAGGCTCAGGACATGCTTTGACCCGGTGAAGCCCCCACCCGAACCCGTGCCCCCAAGGCGCGGGTTTTGTTGCATCTGGGCCTCGGGAGCTTTCGCTAAAACATTAGGGCGATGGCGCCTTGGCCTGCACTTATTAAAGTTCCATATTGTGAATTTTCATTATTCATCTTTTAATCAAGGAGATATGCCACCGATCGCCCATCTGGAAGCCCTGCGGACGCTGAACTTGGCGCGCGCGGAAGTTGATGCCGGTGCAATCGCAATGTCGCTGGCGTGACAAACCGGGCAGTCGCATGCCCCGTTTGACTCAAATCCGCCCCAGGTTCTGCCCATATTCCACCCCAAATTCGACATTGCCTTGACCGCTTGACGCGCTATCCCCTCCGGACCGGATGATACAATCGGCGGAAAGAGGATGGAGCCATGCAGCCAGACAGGCCAGGCGAACTGATCGACAGGGGCGCGCTGATTCGCGAGATCGATTTTGCGCCGTTTCACATGCGGGTTTCGACTGATCGCTATCATTCGCCCGAATTTGCGCGGCGCGAGCGCGAGCAGCTGTGGATGCGGGTGTGGCAGGTGGCGGGCCGGGCCGATGACATTCCCGAGGCCGGCGACTGGATGGAATACCGTTTGTTTGACCAATCGTGGGTGCTGGTGCGGGGCAAGGACGGCGCGGTGCGCGGCTTCGTCAATGCCTGCCGCCACCGGGGCAATGCCTTTTGCACCGGCAAGGGCCATTCGCCGCGATTTACCTGCCCCTATCACAACTGGTCCTATGGCCTCGACGGCGCACTGCTTGCGGTGGCCCGGCCCGATTTCGAGGGGAGCCTCGAGGACTTCGTCGGCGAAAAGGCCGAGCTGGGGCTGATCACGGCAAAGGTCGAATGCTTTGCCGGGTTCATTTTCATCAACCCCGACCCTTCCGCCGCGCCCTTGGCGGATTTCCTCGGCGAAGTGGCGGGGCTGCTGGCGCCCTACAAGCTCGAGGAAATGATCCCGATCGGGCTCAACCGCCGCGAGCCGCTGGAGTGCAACTGGAAAGTGGTGATGGATGCCTTTCAGGAAGGCTATCACATCCAGGCCGTCCACCCCGAGCTGATCTCGGCGATGGACGAATCGCAGGAACGCTATGCCTTCTTCGGCGATCATTCGGTCGCCACCGGCCCGTTCGGCGCGGCCAATCTGGAAGACTTCGGGCCCGAACAGCAGGCCGATTCGATCCGCGGCCTGCCCGCAACATTCCCCAGCGTCACCGAAGTGCTGCCGCGCTTCGAGGAAATGCTGAATGAACACCGCAGCGCCGATGGCACGCTGACCTTCCCGGAGGGCGTCACTGGGCGGATACTGTTGCAGCAGGCGACGCGCGACACGCTGACTGGCAAGGGCCTCGATGTCTCGAAGCTGACCGACATCCAGATGAGCGACAACCACTTCCATCTGGTCTTCCCCAACCTGTTCATGACCATCCGCGCCGGGGAAGCGACTGTGATCATCTCCACCCCGCACGAAAGCGGCGATCCGGGGCGGTGTTACTGGCAGGTGATGGGGCTGATGTGGCTGCCGCCGGAACAGCGGGCCGCCGCGCGCGAACCGCTACACGAGGTCAAGGAAGGCGAGCACGAGCCCTATTTCCTCGCGCTGGAGCAGGACTATGACCAGATGCAGGCGCAGCAACGCGGCCTGCGCAATTCAGGCCTCACCGAAATGGCGCTGACCCGCCAGGAAGTGCGGCTGGCCTATTATCATTCGGCGCTCGACAGCTGGGTGGCAGAGAGAGGGAAACGATGACTCAATACGCAACTGCAAGTGCCACCAAGGCCGAAGCCGGCCCGCTGCGGCAGGTGGTGCTCGATTTCAACGAGTGTCAGGCGAATATCCTCGCCGCCGGGGTCAAGTCCGCTGCCGACTGGGAGCCGATGAACGCCTATCTCGACACGGCCACCTTCAAGCGCGTCGGCGCCTATCTCGAGACCTTCAACTTCACCGAATACTGCGAATTCCTCGCCGGCTGGGCTGCGGGCGGAACCCATTTCGAATTCACCGAATTCCATGTGTCCGAGATCGGCAACACGCTGTTTCAGGAAATCGAGGAACGCCACACGCGCGGCTCGGAATTCATCCGCAAGAACGTCATCGCGGTTTACCGGTTCAACGCTGAGAACAAGATCGTGCATCTCGATATTTACGAACAGGCGAACGATTCGGGCGACTGGATCAAGGAATCGGCCAAGGCCGCGATGGCCTGATTGGGCGGGGCAAACTTCCTCTCCCCGTCGGGGAGAGGATACGAAGGCTTGCGAGCCTGCTCGCTAGACGGAGTTGGAGAGGGGGCTGCGCGCCTGCGCGCAAGGAAACCCCTCTCCCAGCTGCGCTAGGCCCCTTCGGGACCAAGCTGCGCTACCTCTCCCCGACGGGGAGAGGGGACTTCTCCCCCTTGCGCCCTTCCCCCCTTCCCGCCACAAGCCCGCAGCGATGGCCAGCCTCCCGAATCTGCTGAACTGCCTCTCCGCCCGCCCTCGCCTGTGCGCCCCGGCGCTGGGCGCAATTGCGGCCACAGGCTTTGAACCGCTGCACCTTTGGCCGCTGACCCTGCTGGCTCTCGCCGGGCTGATCGCGCTGATTGCGCAAGCATCCTCGGCCAAGCGGGCCATGTTGCTGGGCTGGCTGTTTGGCATCGGCCATTTCACCATCGGCAACAACTGGATCGCGACCGCCTTCACCTTTCAGGCCAAGATGCCGTTCTGGATGGGCTGGATCGCGGTGTTCGGCCTCTCGCTTTATCTCGCGGTCTATCCGGCGCTGGCGGCGCTGGGGGCGTGGCGTTTTTTCCGGGCCAATTATGCCGCGCTGGTAACGGGCTTTGCCGGCTGCTGGATCGTGACCGAGTGGCTGCGCAGCTGGGTGTTTTCGGGCTTTGCCTGGAACCCGTTGGCCATGGCCGCGCTGGGGCCATTCTCGCATCCCGGGCTTGCCGCACTGGCACCATGGCTGGGGACCTATGCGCTGTCCGGGCTGGTGGTGCTGCTGGGGGGAGCCTGGCTGATCGCGCTGCTGCGCGCCCGGATTGACTGGCGCGGCGGCTTGCTGGTGCTGCTGCCGGCCGTGCTGATGCTGTTGCCCAATGGCGAATCGGGGGCAAAGGGCACCGTCCCCTTCACGCTCGTCCAGCCTGATATCCGGCAGGCCGATCTCGACAATCCCGCCAAGTGGGAAAGCCAGTTCGTCAAAATCACCGGCCTGTCACCGTCGCGCCAGCCCGGCACCAACCGGCTGGTGCTATGGCCCGAATCGGGCGTGCCGGACTATCTGCGCGAAGGCTATCCCTTCTACTATTACGAGGGCACCACTTTCGCCGGCGATCCCGCCCTCGCGCGCCAGCGGATCGGTTGGGCGCTGGGCAAGGGTAGCATGCTGCTGACCGGCACGACTGACCTCGAAATGCGCGGGGGCGAAGTGGCTGCTGCGCGCAATGTGGTGACTGCCATCGATGCCAGTGGCACGATCCGCGGCTCCTATGCCAAGGCGCATCTGGTGCCGGGCGGGGAATATTTGCCCTTGCGGCCTTGGCTGGAGCCCATAGGCCTCTCGCGCCTGGTGCCCGGCGATCTCGATTTCTGGCCCGGCCCCGGCCCGCGCACGCTCGAACTTGGCGCCTGGGGCAAGGCCGGGGTGCAGTTGTGCTATGAGATCATCTTCTCAGGGCAAGTTGCCGACCGTGACCATCGCCCCGATTTCATTTTCAACCCTTCCAACGATGGCTGGTTCGGATCATGGGGCCCGCCGCAACATCTGGCGCAGGCGCGGATGCGCGCGGTGGAGGAAGGCCTGCCGGTGCTGCGCGCTACCACCACCGGGATCAGCGCGGTGATCGATGCCGATGGCGTGGTGCGCCATTACGTGCCCCGCCATGTGGCTGGCCGGCTCGACGGGCTGGTGCCCCCGGCCCATGCGCCGACGCTGTTTGCCCGCCTTGGCAATATGCTTCCGCTTGGCTGGGCGATATTACTAGTTGCCCTTTCGCTGGTTGCAACGCGGCCCAGCCGGGGCTAGAGCGCGGGTCACATAAAGCTTTCTTTATATGTCTCTCGATATGGGTGCTGCATGCGTAACGATTATCTGTTCACCTCGGAAAGTGTTTCCGAAGGTCATCCCGACAAGGTCTCCGACCAGATCAGCGATTCGATCGTCGATCTGTTCCTCTCGAAAGACCCCGAAGCCCGCATCGCCTGCGAGACGCTGACCACCACCCAGCTGGTCGTGCTGGCCGGCGAAATCCGCTGCAAGGGCGTCTATGAAGATGGCGCCTGGGCGCCGGGCGCGCAGGCCGAGATCGAAGCGACGGTCCGCAACACCGTCAAGGAAATCGGTTACGAGCAGGACGGCTTCCACTGGGAAAAGTTCGAATTCATCAACCGCCTGCACGGCCAGTCCGCTCACATCGCGCAAGGCGTCGATGCGGGCAGCAACAAGGATGAAGGCGCGGGCGATCAGGGCATCATGTTCGGCTATGCCACCGATGAAACCCCCGACCTGATGCCCGCCACGCTCTATTACAGCCACAAGATCCTCGAGCGCATGGCCGCCGACCGCCATTCAGGCGCGGCGCCTTTCCTTGAGCCCGATGCCAAGAGCCAGGTCACCCTGCGCTATGAAGGCAGCGTGCCGGTTGCCGCGACGGCTGTCGTGGTCAGCACCCAGCATGCCAAGGGTTATGACGAAGGCGAAAAGGAAGCCGCACTCCACGCCTATGTGAAGCGCGTCATCGCTGACGTGATACCGGCGGCGCTGCTGCGCGAGACCGAATACCACATCAACCCGACCGGCTCCTTCGAGATCGGCGGCCCTGATGGCGACGCTGGCCTCACAGGCCGCAAGATCATCGTCGACACCTACGGCGGCGCGGCCCCGCACGGCGGCGGCGCTTTCAGCGGCAAGGATCCCACCAAGGTTGACCGTTCGGCGGCCTATATCACGCGCTATCTCGCCAAGAACATCGTCGCGGCGGGCCTCGCCACGCGCTGCACCATCCAGCTGGCCTATGCCATCGGCGTCTCCAAGCCGCTGTCGCTCTATGTCGATACCCACGAGACCGGCAAGTTCGGCGACGATGTCATCGAAAAGGCGATCATGGGCATTGCCAAGCTCGGCGGCCTGACCCCGCGCGCGATCCGCACGCATCTGGGCCTCAACAAGCCGATCTACCGCAAGAGCGCCGCCTACGGCCACTTCGGCCGCACCCCCGAGGGCGATTTCTTCCCCTGGGAGAAGACTGATCTGGTGGACGATCTGAAGGCGGCCTTGGGCTGAGACAAAAATCCTCCCCCACCGGGGGAGGGGAACCGCGCAGCGGTGGAGGGGGCATGCCGGATCGCGCGCGATAGCGCGCCGCCGCTGCCGCGGCTTTCTTTGCCCTGCCCCCTTCCGTTCGCCTTACGAGCCACCTCCCCCGAGGGGGAGGCTTGGCGCGACTTGCCTCCTACCCGTTATAAACCAGCCGCATGCCCGGCTCGGACCAGCGCCTTTTCACCAGTGTGCCGGCTTCCGAGAAGGTGATCCACGCGTCCATCATGTCCGCGCCGCCAAAGGCGATGTTGGTGACCAGCCGGTCGTCCAGCGGCACCTGACTGGTCTGCCCCTGCGGCGTCACCGTAGTGATCGCGCCGGGCATCAGGGTGGCGACGCAGACATTGCCCGCCGCGCTCATCGCCAGACTGTCGAGCCACGCCGGCCCCAGCGCAGTGGCCAGCCAGCGCGGCTCTTGCACTTCGATCTTGCGATCAAAGGCGAAGATCCGCGCGGTGTAGGTGTCCGAGACGTAGACGGTCTGCATATCGGGCGAAATGCCGACGCCGTTATAGCTGATGCCGCGGCCATAGATGCGGGTGATCGCGCTGCCATCGGGGCGGGCGCAATAGAGCCCGCCATAGAATTTGGCATCCGCCGCGCTGTTGCCAAGATCAGTGAACCAGATGTTGCCGTCGCTATCGAACATCAGGTCATTGGGCGCGCCGAGGGCGACGCCGTCGCAGCTGTCATAGAGCCGCTCGGCCTTGCCGGTGGCCAAATCGATCCGCTCGATCCGGCCTTGCTCCTTTGGCGTGCCATCCTGGCCGTGGCCGCCCGAGTTGCAGACATAAAGCGCCCCGTCCGGGCCGATCGCCGCACCATTTGGTCCGCCGCCGGGCTCCGAGACAGTCTCCTTGCGCAGATCGCCCCAGCAGCGCGTGACGCGTCTGCCCATGATCTCGACCACGATCACTGACCCATCGGCCATGACCACCGGGCCTTCCGGGAAGACGAGGCCTTCGGCGATGACTTCAAGCTTGCTCATGATTCCCTCTCCCGACAACTCCGCGCGGCTGGCGTGATCATGGCAGGTGTCTGGGATGCGGGAAAGGGGGCCTTATCCGAACAGGCGCGCTAGCACGCCGGTCGCGTCTTCCCTCACCCACAGCATCAGGAAGTTGGTCATCATCTGCAGCTGCACCCGGGCGGTTTCGCTGGCGAGGATCAGCGGATCGAGTGGCCCGGTGGCATCTGCCAGCGCGGGCACTTCCCGGCGGATGCGCGGCGGCGCGTCGAGCAGCCAGCACAGGCCCATCATCGCGGCATAGAGCAACAGGTGCTGGCGCAGCTCGGCAGGGTCCAGTGCGGGACCCCCGGCGGCAGCATATTCGGCGACAAACAGCGCCAGCAGTTCATCGAGGTGACCCTGCCACAGCCATTGCTCGGCGCTGGAGAGGCAGCCCCACAAGGTCATCGCGACATGCATCTGGCCGACGCTGCCCCAGTCTAGCAAGCCGCATTGCAGCTCGCCGCCAGCATCGCGCCAATACCAGGCATTGTCCGAATTGGCGTTCCAGTGACACAGCGCGATGAGGTCACCCTGCGCGTGAAGATAGCGCTTGATCGCGTCCTGCTGCGCCTGAAACAGCGCGAAACCCTCGCCGAAGCGGGCGATGAAGGCCTCGCTGCGGATCGCTTCGGGCAGCAATTGCGGGTGTTCTGCGGCAAACTCCGCATAGCGCGCGACGCGGTTGACGCGTTGCTGCCCGGTACAGGTCAGCCGGTCGGCGGCGAGGGCCTTGCCCAGATCGAAGGCGAATTCGTCCGCCACAGTAGCGGGTAACCGGCCGCCCATGTGGCTGCCCGCCAGCCGCGCCAGCGTGCGGATCAGAGCCCGGTAGTGTTCGAGCGGCTGAGGCAGCAGGTGATCGAGGCATTTGCCGTATTGCCTCTCTATGCCGTTCTGGCCGAAGCCGATGCGCTCGGTGATCAGCAAGCCCGTGCCGCTGGCCTCGGCATAGTCGGCAAACAGGCAACGCGGCACAGCGACCGGGAAGCCCGGCGTTCGCGAGAGCGCGGCGAAGCGGATTTCGGGTCCCATATGGAACTTGGCGCGGTCCATTTCGGAATTGGCGAAATTGCGCGAGAACTTGACGAAGAGGTCTGCGGGAAGGCCTTCTTCGGGGCGGGCATAGCTGAGCGAGAGCAGCGCCTTGGTGCCAGTGCCGCCCGCCTCGAAGCTGTCGCAGCGAGTGATCGCGGTGACGCAGTTCTCGGGCGTCAGCGAACCCATCGCATGAAATGCACTGGTCAGCCATTCCGCGCCGCCCGCGCGCAGGGCTTCGGCATTGGCCGGAATCGGCAGGGCGAGCGCGTCGCCCTCTACCCAGTGTTCCTGGGCCTCGGGAAGAAGTGATGTCGGCATGGATCGCGCGGGTTAGCCGGTCACCTGCGGAAAGGCCACCGGCGCATCACCCGGCGACCATGGCGCATAGCGCTGCATGATCGCAGCGAACAGCGGCGAGGCCAAATGGCCTTCAAGCCATGGCTTCAGATGTAGCAGTGGCTGCGCGGCGAACCAGTCCGGGTCCACGGCGGCGAACTGGCGCACGAAGGGCATGATCGCGGCGTCGGCAAGGCCGCGGGTGGCCCCGCACAGCTGGCCCTTGCCGGAGAGGCGCTCATCCAGCTGGCGCAGGAACATGAGGCCCTGTTCGCGATGTTCGAGCCAATCGACGCCGTGGCGATCGGGATACTTGTAACGGTCAAGAGCATGCTTGAACGAGCCGTCGCACTGGGCGATCAGCTCGGGTTCATTGCGCTCCAGCCAGTGTTCCGGGTCGGCCTGCGCGAGGGCCCAGTGCATGATGTCAATGCTCTCGTCGATCACCGTGCCATCGCCCAGCGCCAGCACCGGCACCGTGCCCTTGGGAGAGGCTTCCAGCATGGCCTCGGGCTTGGCCGAGAGCTTGATCTCGCGCAGTTCAAGCGCCACGCCGCTGATGGCCAAGGCCAGCCGCGCTCGCATGGCATAGGGGCAGCGCCGGAAGCTGTAGACTATTGGATCAGCCATCCTTGTCATCGCCCGCCCCGGCCAAATCCGCGCCGATATGCTGCTTCCCCCGCGCGGCGGCGAGCGCTTCCTGCCGGTGGCGCTCGCGATAGGAGGCGCGCTGCTCGTCGGTGCGCTCGGCGTGGCAGGCAGGGCAGCTGACCCCTTCCTCCCACAGCGGCGACTGGCGGTCTTCGGCGGTGACCGGGCGGCGGCAGGCGTGGCACAGCTCATAGCTGCCCTGGGCAAGTCCATGGCCGATGGTCACCCGCTGATCGAACACGAAGCATTCGCCGCGCCACAGGCTTTGCGCCTCGGGCACTGTCTCGAGATATTTGAGCACGCCGCCCTTGAGATGATAGACCTCCTCGATGCCTTCCTGCTTGAGGAAAGCGGTCGATTTCTCGCAGCGGATGCCGCCGGTGCAGAACATGGCGACCCTGGGCTTGTTCTTGCCGAGCAGACTGTCCCTGTTCTCGCGGAACCATGCGGGGAAATCGCGGAAGGTGCTGGTCCTGGGATCAATCGCGCGCGCGAATGTGCCCACCGCCACTTCGTAGTCATTGCGGGTATCGATGACCACGGTGTCGGGGTCCGCAATCAGCGCGTTCCAGTCCATTGGATCGACATAGGTGCCGACACTGGCCCTCGGATCGATATCCGGCTGGCCCATGGTGACGATCTCGCGTTTGACACGCACTTTCATGCGGTGAAACGGCATGGTTGCGGCAGTGGACATTTTGACATCGAGATCGGCGCAGTCCGGCAGCTTGCGGATTTCTGCCAGCACCGCGGTGATGCCCTCGTCCGTCCCGGCAATCGTGCCGTTGATACCCTCGGCTGCGAGCAGCAAGGTGCCGCGAATGCGATGGGCCCTGCACGCCTGTTCCAACTGCGCGCGCAGGCTGGCCGGGTCATTGAAACGCGCGAAGCGATAGAGCGCGGCGACGGTGATGGGATCAGGGGGCACGCTACAAATTATCCCTGATCAAGCCGCCAAGCGGAAATCCGCATGGACAGAATCCCACTGCACGGCGATCCGGTCGGCCGCCTGACGTTCAATCAGCCCACCAGCGATAAGCGCCGTGACATCGCTGTGCACCGCCTTGTAATCGCGCGCCACTGCCGCTGCCAGCGCGCGGATCGAGCTGGGACCGGTCTGCCGCAAGGTGCGCAGCAAGGCAAAGCGCTTGGGGGTGAGCACGGTCAGCAGCGTCTCCATATCGGGGAACGAGAGGTGCGTTTGCACGGGCACAGTGTCGCCGCGATCCAGCGCCCGGGCAATTTCAAGCGCGCGCGTTTCGAACGAACTTGCAGGTTCGATTTCAAACGTCAGGCGATTTCCAGTCATCATTCACCCCTTTCCTTCGCCACGTCGGCGAAAAAGTCCTGCAAAAGGCGTTCCGTACTTTCAAACGCGTAGGACATTTCGCGAGGTCCATAGTGGCGGTGGTCCCCCTTACCGGTTTCATTGTCATAGCCAATGATCCGCTCGCCCGCGCGGCCATAAAACAGCGAATATTTGAGACCATGCGGACGCTCATTCGTCGTTTGAGGCAATTGCCAAATGCGGATCTCGACAATGGTCCCATCCGCATTTTGTCGCTTGAGAAAGACCAATGGTTCAGCCGACATATGTCACAAATAACATATAGCTCAAGCCCAGTCAAGCTCCACTCGCAGCAAGCGACGGAGTTCGTCCGCCTACCCCTCCCCCAGGAGCGCCCCGATCCGCGCCAGCTTCTTGCGCAGACGGCGGTTTTCGGCTTCCAACGCCCCGGCTTCACGCCCGCCCTCCCCCTGAACCCCGTGCAGGAACAGGCGGACGCTGGCATCGATGTGGCGAGCCAGGGCCAAATCGCCCCGCTGCACGCCCCAGGCGGCATCGATGGCCGGGCCAGTGACCAGGTGCAGAAAGCCTTCTGCCGCCGCGCGCGCCTCATCCGGCGCGAGGCGGCTGGGGAAGCGGCGGATGAACAGGTCGGCGAGGTAGGCAATGGTCGGCTCGGTGCCCTGCGCCACGTTGTAGGCGCCGATTTCGGGCGAACGGCTGCTTTCGGAATTGGTCAGGCGCAGCAGGCGCAGCCCGGCCGGGGTCATGATATTGGCAAGCAGGATGCGCCCCACGGCAAGCAGACTGGCTTCAAGGTCGTCCACTTCCGCCGCGCGCAGGCGCTCGATGGGGACGATCCAGAGCTCGATCGCGCGCTGCAGCGCGGCGCGGAACAGGCTGGTCTTGTCGCCATAGCGGGCATAGACCGTGCGCTTGGCCATGCCGGCGCGGGCGCAGATCGCCTCGATGCTGGTGCGCTCGAAGCCTTGATCGAGGAACAGGTCGCAGGCATGATCGAGCAGCTCTTCGTTGCTGAGGCTGGGGCGGCCAGGGCGCCTGAGTGGTGCGGCGTTCATGGGCCATGTCTGCCAGTTTGAAACGATCAAGGCAACTAATTATGCACGGCCAGCGGGGATGATGGCAGCAGATTGCCGATTGCGCGCATGAATGAAACGCGTAAGGTAACAATCAAAGGCAGGCGCGATTCGTCCTCTGTGCGGTTCGATCTGTCTGGAATTGGAGAGCGGATGTGGAGCTGACCTCAACTGACCTGTCCCCGCGCATGGGCTCGCAGGTGAATGTGACCAAGGCCGACCTGCTCGGCGGCGCGCATGCCAAGGCCATCCGCGCGCTGCTTGATCAGCGCGGCATCCTGCTGTTTCGCGGCATTCACCCCAGCGACGAGGAACTGCGCACGATTGCCCGCACCCTGGGCGATCTCAGGATCGGCGAGAGCAAGCGCGGTGCCGATGGCGCGACGCTGAAGGAGGGCGATGAGGGCGTGCTCAAGGTCAGCCTCGATGCCAAGGTCAACCCGGAATATGCCCGGTTCCTGCCCGGCAACCATCTGTGGCACATGGACGGGACCTATGAGGAAGTGCCGCCGCTGGCGACGCTGTTCACCCCCTTCAAACTGTCGCGCGAGGGCGGCGACACGGTCTTCGCCAATACCTATGCCGCCTACGAGGATCTGCCCGCAGACGAAAAGGCGCGGCTCGATGGCCTCCATGTCGTCCACACCATGCAGGCCGCGCTGTTCCCGGCAATGCGCGATTGCACGCCGGAGGAGTTCGCTGTCTGGTCCAGCTATCCCAAGCGCAACCATCCGCTGGTCTGGCAACATCGCTCAGGCCGCAAGTCGCTGGTGCTGAGCACCTCAGGCTCGCACATCGAACAAATGCACCCCAGCGAAAGCCACGACCTGCTCGAACGGCTGATGCGGCATGCGACGCAGGACAAATACCTCTATCGCCACAAGTGGCAGATGGGCGACCTTGTCATCTGGGACAACACCGGCGCGATGCACCGGGTCATGCCGTTTGACCGGGAAAGCGGCCGCGAATTCCATCGCTGCACGCTCAATGGCGAAGAACCGATCCGGGCTGCGGCCTAGCCAACTGATCAATTCACGGGAGAGACTTCAATGCAAATCGGCATCCATCTTGCGTTCCAGAACCTGCATGGCATTCCTGATGCGGATTTTCACCGCAAGGAAATCCAGATCGGCGTCGAGGCAGAAGCGATGGGCTTCGACCTCGTCGGAATCGTTGAACACCATTTCACTGACTATGCCGCCTGTCCCGATCCGATTCAGGCGCTGACCTGGATTGCCGCCAAAACCAAGACCATCAAGCTGATGCCGGCCGCCGTGATCCTGCCGTGGAACGATCCGCTGCGGGTGGTCGAAAAGGCCGCCATGCTCGATGCTGTCAGCGAGGGCCGGATGATCCTGGCCATGGGCCGCGGCGCGGCGCGGCGCGAATTCAAGGCATTCCGCCAGGAACTCGCCGACAGCCGCGAGATGTTCGATGAAGCCGCAATCATCATCATGGAAGGGCTTGAGGCCGGCGTGGTTCAGGCCGACACCAAGCATTTCAAGCAGCCGCCAACCGAAGTGCGCCCGCGCCCGACCGGCTGGAACCGCGACCGCATGGTGATGGTCTCGATGTCACCCAGCTCGGCGGCAGTCGCGGCGGACTATGGCCTGAAAGCCCTGCGCTTCAGCCAGGGCGAATGGGAAGCCTCGATGCCCGAGATCAATACCTATCGCAGCACTTTCGAGGCCAAGCACGGCAAGAAGGCCCCGCCCTTCATCATCAGCGATTTCATCGTCTGCCACGAAGACCCGGCCAAGGTCGCCGAGCACACCGACAAGTATTTCGCCGACCAGTTCCTGCAGGTGGTCAACCACTACGAATGGGGCAGCGACCACTTCAAGACCATTCCAAGCTATTCGACCTATGTCGCGCTGGGCGAAATGACCGAAGCCATGGGCGGGCCGACCAAGGCCTACCGCGGCTTCATCGACGGCAACCTGATCGGCACGCCTGAAGTGATGCTGGAAAAGCACGCGATGCGCACCTCGATGGTCGGCGAATACGACATGCTGGCCAATTTCAGCTTTGGCGGCATGCCTTACGAGGAAGTCTACAAGCAGATGAAGCTGTTTGCCGACAAGGTTATGCCAGTGATGAAGGGATAGGGTCGAGCCCGAATACCCACTACGTGCTCCCCGTCATCCCCGCGAAAGCGGGGACCCATCTCCCGCAACATCGGTTCGCGTAAACTTCAAAGGCGGGAGCTGGGTTCCCGCTTGCGCGGGAATGACGAACTGGGTGCGTTATATCCCCGCATACCATTGATAATCGTGAGCATCTTCCCAATAGCCGCCCTTGCCGCCGAATAGCCCGGCAAGGCTGTCGCGCAGTTCGATGCGCATGACGTATTTGGCCTGCTTGTAGCCAAGCTGGCGCTCGACGCGCAGGCGCAGCGGGGCGCCGTGGCCGATGCTCAGCGGTTGTCCGTTCATTTCCCAGGCGAGGATGGTCTGCGGGTGGAAGGCATCGACCAGGTCGATCGATTCGTAATAGGGCGAGGAGCCGAAGCGGTCGGCGCAGTGGAACACGGCATAGCGCGCCGAGGGGAGCAGCCCGGCCATGCTGAGGATCTGGCCCAGTTGCGGCCCCTGCCACTGGCCGATCGCGCTCCAGCCTTCGACGCAATCGTGCCGGGTGATTTGCTTGCGCTGCTGCATCGCCTTGATCGCGGTCATCGGCAGAGCGAGCGGGCGTTTGACGAGGCCATCGACGCTGAGTGTCCAGCCCGCAAAATCGGTAGCGGCGTGGCTCTTGTAGCTGGCGTCTTCGGGATTGGTGTTGCCGTTGACGCGGAAATTGGGCGACATGTCGGCTTCACTATATTCGCGGGCCAAAGCGCCGCTGCCCAGGGCCCGCTGTGCGCCCTCGTGCCAACTGCCCGCCTCGATCAGCGCCGAGCGGAAGGCCGGATTGGCATTAAGCTTGTCGCAGCCCGACAGGATCAGCCCACCAGCGCCGAGTGCGCCAGTGCCCAGCAGGCGGCGGCGGCACAGAATAATGCTCATCACTTGGCTCCCTTGTCGAGCGGCAACCGGTACCAGCCCGTGACCATTGAGCGCACCTCATTGAAGGGACCTGCCAGCACCACCATCACCAGATGCACGACGATGAACAGGGCAAAGCCCGCCGCGACGATGAAATGCACAGAGCGCGCAGACTGCCTGCCGCCGAACAGCGCCGAGACATGGGTGGTAGCATCGGCACCCGGCGACATGGCGAGGCCGGTGAGGATAATCAGCGGCAACAGCACCAGCAGCACGCCCAGATAGGCGCCTTTCTGCAGCACATTGTATTTGAGCGCTTCTGCCCCGGTCGGGAAACGCAGCCGCGCATGTTCCTTGATGTCATGCCAGATGTGCGACGGGCGAAGCTCGCCCCGGCGGAACAACAGATCGCGCCACAGGTGGCCATTGACCAGCGACCACAGCAAATAGAGCGGCGCACCGATCAGCAGGATCCAGGCGAAAGCGAGATGCCAGATGCGGGCATCGGCGAGGCTGTAGTTCGAAGGGATCGTCGCCCATCCGGGAAAGGCATTGAGCTGCCCGGTGCCCAGCGTCAGCCAGTTGCGATCCGGGTTGGCGCCAAATTCCCCCCAATAGAGATGGGCATGGGCGTTGAAGATCATCATCCCGCTCATCAGCATGATGAACAGCGCCAGCGCATTGGCCCAGTGCCACAGCCGGGTGGAGAGCCGGTGGCGGCGCACCAGATCGCCGCTTTGCGGCGTGGTGGCGGGGGGCGCTGGCGGAGCGGCCTCAGCGGAAGCAGTTTTGGGGAGAGCGGTTTCGGTTTCTGGCATAGTGCCTTCCTATTCGCTGACGATGCTAGTTTGGTTACAGGCGATGCACCACAATCTTTCCGTTGCAGATTGAGGCGGCGTCTTTTTCCCCCTCGATGGGGCAGGGCTACCGCATATTTCCAATTTTTCCCAAATTCGTCACCCTGAACTTGTTTCAGGGCCCATCGTGCCGCATGCCCAGAGCAAGCTGAATGGGCCGAAACCGAGAGGTTCTCTTCCGAAAACTACGCTTCGGGTGCGTGGAGAAATGGGTCCTGAAACAAGTTCAGGATGACGAAATATGAGAGTGGTGATGCATATGCGGCGTGCGAACTCTAGTAGTTCACCAGCCCCGGATTTTCCGGCGCGATGCGGGCGCGGAACGAGTTCTGGATGAAGGCCGTGACGACATATTGCCCGACCATCGAGGGGTATTCCAGCATCTGCGCCTCGTTCCATGTCTTCGCCAGAATGTCCCATGTCGCATCTGACACAGCGAAATCGCTCAGCAATTCCTCCACCCCGCGCAGGATCGCACCGTCATGCACGCTCCAGCCCGGCGCCGCAGAGCCCTGTTGCACCCGCGCGATTTCCTCTTTGGTGACGCCGTAACGCTGGCTGATCTTGACGTGTTCGCCCCATTCATAAGGCGCGCCGGCCAGCCAGCCGATGCGCAGCACCGCGAGCTCGCGCTCGCGTGGGCTGATCTGGCCTTTGAACAGCACCGTGCCCAGTTCCATCTGGGCGCGGAACAGGGCCGGATGCTTGACCATGGTGCGCATATATTCGGGCACTTCGGCAGAGGTGCCGGCGCCAGCCGACAAGCGGATCGTGTCGACCAGCGTGCGGGTTTCGCCCGACATCTCGCTGTCATCGAGCGCGGCGATCTTCGGGCCATCCCCCAAAACCTGCGCGGTGCGTGCGGCGAGGCGATCGCCGTATCCCTTCAGTTCCATCATCCCATCTCCCTTTTCAACGGCTGGTCAGGCCCGGCTTGCCGCCCTCAGTGGTGCAGCGCAGCGAATTCTGCTGCATCGCGGTTGCAGCGTAAACCCCGACGAAGACGGGGAATTCCATCAGTTGCTTCTCATCCCAGCTTTGCGCCAGCGTGTCCCAGGTCTCGTCCGAAATCATGAAGCGCGAGAGCAATTCATCGACGGCAGTGAGAATGGCTGCATCGTGGGCGCTCCAGCCCGGAGCAGCGGAGCCCTCGATCACCCGCTCGATTTCCTCTTCCGTGATGCCTACGCGCCGGGCGATGACGACATGCTCGCTCCATTCGAACGGTGCGCCGGTCACCCAGGCGCCGCGCAGCACCGCCAGTTCGCGCTCGCGCTGAGGGATCAGGCCCCGGCCCTGCAGCATGATACCCATATTCGTCTGCGCGTCGTTAAGATCGGGATGGCGCAGCATGGTGGCGGTGACGGCAGGAATCAGGCCGCTTTCGGGCACGCCGAGGACAGCCCGCAGCCGCTTGCAATAGTCCATCGCCTCGTCACTCATTTCGTCCTCGCGCAGCGGCGAGATACGCGGCGGCTTGCCGTTGACTTCAGCATCGCGCGCCACGTCACTGGCGGCCCCTCCCAGTACTTGCATTGCTTCGGTTCCTCATCCCAAAAGGCTTGCCCGGTCCATAGCGGTTTCGCGGGGGGCGGCAAGCGGCGGTAACTCCCCTCCCGCAAGCGGGAGGGGCTGGGGGTGGGTCACTTCCGGTTTGGCGCGAGATTGAAAGGGCCCACCCCTAACCCCTCCCGCTTGCGGGAGGGGGACTGGCCTGCTTGACCGAACCTTCGATTGACGGCACCACAGCCCGCGAGGATGCCGAAGGAAAACCAATGTCCGTTGTTCTGGTCGAACGCCAGGGTGCGCTCGCGATTGTCACGCTGAACCGGCCCGAGCGGCGCAATGGCGTCACGCTGGGGCTGTGCCTGGGGCTCTACGATGCGCTGCGCGAGATTGCCGCGAGCGATGCGCGGGTGGTGGTGCTGCGCGGCGCGGGCAATGATTTTTGCGTCGGCGCGGACATGGCCGGATCGACTGCTGGCGAAGGCCTGGCCGGCGAGGAAGTGGCGCGGCCTTCGGGCTTCGACGACCAGGGCCCGGTCTATCACGCCTCGCTGCTGCTCCGCACCATGCCGCAGGTCACTATCGCGGCAATCGACGGCGGCTGCGCAGGGGCTGGCATGGGCTGGGCCATGGCCTGCGATTTCCGCTTTGCCAGCGAAGAGGCGCGCTTTGCCACCGCCTTCCTCACAGTCGCAGCTTCCGGAGACATGGGGCTCATCTGGTCATTGAGCCGCATCGTCGGCGGGGCACGGGCGCGTGAGATGCTGTTTTTCCCGGAGAAGCTGACCGGGGCGCAGGCGTTGGGCTTGGGCTTCGTCACCCGCCTGTTGCCGCGCGCCAGTTTGCACGAGGAAGTGCTCAAGCTGGCTGAGCAGCTGTGCGATCGCGACGGGCTGGCCATGGGCATGATGAAGGCCAATGTGGTTTCGGCCGAAGAACTGCCGCTCGCGGAGTACATCGACATCGAAACCGCACGCCATCTGCGCTGCGCGGGCCGCCCCGATTTCGGCGCGCGCATGGCCGAGCTTTTTGCGAAGTCCAGAGGCAAATGAGCGAGGCAGGGCTGCTTTGCGCCAAGGACATCCTCACCCTCGCCGAGCGCGCGACGGGGGCCTATGATCTTGCCGATGATGCCCTGAAGCAGCGGCTGGGCAAGGTCGTCGATTGGGCCAACGGACCGGGGCCTTACGGGATCGACCGGCTCGCTGCGATCCAGGCCCAGGTCCTGCGCATGCTGACCGCCCGGCTGCAGATCGCTTTCGACCGGCTACGCTTTCCCGGCATTGCCGAGGTGAGGATCGAGCGCCCGATCTTCGTCATCGGCCTGCCGCGCACCGGCACTACCCTGCTGCATTCGCTGCTCGCCGAAGACCCGGCAGTCCATGCGCCGCAATCATGGCACATGCTCGCACCCTCGCCGCCGCCCGGCCATGGCCCGGTCGCATCGGGCCGCATCGCCCATGCCCAGCGGATCATCGAGGACTGGATGCATTTCTGCCCGGCGCAAAAACAGATGCACCCCTATATCGACAAGGGCGCCTGGCAGCTGATCGAGGACGAGGAGCTCTACGGAATCGATTTCCGCAACGTCTATCCCTACCACTACTATCAGGTGCCGACCGCCGATTTCGGCGTGCGGTTGGGCGATGATGCGCTGGGGGCATACGAGTTCCACCGCGAATTCCTGCAGCATCACCAGTGGAACACAGACCGTAGCCGCTGGGTCTGCAAGAGCCCCTCCGCGCAAGGCCAGCTCGATACGATTTTCAAGGTCTATCCCGATGCCTTGTGCGTCTGGGCGCACCGGCCCTTGGGCGAGATCTATGCCTCCAACGTGGCGCTGCGCGCGGCGGTGTTCGATACCATCAGCGGCAAGCCCAACGACTGGACCAGCCGTAGCGAGGCGATTGCCATGTCGATGAAGGCCGGCATCGACAATATGCTGGCGCAGGACCTGCTCGACGATCCGCGCATCATGCACCTCCCCTTCCGCGAGCTTGCCGCCGATCCCTTGGGCACGGTGCGTAAGGTCTATGAGCGGGCCGGGCTGGAGGTAACGCCGGAATTCGCCGCGCGGGTGCAAGGCTGGCTTGATGCGCCGGAGAACCGGGTCGATCGCTATGGCCGCTATCCCTATTCCTACGAGCCGCTGGGGCTGAGCCGCGAGTGGATCGAGGATCTGTTCGCGGACTATTCGCGGCGATTTGGACTGGATTGATTACGCTCCTCTCCCCTTGCGGGAGAGGAAAGCGTAGCTTGCCCCAACGGGGCTAGCGAAGCTTGGAGAGGGGGGCGAAGGCACTGTGCGCGCCCCCTCTCCAACTGCGGCCAGTCGCAAGTGGCGACAAGCCTTCGTTTCCTCTCCCGCAACGGGAGAGGAGTGGATTGGAGTTGGAAATGACCAATAACCCCCTCGCAACCCCCGCTCAACGCATGGTCGAAGACAAGGCCATGGCCCTGCTCGCCCGCCCCGAAATGGAGCGCGTGCGGCAGGTCGTCACTCTGCTGTGGAACAATGCCACCGCCTGGCCTTCCCGCGATCAGCGGGACCGGTTCGCGCCGATGATCGACGAATACATGTTCCACCACGCTATGCGCGCCGCCAATGGCGACGTCAATCATCCGCACGCCACCCGCTTCATGGCCCCGCCGCACCACTGGTTCGGCCGCGACGTTCCGGGCTCGCGCTGGGCGGGAGACAGCCCCGATTTCATCTATCGCACCATCCCCATCGCGCATGGCGGGCACTATGAGATTCACGGCAAACAAAGCTGCGCCGTGCCGCCCACGGTCAACTATTCGCTGATGGACAACAATTCCGCCGCGCCCGTGACGCAGGCGATCCTCGACAGCCTCGACATGGAGTTTGCGGCAGATGGCAGCTTCGTCATCAGTGTCGATGGTGAGCCCGCCGGGGGCCGCAGAAACCACCTCCAGTCCAAACCCGGCGCCGATTTCATCATGGTGCGCGATGCCTTTGGCGACTGGCTGACCCAGTCGGCCAATACGCTCGAAGTGGTCCGGCTCGATCCCGATGCCGGGCCGAAAAGCGAAGACGACATGGCGCGGCATCTGGCCAGGATCGCCGTCGATGGCGTCTATTATTCGTTCTACATCACGCATTCCGGCAATGGCACTGGCCCCAACGAGCTGCGCCCGCCGATGTCCGCCGGGGCCTTCGGCGGCATGCCGACGCAATGGGGCTGCAAGGCCAATCTCGCGCTCGACGAGGATCAGGCGCTGATCGTGCGCAGCAATGCGGCAGGCGCGCAGTTCCGCAATCTGGTGCTGACCGATGCCTTCCACATTTCGATTGAATACTGGAAACGCACAAGCAGCCTCAACATGGACCAGATGGCAGCGGACGAGGACGGCGACTTCACATTCGTCGTCTCGGCGCGCGATCCCGGCATTCACAACTGGCTGGACAACGGCGGCGTGCGGCGCACGCAGTTCGGCCAGCGCTGGCAGGCGTTTACGCGCGGGGCGGAGAACCCCGATCCGTGGATGACTTCGCGCGTGGTGAATTTCGCCGATCTGGAGCGGGAACTGCCTGCGGGCGTGAAGCGGATCGATGCGGCGGGGCGGGCGGCGCAGATTGCAGCAAGGCTGGCGGGCTATGCGCGGCGGTTTGAGGACAAATAGCGACTGTGCCGACTCTTTCGGCTTGACAAAACAAACCATATAGGTTGTATACCCCTCACCTTCTCACCAGAAGGCAGCGGGACCAGGGCGTGCGTGGCTTGCCAACTCTTTGTCCTTCGCGTCCATCCCATTGTGGCTGGATGCAACGCGGTCGGCGCGGGGCGTGCGTTATCCGGGGCGAAAAGCCCCAGGCAATCGCCAGCCATGGCACCGGAAGCGGTAAACCGGATGTTG
>CANJCQ010000026.1 GCA_947473355.1 Sphingomonadaceae bacterium | reverse complement strand
TCTTGGGCCCGCCACCGAAACCGAGCCTGCCAGCAATCAGACAGGCTATCATTGACCGCCTCATCAAACCGCCGGACAAACCATGCCCTCACTGCGGGCTTCGGCCTACCGACCCTCCAAACAAAAATCTGCCAAAGTAGTGCTAGGTCCAGCCACCCCGGCGCAAGCACAATTGCAAGGCGCGCGGCAACCGCCACGCGGATGCCCGCGTTTTTTGGCCTTTGCCGCCGGGACACACCGGACTATGCGCAAATCCAGCACTTGGACCGCTGCACATGCGCAGCCCCTATCAATACCGTTCCGCAAGAAGGATAATGCGATGAGCACCGCCCAGACTTCCGTTTCGCTCGATCCCGAAATCGCTGACCTCGTCGCCAGGGCGCGCACGGCGCAGGCCGTATTCGAGAATTTCAGCCAGGAACAGGTCGATCTTGTGGTCCGTGACATCGGCAAATATGTCTATGACAATGCCGAGCTGCTCGCCCGCATGGCAGTCGATGAAACCGGCATTGGCAATTATGAGGACAAGGTCACCAAGAAGAAGGGCAAGGCCCGGGCGATCTGGAACAGCCTCAAGGGCAAGAAGAGCCGCGGCATCATTGATGAAGATGCGGAGAGCCAGCTGATCTATGTCGCCAAGCCAATGGGCGTAGTCGGCGCCGTCACCCCGATCACCAACCCGGTGGTGACCCCGATGTGCAACGGCATGTTCGCGCTCAAGACCGGCAACGCAGTGATCTTCGCGCCGCATCCCAAGGCGCAGAAGTGTGCCGAGCATCTGACCGATGCCTTCATGGATATCGTCCGCAAGCATGGCGGGCCGGATGACCTGATTCAGGTCGTGCGCAATGGCTCGATCACCAAGACCCAGCAGCTGATGGAAAGCGTCGACGTGGTGGTTGCCACCGGCGGCGGGGCGATGGTCAAGTCGGCCTACAGCTCTGGCAAGCCCTCGTTCGGGGTCGGCGCGGGCAATGTTCCCGTCATCATCGATCGCGGCGTTGATCTGGGCGCTGCAGTCGACAAGATCATCACCGGCGCCAGCTTCGACAACGGCATCATCTGCAGCCACGAACAATTCGTGCTCGCCCCGCAGGAGGCCTTCGACGAGACTGTCGCGCTGTTCACCGCGAGCGGCAAGGTCTGGTACACCGACAACGAAGCGCAGATCCAGGCGCTGCGCGATGTGGTGTTCCCCGGCGGACACCTCAACAAGGACGTGGTTGGCATTTCGGCGCGCGAGGTTGGCGCCATGGCCGGGATCGACGTGCCCGCCTCGGCTCGCCTCATCATGCTGCCCGCCAAGGGCGCGGGCGAGGACGACATTCTGGCGCGCGAGAAGCTGTGCCCGGTGATCGCGATCCTGCCTTACGAGACTTTCGAAGACGCAGTGCAGAAGGCCAAGGCCAACCTGCTGGTCGAAGGCGCAGGCCACTCCGCCGCGCTCCATTCGCAGGACGATGCGCATATCCGCCACGCCGGCCTCGAGCTGCCAATCAGCCGTCTGGTCGTCAACCAGCCAAGCTCGCTGACTGCAGGCGGATCGCTGACCAACGGCTTTGCCCCGACGACAACGCTCGGCTGCGGCTCATGGGGCGGCAATTCAATTTCCGAAAACCTCGATTTCAAGCACCTGATGAATGTCAGCCGGATCGGCCAGATCATCGAGGGCAAGAAGGTGCCGACCGATGAGGAAATCTGGGCCTAGTTCTCAAATCCTCCACCTTCGGGGGAGGTGCCGAGCGCAGCGAGGCGGAGGGGGCCAGTCAGCGAAGTCAACGCCCCCTCGGTCCCACCCTTGGTGGGCCACCTCCCCCGGAAGGGGAGGATTGACTCCTAGGGCAACCGATAGGCCGTAATCGCCCCATAGACCTTGCCGTCCTTCATCCCGGCATCCGAAACAATCACGACATATTGCTTGCCGTCCTTGCCTGAAAGGAAGGTCATCGGCGTCGCCGAACCATTGCCCGGCAGGTCCGCCTCGAACAGCAGCTTGCCAGTCGCACTGTCGAATGCCCGAAATGCGTGGTCGCCTGATCCGCCCGCAAAGACCAGCCCCGAAGCAGTGCTGATCGTGCCACCAAAGTTCTGGGTGCCGATGGTGAAGGGCAGGTGCGATTTCATCCGCATCGGCCCCAGATCACGCGCGCGGCCAAGCGGGCGGCTCCAGACCATCTTGCCCGTCGTCAGGTCGATTGCATTGACCATGCCATAGGGCGGAGCCTGACACGGCACGCCGAGCGGCGAAAGGAACGGGTGGACGTCCGCTGCATAGGGCGTGCCTTCCTGCGCAACAAACCGGCCATGATCGCCTGCCGAGGCCGCCTTGGCATCGCGGGCGCGTGGTTCGGAGCGCGGTATCAAGCGAATCCAGTTTACCGTGCGGTTTGACAGGCCGAACGCCAACTGGCGGCCCTGATCGACCGAGACCGAGCCCCAGTCGGAACCGCCGATATAGCCCGGATCGAGCAAGGCCGGGGTCAGCCCGGGCGGGGTCAATGCGCCCTCATAGCGCGCCTCGCGGAAGCTGATCCGGCACCACAGCTGATCGAGCGCGGAGACGCCCCACATCCGGCCCTCGTTGAGCTCCGGCCCCATCAGATGCGGGAAGGCCTCTGACCACGGCTGGGTCGGCGAAATCCGCTCGACCGCGCCCTTTTGCGGGGCTGGCCTCTCGACCACCGGGAACAGCGGCTTGCCGGTGCGCCGGTCAAGCACGAACAGCTCGCCGCGCTTGGTCGGCTGGATCAGCGCCGGGACCGGGCCGCTGGGCAGCTTGAGATCGAACAGCACCGGCTGCGAGGCGACATCGAAATCCCACAGGTCATAATGCGTCGTCTGGAACGACCAGCGCGGCTCGCCCGTCATGGCATCAAGCGCCACCACCGAGCTGGCATAGTGGTTGCTCTCGGCGCTGCGGTGCCCGCCCCAATAGTCAGGCGTCGAATTGCCGGTCGGCACATAGACCAGCCCGAGCGCTTCATCGGCGCTCATCGGCCCCCATGAATTGGGCGTGCCGGAGGAATAGTATTCTCCCGGGGCAGGTTCGCCGTGCTGGCCGGGCCGGTCCATGTCCCAGGCCCAGGCGAGCTTGCCGGTGACCGCGTCATAGGCGCGAACCACGCCCGAAGGCTCGCCGACATGCTGGCCATCGGCAACAGAGCCACCGAACACCAGCTTGCCGCGGATAACCGCAGGCGCCGAGGAGACGCCATAATAGCCGGCATTGCGCTGCTTCATGCCTCTCAGCGTATCGACCAGCCCGCCCTCGCCGAAGCTGGGGCACAGCGCCCCGGTCTCAGCATCGAGCGCAATCAGATGCGCGCCATCGGAGACGACGGTATAGACCCGGCGGGCGCACAGGCCGCTCGCTCCCGGCACGGCATAAAAGGCCACGCCCCGGCAGCGCACCACCGAAAGCCCCGAATTATTGCGCGGGGCGCTATATTGCCAGCGGACCTTGCCGGTCTCCGGCTCAAGATCGACCACATCGTTGAACGGCGAGCAGGCATAGAGGTGATCGCCGACTTTGAGCGGGGTGGCATCGATCTGGCCAACCGGCTTGAGCGGCATCGGCCCGAGCTGTGCAGTCCAGGCGACTTGCAGCTTGGCGACATTGCTCTGGTCGATGGCGCTGAGGGCAGAGAAGTGGCTGCCGCCCTGGTCGTTGCCAAAATGCAGCCAGTCGCCATCAGCCGGGCCAGCCACGGCGGGGGCCGGATAGCTCGCGGCGGTCACTGGCGCAAAGCCGGAATTGGCCCAGACGGCCAGCGCCAGCACCGCTGCGGTTCCCACCACAAGCCAGCCGCCCTGCCGGTCCGCCTTGATCCGGCTGGCCAGCGCGACGACCAGGAAGGGCAGGCCCAGCGCCAAGGGCGAAACGACGCGCGGCATCAGGGCCCAGCCATCGAGCCCAACCTCGAACAGCGCCCAGATCAGCGTAAACAGCAGCAAGACCCCATAGATCGCCGCCCCGGTCCACCAATTGCGCTTGAGCACATTATAGCCCGACAACAGGGCAAACAGCCCGGCGGGAAGATAATACCACGAGCCGCCCAGCCAGATCAGCTTCGCCCCGCCCACGGCCAGTGCCAGCCCGATGAGTACAAGCAACAGCCCATACACAGCCCTGCCGATGGCGCGCGCGATGCCATTTTCGCCCATGGTTCCCACTCCCGTTTTTTCTCGTTCCTGCTCTTAAGCACACACTTGCCGGAATGGCCAAGCTCTGCAAGTCTGATTGACGCTGGAAAGCCACAAGGCTAGATGCATCTTAATCGAATTCTTGTTCGCAATGGCGAATTATTATGGGAGACGTGTCCTGACCTACACCGGCTATATCGACGGCAAATTCGTGCGCGGCCAGGGTGCCAGCTTTGTTGTCGAAAATCCGTCCGACGAATCGATCGTCGCCGAGATCAACAGCGTCGCAGCCGGACAGGTCGACCGGGCCATCGGCGGCGCGCGGGAGAGCTTCGATTCCGGCAACTGGAGCGGCCTGACCATGAAGCAGCGCGCCGAGGCCATGCACCGTTATTCCGAAGCGCTGAAAAAGCGCGCCGACAAGCTCAAGGAACTGGCGATCACCGAGGCCGGGTGCCCGGTGAACTCGACCGTGATGGGCGCGCAGGTCCATGCGCCGCTGCGCATGACCGACGAAATCATCGACATGTTCCTGAGGCTGCCGGAATTCGACCAAAACCCGCTGCCACTGCACGAAAGGGTCAATCCCTATTTCACCGTGCAGAGCCTCAAGCTCTATCGGCCGCTTGGCGTGGTCGCGGCGATCTCGGCCTACAACGTCCCGTTCTACACCGCCTTCTGGAAGGTGATCCCGGCGCTGGTGGCGGGCAATTCGGTAATTCTGCGACCCAATCCGTTCACGCCCCTGTCTGCGATGATCTTTGCCGAGGCCGCCGACGAGGCCGGGTTGCCAGCGGGTGTGATGAATGTGATCATCGAGGAAGGCCTTGAAGGCGGCCTCGCGATCACCACCGATCCGCGTGTTGATATGGTCTCGTTCACCGGTTCCTGCGTGGTCGGCGCCAAGGTCGCAGAGCAAGCCGCGCCGACGCTCAAGCGGCTGGTGCTGGAACTTGGCGGCAAGTCGGCGGCGATCTTCCTACCCGATTCTGTCGGCCGCGCAGCCGCACATGGCCACCAGGTCTGCACTTCCCATGCCGGGCAAGGCTGCGTGCTTGGCACCCGCGTGTTCGTGCCGCAGGAGAGCAAGGATGAAGTGCTCGAGGCTATGGCCGCAGCGGTTGCCAATGTGAAAATCGGCGTGGCCAGCGACCCCGAAACCCAGCTCGGCCCGGTGATCTCCAAGGGCCAGCGCGCGCGCTGCGAGCAGTTTACCGAGGCGGCAGTGGCAGCGGGTGGCCGCGTGGTCGCTGGCGGCAAGCGCCCGGCGCATATGGACAAGGGCTATTTCTGGGAGCCGACCGTGCTCGATCTTCCCGACAATGCCAACCCCGCCGCGCAGGAAGAAATTTTCGGGCCGGTGGTGGGCGTGATCGGCTACAAGGATCTCGACCATGCGGTGCAGATGGCCAACGACAGCAAGTTCGGCCTTTCGGCCTGGGTCACCGGGCAAGACAAGGTGGCCGCCTTCCAGACCGGGCTCAAGATCCGCTCGGGCGCAGTCAACGTCAACGGCGCGGTGATGAGTTCCTATGCATCCGGCGGCGGCATCAAGATGAGCGGCCTCGGGCGCGAACGCGGGGTCGAAGGCCTGCGCGAGTTCCAGATGGTGACGACGTTTAACCTGGGCGGATAACCGCCTTGAGGCAATTGGGAGATTGAGGATGCAAGGACTACTTGAAGGCAAAGTCGCGGTAATCACCGGCGCAGGCTCCGGCGTGGGCCGCGCGGCGGTCAAGCTGTGGACCGAACATGGCGCCAAGGTGATCGCTGCCGATATTGATCTGCCCGGCGCTGAGGAATCAGTGCGGCTGGCCGGCGCGCCGCAGGGTCAGGCCAGGGCCGTGGCCTGCAATGTTACCGATCCGGCACAGGTTGAGGCAGCAGTCCAGGCAGCAGTCGAGACCTTCGGGCGGCTCGACGTGATCTACAACAACGCCGGCCTCACCATCAATCCGATCCCGGGCCAGGGCCTCAAGAAGTTCGTCGATGCGACAGTCGAGGACATCAAGAAGGTCGAGGACGTCAATATCAACGGCGTGTTCTATGGCGCGCAATCCGCCATCCGCCAGTTCGACAAACAGGAAAAGGATGGCAACGGGATCGTCGGCGTCATCGTCAACACTGCCTCTGTCGCGGGCATGATCGGCTATGGCGGCGTGGTTTATGGCACCAGCAAGGGCGCAGTGGTCAACTTCACCCGAGGCCTCGCCATCGAACTGGCCGACAAGGGCATCCGGGTCAATTCAGTCTGCCCGGCGGGCATGCTGACCCACTATTCGGGCATGGACCCTGACAGCCCCAACAAGGACATGATCCTCGAGTCCATGGGCAAGGCGCATCCGCTCGGCCGCTCGATCGATCCGGCAGATACTGCGGCAGCAGCAATGTTCCTTGCTTCCGATCTCGCCAGCAATATTACCGGCGTCAATCTGCCGGTCGATGGCGGGCTCACCGCCGGCCGCAAAGTAGGAGGATAAGACCATGGCTACCTGCCCTGTAGATCACAAGTCGGGCGCGCTCAGCTATCTGATGTCGGACAATCCCCGCTATGCGGAGATGTTTGATGTCAATACCCAGACCGCCAACACCGGCGTCGACATGGACCGCGACTATACCGAGGACATGAACCAGCTGCGCGACAAGGCGGCAGTGCAGTCCGGTTCACTGCGCTCGCTGCTTGGGGTGCCCGAGCAGGAATTTTCCCCGGTCAAGCGCGATAAATACACGTTCTTTTCCTATCGCGCCTGCGAGATCGGCTTCCGCGAGAACCTGATATTCTCCTCGGAAGGCTACAAGGAAAGCCCCGGCTTAGCCAGCATCGGCCCAACGATTCTTGCCATGGTCGGCAAGGAACACAAGCACCTGCGCGCCGCCGCCCAGCCCTTGTTCAAGCGGCCCAAGGTGCTCGACTGGTGGAACAAGCGTTGGGTGCAGGAAACTGCGGACGCCCTTCTCGACCGGCTGCTCGACGAAGATGCCGTCGATCTCAATTTCGAGCTTTGCGCGCGCATGCCGATGGCAACGATCACCCGCGCCATCGGGCTGGAAGGCGCAGACGTGCTCGAGTTCCGCTATCAGCTCGATCGCGGCACCTTCGGCGCTGCCAAGCTCAGGCCTGAGGAAAGCGCCGAGGCCCGCGCCTGGGTCGACGCGACCTTGCGCAAGCTGATTGCCGAAAACACCGACAATCCCGGCGACAACCTGATTTCCGGCCTGATCGGATGCAAAATCACCGACGAAGACGGCAGCAAACGCCCGCTCACCGAGGACGAAATCTTCGGTTATGCCAAGCTGGCGATCTTCGCTGGCGGCGGCACCACCTGGCGGCAGATGGGCATCACCATTGACGCCCTGATGAACAATTATCACTTCTGGGAAGATTGCGTCAAAGACCGGAGCCTGCTCGATCAGGCAGTCGAGGAAGGGCTGCGCTGGCGCGCGACTGATCCGGTGTTTCCGCGGCTGTGTGTTGAAGATACCATGGTCGAGGGTGTGATGGTGCCTGCCGGAGTGCGGGTCGACATGTGCCTGGGCGCGGCCAACCATGATCCGGAAAAATTCAAGAACCCTGAGAAGTACGACATCTACCGCGACAAGAGCCACCAGATGGGCTTCGGCTTCGGCCCGCACCGCTGCCTCGGCATCGAAGTCGCGCGGCAGGAGATGATCGTGGCAATCTCGGGTCTTATGGACCGTTTCCCCAAGATGCGGCTCGATCCGGACAAGCCCAAGCCCGAATATCGCGGCGTCGATCATCGCGGCATGACGGCGGTGACTGTCCGGCTGAAGTAACGATAGTCCCCCTCCCGCCTGCGGGAGGGGTTAGGGGTGGGCGCGGTTTACGCTGCCACTCTACTGACCCACCCCGGCCCCTCCCACAAGCGGGAGGGGAGCAGAGGAAGCGACCCGTGGCCGAAACCATGAAACAGATCGTTTTGAAGTCTTACGCGCGTGGCAATCCCCGCGCAGAGGACTTTGCACTTCAGGAAGTGCCGATCCCGGTCCCCGGACCTCGCGAGGTCCTGCTCAAAACCCTGTGGCTCGCCGTCGATCCTCTGTTCCGCTTCGCTATCGACGAGGTTCGCCTGTCGGGCGCGACGCATCTGGAACTCGGCGATGTCATGGTCGGCGCAACCGTCAGCGAGGTCGTGGCCTCCAACCATCCCGACTATGCACCTGGCCAGATTGTCGAAGGCCGCACCGGCTGGCGCGAATATGCCGCTGTTGCCCCCGACCAGTCCGACTATCGCGGCCCTCCGCGCATCATCGATCCTGCGCTGGCCCCCGTCTCGACCGCGCTCGGCGTGCTCGGCATGCCGGGGCAGACCGCGCATGGCGGCATGATCGATGTCTGCAAGCCCAAGCCCGGCGAAACCGTCGCGATTTCAGCGGCGGCAGGCGCGGTCGGATCGATTGCCGGGCAGATCGGCAAAATCCTGGGCGCACGCGTCGTTGGCATTGCGGGCGGGCCGGCCAAATGCCGCGCCCTGCTCGATCTCGGCTTTGATGCTGTGGCAGACTACAAGGCACTTGATTTCGCCGCGCAGCTCCAGGCCGCCGCCCCGAACGGCATCGACGCCTATTTCGACAATACCGGCGGCGCAATCACGCTGGAAGTCTTCAAGAACCTCAACCGCGGCGCACGCATGGCGATGTGCGGCTATATTGCCTATTATGGCATGGGCTACGAAGGCCCCGGGCCAGACCACCTGCCCGCGCTCTATCGCACGATCATGGCCACTGGCCTTTCGATCCAGGGCTTTGCCGGATTGATGGCGGGCCCCAATGCGCTCGAAGATATTGCGGGCTGGATCGCAGAGGGCAAACTGACCTATCCCGAGACTGTGGTCGAGGGTCTCGGCGCAGCCCCCGCTGCCTTCGCTTCGGTGTTTGCGGGCAATGCTGCAGTAGGCAAACTGCTGGTCCGGGTCGCAGAGACAAGTTGACAAGGCCCTAGTGGGAGAGACACTGGCACATCATGGCAACAGCAACAGTACCCCCGCCCCTGCGCAACACCGCAAACCCCGCCCCGCCGCGCGCCGCCAATTCGGTGCGCCGCACCATGTCGATCGACGTAAGCTGGCCTGATGGCGAGACCGGCGGTCGCCTGTTCGTCGGGCGCTGCCGCGACTATCGCACGCCGCAGCAAGGCGGCCCGGGCACAGTGCTCGACGAAGCGGAATTCAATGCCAGGCTGAACGAAGACAAGACGATCACCGCGATCACCGCCACACCCGCCCCCGCCAAGCTCGACCAGTTGGTGGGCGTGCGCGGCGGAAATCATCTGCGGCTGTTCATCAAGGAAACCATGCCCGAGCTGATCTCGGAAGGCGCACCGATCTATCTGCCGCTCGACGATATTTCTGGCACCTCGCTGGTTTCGGCGATGTCATGGGCACATTGGCACGAAATAGATTGGGCCGAACGCATGCGCACGACATTCAAGCCGGAGGAAATGCAAAAGCTGATGGCCGACCGGGTAAACGTTTGCTGGGGCCTGGCCGAAGGCAACAGCGGCATCACCGGCGAGGCCGCGCGCGACGGTATCGCCCAGGCCGAGGCTGGCGACGTGCGCAATCCCGCCGATCCCGAAGGCTGGCACGCGCTCTATGAGAACGAAGGCCCCGGCTTTCGCCGCGCCCGCCGCATCGAAGTCCAGCGCGATGACGCGGCCGGGCTGATCCGCATCGACGCCGCGTTCCAGGACAGCGTCAAGCGCAAGTCCGGCGGACGCGGCGCGATCCACGAATACAACCTCAAGGCCACTGCCGATCTCGCCACCGGCAAGCTGCTGACCCTGGAACCCGAAGCGCGTATCCTGCCTTTCGGCGAATGCCCCGGGGCAATCCACAACACCCAGCGGCTGATTGGCCGCACGCTCGGCGAAATTCGCGAAGCAGTGCTCGAGCAACTGCGCGGGCCCCAGGGCTGCACCCATTTGAACGATGCGCTGCGGGCGCTGGCGGAAGTTCCGAAGCTGGCGGGGTATCTGGCTGCCTAGATCCTCCCCCTTTGGGGAGGGGAATAGCTTGTTGACCCGAACCTTGCAGATTCGTCATCCTGAACTTGTTTCAGGACCCATTATGCCGCAGGCTCGGAGCAAGCCGGCGAGAAGGCAAACCTCGAGTCTTGCTTGAAAATGCGAGCTGGTTTTTCCGCGAAATGGGCCCTTAAACAAGTTCAGGGTGACGGGAAATTTGGGCTGCGGAATGTTGCGAATGCCTTGCGCAAGGCGGCACCTCAAGCCGCAGTGCCCGTCACTGCCCCCAGCTCCACAACCGTGGGAATATGGCTCTGCAACCGGTTCCAGGCATTGAGCGCTGCCACCTTGTAGGCTTCGGCAAGCGTGGGATAGTTGAAGCTGTTGTCGACGAAATAATCCACCCCGCCGCCCAGGTTGATCACTGCCTGGCCGATGTGAATCAGCTCAGTCGCGCCTTCGCCGATGATGTGGACGCCCAGTACCTTGTGCGTCGCAATATCGACGATCAGCTTGAGCATGCCGGATGAAATGCCCATGATCTGCCCGCGCGACAGCTCGGCAAAGCGGGCGACACCGCACTCATAGGCGATGCCCTTGGCGCGCACGTCTTCCTCTGTCATGCCGACCGACGACATCTCGGGCACGGCATAGATGCCGATCGGATAGGACTGGTCTGGCGTCGGCGCAGTGGCGCCAAATGCATGGCAGGCCGCCGTGCGCCCCTGTTCGAGCGAGGTCGAGGCAAGGCTGGGGAAACCGATCACATCGCCGGCTGCATAGATATTGGACACTGCGGTCTGATAGGTCACCGGATCGACCTTGAGCCGCCCGCGTGTATCGGCAGCGAGGCCGCAGGCCTCAAGCCCAAGCCCCGCCGTCGCGCCGACCCGGCCAGCCGCATAGAGCACCACTTCCGAAGCCACCTGCCGCCCGTCCTTGAGCATGCAGATCGGCGAGCCATCGGCGGCAAAGCGCACCTGCGCTACTTCGCTCGACAGGCGCAGCTGCATGCCGCGATCGCGCATAACGTGGACCAGATGATCGATGATCTCGTCATCCATGAATTCGAGCAGGCTGGGGCGCGGCTCGATCAGGGTCACTGGAACATCGAGCGCCGAGAAGATCGTCGCATATTCGAGCCCGATCACTCCGGCGCCGACCACGGTCAGGCTGCGCGGCACCCGCGGGTTCTGGATGAAATCGTCACTGTCGAGCACATTGGTCCCGTTGAAGGGGATATGCGCGGGGCGATAGGGCTGGGTGCCGACCGCAATCAGCACATAGTCCGCCTCGATCTTCTCCTCGATCTCGCGCCCGTCCTCAGTGCGGACCACAGCCACGGTGTTGGGGCCAAGAAAGCGCCCCAGGCCGACCATACATTGCACGCCGTTGCGCGCGAACTGGTGTTCCAGCACGGCAATTTCATGCTCCAGCGTCTTGCGCAGCCGCACCGCAAGATCGTCGGCGCAGATATCGCGCTTGACCCGGTAGGACTGGCCATAAAACCCGCGCTCGCGCCAGCCCGACAGGTTCATCACTGTCTCGCGCAGGGTCTTGGACGGGATCGTGCCGGTATGCACCGAAACCCCGCCAACCTGCGCGCGGTCATCAACCACAAGCACGCTCTTGCCCAGCTTGGCCGCCTGCACTGCCGCGCGCCGCCCCGCCGGGCCAGAGCCCAGAACCACAAGATCATAGCGCCGCATCGCCGATTTTCCCCTTACTCTTGGGATGATAGAACGACCGAATTGTGCCGGGATTTAATCAGACAGATTGATTCGCCGCAATGCACAATCGATTTGCTGTGTTGCACAATGAAGCAACAAACCACTTCCCAATGCACAAGATGGAGCTTGCCATGTCCACTTACCCTGACGACATTTACGCCGAACCTGCCGCGATCGACGTCAACACGCTCGCCAATCTCGGCCCTCTCGCGCCCATGGCAGGCACCTGGGAAGGCCAGCGCGGGGTCGATATTGCCCCCAAGGCGGCAGGCCCACGCACGCTGGAATTCTGGGAGCGGATCGAACTGCAGCCGGTCGATCCTGGCAACAACGGGCCGCAGCTGCTCTATGCGCTGCGCTATCACACCCGCATGACCAAGGTCGGCGAGACCGGCACCTACCACGATCAGGTCGGCTACTGGCTGTGGGAACCGGCCAGCGCGACTGTGATGCACAGCCTGACCATCCCGCGCGGGCAGACCGTTTTGGCGGCGGGCAAGGCCAAGGCCGATGCGAAGAGTTTCACCCTCAAGGCGACGCGCGGCGACACCGACTATGGGATCTGCTCGAACCCCTATCTCGAAGCGAACTTCCGCACCGACAGCTTCACCATCACGGTCACCATCCACGATGACGGGACATGGTCCTATGACGAGGATACAGTGATGCAGATCGCGGGCCGCGCAGAACCCTTCCACCATATCGATCGCAACCGGCTGACCCGGATTGAGGCGCCGGTGAAGAACCCGCTGGCGGGGTAGGGCCAATCACCCTAACCTTTGACTCGTCATCCCCGCGCAAGCGGGGACCCATCTCCCGGGCTCGAAACTTGCTCAAACCGATAGGGAAGGAGATAGGTTCCCGCTTACGCGGGAATGACGAAAAGGGTTGAGGCAAGTGACGGCTGATATGAATCAAGGCTGATCGGCAGGCCTCGGCGTCAACATCGCCAGCCCCTCAAGCGCGAGGCCGTTCGACAGCTCGTCGAACATCCGCCGCCGCAGCTCACGCACCAGCAGCGAACGGGTGTGGCGCAGCACCTGTGTCGAAAGCCCCGCCAGCTGCGCGCCCAGCGCCCGGGCGCGCGACATCAGCTCGCCTGCCGCCAGAACTTCGCCGACCACACCCAGCCGCCTGGCCTCCTCGGCAGGAATGCGCTCGCCGGTCAGCAGGAAATAGCGGCCATGATTGGGTCCGAGCAGCATCGGCCAGACCGTATGCACCCCGTCGCCCGGCACCGCGCCGCCCGGCACATGGGCAAGGTCTGCGAATTCGGCATGACTCGCCGCCAGCACGATATCGCACAGCACCGCCAGCTCGGCATGGATCAACGCGGGGCCATTGACCGCAGCGATCATCGGCACCGGGATGGCGAGGAGGTTGGTGAGCAAGGCCAGCCCCTCCTCGTGGATGCGCGGCCACATCGCCGAGAGATTGGGTTCGGGGTAGTTTTCCTCCCGGTCCATTGCAGCGATGAAGCTTTCGCCGGTTCCGGTGAACACCACCACCCGGTTCTCCGGATCGCGCGCGACATCGAGGAAGGCATGGCCGAGCTCGCAGTGCAGGCTTTTGAGCGAAGTGCCCCAAACCGCGGGCCCGCCGCGGGTGTGGATGGTCATTTCGAGCACGCCAGCAGCATCGCGAGTGAAATTGATGCCGTGGTATTTTTCTGCGTAGTCAGATAGTTGGGTCATGCAATCGCTCCCTTGGCCTTCAGCGCTTCAATCTCGTCCCACTCCAGCCCCAGCTCCATCAGGAAGGTCTCGGTATGCTCCGAGGCCTGCGGGGCCCGCGTCGTCTCGACAGGCGTATGATCGAACTGCACCGGATTGCGGATCAGCCGGATCGGCTTGCCGCCATCGCCTTCGACCTCGAAGATCATGTCGTTGGCCAAAGCCTGCTCGTCCGCGACCAGATCGGCGGCACTTTGCGCTGCCGCCCATTGCCCCTGCATCGTCTTGAGGTGCTTCTTCCAGTAAGCAAAGTCCTTGGCCCCGATCGCCGCCGTGATCGCGGCGCCTGCGGGTTCCCAGTTGGTCAGCAAGGGCATGGCCTCGGAGAAGCGCGGGTCGTCGGCCATTTCGGCGAGGCCCAGATGCTCGAAGGTGTCGCGAATATACGTCCCCGGCGTCAGGATGCACAGGTTGATCGTTCCGCCGTCGGAGGTCGTGAAATTGCCCATGAAAGGATTGCCCGGGGTGCAGCCGCTTTTGGGATAGGGCGAGCGGATCTGCGCGCCGTATTCCATCCACATGCACAGTGTCGAGGCCTGGGTCCAGGCCGCTGTGCTCATCAGCGAGACATCGACTTCGCTGGGTTTGCCCGTCTTCTCGCGGTGAAACAGCGCCGCCGCGATGCCGCCCGCGATATGCATGCCGCCGGTCGAATCGCCCATCGCCGGGATGCCCTGCGACATCACCGAAGGCAGCTCCTCAGGGGTGAGCGCATAGCCGATCCCGCCGCGCGTCCAGAAAGCGGTGCCGTCATAGCCGCCCACCAGCCGCTCCGCCCCCTTGTCGCCATGCGCCGAACCGCGTGCATAGATAATATCGGGATTGATCGCGCGGATATGTTCGACATCGATCTTCAGCTTCTGGCGCGCATCGGGCAGGAAGTTGGTGAGGAACACGTCCGCAGTCTTGGCGATCCGATGGATCAGCTCCAGCCCCTCCGGCGTTCCAACATCAATGCCGACCGAGCGCTTGCCGCGATTGGGATGCTCCATCACCGTGTTGCGCTCCGCCGTGATCGGCAGCGCGCCCACCCGGATAAACCCGCGCTGCGCATCGCCGCGCGTGGGATGCTCAATCTTGATCACATCCGCGCCCCAGTCGGCCAGCACCGCGCCAGCCGCCGGAACAAAGGTATATTGCGCCACCTCGAGGACGCGCACGCCCTCCATTACCTTGGTCATCTTTTCACTCTCCCGTTTTGCCGGGATGATTGCGGATGTAGCGACATTTGCAAGTGAAGAATCTCGGCCCTAGTATCTCTCTGGCGTAATCAAAACCAACCCCGTTCGTGTCGAGCGAAGTCGAGACACCACGCGCCAGTGTCTCGACTTCGCTCGACACGAACGGGCAGGAGAGAGCAGGAATTCGTGACCAAAACCGTCGTCACACTCAGCGACAAATACACCCAAACCGAGGGCAGCGTCATGCTCTCGGCGCTGCAGGGCGTCGTGCGCCTCCTCCTCGACCAGTCGCGCCGTGACCGCAACGCTGGCCTCACCACCGCAGGCTATGTCACGGGCTATCGCGGCTCGCCGGTCACCACGCTCGATGCGCAACTGTGGGCCAACGAAGCCATCCTCACCGAACACGACATCCGCTTCGAGCCCGGTCTCAACGAAGAATTGGCCGCCACAAGCCTGCGCGGCACACAGCAGCTCGGCTGGTATGGCAAGGCCCGCGTCGATGGCGTGTTCGCGCTGTGGTATGCCAAGGGCGTCGGCGTCGAGCGCGCAGGCGAAGCGATCAAGGCGGCGAATTTTGAGGGCACACACAAAAAAGGTGGCGCGCTGCTGCTGTGCGGGGATGATCATGCCGCCAAGTCATCGCTCACCGCGCACCAGAGCGAGCATGTCATGGTCACCGCGATGGTGCCGATGCTTTATCCTGCGACGACCGACGAGATCCTCAGCATGGGCCAGCTCGGCTGGGCGCTGAGCCGGGCGACCGGGCTCTATGTCGGCTTCAAGGCCGTCACCGATACGCTCGATCTGACCACGACGGTGACCCTGCCGGGGCACAGCTTCCCGATCCATATGCCTGACCTTGCGGGCAGACCTTCGCCGCATCTGCAGCTCAATGCCTCGGCCTTGATGCAGGAGCAGGCGGTGGTCGAAGGTCGCCTGCCCTTGGTGCCGCTGTTCGCCAGCGCCAACCGGCTTGACCGGGTCAGCCATGGCGGACCCGGTGGTCGGCTGACTGTGGTTACAGCCGGCAAGGCATGGCTCGATGTCTGTCAGGCGCTAGCCGATCTGGGGCTCGATGACGCCGCTTGCCGCAAGATCGGCCTCAGCGTGGTCAAGCTCGGCCTAGTCTGGCCAATTGACGCTGGCTTCATCCGCGAAGCCTGCGCGGGCAGCGCCGAGCTGCTGGTCGTCGAGGAAAAGCGCGCCTTCATCGAGGAGCAGCTCGCCCGGATATTCTATGGCACCGCGAACGCCCCCGCCCTCGCGGGCAAGATCGCGCCCGATGGCACCCCGCTTCTCTCCGAAATCGGCGTGCTTGATCCGGGTTCGGTGCGCCGCGCGCTGGTCAAACGGCTGGCGGCGTTCGGCATCTTGTCCGACGAGGCAAAGGCGCGCGATGCCCAGTTGCGCGACATTGAAGCCAGCGCCCAAGGCCTCGAGCGCACCGCCATCCGCGGCGCCTATTTCTGCTCGGGCTGCCCGCACAACACCAGCACCCTTGTCCCCGAAGGCTCCAATGCCATGGGCGCGACCGGCTGCCATGGCCTCGCCCATTTCATGCCCGAACGCCGCACCATGCAGACAGTCTCCATGGGTCAGGAAGGCATGCCCTGGGTCGGCGCGCAGACCTTCGTCGAAACCCCGCACATGTTCCAGAACCTGGGCGATGGCACCTACACCCATTCCGGCCTGCTGACGATCCGCGCCTCGGTCGCCGCGCACAGCAACGTCACTTTCAAGATCCTCTACAACGATGCCGTGGCCATGACCGGCGGCCAGCCCGCCGAGGGGGCGCTGACGCCTGAGCAGATCGTGCACGAACTGGTCGCCGAAGGGGTCAATCCGGTGGTGCTGGTCAGCGAGGACCCTTCGCGGTTCTCAGCCAACGCACTGCCGAGCGGCATCCGCGTGCTCCACCGCGATCATCTCGATCTCGTGCAGCGCGAATTGCGCGACCTCAAGGGCACCTCGGCCATCGTCTACGAGCAGACCTGCGCCAACGAAAAGCGCCGCCGCCGCAAAAAGGGGGCCTATGCCGATCCCGACAAGCGGCTGTTCATCAACCCGGCGGTCTGCGAAGGCTGCGGCGATTGCTCGGTCCAGTCGAACTGCCTGTCCGTCACGCCGATAGAGACCGAATTCGGCCGCAAGCGGGCGATCGATCAATCGACCTGCAACAAGGATTACAGCTGCGTGAAGGGCTATTGCCCCAGCTTCGTCACGGTCGAAGGCGCAGCGCTGGTCAAGCGCACGTTTGACGATGCGGCCTTGGCGGCGATGGTGGCAAAGCTCCCCGCCCCGGCCATTCTGGACGTCTCGCAAGCCCCACAAGCCCTGCTGGTCACCGGCATCGGCGGCACCGGGGTGCTAACTGTTGGCGCGGTGCTGGCCATGGCAGCGCATATGGAAGGCAAGGCGGCGAAAGTTCTCGACCAGACCGGCATGGCGCAAAAGGGCGGCGCGGTGACCAGCTATCTGCGCATCGGCGCGGACACGAGCGCGATCCCCTCGGCCCGGCTCGGCGCAGGGCAGGCGGACGTAATCATCGCCTGCGACCTGATCGTCGGCTCGGCCCCCGATGTGCTGACGCTCGCCCGGCCCGACACGCAGATGCTGGCCAACGAGGATGTCGTACCGACCGGCGAATTCCAGACCAACCGTTCAATGGACCTCACCGCGAGCCGCTTCCTGACGGCCATCGGCAAACGCATCGCCCCCGCTAATGTGGCAACCCTGCGCGCAGGCGCACTGGCCAGCCGTCTGCTCGGCGATACCATCTTCACCAACATGATGATGGTCGGCTTCGCAGCGCAGAAGGGCCTGCTGCCGGTCGGTCTCGAATCCATCGAGGAAGCGATCCGGCTGAACGGCGTCGCCGCCAAGGCCAACCTCAATGCCTTGGCGCTCGGGCGGCTGGCAGCGGCAAGTGCTGACGACCTGTTCGCGCTGGCCGATACGCCCGCGCACGGGCAGCAGTTCCCGCAGAGCCTGGCGGAAGTCACCGAAAGCCGCGCCAGGTTGCTCACCAGCTACCAGAACGCGGGCTACGCCGCGCAGTATCGCGACTTCCTCAATGAAGTGGCTGCAACCCTGCAATTGCGCGGGGCTGGCGCCTGCGAAGCATTCCTCACCGAAATCGCGCGCTCCCTCGGCAAGCTGATGGCCTACAAAGACGAATACGAAGTCGCCCGGCTCTACAGCGAGCCGGAATTCATGGCCCGCCTGCAGGACCAGTTCGCCGGCAAGCCAAAGCTCAGCATCAATCTCGGCGCGCCCTACCTCTCGCTGTTCCGAAAGGACGCCAAGACCGGACGGCCCAAGAAAGTCGCGCTGCCCGGCTGGCTGGTATTCCCGCTGTTCCGCATGATGGCCGCAGGAAAAGGCCTGCGCGGCACAGCGCTCGATGTGTTCGGTTACGCAGCCGAACGCCGCATGGAACGCGCCCTGATCGGCGAATACCGCGATCTGGTGCGCGAAGTAGCGGCGAAAGTGACAGGCGCATCAATGCACGCCGCCGTCGAATTGGCCGCCGCCGCAGACTTGATTGCAGGCTATGGCCCGGTCAAGCGTGACGGCGTCGCCAAGTTCCGGGCGCGGGTGGCGGAATTGCTGCCCAGGCTGGAAGCTGCGCCGTCATCGCAGGCCATCCGTGCGCCGGTTACAGCCTGATCCGCCCCCGCCAAGCCTGCTTGCCCCCCGCGCCATAATTGGCCACAGTCCATCCTAGCAGCGTCCTCCATCTTCAACGGAGTCGCGCGACAAGAGGATGGGAACAGATGAGCTTTTCGGAAAAATACGGCCCCTGGGCGCTGATCGCCGGGGCTTCGGACGGGGTTGGCCTCGCCTTTGGGCGAGCGCTGGCGAAGGAAGGGATGAAACTGATCCTCGTCTCGCGCAGCCAGGCCAAGCTCGATGCGGCAGCAGAAGAACTGCGCCGACTTGGCGCTGAGTGTATCACGGTTTCGGCTGACCTCTCAAAGCCGGAAGGCTCCACCCAGGCGATTGCCGCTGCGGGGAGCCGAGAGGTTGGCCTCGTCGTCACCAATTGCGGCGCCGATTCGATCAATTCGCAGTTCCTCGACGCCGACATTGCCGACTGGGAAGGCCTCGCGGCGATGAATGTCACCACCAAGCTGCGCCTCGCCCACCACTTCGGCCGGGCCATGCGGGAATGCGGCAAGGGCGGGCTTATCCTGATCAATTCCGGCGCTTGCTATTCCGGCATGTTCGGCCTTGCCACCTATTGCGGCTCCAAGGGCTTCGTCCTCAACTTTGCCGAAGGCCTGTGGGCCGAGCTGCGGCACAACGGCATCGACGTGTTGACCATGGTTCTGGGGCAAACCGACACCCCGAGCTACCGCGCGACCTTGGCCAAAAGCGGCCAACCGATCCCCGAAGGTTGGGCCGATCCCGAGGACATCGCCGCAACCGCGCTGCGCCAGCTGCCGCACGGGCCGATCTATAACTGGGGCCAGACCAACGACGTCGCAGGCTTCGCTTCCGGTTCGCCCGACGATCGCCGCGCCAAGATCGTCTATATCGAACAGATGACCGGCGATCTGACCAAGCGCGTCTAGGAGCAGGGCACATGCAAGGCACTCCCGATCCCGCAACACTCGCTGACACGCAGGCTATCACCCGGCAGATATACAACTATTGCCGCTCGGTCGACCGGCTCGACGTGCCGCTGGGGCATGGCGTGTTTCATGATGGCAGCTATGCCGATTTCCCGACCTACAAGGGCACCGGGCAGGGCTGGATCGATGCAGTGTGCAAGGAGCACCTCAATTTCTTGCACCACTCTCACCAAGTGACCAATATCATGATCGACGTGGACGGCGATAGCGCTGGCAGCGAGGCCTATGTCATCGCCAACCTGCGCCAGATGGACGGCGGACGGCTGATCAACCGGATGTTCTCGGCGCGCTATATCGACAAATGGTCGAAGCGCGACGGGCGCTGGGCCATCGACCGGCGCGATTGCGTGGTCGATTTCAGCGAAGTCAGCGAAGTCACCGCGCTGGGCCATGACGAGCGCTCGGCGCGTGACAGCTCCGACCCTTCCTATGGCGTGTTGAAGGCAGTCAAATGAGCGATCTTGTCAGACTTGAAAAGGCCGCCGACCGGCAGGAAATCACTGACCTGATCTATCGCTATTGTCGCTCGATGGACCGCATGGACCACGAACAGGGCTATGCCATCTGGCACGAAGACGGCATCGCCGACTATGGCCCCGACGTGTTTCAGGGCACCGGCCACGGCTTCATTGACTGGGTCTGCGAAAGCCACAAGCACCTCGACGCCCATTCGCATCAGGTCACCAACATTGTCATCGAACTGGATGGCGATCATGCCGGCAGCGAGGCCTATTGCATCGCCACCCTGCGAAGCGAACGCGACGGCAAGCACACTCAGCTGATGGTGTGGAATCGCTATATCGACCAGTGGTCGAAGCGAAACGGTCGCTGGGGCATCGACAAGCGGGTGACCGTAATCGATTTCGACGAGGTCCGCGAAGTCACGCCGATCGGCCAGCGAACGCTCGGCAGCCGCGATCACAGCGATCCCTCCTATGCAGCCATCAAGGGCCTGCGGTGAGCCTGCCCGAAGCCGATCTGCGCGCGCTGCTCGACAAGCAGGCAATCGCCGAACAGCTCGCCAACTATTGCCGCGCGGTTGATCGCCTCGATATTCCGCTCGGCCACGGGGTGTTCCATGAAGACGCGACTGCCGACTACGGCGCCGACCTGTTTCAGGGCAGCGGGCGCGGTGTGATCGATTTCATCTGCGCCTCGCACCTCCACACGGTCAACCACAGTCACCAGATCAGCAATTCGACTGTAGCGCTGGATGGCGACCTTGCCGGCAGCGAGACCTATTTCCATTCGGCAACGCGGATCATGGATGGGGGCAAGTTGATCCAGATCCGGGTCTATGGCCGCTATCTCGATTCCTGGGCGCGTCGCGACGGGCGCTGGGCGATCACCGCCCGCAAGACCATTTTCGACTTCGACGAAACCCGCGATGTCGTGCACACCGAACGCCACGAGCAAGGCGCGCGTGACCATACCGATCCATCCTACCAATTCCTCAAGGGCCACTCATGAAACACATCAACCTCTCCGTCGCTTTCGACATGCGCGCGCCAGACTGGGGCGCACCGCGCGCCGAGCTCTACAAAGCCGCCGTCGAAATGGCCGCTTTCGCCGACAAGATCGGCATTGCCGGCATCAACCTGATGGAGCACCATGGCTCCGAAGATGGCTATCTGCCCCAGCCCTTCACGCTGGCCTCGGCCATGGCCGCCGTCACCAGCAATATCCAGTTCAGCCTCGGCGCGGTGATCCTGCCGCTGCACGATCCGGTGATGGTCGCCGAGCAGATCGCGGTGCTCGACCTGATCTCTGGAGGCCGCATCCGGGTGATCCTCGGCGCGGGCTATGTGCCCAGCGAATTCGCCATGTTCCAGACCAGCACGAAAGACCGCGCCAAGCGGCTCGACGCCGGGATCGAGATCATCCTGCGCGCGCTGCGTGGCGAGCGGTTCGAATTTCAGGGCCGCCCGGTCTTCGTGCGCCCCTTGCCGACCAGGGACCCGGCAGAGATCATCATGGCGGGTGGCGCAGTCCCTGCTTCGGCCCGGCGTGCAGCGCGGTTCGATATTGGCCTCGGGCCAATGAACGCCGAAACCGCCGATCTCTATGTCGAGGAATGCAAGCGGCTCGGCCAGAAGCCGCGCACCTATTTCCGCCCGGTCCCCGGCATGCCGCTCGGCGTCCACCTCTGCGAGGACCCGGAGCAGGGCTGGCAGGCGATCGAGCGCCACGCGGTCCACGTCATCACTGAGTATGCCAAGTGGGCCGAGCAGGAAGGCGACGCCTCCAACTCGCCGTTCAAGGGCCTGACCGACCCGGCGGTGCTGCGGCAGGCCGGTCTGTTTGCCGCATGGACGCCCGAAATGCTGCTCGCAGCGCTGCCCAACCTGCCCGCGCACGGCACGATCAGCTTCCAGCCGCTGCTCGGCGGCCTCGCGCCCGAGGAAGGCTGGAAGAGCCTCAAGCTGGTCGAACAGACCCTGCCGAAGATCAAGGCCGCGCTGGCGGAGCTCGACTGATGAAAGCCGCCTACGTCGAAAACGGCACAATCAAGGTCGGCACAATGCCCGACCCCGTCCCCACCAAGGGCCAGGCGCTGGTGCGCACCCATAGCTGCGGGATGTGCGCTTCAGACCAGCATTTCCTCAAGGGCGGGCGCAATATCATCGCGCTGTCGCAGCAGCTTGGCGGACCTTATGCGGCGCTCGATTTCGAGAAGCCTTTCATTCCGGGCCACGAATATGTCGGCGAAGTGCTCGACTATGGGCCTGGCTCGGTCCGCAAGGTCAAGCCAGGGCGGCGGGTGACCTCAGTGCCGGTGATGCACGCAAACGGGGCGCACAAGGTGATCGGCTACAGCCACGAATGCCCCGGCGGTTTCGGCGAGCTGATGCTGCTCGACGAAAACATTCTGCTCGAAATTCCCGATTCGATGCCTGACGATCACGCCGCGATGATCGAGCCTCTTGCAGTCGGCCTCGAACACGCCCGCCGCGGCCGCCCGGACAAGAACGACGCAGCCTTGGTGCTTGGCTGCGGCGCGATCGGCCTTGGCGTCATCGCGGGGCTCAAGCTCATGGGCATTGCGCCGATCGTGGCCGCCGATTTCCACCCGGCGCGGCGCGAACTGGCGATCAAGATGGGCGCGCATATCGCGGTCGATCCGCGCGAAATATCGCCCTATGCGCCGCTGCCGGACTTCGGGAACCGCGCCGTCAACCTGATCTACGAATGCGTCGGCCTGCCCGGCATGCTCCAGCAGATCATCGCCGCCGCGCCGTTCGACGGGCGGATCGTGATGGGCGGCTATTGCATGGAGGAGGAGAAGCTGTTCTCCTTCGTGGCGCAGAACAAGCGGCTCAACGTGCAGTTCGCCGGCGGCGAGGAGGCGCAGGACATGGACACCGCGCTGCGCGGGATTGACGATGGCTCCATCGATATCCAGCCCTGGCTCGGCGCGCGGATCGGCCTTTCCGGCGTGGCCCAGGCCATGGCCGACATGTCCGGCCCCGGCGCGCCAGTGCGCACTGTGGTCGATCCCAGAGAGCTATAGGGAGGAGTTTTAGCCATGAACGACACCGAACGCCTGCTCGCCATCGAGGAGATCAAGCAGGTCAAGGCCAAGTACTTCTTCGGGCTCGACAACAAGGACTGGGAGCTTTGGCGCGCCGAAGTCTGGGCCCCGGACGGCGAGCTGCATGTCCCCGAATTCCAGGCCGAGCCGTTCCGGGGCTTCGACATGGTGCTGGCCTATGTCAGCTCCTCGGTCGGCGATCAGGTGTCAGTCCACCACGGCCACATGCCGATCATCGAATTCACTTCCGACACATCAGCCAAGGTCATCTGGGCCATGGAAGACCGCCTGTTCCGTACCAAGGAATTCCCGCTCTACGACGGCAGCACCTTCCTCCACGGCTGGGGCCACTACCGCGAGACCTATGTGAAGACCGAAAAGGGCTGGCGCATCAAGACCTCGCAGCTGACTCGGCTGCGGGTGGAAATGAAGAAGGTGTTTTGAGGAGAGCAGCCGCCATGGGCAAATTCTTACTGCTGGCAGCCACCATGCTGGCCTGCGCCGCGCCGCTCTCCGCGCAGAACACGGCTCCGCCCGCAGCACCAGCCGCCCCCGCTCCGGAGCAGCAACAGCAACGCCCCAACGTCCTCGTCTGGATGCTCGACGATGTCGGCTTTGCCCAGCTTTCCAGCTTCGGCGGGCTGGTTCAAACACCCAATATCGACCGGGTGGCCAAGCTTGGCCTGCGCTACAGCAATTATCACACCGCCCCGGTCTGCTCCGCCGCGCGCGCTTCGTTCCTCACCGGCCGCATGCCGCACAGCGTCGGGCTCGGCAATCACGCGGCCACCGCACGGCCATTTCCCGGCTACAACGGCAGCGTCCCTGCCTGGGCCGGCACCATTGCCGACAATCTCCATGCCGCAGGCTATGCGACCTTTGCGCTCGGCAAGTGGGACCATCTGCCAAACGAAGAAGCGACGCCTGCGGGCCCCTTCAACCACTGGCCGACCGGGCAGGGCTTCGAGCACTTCTATGGCTTCCTCTCCGCCGATATTGACAACTGGCACCCCACCCTGATCCGCGACCAGACCCCGGTGCTTACCCCCAAGCAACCCGGCTATCACCTCAACCGCGATTTGGCCGATGAGGCCATTGCCGGTATCCGCACGCGCGCCGCAGTAGCCCCGCAGCGGCCGTTCTTCGTCTATTGGGCCACCAGCACCGCCCACGCCCCGCACCACGCTCCGGCCGAATGGATTGAACGCTACAAGGGCAAGTTCGACATGGGCTGGGACAAGGCCCGCGAGGCCATCCTCAAGGCCGAGAAGGCAGCGGGGCTGGTGCCGAAGAACACACAGCTCGCCCAGCGTCCAGCCACGGTTCCCGCCTGGGACAGCCTCTCAGCCGATCAGAAACGCCTGTTCTCCCGCCAGATGGAAGTCTTCGCTGCCTCGCTGTCCTATGCCGATGCCCAGTTCGGGCGGATCCTCGATGCGCTGGAGGCGAGCGGCGAGCTGGACAATACCATGGTAGTCGTCACCTCCGACAATGGCGCCAGCGCCGAGGGCAACCAGAGCGGCATGTTCACCGAGGCCTATCTAGGGCGAGGGCGCGCAGCCACTATGGAAGAGAACCTGCCCTTCTACGACCGCTGGGGCGGCCCGGACTCCTATCCACATTATTCGATGGGCTGGGCCGTGGCGGGCAATACCCCGTTCCGCTATTTCAAGCACACCACCCACGAAGGTGGCACTCATGTGCCGCTGATCATGGCCTGGCCCAAAGGCATCGCCGCGCGCGGCGAATTGCGCGGGCAATTCGTCCATGTCAGCGACGTGACGCCAACCATCCTCGAAGCCGCCGGGGTGCCGCTCGCCGAAACAGTCCACAATGTCGCGCAGCGCCCGATGGAAGGCACCAGCTTCGCTTACTCCTTTGCCGATGCCAAAGCGGCGACCCGCAAGGGGCCGCAATATGTCGAGATGTATGGGAACAAGGGGCTATGGGCCTCCGGCTGGTCGATCAACACCAGCCACCGGCTCGAACCCTGGGACATGATGACCATGCGGCCGATCACTGCGCCGTGGGAGCTTTATGACCTAACTGCCGATCCGGGCCAGAACCACGATCTGGCCGCGCGCTATCCCGAACGTGTTGCGCAAATGGACAAGCTCTTCAGCGAGCAGGCCTCGCGCTATCAGGTCAATCCTATCGGCAATATCGGCGAAGGCATGGTCGAAGGCGCCCGCAAGGCCCGCGCGGATTTCGCGCGGCGAGGCGGGGTGTGGCGCTATGCCGGGCCGGTCAGCAATATCGCCGGACCAGTCGGCCCGCCGGTCACTGCGCTGGGCTTCACCATGCGGGCAAAGCTTGCTCTGCCCAGCGCCGATGTGACCGGGCCGCTGTTTGCCATTGGCGGGCATCTGGGCGGCGAGGCGCTCTATCTCAAAGACGGCAAGCCGGTGTTCACGCTCAACACCATGGCGGGTGAGAGCACCTCGATTGCCGCCAGCGAAGCGCTGCAAGCCGGGGCCTCTGGCATCGAACTCAAGGTCGAGCGGCCAAAAGGCGGCGATGCGGCAGTAACGATCAGCTCGGGCGGGCGAGTGCTGGCACAGGGCACCATCCCCGCCGCCACCCTGCAGGCCTTCAGCGCCACCGAACTGTTCGGACTTGGCATCGACAGCGGCACCTCCGTGCTGGCCGGCACCGAGCCCGATGTCCGGTTTCCCGGCCAGATCAGCGATGTGACGTTCGATTTCACGGGAAAACCATGAAAGGCCAGAACCCATGACAACCCCGCAAAGCTACACCCTGCCCGGCGGCCTCAAGGCCCATCGCTGCCAGCCCGCCATCGGCGCGGAAGTATCCGGGCTCGATCTCACCCAGCCGCTTAGCGCAGCCCACGCCGAAGACCTGCGCACCGCGCTCTATGCCCACGGCGTGATCTTCCTGCGCGGCCAGCAGGCGATCGGCTTCAAGGAGCATCTCGCCCTCGCCAAAGCATTCGGCACACCCATAGAAGACGGCCCCGACCCGGAGCGACCGCAGATCACGCCAGTCGCCGCCAAGGCCTTCAAGCGCGAGGGCACGGCCTCATCATGGCACAGCGACGGCAACTATTCGCCCGAGCCGCCCGCGGTCTCCATCCTGCGCGCGCTCGACCCCTGCACTTTTGGCGGCGACACCTGCTTTTCCAGCGCCACTGCCGCCTATGCCGGGCTGGATGACGAGACCAAAGCCCAGATCGAAAAGTTGCGCTATCGCTCCAGCCTCGCCGAGCGCATGCCCAAGGGCTATGGCCATTTCGGCTCACCCGAAAAATGGGATGAGCTCAACGCCAAGTATCCCCCGGTCACCCAGCCCTGCGTCTCGGTCCATCCGGTGACCGGTGGACGCGGGCTCTATGTCAACACCACCTGGTCGCTGGGGATCGTCGGCATGGACGATTCAGAAGGCCTCCCCCTGATCCAGCGCCTGGCCGCCCACTTCTATCGCCCCGAATATCAGATGCGCTGGACCTGGGAGAAAGGCGCGATTGCCATCTGGGACAACCGCCTGGTGCAGCATTATGGCGTGCCCGACCAGACCACCGACCGCAGCCTCGAGCGGATCACCGTGCATGGCGGGGCGGTGCTGTCGATTGCGGATTGGGAAGCACGGGAGAAGGATTTGGCCCCGGCCTGAATACGGGCGAGGCAGCGCCATCAAGGCGTCATACAAATGCCGTGGATTGTGCCATAGTTCAATTCCAGCCGAGTCCTTCGCGAGGAAGTCACACAAGGGGAATATCATGAAGCTATCGAATCTGCTCGCGTCCCTGCTCGCACTCGCCGCCGCCGCGCCTGCCCTGGCCTGCGCCCCCGGCCACATGGAAATCATTCGCACCAGCCAGATCAAGCCGACTGGCAGCTTCGCCGGTTTCGCCAAGGCCGTTGCTGATCACGCCAAGTGGTAGGCCGATCATGGCTATACCAGCGACAAATTGAGCTGGGGCCAGGTTTGGACCTTTGACCAGGTCAAGAAAATGCCGGTCGTCTCGCCCAACCAGGCCATGACCTTCCACTTTGCCGACAGCCAGGTGCCTAATTCGGCGCATGACGCCGGCTGGGCAGCATTTGTCGCCGAATACAGCGCCAACAGCACGATTGTTTCGACGACGTTTGTTTGCACCGAGTAAGCTGAACCGACCAAAATCCTCCCCCGGAAGGGGCGGATTTCGCTAACTACCCCCTGCGCCGCCTCGGTCGTGCCCTGACCGGCGCTGCCGGGGTCGAATCCGGCGCAGCACCGGGATTGCGCAGGCGATCAAAGCTGGGAAGGTCGTCAACCAGCCCGGCCAGCCCGTCCAGCCGGGTACCCATCGCCCCATCGAGCCGGGTCAGCCGGTCCGCCGCCTGCGGGTGGGTGCGTGACATCAGGCCATAGCGACCATCCACCGGTTCGGCGGCCAGCGTCTGCAGCACGCCGACCAGGCCATAGGGCGAATAGCCCGAGCGCGCGGCGATCACCACGCCCATCTGGTCGGCCTCATATTCATCGGCCTTGTCGAGACCACTCGCGAACAGCTCGCGGCCGCTTTCCAGCAGCTTGCCCGTGAGACGCCCCATGATGCCGCCGCCGCCAAGGCGCGGGCCGCCGCCATAGAGGCCGGAAATATCGCGCAATGTGCCATTGCCCATCTTCTTTTGCAGGGCATTGAGCTGGTGCTTCCTGACCACATGGGCGATCTCGTGCGCCAGCACTCCTGCCAGTTCGCTCACGCTGCGGGCATTGTCAAACATGCCGCGCGTGACCAGCACATAGCCGCCGGGCATCGAGAAGGCATTGAGATCGCTGCTCTCGATGATGCCGAATTTCCACGGCAGGTTTGCCCGCTCGCTGTGCGAGGCAAGCCAGCGGCCGAGCCGGTTGACATAGCGCTGCTTGGCCTGATCCTGGATCAGCGGCGCGGCGCCAAGGATGATTCCGGAGAGATCCCCGCCGAGCTGGATTTCCTCCGCTTCGCCGATTTCGCGCAAATTAGTGCCGATGCGCTGGACAGTCTGCGCCTTGCGCACAATGCTGCCCAGCCCGCCGAACTGGGCCGAGGCCGGGGCGGACAACAAGCCGGCCACAGCCAGAATGCCCAACGCCTGTGCGAAACGCTGCAGACGCATCAGCGGCTCCCCTTGAGGTATTCGACCGACTGTTCCCTGAGCCCGCTGCTCGCGGCATGGCTCGCCGCCTCGGCGCCATCGACGGCCAGCGCATCAAGTGCGGCAACCTGAGCCTCGTCGGGCGTAGAGCCCCGAATAGAACTCTCGTCGAGGCCCTTGACCCCGGTGGTCACTGTCTTGCCCGAGCTGCCAGTGCGGAGCAGCGAGCCTGACGAGGAGGCATTGCCCCGGCTGAGGCTGCGCGCAGAGCTGGCGCTGCTGCCTGCAGAAGTGCTGCCGCTGGAAGTAGTACTCGCTGTCGATCCGCTGGTCGTTGCGCGCGTTTCAAGGCGCAGGTTCAGCATCCGCATCCAGCCGGTCTGCCCGTTGCTCTGGATCCGCACCCAGCCGCCCTGCCGGGTCACGACGCTGACGGCCTGATTGGCGGCGACTGATCCGGCACCCGCTGCATCGATGAAGGGCTGTTGCTTGAGCTCGCCAGCGCGAACGGCAAAGCCCCGCTCCGCAGCGCCCAGCCATGACGGGGTCAGCAAGGCAATCGCTGCAAGGACGGGGCCGACCAAACGCATGGCCATCACATACCAGCTTTCACGCGCGGTTCAAACAGGCGAACCGGGGCATCACGGCCTTTGACCTGATGCGAGCCCCGGTCGATCCAGTCGTATAGATCGCCCACCGCATCGCGGGTCACCTCAGAGACGAGGATCCGCCCGATGCCCTTGGTCATGCCTTCGATACGGCTGGCCAGATTCACCGTGTCGCCGATCGCGGTATAGTCGAGCCGCTTGTTCGACCCGATGAAGCCGACCACCGCCCGGCCCGAATGCACGCCGATGCCGATATCGAGTGTGGCGCCAAGCTCGCCCAGTTCATTGTGCAGCGCATCGAGCGTCGCCGACATTTCGATTGCCGCCGCCACCGCCAGCCGGGCGTGATCGGGCGTGGCTGACGGCGCACCCCAGAAGGCCATGATCGCATCGCCGATGAATTTGTCGAGAGTGCCGCCATGCTGGAACACCACTTCGACCTGGCGGCCGAAATAGCGGTTGAGCAGATCGACTACGGCTTTCGGCTCGGCCACTTCCGACAGCGCGGTGAAGCCCCGGATGTCAGTGAACAGCACCGAAATCTCGCGCGATTCGGCAGTGGCGCGGTGGTCAATCTCGCCTCGCTGGATCAGGTCGGCGACCACGCGCGGATCAAGGAAGCGGCCGAACATGCCCGCCGTCTTCAGCCGCTGCGCGCGCTCCTGCAGATAGGCAATGCCGCCGCACAGGACATAGAACAGCCAGCCCAGCGCCAGTGGCGCATAGACCGGCCAGAAACTGCCACTTGCGAGCGCCACGGCCGCCGCCGACAGCACGCCCGCAGTCACGGCCAGCATCGCATAGAACACCCGTCCGGCGCTTTGCCCGTGCGCAAAAGCCACGGCGACCAGCGCAATCATCGCCAGCGCGAGCGGCAGCAACTGGCCGCGCGGTGCCTCGCGCAGCCAATCACCGCGATCCAGATTGTCGATCGCGGTGGCCAGCGTTTCGACCCCGGGATAGGTGCTGCCCATTGGCGTCAGCCGCAAATCCTGCAGCCCCGGCGCCGAAGTTCCGATGACCACGATCTTGCCGCGAAACTCGTCTTGTGGCCGCTGCGGATGTCCGCGAAGGCTATCGAGATAGATGTCGGCATAGGAAACGTGTTTCCACCCGCTGCGCCAGTTGAGCAGCACGCGCTGTTGCGCGGGGAGCTTGCGCCCGAGGCTCTCCTCGATCCGCGCCGGCAGCGAGGCAAACCGCCAGTTCGCGCGATCAAGATACAGGTCGTGATGGCGGCCGACCTTGTCGCTGTCCTCGGCAAAATTGATCAGGCCGCCCCGCATCGCCCCCGTCTGCATGGCGCCCGCCTGCGGCAGCACCACCAGCGGCATCAGCAGCGGCACCCGCGCATCCATACTCGCCCCCGCCAAGGCCTTGGCGCCGACCGAGCGCGGCATGTCCCCCACTTTCGCCCCCACGCCGTCGCTGTTCAGCACCATAGCCAGCCAGACATTGGCATTGCGCGCCACGGCATCGGCAAAAGCCGCGTCGTGTTCGGGGCGATAGACGTCGGCCTCGTTGAACAGCACGTCGAAGGCCATGGCGCGCGGGCCCTGCCGGGCGAGATGGTCGATCAGTTCGCCATGTACCGAACGCGGCCAGGGCCATGACCCGGCCATATCGTTCATCATCTCGAGGCTGCGCTGGTCGATATCGACGATCACCACCCGGTCGGAAGGCGCACGGCCTCTTGCATTGATGCGCAGGGCAATATCGCCGACGCGCTGATCGACGATCCGCGCCGCGCCCAGCCAGCCATAGTCTGCCAGGACCAGCGCGGCGAAGGCCAGCGCGAGCAGCAGCCATTTGCCGCCGGGAAGCGAGAGGCCCTTAACCCGAGCCCAGGACATAGCCGCCATCCGCCGAAAGCGTCACACCCGTGACATAGCTCGCCGCCGGCGAACACAGCCAGACCGCAGCTTCGGCCACTTCCTCCGGCTCGCAGATCCGGTGCAAGGGCACCCGCGCCACATGCTTGTCGAGATGCCCGGGATTGAGCGCGGCGTTTTCGCGCAGCAGTGGTGTCCACATCGGCCCAGGTGCCACCGCGTTGACCCGGATGCCCTCGGCGCCATAGTCCAGCGCCGCGCATTTGGTCATGCCATAGATGCCCTGCTTGGCGGCGAGATACCACGACAGGCCCTTCTCGCCCGTGTGCTCGTTGCCCGAACCGATATTGACGATTGACCCGCCGCCCCGCGCCTGCATCGCGCGGATCTGGTATTTCATGCAGAGGAACACGCCGGTGAAGTTGACCGCCATCCCCCGCTCCCAGTCTGCCGTCTCGATCTGGTCCAGCGGGACGCGCTGGCCGAGCGGCAGCACCGCGCTGTTGATCGCGCAATCGAGCCCGCCGAAGGTCTCCACGGCATGGGCGACCATCGCCGCAACCTCCGCCTCGCGGGCAATATCGCCTTGCACGAAAGAGGCCTCGCCGCCGCTCGCACGGATCAGCTCGGCCGCCGCCTCGCCGGTTGCCGGGTTGATGTCCGCAATCACCACTTTCGCCCCGTCGCGCGCCAGCAGGTTGGCGCAGGCCTGCCCCAGCCCCTGGCCGCCGCCCGTGATCATGGCGACCTTGCCCACAAGCGATGCCATATGCCTCTCCCTCAGTTGACCGATTGCACCTGCCCGCCATCGATCCGATAATTCGCGCCGTTGACGAAAGCCGAATGCGGGCTGGCGAGCCAGGCGACCAAAGTGCCGATATCTTCCGGGCGGCCATAACGCTGGGTGGTGCAGGCAAAGATGCCGAGCTCCATGAACTCCGCCTCACGCGCGTCCATATCTTCGGGCCAGCCCTGCGCATCGCCGATGGTCTTGAGCGAGCCTTCGAACATTTTCGTGCGAGTGCAACCGGGGCTGACCGTGTTCACCGTCACCCCGGTGCGGGACAGTGCCTTGGAGAGGCCCACAGTCATGTTGTTGAGCCCCGCCTTGGCGGCGCAATATTCAGGCACAGAGTCAGGCGGCGAAGCCCCGCCGCCGCTCGAGATCTGGATCACCCGCCCCCAGCCCTTCTCGCGCATCGCCGGCACCAGCGCATGAACCATCCGCACCGCCGAGATCAGGTTCTGCTGCATCGCCCCGGCCCAGTGCTCCGGCTTGACGTCGAACCAGCCGGTGAGGCCGCCGCCGGTTGATACGGTGCCGCCGATATTGTTGACCAGAATATCGACTTGGCCTGCCGCCGCCGCCACTGCCGACGCGCCCTCTTCGGTGGCCAAATCACCGATCGCAAGGCTCCCCTTGCCACCGCCCGCCTCGATCAGGGCCAGCGTCTCCGCGCAGCGTTCGGCATTGCGGCCATGCACCACAACGTCCACGCCCTCCTGCGCCAGAACCACGGCAATGCCGCGCCCGATCCCCGAGCTCGCCCCAGTCACCAGCGCGCGCTTGCCGCCCAGTTGCAGGTCCATTCCGTCCTCCCTCGTCCTCGCCCGACAAGGCCAGGGAACGGCGCTGCGGTCAATAGGTCAATGTCAATGCGCCATGGCGCCGGGATCTGCCTTCTCGTCCTTGCGCGCCGGGCGCATCAGCAGCGCGATTGGCAGCATCAGCATGCTGGATATGCACATATAGCCAAAGGCGGTATTGTAGCCGACCATCGCCGCCTGCCGGTTGACCTCGCCGCTCAGCGCCGCCAGCCCCGGATCGTTTGCAAGATCGGGCAGCCGCATATCGGTCAGCAGATCGCCCGGCACCACATGGCTGACCATGTGCCCGCGCAAAGTCTCGGTCTGGCGCAGTTGCAGCGTCGCATAGAAGGCGATGCCCATCGAGCCACCGATCGAGCGCATCATGTTGCCGATCACCGAAGCATCAGTGCGCCGCGAGCCATCGAGCGTGGCAAAAGTCAGCACCGACATCGGATTGAACGCCAGCCCCGATCCCGCGCCCTGCAGGAAACCCGATATCTCCAGCGACGATTCGTCCATCACCAGCGCGAAATGGCCCATCTGCCACAGCGAGACCGTGCTGATGGCAATGCCGATCACCATGGTGGTACGCGCGCCGATCCTGCCGATCAGCCAGGGTGCGCACAGGAATGCCAGCAGCGAGCCATAGCCGCGCGGCATCGAGACAATACCCGCTTGCGTCGCCGAATAGCCGAACAATTGCTGCATCATCACCGGCAGGAAAGCGGCCGAGGCAAACAGCGTCGAGCCCAGCAGCAGGGTCATCACCTGGCTGAAATTGAAATTGCGATCACGGAACAGGTCGCGCGGGAAGAAGGGGTCTTTCGCAGTAAACATCTGCACCAGGAACAGATAGAGCCCCAGCGCTGCCACGGTCGCCTCGATCTGGATCTCGGTTGAATCGAACCAGTCCTTGATCTCGCCGCGCTCCATGGTCAGCTGGATGCCGACCGAAAACATCACGATGCCGATGAAGCCGAGCCAGTCGAAGGGCCGCTGCTGTCCGCTTTCCTCGTGGTGAAGGAAGAGCTGAACGAGGGCGAAGGCGGCGATATCAAGCGGCACGTTGATATAGAAAGCCCAGCGCCAGCTCAGCGTATCGGTGAGATATCCCCCCAAAGTCGGCCCGATGATCGGCGCGGCGGTCACCACGGCGCTCCAGATCGCCATCAACACCGGAATGCGTTTCGGCGGCCACATATCGAGCATAAGCGATTGCGACAGCGGCAGCAGCGAGGCGCCTGCCAGCCCTTGCAACACCCGGAACGCGACAATTTCCGGCAAATTGGTCGCCGCACCGCACAGCATCGAGGCCAGCATGAAAGTCATCGTCGAAATCTGGAACAGGAGCTTGCGCCCGATCTTCAGCGCCAGCCAGCCCGACAGCGGCGTCATGATCCCGCCTGCCACCATATAGGAAGTCAGCACCCAGACCATCTGGTCGCTGGAGGCGGACATCGAGCCCTGCATATGCGGCAGCGCGATGTTGGCGATGGTCGAATCGAGCGTATAGGTCAGCGTCGCCAGCATGACGCCGGAGGTGGCGATCACCCGCTGTGTCAGGGAACCTTCCTCTTGCAACTGCCCGAACCTCCACCTTGCTGGGGCTAGTCGGGGGGATTGGCGCCTAAGTCAATTTGGAATGGTGCTTGACCTGCGGACAGGCTCGTCCTGAAATGCCGCCAAGGGAGAGACCACCGTGAACGACATCGAACGCCTCATCGCCATCGAGGAAATCAAACGCCTCAAGGCACGCTATTTCTATGGCATAGACAACAAGGACTGGGACCTGTGGGCCCGCGAAGTCTGGGCGCCTGATGCCCGGCTGATCGTCGGCGAAATGGGCAAGGACGTCGGCCCCCGCGAAGTGCTGATCGATTGGGTCAAGGCACAAAGCGCCGACCAGGTCTCGGTCCACCACGGCCACATGCCCGATATCGAGATCCTGTCCGACACCGAGGCCAAAGGCGTCTGGGCCATGGAAGACCTGATCTGGCGCTCAAAGGAACACCCGCTCAACGGAGAGTATTCCCACGTCCACGGCTGGGGCCACTACCGCGAGACATATGTGAAGCTGGATGTGGGCTGGCGGATTTTGACGACGGAGCTGACGCGGCTGCGGACGGAGTGGGTTAAGGTGTTTTGAGGGCAACGTTCGGGGACACGACTTTTTGTGTCCCCGGTGCGTCAAATTCAGGAGGTAAGCAAAAGCGTCACCGAAATCCTGATCTCGATGCAGGCCGCAGGCAACTGCGCAGCAAGAGCATTGGGCGGGTGACGAGCATGGCGGACAATGTGGGAATTGTGAATGAGATGCCGCACGCCGCTCCAAGTCTGCTCAATCCCCCGGTCGCTCCTGTCAGGCCCCGCCTTCCGCCTCCTTTCCGGCACGAATTCGGTCCATCACTGCCTTGCCATAGAGGTCGTCCATCATGTCGGGCGCCTTGCCCTGATCCTGGCCGCCGTCGGCCGAGAAGCTCTGGCCTGTCACCCAGCCAGATTCGGGCCCGGCCAGAAAGCGCACTACGCGGGCGAGATCTTCGGGCTGGCCGATCCGGCCCAGCACGGTCTCGGAAGCGAAGTAGTCGACGAGGCCTGCCATTTCCTGCATTTCCATGGTGGCCTTAGATGCCGTCATGCCCGGCCGCACGGCATTGACCCGGATGCCCGCGCCGCCAAGCTCAAGGGCCGCCGCCCGGACAAAGCGTTCGAGCGCTGCCTTCATCGACGAATAGAGGCTGAGACCCCAATAGGCCTGGGTGACGACTGCCGTGGAAATGCACACGATCGCGCCGCCGCGCTGCAACAAGGGCGCGCCGTGGCGCACCATCAGAAACACGCTCATGAAGTTGCGGTCGAATTCCATGTGGACGGTTTCGACGTCCTCCATCAGCAGCGCCTTGATGACGCCGCCACCGCCGACGGTCGGCACGAGAATGTCGAGCCGGCCGGAAAGCCCATGAGCGAAAGCAAGCGCCGCCTTGATCTCGTCCTGTCGGCAGGCGTCGCCTGGATAGATCTCGATCCGCGCCGCAGGTGCCTGCGCAGCCAGATCATCCCGGGCCTTTCCCAGAGCTTCCTTGTCGCGGCCCATGATGACGACAGTCGCGCCGTCCTGCGCCAGAAGCCCGGCGCTGGCCTTGCCGATGCCGCTGCTGCCGCCAGTGACCAGGGCCGTCATGCCGCTCAGTGGCTGCGATTGCTTATCCATTTTCACCTCTCCTGATTGCGTTCCCTGTGCGGGCTCCACAGTAATGCTTCTCGCACTGGCGCGGTCCCGATGAAAGGCCTATTGTCGGCACGCCCGGCGACTGCAGCAAAGCAGCGCGGGAGGGCAGGCAGAGAGGAACTGCAACCATGGCCGCTGACATGGACGACCACGCCCTGACCGGGGAGCGCGCCATTCCGGGTGCCCCGTTTGGCTGGGAAGTCAGAGTCGATCTCGGCGCGCAACTGGACGCGCCGACCCGCGAAGCTCTGACACGCATCTGGCAGCGCGACGGGCTGATCCTGTTTCGGGGCCAGCAGCTCGACAAGACGCGGCAGATGGATGCCTGCGAAATCTTCGGCCCGGTGCAGCGCGATGCCATCGACAATTTCATCGTCTCTAACGTGGTCGATGGTGGCCTGCTCGGCAATGCCGAGCTATTGTTCCACAACGATATTCCCTATGTCCCGGCGCCCTACATTGGCGGCTCGCTCTATGCGATCGACGTCGCCAGCCAGGGCGCGCCGCCGACCTGCTTCGCCAGTGCGCTACGCGCCTGGGAACGCCTGCCTCCCGCGCTCCAGCAAAGGCTGGAACAGCTCAAGGCATTGCATGTGCGCGGCCGCATGCTGGGCCGCCGCACCACGCTCGCTGATCTTGAGCCAGAGGATCCCTGCTGCGTCCACCCCGTCATGGGCCGCCAGCAAGGCACCGGGCGCCCCTATCTCTTCGTCAACATGGACATGACCGCGCAGTTCACCACGCTTGGCCTGGCGGAAAGCGACGCACTGCTTGAAGAGCTGTTCGGCTATCTTTATGCACCCGGCGAAATCTACGAACACTACTGGCAACCGGGCGACCTCATTGTCTGGGACAATCTCGCGGTGCAACACGCCCGCTCTGCCTTCGGCGAGGCACCACGAACCCTGCAACGGGTCAGCCTGGCACGCCTTGGCTACTGGGAACAGGTGCCCAATGACTTGCCGGTGTTCAGAGCCATGCAGGAGATGTGAGGCAGGCGCAGGCGCGCCAGGGCAGAATTAGCTATGAAGGCAGTCTGGCGGAACAGGGTGCAGTCCATCACTGTCACCGCAAGCCCTGAACCGGCGCATCGCACCTGTCTTGGCGTGCCGGATGCATTGCGCTGGTTCGCGCGTGCAGCCATTTGCAGCAGTCAAAAATTGGCCTCGTCACACGCGATGAGGGTTGCGTGTGACGAGGCCAAGCCGCCTTGCGCAGCATGGTGTATGCGCAAGGGGATTGCTTGTCGTCAGGCTGCTTCAAGCATCCGGGCGAGATCGTGCTGCACATCGCCGGTTGGGCGGATGTCGAAGTTCTCTACCAGCACGCCCAGAACTTCGGGTGTCAGGAACTGGGGCAGCGTCGGGCCGAGGTGGATCTTGCGGATGCCGAGGTGCAGCATGCTCAGCAGCACCGCAGTTGCCTTCTGCTCGAACCAGCTGATCGCATAGTGCAGCGGCAGGTCATTGACCCCGCAGCCTAGCGCACCGGCGACGGCCGTGGCGATCTGGATCGCCGAATAGGCATCGTTGCACTGGCCGACATCGAGCACGCGCGGAATGCCGTTGATGTCGCCCATGTCCTCGCGGTTGAAGCGGAATTTGCCGCAGCCCAGCGTCAGCACCAGGCTGTCCTTTGGCGTGGCCAAGGCGAGATCGTGAAAGTAGTTCCGCCCCGGCCGGGCGCCGTCGCAGCCGCCGATCAGGAACATGTTCTTGACTTCGCCCTTGCCGATCATGCCGAGCAGCGTATCGGCCACGCCCATCACCGTGTTACGCGCAAAGCCTGCGGGGATGGTCTCCTCGGGCGCGTCTGCCGCAAAGCCCGGCTGGGCCAGCGCGCAATCGATCGCCGGCGAGAAATCATGGTCGGCGATGTGGGGTATGCCTTCCCAGCCCACCGGGCCAGCCGTGAACAGGCGGTCGGCATAGCCCTTGATCTCCGGGTTGATCAGGCAATTGGAGGTCATGACGATGGCTCCGGGAAAAGCGTCGAAGTCGCTCTGCTGGTCTTGCCAGGCGCCGCCATAATTGCCGATCAGGTGCGGGTAGGCCTTGAGCGTGGGATAGGTGCATCCGGGCAGCAGTTCGCCGTGGGTATAGACGTTTACGCCCTTGCCGGCGGACTGCTTGAGAATCGTCTCGAGATCGCCAAGATCGTGGCCCGACACCAGCAGGCACTTCCCGGCCTTGGGGGTCATGCGCACAAGAGTCACCTCGGGATGGCCAAAGCGCCCGGTGTTGGCGGCATCGAGCAGTTCCATCACCTTGAGGTTGAGCGCGCCGACGGCCAGCGATTCGGCGACCAGCGCGCCCAGGTCGGTTGGGTCGGAGGCTAGGAAAGCGGAAATGCGGTGGAATTCGGCGCTGACCTCTGCTTCCTCGGTGCCGAGCACGCGGGCGTGCTCGCTGTAGGCGGCCGCGCCTTTGAGGCCATAGAGCGCAAGATTGCGCAGGCCGACCACCGAGGGCCCGTCACGATCCATGAAGCGCTGGATGGCGGCGAAAGGCGCGGCGGCGGCGAGTTCCGAGGCGGTTGTGCCCGGATTCCAGGTGGCAGGCTCGGGCAGATCGGAAAGGTCAGCTCCGGCGCCTTGAGCAAGGGCCTTGGCCTTGGCGCGCATGGCGAGCGCCTCGGCGATCAACGCGGTGAAGCGGGTCGCGTCGAAATTGACGTTGGTCAGCGTCGTGAACCAGGCATAGGGCGTGAAGGCGTCGATGGCGGCATCGCGCTCCCCGGCCTTGGCGGCGCGGCTGGCATAGGCGGATACGCCCAGCATCACGCGCAGCAGAACGTCCTGCATATCGGCAACGTCAGCAGTCTTGCCGCAGGATCCGATCTTGACGGCGCAGCCGCCCTTGTTCGATTGTTCGCACTGGACGCAATACATGGAATTCTCCTTTTCAAAGATGAGTGGGGCAAAGATGAATGATGAATTCCACTTATAGCCGGGCGCAAAAGATGAATTTGATTTGCATCAAATGACCTTAATACCGTTGGTTCCATGCCTGCGGTGCCAAGCGGAAGGAGGTAATGCGAAGCCATGTTGCAGCTGACCCGCCGGGCGGATTACGCGCTGCGCCTGCTCATTCACCTCGCCGGGATTGAGAGCAGTCGCGCGCAGATTGCTCAAATCGCCGAGGCGCAAAGGATTTCCCGCACGCATCTGATGAAGATCGCCAATGACCTGACCCATGCCGGCTTCACCGAGACGGTGCGTGGCCGGGGCGGCGGAATCAGACTGGGCCGCGATCCTCGCGACATAAATCTGGGCGACGTGATCGAAGCCATGGAGCCGCCGTGCCCTCTGGTCGATTGCACCTCATGTGTGCTTGTTCAGGGCTGCGCTCTGCCTTCAGTGCTGGACCGCGCATCGATGGCCTTCCGCGCAGAGTTCGCGAAACATTCACTCGCCGATATCATTGGCCAGTGAGTGATGGGAGGCACTGAGGCCCTTCGTCTCCCAAAGCCCCCCAAACGCCCTGCCAATTCGGGCATTGCGCAGCGGCCCCGGCTCTGTACATATGTTCAGCAAAACAAGTCCGACGAATCCGAGAGGTGATAAAGTGCTGAAGAGTGCCGATGGCGGCCTGCGTGCCGTGCCGTTCCCCGTTGATGATCCCGAGCGCATTCCGGCGCCGCGCTATTATGATACGGAATTCTATCAGGCCGAGCTCGATCATGTATGGCCGCATTCCTGGCAGATGGCGACCCGGCTCGACCGTATCCCGGAAGTCGGCGACTGGGTAGAATACCAGAATGTCGGCCAGTCGGTTATCATCGTAAATACCGATTCAGGTGTGAAGGCGTTCTTCAACTCCTGCCGCCATCGCGGCGTGCCGATTGCTGGCGGCAAAGGCAACGATCATGGCAACTGCAAGGCTGTCGGCTTCGTCTGCCCGTTCCATGGCTGGCGCTATGACATGGATGGCAAGAACACCTTCGTCTATGGCAAGCACCTGTTCTCCGACCGCCAGCTTGGGTCCGATGACATCAATCTGATCCCCTGCCGGGTCGAGACATCGATCGGCTGCGCCTGGATCAATTTCGATGACGACGCGCCCTCCTTGCGCGATTCCATCGGTCCGCTGCTTGATCGGCTCGAAGCGCACAATGTTCACAAGCTGAAAGCCGAATGGTGGGTCGGCACGGTTCTGCCTGCCAACTGGAAGATCGCGATGGAAGCCTTCATGGAAGGCTATCACGTGATGACCACCCATCCGCAGCTGCAGGCGGTGGTGCCCCAGCTCTATGACGGCATGTACAAGGTCCCGCGCAAGGACCAAATCGAACTGGTCGACCAGAACAAGAGCCTGCGCGAGAATGTCGACGATCAGCTCGAATCGATGCTGCGGCTGAGCGACGGCATGGACGGCATGCTCCACAAGAAGGAGCTGGAAATCGCGCGCGGCCTTGCCGATGTCGACAATCTTGGCGTCGAGTTTCCCGAAGACAAGAACATGGCGATTATGATGTGGCTGGGCATTGTCCAGGACCAGATCACCAAGCAGCTGCAGGCGCGCGGCGAGCCGGTGCCCGATCTCAACACCGTGTGCCAGACCGATCCGGTTAACGCGGTCGAGTTCCTGTTCCCGCACTATTTCCTGCTGCCCTATTTCAGCAGCTTCTCGGCCTATCGCATCCGCCCGCTGGGGCCGGAGAGCTGCTTCTTCGAGCTGTGGTCGCTGACCACCTATCCCGAAGACACCGATCACGAAGTGCCCATGGAACCGACCATGCTGCCCTATGACAGCGAGAAGTTCCCGCCGATCCCCCGGCAGGACTATTCGAACATCCCGCTCAACCAGATCGGGCTGCATGCCAAGGGCTTTGAATACATGCGGCTGTCGAAGGATGTCGAAGGCATGGTCAGCAATTTCCACCGCCTGCTCGATGGCTATCTTGCCGGCGTTCCGGCGGAAAAGCTGGCAAAGGCAAACCAGATGCTGGCGGGCAATTTTGACGGGGTGATCAAGGACCTCGAATTCTAGGTTGAGCGAGACAAGCCAATGCTGAAGAGTGCCGATGGGGGCCTGCGTGCCGTGCCTTTCCCGATTGATGATCCCGAGCGGATTCCGGTCCGGCGCTATTTCGACGAGGAGTTCTACAAGCTCGAGCTGGAGCACCTGTGGCCGCATGTCTGGCAGATGGCTTGCCGGCTCGAGCAGATTCCCGATGTGGGTGACTGGGTGGAATATTCCAACGCCGGCAGGGCGGTGCTCGTCGTGCGCACTTCGAGCGGGGTCAAGGCATTCCACAACGCCTGCCGCCACCGCGGCGTGCCGATCGCTGGCGGCTATGGCAACGACGAAGGCAAGGTCGCCTCGGGCAATTGCGCGCACACCGGTTTCATCTGCCCGTTCCACGGCTGGCGCTGGAACATCGATGGCGAAAATACGCTGGTCTATGGCAAGCACATCTTTTCCGAACGCCAGCTTGATCCTGACGATGTCAATCTCGTGCCCTGCCGCGTCGAGACCTGGGCGGGTTGCGCATGGATCAACCACGATAACGATGCGCCGCCTGTGCGCGAAACGCTTGGCCCCGTCGCCGACCGGCTCGATGCCCACGGGATCGGCGATCTCAAGATGGAATGGTGGTATGGCACCGTGCTGCCCGCCAACTGGAAGATCGCGATGGAAGCCTTCATGGAAGGCTATCACGTGATGACCACCCATCCCCAGCTGAGCGTAGCCCGCCGCGACGCATTGCACGACATGTACGAAGCGGACAGCGGCCTTGAAGGCACCAGCGCCGACAGGTCGCGCAAGAACTTCAGGGACGGGGTGACGACCCGGCAAGTGATCGATGCCCAGTTCCGCGGAATGGAGGAGCTCAGCATTGGCATGGCCGGCATGGTCCATCCCAAGGAAATAGAGGTCATGCGCAGTCTGCTGGACGCCGAGCTGCCTGAAGACCCGGGCCTGGCAACGGCGACCTGGTTTGGCATGGTGCAGAAGAAAATTGTCGATGAACTGCGCGCCAAGGGCGAGCCGATCCCCGATCTCAACAAAGTGGCGGTGTCAGATCCGGTCAATGCGGTGGAGTTCTTGTTCCCGCACTGGTTCGTGCTGCCGGTGTTCAGCTCGATGTCCAGCTACCGCATCCGCCCGCTCGGGCCGGAATCATGCCTGTTCGAGATCTGGTCGCTGACCATGTATCCCGAAGATGCAGACTATTCGCCGCCGCTGGAGCCGACCATGCTTCCCTTCGATTCAGCCCTCTTTCCGCCGATCCCCCGGCAGGACTATTCGAACATCCCGATCCAGCAAAAGGGCCTCCACGCCACCGGCTTTGAATTCATGCGCCTGTCCACAACCACCGAGGGTCTGATCTCGAACTATCACCAGATCATCGACGGCTATCTCGCCGGGCGGCCGCAGGAGCAACTGGCCACGGCAATCCATGAGCTGGGCGGCAATTTCGACGGGCCGATCAAGGAACTGGGGCTTTAGAACCAGATAAATGATACAATCCTCCCCTTCCGGGGGAGGTGGCAGCCCTGCAAGGGCTGACGGAGGGGGGGCGTCGAAGCGCAGCCCCCGCGCACTGGCCCCCTCCGGCATTCGCTCCGCTCATGCCACCTCCCCCGATGGGGGAGGAATTTCTTACCAGTAAGGTCGCTCCATCAGCGCCCGCCGCCGCTCGCGAATAATGGTCTGGCGCTGTTCGGCACTGACCCGGGGCGTATCCTTGGGCAGCAAGCCGGGCACGTCCTTGACCTTGACCTTGCGCACTTCCGGGATCGGCTGGCTGTCGCAACCGGTCCAGCGGCCCTGGATCATGCCAATCGGATAGCCCGAAGTATCCATCCAGTTGGCGATGCCGGGATCTTTGGCCGAGACGACGATGCGAAGCTTTCCGTCGCTGTCCGGTTTGGCCTGAGTGTCATTGAGGCTGGCGTGGTTGTTGATCCAGTCGGTGGTCTCGTAGATCTCGTTGGTCAGGATCAGCGAGCGGTAATCGCACTTGGCGGGGACCGGCGATTCGATGATCAGCGCCTCGTCATCCTTCAGATCATAGACGCCTTCGTAATAGAACTGCCCCGCCAAGGCACCGAACGGCACATCGAACACCTTGAGCTTGTTGACAAAGCCCTGGGTCTTCAACTCCTCGACATGATCGACGAACATCAGCCCGATGAAATCGATCGCCCGGGGCAGCGCGCGCAGGCGCTGTTCCAGCGTCGCGGCGGCTGCGCGGGGTCGGCCGGCGGGCTTGTCGGTGCGCTCAATGGCAAAGGTCGGCTCGGCTTCCTTGCCCCAGTCGGCACTGACCATGCGCAGCATCAGCCGGGTGGCATTGGGGTTTAGCTCCCACCAGTCGCCGGTATAGCCTGCGGGCCGGGTCGCGCTGAGCAGCACGTCATAGCGGCCCTCGGCATCGGTCTTGAGATCGGAGAGATGCAAATGGGCGCGCGATCCGGCCCCCGCGCTGCCCTGCGGCACCACTTGAGCCACCACCGCCAGCCGCAGCGAGCCGCGACGTCCTCGCAGACGATAGGAGGCACCCGGGGTAATCGTCGCTGTGCGGTAGATCGTATCGGCGTTGGGCTGGCCGACATTGATCACTTGCCCGATCGACGGCAGGAACACCGGCGCATCGCCATCGCCTCCGATCGCTTCGATGGTGGAAGTAGTGAGCGCCTCGAGCGCCAGCCGGGCAATTTCCTGCTGCACTTGCGGATCGCTGCGCATCGAAACCGGCAGCTTGGCCAGCATCCGGTCTGGCAGAGTGCGCAAAGACTCGGCGAATTCGCCCCAGCCTGCCACGCCTGAAGCCGCAGCTTGCGGCGCGGCAGACGCGCCAGCCTGCGCCCGCACGGCAAAAGGCAGCGCAGCAAGCGCCACGGCGGCAAGGCCCGCAGGCCAGTAACGGCGGATCGACATGGCAGTTCCTCTCCGATTGCTCAGGTTTTGCCGCAAGTTGCCGGGTTTTCTGGTCCGGGGCAATCAAAGATTCTGCCCCGCGCAGCGCGCGCCGAGCAGAAACTTGGTTCATATGCTTGCCGCCATCGCGGCTCTGCCTTATCGCCTCGCCTTATGACCTCGACCAACGATATCCGTCACTCCTTCCTGGGTTATTTCGAGAGCGCCGGCCACGAGGCGGTGCCTTCGGCGCCGCTGGTGCCCTATAATGATCCGACGCTGATGTTCGTCAACGCGGGCATGGTGCCGTTCAAGAATGTGTTCACCGGGCTCGAAACCCGCGCCACGCCGCGCGCCGCTTCCAGCCAGAAATGCGTGCGCGCCGGCGGCAAGCACAACGATCTGGATAACGTCGGCTACACCGCGCGGCATCACACCTTCTTCGAGATGCTCGGCAACTTCTCGTTCGGCGACTATTTCAAGGAACAGGCGATCACTCACGCCTGGACGCTGCTGACCAAGGAATGGGGCCTTTCACCCGACAAACTGACCGCCACTGTCTATCACACCGACGACGAAGCGTTTGACCTGTGGCGCAAGATCGCTGGTCTTCCCGAAAGTCGCATCATCCGCATTCCGACCTCGGACAATTTCTGGTCGATGGGCGATACCGGCCCCTGCGGCCCCTGCAGCGAAATCTTTTACGATCACGGCGACCACATCTTCGGCGGCCCTCCCGGCAGCCCGGACGAGGATGGCGACCGCTTCATCGAGATCTGGAATCTCGTCTTCATGCAGTTCGAGCAGGCCGCCGACGGCAGCCGGACAAACCTGCCCAAACCCAGCATCGATACAGGCATGGGGCTGGAGCGCGTTGCCGCTGTCATGCAGGGCGTCCACGACAACTATGACATCGACACCTTCAAGGCGCTGATCGACGCATCCGAGCATCTGACCGGGATTGCGGCAGAAGGCGACAACCGCGCCAGCCACCGGGTCATCGCGGATCACTTGCGCTCGACCTCGTTCCTGCTGGCCGACGGTGTGCTGCCCTCGAACGAGGGTCGCGGCTATGTGCTGCGCCGCATCATGCGCCGCGCCATGCGCCATGCCCATCTGCTGGGCGCCCAGGATCCCCTGATGCACCGACTGGTCGGCGCGCTGGTCACCGAGATGGGCGCGGCTTATCCTGAACTCTCCCGCGCCCGCGCGCTGATCGAGGAAACGCTCGAGCGCGAGGAAGTGCAGTTCCGGCGGACCTTGCACAATGGTTTGAAGCTGCTCGATGAGGCGACCGCAGAGCTCGACACCGGCGGCGAACTGCCGGGCGAGACGGCCTTCAAACTCTATGACACCTTCGGCTTCCCCTATGACCTGACCGAAGACGCACTGCGCGCGCGCGGCATCGGCGTCGACAAGGAGGGCTTCGATGCCGCCATGGCCCGCCAGAAAGCTGCCGCCCGCGCTGCCTGGAAGGGCTCGGGGCAGGCCGCCGACAGCGAAGTCTGGTTCGATATCGCCGAGCGCGAAGGGGCCAGCGAGTTCACTGGCTATAGCTCGACCAGCGGCGAAGGCCGGGTGGTTGCGCTGGTCAAGGGCGGGGCGGAAGTCGCCAGCGCCTCGGCGGGCGACGAAGTCGTGGTCTTGACCAACCAGACGCCGTTCTATGGCGAAAGCGGCGGCCAGGCAGGCGATAGCGGCGTTATCAGCGGCAGCGAAGGCTTGCGGCTAGCTGTTTCCGACACCGCCAAGCCGCTAGGCCGGCTGCATGCGCATCAGGCTCTGGTCGAGACCGGCACGATCACGGTCGGCGACGCCGTACATCTCGCTGTCGACAACAGCCGCCGCGACGCAATCCGCGCCAACCATTCCGCCACCCACCTGCTCCACGCTGCACTGCGCAATCGGCTCGGCGCGCATGTCAGCCAGAAGGGTTCGGCTGTGGCGGCAGACCGGCTGCGTTTCGACTTTTCGCAGCCTGTGGCACTGACGGCAGAGGACATCGCCACGGTCGAAGTCGAAGTGAACGCCGAAATCCGCGCCAACGATCCGGTCGTCACTCGCCTGATGTCGCCTGACGACGCGATCGAGGCCGGCGCCATGGCGCTGTTCGGCGAGAAATATGGCGACGAAGTGCGCGTGCTCTCGATGGGCCGGGTCAAAGAGAAGCCATATTCAGTCGAACTGTGCGGCGGAACGCATGTTCGCGCGCTGGGCGATATCGGTGTGTTCCGCATCGTCTCGGAAGGCGCGGTCAGCTCGGGCGTCCGCCGCATCGAAGCATTGACCGGCGAAGGCGCGCGGGCCTGGCTGATCGGTCGCGAAGAGTCGCTCAAAGCCACTGCCTCAATCCTGCGCACCACGCCCGATGAAGTCGAGGCGCGCGTCGCGGCATTGCTCGACGAGCGCAAGAAGCTCGAACGCGAACTGGCCGATGCCAAAAAGGCGCTGGCGCTTGGCGGCGGTGGCGGTGCAGCTGAAACAGCTGATGAAGATATCGGCGGAGTGACATTCTCCGGCCAGGTCATTGATGGCCTCGACGCCAAGGACCTGCGGGGGCTGCTCGATAGCGCCAAGCAGCGCATGGGCTCAGGCATCGCCGCGATTTGCGCGGTCAACCTCGGCCGCGCTGCCTTTGCTGTAGCCGTTACTGACGATCTTGTTTCCCGGTTCAGCGCAGTCGATCTGGTCAAGATCGGGGTCGAGGCGCTGGGCGGCAAGGGCGGCGGCGGGCGGCCCGACATGGCGCAGGGCGGCGGACCGGATGGCGGACAAGCTGCTGATGCGGTTGCTGCGGTGCGAGCTGCGCTGGCCGGATAAATAGACGACGATGCCCGCATCTGTGAAGAACGGCGACACCTGCACAGTCATTGCCGGTACCCACAAGGGCAAGAGCGGCGTGGTTCAGGATTGCAAGACCAGCAAGACCGGCCATGTCACCATCACCGTTTGTCAGGAAAATGGCGAGCGATTCAAGACGCTTGCGCGAAACGTCATCGCCCTGCCCTGATCTGGGTACAGCTCTTCAGGCCCGGCGCGTTGCGGCCCAGGTCCTCAAATCGCTTCTGGTAATCGCCTGCTTAGCTGGCCGGAATTTCGTCAGCAGTGGAGGCCCTTGCCTCCGGTGCGGCTGGAGCCGGCAGGTCAAGCTGAAGCTGCTGCGCTTCGCTCGTGCCGCCAAATTCGGGGACAGGAACGGCCGACTGCGCTTCAATCGGCGCTTCGATGTTTTCCGTGGTCGAAGATGATTGATCAAGCTGGGTGGCATCATAGGTCTCGCCGGACTGCTGAGCCGATTCGCGCGCCGCACGAACCCTGGAGAAGTCAACATCGGCTTCAGTACCGGCTACTTGCGGAGCAACTGCAATGTCGTTCGTAAAGGCTGTCGTAAACGTCCGTGTCGACTTGCGAGTCGGGCGAAGTTCCGCGATCCGCACTGTCGGGATAACCGGCGCGCGCAGAGCCGCTTGCATTTGCCGCGCAACCCGGGGCGATGCTTTCGGCATTTCGAGCGCCAGCGGCTCGACAGTCATCGGCGCAGGCAGGGGATCGATGCGGGAAACGGCAGGCAGCGACTGGATATCCATCTGGGCGACCGTATCGGTAACCTGCAGGTTATCATTGGCCGACGCCACACTGGTGATCGCATCCTTGGGCAGGGGCAGCGGCGTCTCGACCACTGCCAGGGGCATATCATCGGAAAGCGAAGGCACATTGGCCACGGGCTGATTGAGCCGGTTGTGAACCACCATGATGCCCACGGCATCGGCAGCGATCATGGCCAACACACCGTATTTGGCCCACTTGGATAATACTGACACCCACTGTCCCCTTGCACCGCGACTCTCGTCGGGGTTTCTCCTTATACCAAACTGCGCTGTGGGTGACTCACATGGGGGGATTCCCTGTCGGCTGAAAGTCTGAATCTATGAGGTTGTGCTTTGGAGGGCGCGATCATGGGTTCAGCGATTGGCTTGCGTGATGATTTTGACGGCCCTGCATTGAGGCG
>CANJCQ010000025.1 GCA_947473355.1 Sphingomonadaceae bacterium | reverse complement strand
CGCTATCGTTGCCCTCGGCAGGTGTGGCTTGTGGCATTTTATGTCCCGAACAGGAGATGGCTTCGACAACCAATTTCCTACTTCAGAACAGAACCTTACGCTACTCCTGCCAACCCTTCAGGCACCCCCTGATGAATAAGGCGGGCTAGGCGCTTCTTAACGTCTTCCATGCAGTCGCAATAAATGGTTGCTGCCTCACTCATTGGCGAACATCGCTAGCATGACTGAACGAGAAAAAATTAATAGATATGGGGAGTTGGGATTGCTGCTTCACCCAACCACCACCTTCAACAATCGCCGCTCCAGCACAAACAACACCCCCGCCAGCTCATGCCCGCGCTTGAGCACTTGTCCGCCTTCGCCGAACAGGGTCCACATGCCCTGCTTGCCGCGCAGGGCCGGGCGTTTTTCGATGCGCGCTTGCGGGCGCTCGGCTGCGCGGCGGAAGGCGCTGAAACAGGCGGCTTCGCGATCAAAATCCATGGCATAGTCGCGCCATTCTCCAGCAGCGACCATGCGGCCGTAGAGATCGAGAATGCGTTGCAGTTCGGGGCGTTCAAAGCCGACCTGCGAGGGCCGCGCAGCGGGAGTCGGGAAAGGCGTAATCGTCGCGCTCAAGCCGACTTGGTCCCTCCGCGCTTGCGGGCTGCTGGAGCTTTGGCCGCTGCCGCATCGCGTTCCTCAAGCAGCTGCGCCAGGCGCTTCTGCATCACGTCCATTTCGCACTGGAGCAGTTCCAGCTTCTGCGTCGCCGGATCGAACTTGTCCGAGCACGGCGTGCCATAAGGCATGAAGTCCTTCTGGTAGGTTTCCGCCGGAACCAGAGTCGAGCGCGCCTTGACCCCGACCATCGTCGCCCCTTCGGGCACATCATCAGTCACTACAGCATTGGCGCCAACCCGGCCGCGCTTGCCGACCACGATAGGCCCCAGGATCTGCGCGCCTGCGCCGACGATGACATTGTCTGACAGGGTCGGGTGGCGTTTGCCGCCAACGCCATTGGTCGGATTGGTGCCGCCCAGCGTAACGCACGAATAGATCGTGACATTGTCATGGATCTCGGCGGTCTCGCCGATCACCACCCAGCCATGATCGATAAACAGGTGCTTGCCGATCGTCGCGCCTGGGTGAATGTCATTGCCGGTCAGGAAGCGCGACAGGTGGTTGACCATGCGGGCGAGAAAATAGAGCCGCGCATTGAACAGCCAGTGCGCCACCCGGTGCCAGCCGACCGCCCACAGCCCCGGATAGAGCAGGACTTCCCAGCGCGAACGCGGCGCGGGATCGCGCGCGACGATGGAATCCAGATATGCGGTCAGTTGCCCAAACATGGTGCTGATTTTCCCACCAATCGTGTCCTAAAGCAAGCGCGGTTGCTCAGCTCCGTTAATTGACTCCAGCGCATCGCGCCAGATCGCCATGGTCGGCGGCGCCTTGCGTTCCAGACTAAGCCGGTCGATTTCCGCGACAAGCCGCTCGACGCCCAGGTGGCTACGCTGGCAGCGCGGGACAAGATAGGCAGCGGCAGTTGCATCCAGCACCAGCCCTCGCAGCTCGGCATGGAGCGCGATCAGCTCGGCCAGCATCGCATCGTCGGGAGCGCCCACTTCAAGGTGCAGCGCAGCGCCAATGCGTGAGGCAAGATCGGGCAGCGCAATCTTCCAGGCCCCTTCCCCGGCACCATCCGCGCAATTGTTTACCAGCAGCAGCGGCGTGCCGCTCTCCTGTGCGCGGTTCCAGCGGTGGAACAGTTCGGTTTCGCTGGCCGCATTGGCATCGTCGATAGTCTCGCCTTTTCCGCTCTCGGCAAACCAGCGGGCGAGCAGAGATTTGCCGGAACGCGGCGGACCGCTGAGCACAGCGGTGCGGAAGGGCCACGCCTCGGGACTGGCGAAGGCCTCGATCACGGCAGCGTTGGCATTGCCTGTGACGATTCGCGACGGGCCCGCGCTCCCGGCGAGGGCAAGAGGCAATGCTATCTGGCTCACAGGTTAGCGCCTGATGCTCAGCGAATTGCTGCCCACCGTGACCGAGAAGCCGCGCGCGCGCAGCGCTGCCGCCAGCTCGCCCAGTTCGCCAGCAAAGCTCACCCGCATCACTGACGTGCCGCCTATCGCAATGCTCGATGTTGCCGCGCCCTTGACGCCTGCCGCACCGCGCACCGCGCCGAGCGCCGCGTCGACTGCCTGGGCATCGGGCGAAGCGAATTGCACGGTATAGCTGCTGACTGCGGCTTCGCGTGGCGGCGCTTCGCTGGCCCCGGCTTCGGGAGTGGTTCCGCTAGCCGTATCTGTCGCCGCATCGCTGGCGACTGCCTTGGGCTGGGTCGCCGCGACCAGTGCCGAAAGGGCCGCATCCATCGTCTGCTGATCGGAATAGAGCGTCGGATCGGGCCGCAGCAGCCCCTGGGCCAGCGCCTGGCTGTAAATCCGGTCGAGCCGTTCGATGGCCTGGTTGAGCATGGCCGGAACGCCGTTCTCGTCGTTGGCGGTCAGCGAAAAGCTCTCGAGAAAGGTGTTATCCGGGCCATAGCGCGCAGTGAACATGCCCCGCACCGGCCCGCCCGGCCATTGCCGTTCCAGCCGGGCGACTGGCGAAAGCACATCGGAAGCGCCAAACTGGCTCAGCACAGTGCGCCACCACAGGCGGCTGCGCCGACCGGGCTGGCCCCCAGTGAGAATCAGCGAATCGCCGCCCGCGCCCGTTGGCCGGACATAATCGATGGCTGTATTGCCAGCGCGCGCCTCCGCCCATGCCTTTTGCCAGGCACTGCGCACTTCGAAAGTCTGCGCCACTCCGCCTGAATAGAGCACCGGGATCACCAGCATCGGCGCCGAATGGGTAACGCCATTGCCGCCCTGATTGCTGACCAGAAATTGCCCCGCCTTCTCGCGATCGAACACCACGCCGAGTTTGGCAACATAGCGGTGCGGGCCGATCTGTTCGTGTTCGATGACTATGGCAGCGACCATGCTTTCGATCTGGCCATCGCTCATCGACGGCCCCTTGAGCATCTGCCAGCCGAGGCGCTGGGCCAGTTTCCAGCCATTCTGCCGGGCTTCATTGGCATCCTTGCCGGTGGTCTCGACCTCGATGCCGCCAATCTGGATGTCGCTTGAGGTGGCAACCGGAATGATCCCGCGATCGCCTTCGATTTGCGCGATCAGCCGGTCGGGGCCAATCATGGCAAGTGCCAGAGCGAGCGCCAGCGAAAGCCCGATCAGAAGCTGAGCGGCGAGGCCGGGGCGCCATTGGCGCAGGTATGATGGAATGGTTGCAACTGTCATGGGGGAAAACAGAGGGCCTTTTGCCGAAACAGCCGTGGAATTCCAAGCACGAAAAGGATAGGCGGCGGGGAATGTCGAACAATCCTCCTCCCAAAGCCTATAGCTACGAGGCCGCTGGCGTCTCGATCGCCGCCGGAAACGCACTGGTCAAGGCCATCGGCCCGCTCGCCAAATCGACCGCCCGGCCCGGCGCAGACGCGGAACTGGGCGGCTTTGGCGGCTTCTTTGATCTGCGCGCGGCGGGTTATGCCGACCCCTTGCTGGTCGCGGCCAACGATGGCGTGGGTACCAAGGTCAAATTGGCGATCGATCACGACCGGCACGACCGCATCGGCGAGGATCTGGTGGCGATGTGCGTCAACGATCTCATCGTGCAGGGCGCCGAGCCGCTGTTTTTCCTCGACTATTACGCCACCGGCAAGCTGATGCCCGAGGATGCGGTGCGAGTCGTCGCCGGGATTGCCCAGGGCTGCAAACTGGCCGGCTGCGCGCTGATCGGCGGCGAGACGGCGGAAATGCCGGGGATTTATGCCGGCAGCGACTATGACCTTGCCGGATTCTGCGTCGGCGCGGTCGAGCGGGGGCAGCAGTTGACCGGCGACCGGGTGGCGGCTGGCGATGTGTTGCTGGGTGTGGCCAGCTCGGGCGTTCATTCCAACGGCTATTCGCTGGTGCGGCGGCTGGCCGATGACCTTGGCTGGCGAATGAATCGCCCGGCGATCTTCGATCCCGATCGCCTGCTGATCGACCACCTGATCGAGCCGACGCGGATCTATGTGAAGTCATTGCTGCCGGTGATCCGCTCGGGCCGCGTGCATGCCCTCGCCCACATCACTGGCGGCGGCCTCCTGGAAAATGTGCCGCGGGTGCTGCCCAAGGGGCTCCACGCGCATATCAACGCCGACAGCTGGGAGCAGCCTCGGCTGATGGCTTTCCTGCAGGCGCAGGGCCATATCGAGCCGGGCGAAATGGCGCGGACTTTCAATTGCGGCGTGGGCATGGTGCTGGCGGTGTCGCCGGACGATGCAGGCGGCGTGGCGCGCGATATTGCAGCTGCGGGGGAGACGGTTTTTACCATCGGCCGGGTCGAGCCGGGGGAACGCGGTTGCACCGTGTCGGGCAGCGCCGAAGCATGGAGCGCGCGGGAGGCTTGGAAGGCAACGCACTTTGCCTAGCCGCGCTCCTGTCGCCGTGCTCATTTCGGGCAGTGGCACCAATATGGCGGCCCTGCTCTATGCCTCGCGCGCCGAAGATTGCCCTTACGAGATCGTCCTTGTCGCCAGCAACAAGGCTGATGCTGGCGGCTTGAAGCTCGCCGAAGCTGAACATGTCCCCACTTTTGTCCTCCCCCACAAGGGCATGGCGCGCGAGGATCATGACATGGCGATGGACGCGGCCATCCGCAGCAGCGGCGCTGAATATGTCGCGCTGGCCGGTTACATGCGGATCCTCACCTCGGGCTTTGTGGCGCGCTGGGAAGGCCGGATGCTCAACATCCACCCCTCGCTGCTGCCGAAATACCCGGGGCTCCACACCCACGAACGCGCGCTGGAAGCGGGCGACGCGCAGGCCGGTTGCACCGTCCATCTGGTCACTGCAAAACTCGACGATGGCCCGGTGCTTGGCCAGACCGCAGTCGCAGTTCTGCCCGGCGACAATGCCGACACCCTCGCCGCGCGGGTGCTTATCGCCGAACACCAGCTCTACAGCCGCTGCGTCGCCGCACTGGTCAGCCAGACGCGCGACCCTCAATGGCTGGTGACGCAAGTCCGCACGTTGGCCGTGGCCCAGCCCGAGGCCGACGAGGTGACCTCGCACGGCATGCCCTGCTTCGGCATCGTGGGCGGCAAGAAATTCGCCTATGTCAGCATGGACCACCACGGTGACGGCAAGACCGCGCTGCTGGTCAAGATCAGCGGCGCCAACGAGCAGGCCATGCTGATCGATCAGGACAGCGAGCGTTACTATCGCCCCGCCTATTTCGGCGACGGCTGGATCGCGATCCGGCTCGATCTTGGCGATACCGACTGGGAGGCGATCGGCGACTGGCTGGCAAGAAGCTGGCGCGCGGTGGCGCCGAAGAAGCTGACCCGGCTGCAGGATATAGCCGAAGAGTTCTAGCCACTCACCCGAAGGCTACCGCCTTCCTAAGCAACTGGTAGGCCTCGACCACCCCCTGCAACCGCGCCTCATGGCTGCGGTCGCCGCCGTTGCGGTCGGGGTGATAACGCCGCACCAGCTCGGAATAGCGGGTCCGCAGCGCGCGCCGGTCAGCGTCTATCGGCAGTCCCAGCGCATCCAGCGCTCGGCGTTCGTCGGGGGAAACGACCCGTCCATCCTGGCGCAGTCCGCCCGCCTTCATCCGGCTGCGCGCTCGCGCTGAAATGGCTTCGAGAGGGTCAGTGAAATCGGCCCAGCGCGGGGTATCATGAACGCCGGCGGTGGGGCTGAAGGCTCGGGTTTCGCGTTCCCAGCCGTGGAGCGGCGATTGGGCGCGCAGGATCTCGTCCGAGGTCATCCCCGCGAAATAGTCATAGCCCGCATTGAACGCGCGGACATGTTCGAGGCAGAACCAGCGATAGGAGCCGGGCCCGTCGAATCCCGAAGGCTGGACCCCGGGCGCGCGGAATTCACCCGGCTCTTCGCAATCCGGCCAGTTGCATAGGCGGCCTTTCGCCTCGCGGCGGCCATGGAATCGGTCATGCATCACAAGGTTTCAAATGGCGCGGGATGCGCTAGATGTGAAGCCATGAACGGACCACTTGCTCAGGAAATCGCGAAGCTGCTCACCGCAGAGTTCGCGCCCACCAGCCTCGAAGTCATCAACGACTCGGGGCACCACAGCGGCCACATGGGCGACGACGGCACTGGCGAATCGCATTTCACCGTCGAGATCGAAAGCGCTGCCTTCGCCGGAGCGTCGCGCCTTCAGCGCCAGCGCATGGTCAACGCAGCACTGGGCGACATTCCAGGCCAACGCGTCCATGCCCTGGCTATCAAGGCCCGTGCGCCTGGTGAATGACTGCCGCCCAGTTAGTGACTTGCAAGCATGAGTGAACTTCCGCCCCGCCACATCCGCCGCGCCGCGCGGGTGCTGCTGCTCGATGGCCAGGGCCGGCTGCTGCTGTTCCGCTATGTACCTGATAACCTCCCGGCGTTCTGGATCCTGCCCGGCGGTGAATGCGAGCCGGACGAGGACTTTGCGTCCGCTGCCAGCCGCGAACTGTTTGAAGAAACCGGCATCGCCGCCCAACCGCGGTGCCTCGCCGTGACCCGCGAGTTCGACTATGTCTACGAAGGCATGCCGGTGCGCGGCATCGAGCACTTCTTCTCCCACCGCACCCGCGAGACCCGCATCGACACCAGCGGCCACACCGAGTTGGAACAACGCGCCATGCAGGAATACCGCTGGTTCGCTCCCGCCGAGCTTTCCGGCTGGCACGAACCGCTTTACCCCGCCGATATCGCCGAGCTGATCCTGCAGGCCATCCTGCCCGGCAGCTGACCGCCGCGACTGAGCGACATTGAGCTAAAGCAGGCGAAGCAGCTCAGGGTGAATCCCCATTCACCCTTTTGCCAAACCTCAGGGTGAATCCCTACTCACCCTTTTCCCAGACCTCAGGGTGAATCCCTATTCACCCTTTTCATTGCATCAACGATAACTCTGGTCGCCGAAACTTGCCATCTGACAACCGGATGGAGAAGACCATGTACTTGCTAGCCGCTGCCGCATGTCTCGCTTCGTGGTGCTACGAGAAACTTGTCGTTCACGCTGATGGTGCGTTTCCGAACACCCTGCTTGTCGCTGCCCTACTGGCGACAGCAATGCACCTGTTCAAGACCGCCGAAACGGTCTGAACCTTTACTCCGCCTTGCCCGCACGCGTCCGCCAGGCCATGGCGGCGCTGGCGAGGCCGAGCAGGCCGCACAGGGCACCGAACAGCATCATCATCCGGTTGTTGTAGGTCTTGACGTAGCTGGCGAGTTCAGCGCGGGTGCGTTCGTAGCGGTGGATGACCACAGGCAATTTGTCGCCAGGTTTGGCTGCGTCATAATCGGCATTGGTGCTGCGGTATGCATAGCTGGACATGGCGTGACCGGGCACTGCGGGCTGGGCCTTTTCGCCGCCCGTCAGCCAGTCCTGGTATGTCTGGCTGGTCTGGCTGTCGTATTCCATGTCGATGTAGCTGGTGGTGGTGGTCTTGGTGCGCCCTTTGCTGTCGGTGTAGGGCTCTTCAACCCGGCGCTTGCCCAGCACAGTCGCTTCGGTCACCAGCCCTTCCTTGCGCAGGGCTTCAATACGGTCGCCGTTTTCGGTCGAGATGAAAAAGACGGCGGGGGCCATCAGCAGCGACAGCAGGGCGACACTGGCCCAGATCTGGGATTTGCTGGTCTTCTTTGCAGGTGAGCTCATGCCACGACTCCTTGGCATTCCGGGCAGCCTTCGCCGGAATTTGATACGACTCACACGGCCGGGCCTATGAAGCCTGATACCGCTGACGTAAAGAGCCCAGCCATGGACCATGACATGCTTGCCGCGCGGCTTTCGGAACTGCTCTCGCAGATGCACGGCCGCGCGATGGTGCATGACGCCTACCGGACGCTGGAAGGCGATGGAGGGCCGCTGCTACTGATCGACGGGGACTGTTATCACCTGATCTGGATCGAGCGCGGGCAGGAAAGCTCGCGGCAGAGCACGGCGGATGCAGAGGGCATGGTGTTCCGGATTCTGTCGGATTCAGCGTTCAGTGCGGGCGTGGCCTTTGAATTTGCACACCGGGTCGAGGGACCTGATTTCCGGCGCATGGTTCATGCGAAACAGCGCGAACTGTTCGCCCGGCTCGGTCCGGAATGGCGCGCGCGGCTGGAGGCGGAGATTGCGAAGGTTCTGGCGATGCATCCTTATCTGGATGCGCCGCCAAGTTAGTTGCCGGGAGATTGGCAGCGGCCTAACATCCCGCCCATGAAACGCATCACCCTCGCCTCCGGCATCGAACTCGACTACCTTGACGAGGGCCCGCGCGATGCGCCTGCCTTGATCTTCCTCCACGGTTTTCCCGAAAGTCACCGCACCTGGCGCCACCAGATCGCCCATTTCTCTGATCGCTTCCGCTGCATAGCCGCCGACCATCGCGGCTATCGCGGCTCGTCGAAGCCGCAGGAGGTGAGCGCCTATACGCCTGACAAGCTGGCGGGCGATGTGTTTGAGCTGGCGGATGCTTTGGGCGTGGGCGAGTTCACCGTTGTCGGGCATGACTGGGGCGGAGTGATTGCGTGGATTGTCGCCATACTGGGGCAAGGCACGCGCGTTTCCCGCGCGGTGATCGCCAATGCGCCGCATCCGGGCGTTTTTCAGAAGCTGCTGTGGCTAGATCCGGTGCAGCGCGCGGCGAGCCAGTATATGCGGACCTTTCGCGACACCGCGAACGAGGCGCTGGTGCGCGAGCACGGACTGCTCGGCATGCTGATGAAGGCCTTCGATGCCGACCGGCTTTCGAACGGCATGGAGACGGCGGAGCGCAATGCGCTGCTGGCCGACTGGCAGGACCGCGACGCGGCCTTCGGCATGCTCAACTGGTATCGCGCCAGCCCGATCCAGATCCCACCGATGGATGCGCCTTTCGAACTGCCGGCGGACTGGCAGCCCCCTGCCCTGCCCCCGCTGGCCATTCCGACGCTGGTGATCTGGGCAATGGACGATGTCGCTCTGCCGCCGTGCAATCTGGTGGGGCTGGAAGGCATAGTGAGCGATCTGACGCTGGTGAAAGTGCCGGATTGCGGGCATTTCGTGCCTTGGCAGGCGCCGGATGCGGTCAATGCGGCGATGGATGATTTTCTGGGCCGGGGTTAACCCGCCAGCCATTCCAGCCAGGCCCCATGCGCGTGGGCCGCGGCCAGCAGCGTCTCCTCGCCGCCGCCGGGCCAATGGCGCACCATCAAGCCGTGGTTGAGCAAGGTCCGGTTGGCTTCCAGCGCGATCCAGGCGAGCGGACGCTCTAGCGTTGCGCGCGCTCCTGCCGCTTCGATCGCAGCTGTCACCCGCGCCTGTTGGTCCTTCGGCACATACTGCCAGACGATCGAATGCATCGGAACCCGCGTCGTGCCGGGGGCCTGCGGACGCGCCAGCTCACGTTCGACGAAATCGGCAGCGTTCATCTGCACCAGATCGGGCGCTTTCGCCGTCGCGGCGGCAATCGCTGCCTCAAGCCGGGCGAAGCGCACCTCGTGCTCGGGCCAGATATAGGCCTTCAGCCGCAAGGCCTGCGCGGGATCGGTGAGATCGACCGGCGCGACATCGCAGCCTTTAAGTGATGCGAAACTGATGGCTTGGCCTGGCGGCGGGCTTCCGCGCCATTCGGGGGCGAAGCGCATGGCCGCGTCGTCCGGGCCGACCTGCACTCCGCCGAGATCATAGTGATAGCGGTCGATCATCAGGTTAATACCCGCGCTGGAGCCAATCTCAAGGCATTCAAAGCGCGGCGGCAGGCCTTGCCCCGCCAGCCACAGCATGGCGGCAACAAAGCCGCCCGATCGCCCTGCCTCATTGGTCTGCGGCGGGCCGTCGAGCCAAGGGAGCAGTTCGGCCTCGTGGCGGCGGGCCACCGCGCCGATGATCGCCGCATCGTCTGCCGGCAGATCGGCATAGATTGGCGCCAGTTCGGGCGCGGCGCCTGACAGGTGCAGCGCGTGAAGGCCACCCGCCGAGCGCAGCGGCAAGGCATCGCCGAGCGGTGAGGCGCCGGGCCAGTCGCGGATCTGTTCGATGAAAGCGCCGGGAGCCGGGTCATCGAACCGGGCAGCTATCCCGGCGACAATCCGCGCAGTGATGGGCGAATCGTTGGCCCGGCAATAGGCGACCTGATTGGCATAAGCCTCCTTGACCGAGGCCGGGAAGAATCCAGACACTATCTGAGCATCCGCCATTGCCACACCTCCTCATTGTGCAACTGCGAGATATGCTGCGCCAAAATTGTGCGCCGCACAAGAGGTCAAGAGTTGCCCTTTGCCTGCCTGCCGCCTAATGCGCCGCTCATGTCCAACCCGCTGATCTTCGCCGTGCCCAAGGGGCGCATTCTCGACGAGGCGCTGCCGCTGATGGCTGCTGCCGGTGTGGTGCCTGAAGCCGAGTTCCACGACAAGAAGTCGCGCGCGCTTTCTTTCGCCTGCGAGAACAACGAAATGCGGATCATCCGCGTGCGCGCTTTCGATGTCGCGACTTTCGTGGCGCATGGCGCGGCTTCGGTGGGGATTGTCGGCTCGGACGTGGTCGAGGAATTCAACTTTTCCGATCTCTATGCGCCGGTCGATCTCGATATTGGCCACTGCCGTTTGTCCGTCGCCGAGCCAGTGGACGTGAAAGGCACCACTTCGGCCAGCCATCTGCGCGTCGCCAGCAAATATCCCAGCCTCACCCGCCGCCACTATGAGCGCCAGGGCATTCAGGCCGAAGTGGTGAAACTCAATGGCGCGATGGAGCTTGCGCCGGGCCTCGGCCTCGCCAGCCGCATCGTCGATCTGGTGTCGACCGGCCGGACGCTGAAGGACAATGGCCTGGTTGAAACCAGTGTGATCCTGCAGATTTCCGCGCGCCTCATCGTCAACCGCGCCGCGCTCAAGACCGACGAGCGGGTGGCTGCTTTGGTCGAGGCCTTCCGCGCTGTTGCTGCTGCAAGAAAGGCAGCCTGATGTTGCGGCTCAACTCCCGCGACCCCGGCTTTGCGGCGGCCTTCGAGCGGCTGGTCAATGATCGCCGGGAAAGTGACGACGATGTTTCGCGTGATGTTTCGCTGATCCTTGCCGATGTCCGCAACCGGGGCGATGCGGCCCTGATCGAATATACCGCGCGCTGGGACGACCACCAGCTTGCCAGTGACGCCGACTGGCGCGTCGCGCCCGAAGCCTGCCGCGAGGCCTTCGACGCCCTGCAACCTGACCTTCGCGCCGCGCTTGAGCTCGCGGCGCAGCGCATCCGCGCCTATCACGAGGCGCAGCTCCCGCAGGACCGCGACAGCCGCGACGAGGCCGGGGTGCGGCTGGGCGCGCGCTGGCTGCCGGTGGACGCGGCGGGGCTCTATATTCCGGGCGGGCGGGCAAGTTACCCAAGCTCACTGCTGATGAATGCCATTCCGGCCAAGGTTGCTGGTGTGGAGCGCCTTGTCGTGGTGACGCCCACGCCAAATGGCGAAATCAGCCCGCTGGTGCTCGCCGCCGCGCATCTTGCCGGGGTCGACGTGATCTGGCGCATCGGCGGCGCGCAGGCTGTCGCAGCGCTGGCATATGGCACAGACAAGATCCAGCCGGTCGATGTCGTCACCGGCCCGGGCAACGCCTGGGTCGCCGAAGCCAAGCGCCAGCTTTATGGCGTGGTCGGCATCGACATGGTGGCAGGGCCGAGCGAAATTCTCGTCATCGCCGATGGCCAGAACGATCCCGAATGGACCGCCGCCGACCTGCTCAGCCAGGCCGAGCACGATCCTACCGCGCAATCGATCCTGATCACCGATGACCCGCTGTTCGCTGATCTGGTTGCCGACCGGATCGGGGTTGATCTCGCCATGTTGCCCACCGCGCGCGTCGCGACGCAGAGCTGGAACGAATATGGCGTAATCATCGAAGTCACTTCGCTGGACGAGGCCCCGGCGCTGGCCAATGCATTGGCCGCCGAGCATGTCCAGCTAGCTGTCGCAGAGCCCGAAGTGCTGATGCAGGCGATCCGGCATGCGGGCTCGATCTTCCTCGGCCGGATGACCCCCGAGGCAGTCGGCGACTATATTGCCGGGCCCAACCATGTGCTGCCGACCGGCCGCAGGGCGCGGTTTGCATCGGGGCTGTCGGTGCTCGATTTCATGAAACGCACCAGCTTTATCGAACTGGACGAGGCCGCCCTGAAGGCGCTCGGCCCTGCGGCCATTGCCTTGGCCGATGCCGAAGGCCTGCCCGCGCATGCGCGCTCCATCGAAGTGCGATTGGGAATATGAAAGCCAGAACTCAGGCTCGCGCCGCCGCCCGCCTTGCGGCGGTCCAGGCGCTCTACCAGACCGACATGGAAGCGACCCCGCTCGCCCGGCTGCTCGACGAATTCCACCAGCATCGGCTTGGCATGGAAATCGACGACGAGACTTTTGCCGAGGCCGAAACCGCCTTCTTCGACGATGTCGTCAAGGGCACGCTGGCCCGCCGCGACGAGATCGACACACTGCTTTCGGGCAAGCTCGCCGAGGGCTGGAAGATCGAGCGGCTCGACAAGACCATGCTGCAGATCTTGCGCGCCGGGGCCTACGAATTGCTCGCCCGCGCCGATGTGCCCACCGGCAGCGTCATCTCCGAATATCTCGACGTGGCGCATGCCTTTTTCGACGAGCGCGAGGCAAAATTCGTCAACGGAGTGCTGGATGCTGTGGCGAAGGTGGTGCGTTCGTAGTCCCTTCCCCCTTGATGGGGGAAGGATACGGAGGCTTATGAGCGAAGCGAGTTAGCCGCAGTTGGATGGGGGTGAACTCTCGGCTACACTCGACGCCGATGAAGAAACATCCACCTCCGATTTCCATCCTCCGCGCCCGGGAGCTGCGTCGCAATGCGACCGATGCCGAATTGCGAATGGGACGATTGCTCAAGGAATTCTTCCCTGACGCCCGTTTCCGGTTTCAGGTCCCCCTCCGCCATCACATCGCCGATTTCGCAAGTCATCGCCTGAAACTGGTGATCGAGATAGATGGCGGCCAACACGACGCGCAAGTCGATGCACGAAGGACGGCTGATATTGAGGCTGAAGGTTACAAGGTCATCCGCTTCTGGAACAACGAAGTTCTGGGAAATGGCGAGGGGTGCATGATCCAGCTTGGCGAATTCTTGCGGCGCGATCACCCCCATCCAGCTACGACTAGGCAGCAAGCTGCCAAGTCTTCGCATCCTTCCCCCATCGAGGGGGAAGGATAATGAGCGAACTCGCCTTCATCGAGGCTCTGCGCAAGATTGCGGGCCATCCCGCCGCGCGCGGCCTTGCCGATGATTGCGCGGTGCTGGAACTTGGCCATGAGACCCTGATCCTCACTCACGACGCCATGGCCGAAGGTGTGCACTTCCTCGCCGGCCAAGACCCCGCAGACATTGCCTGGAAGCTAGTCGCCACCAACATGTCGGACCTTGCCGCCAAGGGCGCAGAGCCGCTGGGCGTCATGCTGGGCTATATGCTGGGCGCGGATGACGCGCGGTTTCTTGCCGGGCTGGAGGAAGCACTGAACCACTACAATGCCCCCCTGCTGGGCGGCGACACCATCGCCGGAAGCGGCCCGCAGGTGCTCGGCCTGACCGCGATCGGCCGCGCGACTTGCCGTCCGGTGCCTTCGCGCGCCGGGGTGCAGGTCGGCGATTCGCTGTGGATCACCGGGCCAGTCGGCGCGGCCATGCTGGGACTTGAGGCATTGCGCAGCGGGACTGGCGACAGCTCGGCCTATCGCCGCCCGCAAGCGCTGCTGGCCGAGGGCCAGGCACTGGCGCCGCATGTCAGTGCGATGATGGACGTATCGGACGGGCTGCTGCTCGATGCTTCCCGCATGGCGCGGGCGAGCAAGGTAACGCTCGCCATCGACAGCACGGCCGTTCCCATTGTCACCAGCGAAGACCGGCGCGCCGAGGCTTTGCGCTGGGGCGAGGACTACGAGTTGCTGTTCACCGTGCCCCCCACGTTCCAGCCGCCGGTGGCGGCATTCCGCATCGGCCATGCGCAAGCCGGTGGCGAAGCGCCGATTATGCTCGATGGCCAGCCTTTGGACGAGGCTGACGGGATCGGATACCAGCACGACCGCTAAGGCGCATCGGCCAGAATTCGGGGAATATGCGCATCTGGGGCTTGCAACCGGGCGCACCCTCCTCTAGCGGCGAGCGGTCTTTCGGCCCTGCAAAAGCAGGGCTGTTTGTTATGCGCAACCAAAGAGGGGAGCTGCGCCTGTGAATCTCATTACCATTTCGATCATCCTTGGCCTGGTGGCCGTCGCATATGGCGCGTTCACCAGCCGTCAGGTGCTCAGCGCATCCGCTGGCAACGAAAAGATGCAGGAAATCGCTGCAGCTATCCAGGAAGGCGCTCAAGCCTACCTCGGCCGCCAGTATCGCACAATTGCGATGGTTGGCGTGGTCGTGGCGGCACTGGTCTATTTCTTCCTCGACATGCCGCGCGGCGGCGCGCCGATCTCGGCGGCAGGCTTCCTGCTCGGCTCGATCCTGTCAGGCGCAACCGGCTTCATCGGCATGAACATCTCGGTTCGCGCCAATGTCCGCACCGCAGCAGCGGCCCAGCAAGGTCTGCAACAGGGTCTGACCCTGGCATTCCGCGCCGGCGCGATCACCGGCATGCTGGTGGCGGGCCTCGCCCTCCTCGCGATTGCAGGCTTCTTCTGGTATCTGACCGGCCCCGCCGGACACACCGTTGGCGGCACTGACCGCACAGTTGTCGATGGCCTCGTTGCTCTCGCCTTCGGCGCCTCGCTGATCTCGATCTTCGCGCGTCTCGGCGGCGGCATCTTCACCAAGGCTGCCGACGTCGGCGCCGATCTGGTTGGCAAGGTCGAAGCCGGGATCCCGGAAGACGATCCCCGCAACCCTGCCGTGATCGCCGATAACGTCGGTGACAACGTCGGCGACTGCGCCGGCATGGCTGCCGACCTTTTCGAGACCTATGTCGTCACCATCGGTGCGACCATGGTTCTGACCGCGCTGCTGCTCAAGGGCGCAGACAACCTGATGGCGCTGATGAGCCTGCCGCTGCTAATCGGCGGCGTCTGCATCGTCACCTCGATCATCGGCACCTATTTCGTCCGTCTCGGCGCCAAAGGTCCTGGGGCAAAGAACATCATGGGCGCCATGTACAAGGGCTTCCTGGTCACTGCCGTGCTTTCGGTTCCCGCCATCTGGTGGGCAATCAGCTATGCTCTGGGCGGCGATATGGAAGCGCCGATTGCCGGACAGGCATTCGGCGGACGCACGCTGTTCTATTGCGGCCTGCTGGGTCTGGTCATCACCGGCCTGATCATCTGGATCACCGAGTATTACACCGGCACCAACTATCGCCCGGTGCGCTCGATCGCCAAGGCTTCGGAAACCGGCCACGGCACCAATGTCATCCAGGGTCTGGCGATTTCGCTTGAATCGACTGCACTTCCGACCCTGGTGATCTGCGCCGGTATCATCATCGCCTATCAGCTGGCAGGCCTGCTCGGCATTGCCTATGCTGCCACCGCGATGCTGGCCTTGGCCGGTATGGTCGTCGCGCTCGACGCTTACGGTCCGGTGACCGACAATGCCGGCGGCATTGCCGAAATGGCCGGCATGGACGATTCGGTTCGTGAAAAGACCGACGCGCTCGACGCGGTGGGCAACACCACCAAGGCTGTCACCAAGGGCTATGCCATCGGTTCGGCGGGCCTCGCTGCGCTGGTGCTGTTCGCGGCCTATACCACCGACCTCAAGGAGTTCTTCCCTGAGCTCAACGTCAGCTTCAGCCTGGAAAACCCCTATGTCATCGTCGGGCTGCTGCTCGGCGCGTTGCTGCCATACCTCTTTGGCGCAATGGGCATGACCGCAGTGGGCCGCGCGGCGGGCGAAGTGGTCAAGGATGTTCGCGAGCAGTTCAAGAACAACCCCGGCATCATGACCTACGAGTCCAAGCCGGACTATGCCCGCACCGTCGATCTGGTGACCAAGGCCGCCATCCGCGAGATGATCATCCCCTCGCTGCTGCCGGTGCTGGCCCCGATCGTGGTCTACTTCGTGATCACCGCAGTTGCCGGACAGGCCGAGGGCTTCGCGGCTCTGGGCGCCCTGCTCCTCGGCGTGATCGTCGGCGGTCTGTTCGTCGCCATCTCGATGACCTCGGGCGGCGGCGCATGGGACAATGCCAAGAAATTCATCGAAGACGGCAACCACGGCGGCAAGGGCTCTGAGGCCCACAAGGCTGCTGTGACCGGCGACACGGTCGGCGATCCCTACAAGGACACCGCCGGCCCTGCCGTCAACCCGATGATCAAGATCACCAACATCGTTGCCCTGCTGCTGCTGGCAGCGCTGGCGGCACACGCCGGGGTGTAAATCCCGCGCTTACTGTTGGGTGAATGAAGACCCCGCCTGGAGCGATCCGGGCGGGGTTTTTACTGAGCGGGCTGCCCTCGCCTTATTGAAACATTATCCTTAAAGCCCTTCCCGATAACCGGGAGCTGACGATGCTGAAACTGCGCCTTGGCCGCTACACCGTGTGGATCATGTGCATTGCGCTGTTCGCGCTGGGCGTGGCCATGCATCCCGAGACGTTCTGGGGCTGGACCTTTACACTGCTCCCCGCTGCATTGGCGACCCTTGGCCTGCGCGACCGCTTCCAGCCCAGCCACGCGGTGCTGCGCAACTACCCGGTGATTGGTCACGTGCGCTGGCTGGTCGAGATGGTGCGCCCCGAAATCCGGCAGTATCTGCTCGAGAGCGAGGACGAGGCGACGCCCTTTTCCCGCGCCCAGCGCTCGCTGGTCTATCGCCGATCCAAGGGGGTGAGCTCGGATCATCCATTCGGCACCCTGATGGATGTCTACGGCGACAAGTACGAATTCATAAAACATGCGATGCGCCCGCTCGAGGCGGCCGACCCCAAGTCGTTCCGCATCACAATCGGCAACGATCAGTGCACGCAGCCCTACAGCGCCAGCATATTCAACATTTCGGCAATGAGCTTCGGCTCGCTCTCGGCCAATGCCATCCGTGCACTCAACAAGGGCGCGGCGATGGGCGGCTTTTATCACGATACCGGCGAAGGCAGCATCAGCCCCTATCACCGCGAATTTGGCGGTGACATCGTCTGGGAACTTGGCAGCGGCTATTTCGGCTGCCGCGACGCGGAAGGCAGGTTCGACGCTGAAAGGTTCGCGAGCCAGGCCAGCAATCCGCAGGTCAAGATGATCGAGATCAAGCTCAGCCAGGGCGCCAAGCCGGGGCACGGCGGCATCCTGCCGGGCAAGAAAGTGACGCCCGAAATCGCCGAAACGCGCGGCGTGCCCGAGGGCCTCGATTGCGTTTCGCCAGCCTGCCATTCGGCCTTCTCCACCCCGCTCGAAATGGTGGCATTCATTGCCGAACTTAGAAGGCTGTCAGGCGGCAAGCCGGTCGGCTTCAAGCTGTGCATCGGCCAGCCGTGGGAATTCATGGGGTTGGTCAAGGCCATGCTGGAAAGCGGCACTGTGCCAGACTTCATCGTCGTCGATGGCGGCGAAGGCGGGACTGGTGCCGCGCCCGTCGAATTCAGCGACCACATCGGCACACCGATGCGCGAAGGCCTGCTGTTCGTGCGCAATGTGCTGGTCGGCGCAGGCCTGCGTGATCGGATCAAGATCGGCGTCGCCGGCAAGCTGATCAGCGCCTTCGACATTGCGACGGTGCTGGCGATCGGCGCCGACTGGACCAATGCCGCGCGCGGCTACATGTTTGCATTGGGCTGCATCCAGTCGATGCATTGCCACACCAACACCTGCCCCACCGGGGTCGCGACGCAAGACCCCTCGCGCCAGAACGCGCTGGTCGTGCCCGAGAAAGCCGAGCGCGTCCGCCAGTTCCATGATCGCACAGTGAATGCGCTGGCCGACATGCTGGCCGCAGCCGGCGTATCACACCCGGACGACCTCAAGCCACACCACCTCGCCCACCGCACCAGCGCGTCCGAACTTCGGCAGTTTGATGAGCTGCATGACTATTTGCAACCGGGCGAGCTGCTCGGCGCAGGCTGCGAACACGCCTTCTATGCGAAAAACTGGGGCCGCGCACAAGCGGCGAGCTTTGAACCCGCGACCTATCCCGCCAGTCGCCCAAACGCGCCCTGGCCGGCATAGGCCACCGCATCGCCTGGCTCTTCGTCGATGCCGATCAACTGGGTGTACCGGGCCTGCCGGTCCTGTTGCGGCTGCCATGGCTGGCAGTGAAAGCCGGGACTACCTGTAGCAAAATATGAATTTGCCGGTTAAGCCAGACGGCACATAACCGGGAGATCCAAATGCCGCTTCTGCCTCAGCTCAAGGCCATGTTCGATGCGCAGCACAATGCGCCGCCGAGGCCTTCGGACCAGTCGCCCGCGCAAATTCGCGAGGCAATGCATGCGATGATCGAACAGAGCTTCGCCGCTTTTGCAGTCCAGCAGGAGAGGGTTCTTGAAGAACGCGACGCGACCATAGCTGTCGCGGGCGACGAGATCGCTGTGCGCATCTATCGGAATGCTGCGGATGATGCGCCGCAACCCTGCCATGTCTATTATCATGGCGGCGGCTTCTTTCTCGGCAACCTCGATCAGGGCGACAACCTGTGCCGGGGGTTGGCGCGACAGGCCGGGTGCGTGGTCGTCTCGGTCGACTATCGCCTCGCCCCGGAGCACCGCTTCCCCGTCGCCGCCGAGGACAGCTACGCCGCCTTGTGCTGGGTTGTCGCCAATGCTGCCGATCTCGGCATCGACGCAGCCCGCATCACGGTGGGTGGCGGCAGCGCCGGTGGCAATCTCGCCGCCGTCGTCTCGCTGATGGCGCGCGACCGCACCGGGCCCTCGGTGATTGGCCAGGTGCTCGAAATTCCGGTTACCGACTTCACCAGCACAGCAGAACTCGACTTCCCCGAAGAAGGCATCCACATCGCCGCCGAGAAGGGATATGCGAAGATCTATCTGAGCGATGAAAGCGATGCCCGCGATCCGCTCGCCTCACCGCTGCTCGCCGCCTCACTGGCGGGCCTGCCGCCAGCCCTCGTGCTTTGCGCCGAATACGATCAGTTGCAGCCCGAAGGCGAGGCCTATGCCAAGCGCCTGAGCGAAGCGGGTGTGCCAACAGAATATGTCTGCTGGGCGGGCCAGTTCCATGGCTCGCAAAGCTTTGACCTGATCATTCCCGAAGAGGCTGCGGCCTACCGGGAAAAGATCGTTTCGTTTCTGCGCGAAGCCTACTTCGCCAGCCGCCCGAAAGCTCCCTCGCCCGCATAGGCCGCCGCATCGCCCAGCTCTTCCTCGATGCGGATCAGCTGGTTGTACTTGGCCAGCCGGTCCGAACGGGCCAGCGAGCCGGTCTTGATCTGACCGCAGTTGGTCGCGACTGCGAGGTCGGCGATGGTCGCGTCCTCGGTCTCGCCCGAGCGGTGCGACATGACAGCGGTGTAGCCATTGCGCTGGGCAATGCTCACCGCTTCCAGCGTCTCGGTCAGCGTGCCGATCTGGTTGACCTTTACCAGCAGCGAATTGGCGAGGCCCTTGCCGATGCCCATGGTGAGGCGCTCCGGATTAGTGACGAACAGATCGTCGCCGACCAGCTGGACTTTGTGACCAATCTTGTCAGTGATCGCCTTCCAGCCTTCGAAATCGTCCTCGCTCATGCCGTCCTCGATCGAGCGGATCGGATAGTCGTCGCACAGCTTGGCAAGGTAATCAGCCATTTCGACCGGTGACAGGGACAGTCCCTCGCCGCTGATTTCATACTTGCCGTTCTTGAAGAACTCGGTGGCGGCGCAATCGAGCGCCAAGGCTACATCGACGCCCGGTTTGAAGCCCGCCTTCTCGATCGAGGCCATGATGAAATCGAGCGCGTCGCGGGTGGAGGCGAGATTGGGGGCGAAGCCGCCTTCGTCGCCGACTGCCGTGGCGAGGCCCTTGTCGTGGAGGCCCTTCTTGAGCGTGTGGAAAATTTCCGAGCCCCAGCGAACGGCTTCAGCCAGGCTGGGCGCGCCGACCGGCATGACCATGAATTCCTGGAAATCAATCGGGTTGTCGGCATGTTCGCCGCCGTTGATGATGTTCATCATCGGCACCGGCAGGACATGCGCGGCGACCCCGCCAATGTAGCTGTAAAGCGGCAGACCGCGCGCATTTGCGGCCGCCTTGGCAGCGGCCATGCTGACGCCGAGAATAGCATTGGCGCCCAGCCGGCTCTTGTTCACAGTGCCATCGAGCTCGATCATGGCAAGGTCGAGATCGCGCTGGTCTTCGGCATCGAGGCCAAGCAGGCGGTCCGAGATTTCGCCGTTCACCGCCGCGATCGCTTTCAGCACGCCCTTGCCGAGATAGCGGCTCTTGTCGCCATCGCGCAGCTCGACTGCCTCATGTGCGCCAGTCGATGCGCCCGAGGGCACCGCGGCGCGGCCAAAGCTGCCATCGTCAAGCAGGACATCGACTTCGACAGTCGGGTTGCCACGGCTGTCAAGAATTTCGCGGCCGTGGATGTCAATGATCGCGGTCATTGTGGATTAATCTCCTGAGTGCAAACAGACACAAGTTTGTTGCCGCGCTCCTAGGCAGGGGAACAAAGCCTAGCAAGTTGGATTGTTGCATCGCAGGGCCTTGTGCCGCAAAGTAAGCTCCCCATCTTCACCCGCAATGCCCCATTCCGGGGCCAAGGAAGACACTATGGCCGATTCACCCACTGCCAAGCCGAAAAAGCCCGCCGCCGCCAGGAAGGCCGCCGCAGCTGAACCAACTGGCGCCCCCGCCGCGAAGCAGCGCTTCGCCAAGGCGCTCGATGAAGCCAAGGCCGGGGCCCAGGCGCTGGGCAAGGAAGCGCAGGAACGCGCAGAAGCCTATCGCGAGAAGGCTACCAGCCAGGGCAGCGAATGGATCGATGAAGCCAAGGACCTCGGCGGACAGGCCAAGGACAAGGCCTATGTGCTCGCAAACGAGGGCAAGGCCAAAGCCAGCGAGGCGATTTTCGGCCTCGGCAAACTGGTGGAGGATAATGCCGCGACGATCGACGAAAAGGTCGGCCCGAAATATGGCGAATATGCCCGCACGGCCGCGCGCACCATGCAAGGCGCCGCCGAGAAAATCGACGCCAAGGATCTGGGCGAGCTGGGCGAGGACGCCAAGGAATTCGTCCGCAAGAGCCCGGGTGTGGCCGTGGCCATCGCTGCTGCTGCCGGTTTCGTGATCGCGCGCCTGTTCAAGAAATCGGACAGCTGAGCGGCGATAAGCGCCGCCGGTCTGCCGATGGACGAAGACGACGAAGCCGAAGCCGTCGAGGCCGAAGTGCTGCGTGAGCGGCCGACGCTTGAGGATGACCTGCGCCAGCTGATCGGCGACGCACGCGCCTTGGCGGAAGCCGAGCTTGCCTGGCAGAAGGCGCGGGCTGCCTTTGCCGGCAAGCAGATCGGCGTGATCGCCCTGCTCGGCCTGCTCGCGCTCGCCCTCGTGTTCTTTGCACTGATGGCGCTGGTGTTCGGGCTGGTTCTGGCCCTGGCGAGCTTGCTGGGAGCATGGGGCGCCATGGCGACGGTGACAGGCGGGTTGTTGCTGGCGGCGGGGCTCGCCGCTCTGCTGGCGGCGCTGCGCACGCGCCGAATGATGCGCTCGATTGCCGACAGGCAGGCAGAGCCATGAGCAAGGCCGAGAAGCAACTCGCCGCAGCGCGCGCCACTCGCGATCAGGCAAAAGGCGAGTTCGACGCCAGTCTGGCGCAATTGCGAGGGGACCCTGCGGAACAAACCATCGGTGGGCGTGTTGCCGAAAGGTTGAAGGAAGACGCTGCGGCCGCGCTGCATCAGGCGCTCGATATTGCGGGCGAAAGCAAGGGCATCATTACCGGGACCGTGGCCGCACTGGCCCTGTGGTTCCTGCGCCATCCGCTAATCGCCTGGGCCGAGCACATGCTGGGCGATCAGGCAGAAGAAAGTGAAACCGATGACTGAACCTCGCGACGACGCCGCCACCAAGAGCCTGACCGACCAGATCAAGGCGCACCCCGGCATAGCGATCGCCAGTGGCCTCGCGCTGGGTGTGCTGGTCTCGGCGCTGATGCCGCGTGGCACGGCGCGCCGTCTGGCAAAGGGTGCTGCTGCTGCCGCAACTGTCGGCACCGAGGCCGGAATGGTGCTGGCCCGGCACGCGCGCGACAAGGCGGAGGCTGCGGCCAGCGATGCAGTGGTGACGCTCCATGCCGCCGAGAAGAGCGCTGGAGCAGGCCTGCGCCGCTTGCGCCGCGGCGCCGCGCAGGCTGCCGAAAGCAGCACCGGCAAAGGGCTGGACCTGGCACATGCCGCCATTCGCCTGCTGGGGGCGTTGCGGCGCTGAGCGCGCTGCACAATTTACCGGATACTTGGCGTTCTGCGCGAAATCTGCTAAAGGCCCCGCTCCTCTCCTCCCCGGAAAGTCAAGGCGACAATGCAGAAGCTACACCTCGTCATGGGTGGCCGCGTCAGCGACCCCCAGACGCTCGATTTCATCAATCTTGAGTCCATGGATCTGGTCGGCGTTTACCCCGACTATGCCAGCGCCGAAGAAGCCTGGAGCTCAAACGCGCGGCGCACACTGGACGATGCCGAAATGAAATATGTCATCGTCCATCTGCACCGGCTGCTGGAACCGGAAATCATTCAGCCCCAACTCAAATAAATTCGATCTTCTTCACCAGGTAAGAACGGTCGCCCGATGGCACGGTGACCTCGATCTCTTCTTCAGCGCGGCGGCCGATCAGAGCCTTGCCGAGCGGCGAATTGTAGCTGATGCGCCCGATCTTGGCGTCGGCCTCATAGGGCCCGACGATCTGGTATTGTACGGGCTTGTCGTCGTCATCGAGCAGGGTGACTGTCGCGCCGAACACGATGCGGTCGCCTGACAGCGTCGCCGGATCGATAATCTGGGCCCGGCTTACGCGGTCTTCCAGATCGCCGATCGAGGCTTCGACCTGGCCCTGGCGTTCCTTTGCGGCATGATATTCGGCGTTTTCCGACAGGTCGCCGTGCGCGCGCGCTTCCTCGATCGCCTCGACGATCCGCGGACGCTCCTCGCGCAGCGCTTTCAGCTCGGCGGTGATCCGCTCATAGCCTTCAGCCAACATCGGCAACTTCTCGATACTTGCCATTCTAAACCGTCCTCCTTGCGTTACCGCAACGACTAAAAAAATGCACTGCCGCAGCAGCGACTGAAACCCCGCCCCGCTCCCCCGGTGGGAAGCAGGTTCGGCCTACCGCGATGTGGGGGAACGCGATCGTCCTAGCTATAATAGTCCTGTAACGATCTTACTTCAAGTTTCGCACCACGCAGGGCCGCAATTGCCTGGGCCGTGGCAATGGAAGCCGCCGCCGTGGTGAAGTAAGGCACTTTCGATTTCAGAGCGGAAGCGCGGATCGAAGCGGAGTCCTTGTGGCTCTGCCAGCCTTCGGTGCTGTTGAAAATCATCGCGATTTCGCCATCGACGATCCGGTCGACGATATGCGGCCGACCTTCCGCCACCTTGTTGACCCGTTCAACCGGCAGCCCAGCATCGGCGAGGTATTTCTGGGTTCCGCCGGTGGCGATAACCTTGAAGCCCAGCTCGATCAGCTGTTTGACCGCGGGCAGGATCACTGCCTTGTCGCTGTCCTTGACTGAAACGAATGCCACGCCGCCATCTGGCAGCATGGTGCCTGCGCCGATCTGCGACTTGGCAAAGGCTCTGGCAAAATCGCTATCAATTCCCATGACTTCGCCGGTCGACTTCATCTCGGGGCTGAGCACCGGATCGACCCCGGGGAAGCGCGCGAAGGGGAATACCGCTTCCTTGACGGCCATATAGTCGAGGTCGCGCTTGAACGGCGGTAAGCTGGCCAGCTTTTCGCCTGCCATCACCCGCGCCGCGATCTTGGCCACCGGCTGGCCGATGGCCTTGGCAACGAACGGCACAGTGCGGCTGGCGCGCGGATTGACCTCGATCAGGTAAACCTCGTCACCCTTCACCGCGAACTGGATGTTCATCAGGCCGCGCACGCCCAGCGCCCGGGCCAGCAGGGCGGCCTGGCGCTCCATTTCGGCGATGATATCGGCGGAAAGGCTATAGGGCGGCAGGGTGCAGGCGCTGTCGCCCGAATGGATGCCGGCCTCCTCAATATGCTGCATCACGCCCGCGACCACAACATCGTCGCCATCGCATAAGGCATCGACATCGCATTCGATGGCGTCGCGCAGATAACGGTCTATCAGGACGGGCGAGTCCCCCGAGACTTGCACGGCCGTCGCGATATAGTCATCGAGCTGGGCTTCGCTGTCGACGATCTCCATCGCGCGGCCGCCCAACACGTAACTCGGCCGGATCAGCACCGGATAACCGATGGTCCGGGCCACGGCGACGGCTTCGTCGCGGCTGCGCGCCATGCCGTTTTCGGGCTGTTTGAGCCCCAGCTTCTCGACCAGCGCCGAGAAGCGTTCGCGGTCTTCGGCAAGATCAATGGCATCGGGCGAAGTGCCCAGGATCGGAATCCCGGCATCCTCCAGCGTCTGCGCCAGCTTGAGCGGGGTCTGCCCGCCGAACTGGACGATGACGCCCAGCAGTGTGCCATTCTGCTGCTCGACACGCAGGATCTCGAGCACGTCCTCGCCGGTCAGCGGCTCGAAATAGAGCCGGTCGGAGGTGTCATAATCGGTGCTCACCGTTTCCGGGTTGCAGTTGATCATGATCGTCTCATAGCCCGCTTCCGACAGGGCAAAGCAGGCGTGGACGCAGCAATAGTCGAACTCGATGCCCTGGCCGATGCGGTTGGGTCCGCCGCCGAGAATGACGATCTTCTTGCGGTCGGTCGGTGCGGATTCGCACTCCGGCGCGCCGAAGGCCGGGGCCTCATAGGTCGAATACATATAGGGCGTGATCGCCTCGAATTCCGCCGCGCAGCTGTCGATCCGCTTGAACACCGGATGGACGCCGAGCCGCTGGCGCAGCTGGCTCACTTCCTTCTCGCTGGTCGCGCCGGCCATGGCCTTGATCGCATCGTGCAGCAGCCCCGAGCGCCGCGCCTGGGTCTCGCCCATGCCGCGCGCCACCCCGACCGAACGCACCGCGAGCGTCGCCAGCCGCTTGTCGGAAAAGCCCATGGCTTTCAGCCGCCGCAGCCCTGCGGCGTCGCCCGGCAGGCCATTGACGCCAATCGCCTTTTCTTCGGCGATGATCTCTTCGATATGGCGCAGGAACCACGGGTCATAATGGGTGACCGCGTGAACCTGCTCGACGCTGAAGCCCTCGCGGAAAGCTTGGCCGACGACCAGCAGCCGGTCTGGCGTCTGGCGGGAAAGCGCGGCGGTTATCTCGTCGCGGCTGACGCCTTCGAGTTCGACCACCCGGTTGAAGCCATCGAGCCCGGTCTCGAGGCCGCGGAGCGCCTTCTGCAGGCTCTCCTTGAAATTACGGCCGATGGCCATGACTTCGCCGACCGACTTCATCGCGGTCGACAGCAGCGGCTCGGCACCCTTGAACTTCTCGAAGGCAAACCGGGGAATCTTGGTCACCACGTAATCGATGCTCGGCTCGAAGCTGGCAGGCGTCGCGCCGGTGATCTCGTTGGTCAGCTCATCGAGCGTATAACCGACCGCAAGCTTGGCCGCGACGCGGGCGATGGGGAAGCCGGTAGCCTTGGAGGCCAGCGCTGATGACCGCGAAACGCGCGGGTTCATCTCGATGACGATCAGTCGGCCATCCTTCGGGTTGACTGCGAACTGGACGTTTGAACCGCCTGTTTCCACACCGATTTCCCGGAGCACCGCGATCGATGCATTGCGCATGATCTGGTATTCCTTGTCGGTCAGCGTCAAGGCCGGGGCGACAGTTATGGAGTCGCCCGTATGGACGCCCATCGGGTCGACGTTTTCGATCGAGCAGATGATGATACAGTTGTCGTGGCGATCGCGCACGACTTCCATCTCGTATTCTTTCCAGCCGAGCAGCGACTCTTCGATCAGCACTTCGGTCGTCGGCGAGGCATCAAGCCCGCCGCGAACAATCGTCTCGAACTCCGCCTTGTTGTAAGCGACGCCGCCGCCGGTGCCGCCGAGCGTGAAGCTGGGGCGGATGATCGAGGGCAGGCCAGTGCGTTCGAGCACCGCGAAGGCCTCGTCGACCGAATGGGCAATGCCGCTGCGCGCCGATTCCAAACCAATCCGGTCCATCGCGTCGCGGAATTTCATCCGGTCTTCGGCCATGTCGATGGCCTCGGCATCGGCGCCGATCATGATGCAGCCGTATTTTGCCAGAGTGCCGTCGTTGAACAGGGCGAGCGCAGTGTTGAGCGCGGTCTGGCCGCCCATGGTCGGAAGCACCGCGTCAGGGCGCTCCTTCTCGATGATCTTGGCGACGATTTCCGGCGTGATCGGCTCGATATAGGTCGCGTCCGCCATGTCCGGATCGGTCATGATCGTCGCCGGGTTGGAGTTGACCAGCACGACGCGGTAGCCCTCCTCGCGCAGCGCCTTGATCGCTTGCGTTCCCGAATAGTCGAACTCGCAGGCCTGGCCGATGACAATCGGGCCAGCGCCGATGACGAGGATCGAGGAAATGTCAGTACGTTTGGGCATCAGTTGGTCAGTTCCGCAAATGTGGTTGCCCAGAAGTCCGCGCCGCCAGCCTCGCCGGCTGCGAGCACCGCGTCAGCGGCCTTAAGCGCATCAAGCGCCACCTTGAAGCCCGCTGCATCAAGCTGGTGCATGCTGCCGCCGAACTTCTGTTCCTTGTTTTCAAACCCGCCCTGCGCGATCATGTGCGCGAGATAGTGCTTCGCGGCAGGAACGGCAGCATTTTGCGCTGCCTTGCCAAACGGGCGCACATCGACGCTCATCTTGTCGGCAAAGGTCTCCGCAAGATAGCTCGGCGAAAACCAGCGCCCGACCATCGAGAAGTCCTTGGCGCTGTTGGCGAGATAATAGGCGAAGACGTGGGCTTCGAGGGGGGTGAGTTCGCTCATTGCGGATTCCTTATTGTAGTTTTGGGCATTGCAACAGATGCGATCAATGCATACAGTGAATGCATTGCAATCACTGGAGTCGTGACATGGCCAGCCTGACGATCCGAAAACTGCCCGACGACATCAAGCAAAGCCTGCGGGAACGCGCCGCAAAAAATGGCAGATCGCTGGAGGATGAGGCGAGGCGTGCGCTGATCGCACTGGTGCGACCCAATAAAGAGCCGAACCGCAAGTCCATTGGCGAAATGCTGTTTGAAATGAGCCGCCCGGGGATTGATCTGCCGATTCCGCCGCGCAGCCGTGCCCGGATTCCGGACCTTGGCGAATGATACTGGTTGACACCAACGTGTGGAGCGAACTGACCCGTGCCAATCCTGAACCCAGGGTTCAACAATGGGAAAAGGCGAATGCAGATCGCCTTTGGTTGGCAACGATCGTGATTGGCGAACTGCTGTCTGGCGCGCACCTTCTGCCAGAAGGTCACCGCAAGCAGAACTTCCTTGATGGCTATGGCAAGCTGATCGCCATGCATGAACACAGGATTGTGCCATTTGACCTTGAATCTGCGCGACAGTATGGCCCTGTGCTTGCCTATCTTGAGAGCAATGGCCGCAATCCCACCACAGCAGACGCGCAACTGGCCGGGATTGCCCTGTCGCGCGGAATGACGCTGGCGACGCGCAACACGAGGGATTTCGTGGGCTTGGGTTTGAAGTTGATGAACCCTTGGGAAGCGTGACTCGGAAGCCCCAAAGCGCGCGTCCCGTGCCCTCCCCGTTGAGCTTCGCTCGCCTACGGCTGAGGGGGAGGGTTGGGTGGGGGTGCCCCGCCCCATCGCGCGCAACTGACCTCACCCCCAGCGCCGCCCGGTAAGGGAGGGGGGAAGAGAGGGTGTGGATTGGGGTGACGTCGGGGTTGGGCATTATTGTAGAAATCCGTGAATCTTGGCTAGCTCAATTAGCAGTGCACCTGCTAGCGAACCGATCACTCCTTGGTCATAACGTTTTACCAGCAATTTAAGAGTTTCGATGAGCGTCAAATGCATGATCTGCACATCGAAAATCGTAGCTCGGATTAGCTCTCGACCGGCTTTGAGTTGCCCTATGACGATTTGTCGAAACGTCGGATCCCCATCAATTCCATTAGCCTTTTCAACTTCGTCGATTAGCTCAGTCGCAGTGATTTCAAGTTTAGACTGCTGGTTGTCAGAAAGTGTTACAAAGCGATCAGATGCCGGGATTACCGAACTATCGTCCTCAATATTCGACTCAGACCCCAAAAGGTCGGTCAAGGTCGGCAATCCTTCGACATACTGGAACCCTTCATCCGAAAGGGTATAATGAGCTGGCGAACTTTCATCGTACTGATCCAGGGTGATGAGTCCATCTTTGGCTAAGCTGGAAAGCATTCTCCGGACGAATCCTGCGCCGAAGTGCCCTTCAACTCGCTTGTGAACTTCATCGGCACCAAACGTCTCATATTCTGAATGGAAGACGAGTGTTTCATACGTCGCGCTCAGCACGATGTCCTTGGAAAGTGCGAAACTGTATTTCACCCCAACATCCCCAAAAACCGCTCAAACAAGTAAAACGAATCCTGCGGCCCCGGGCTCGCTTCCGGGTGATACTGGACCCCAAACGCCCGCTTGCCCTTCACCGCGATGCCGCAGTTGGAGCCGTCGAACAGCGAAACATGCGTCTCTTCCAGCCCTTCCGGCAGCGAGGCATTGTCCACCGCAAAGCCGTGGTTCATCGAGGTGATCTCTACCACGCCATCTTCCAGCCGCTTGACCGGATGGTTCGCGCCGCGGTGGCCCTGGTGCATCTTGGTGGTCTTTGCCCCTGCCGCGAGACCGAGCATCTGGTGGCCGAGGCAGATGCCGAAGGTCGGAATATCGCGCTCGAGCAGGCCCTGGATGACGGGGACGGCATAGGTGCCGGTAGCCGCCGGATCGCCGGGGCCGTTCGAGAGGAACACGCCTGCCGGTTCCAGCGCGAGAATGTCTTCGAGCGTCGTCTGCGCAGGGACGACAGTCACCCGCGCGCCGGCCTTGTCGAGCGAGCGGAAGATATTGTCCTTGGCGCCGAAATCCATGGCGACGACATGCGGACGCGCGTCGCCCCGAGGCGAACGGGCATAGCCCTTGCCCAGCGTCCAGACGCCGCCTTCCCACTCTTCGCGCTGGGTGCGGCTGACCACGCGGGCGAGGTCCATGCCTTCGAGGCCCGGCCATTCCTGGGCCTTCCTGACCAGCGCGGGAATATCAAACTTGCCGTCCGGCGCATGGGCGATCACGGCATTGGGCGCGCCGGCCATGCGGATGCGGCGGGTCAGCGCGCGGGTGTCTATGCCGGCGAGGCCGATCTTGTTCCTCGCCTTCAGCCAGTCACCGAAAGTGCCGCGGGCGCGGAAGTTGGAAGGCTGGGTCAGCTCCTCACGCACCACGCAGCCAATTGCGCCATCGACCTTGCCTTCGTTGTCCTCGTCGTTGACGCCGACATTGCCGATATGCGGAAAAGTGAAAGTGACGATCTGTGCGGCGTAGCTGGGATCGGTCATCACTTCCTGATAGCCGGTCATCGCCGTATTGAAGCAGACTTCGCCCACCGCGCTGCCACTCGCGCCGAAACCGTGGCCCCAAAGGCAGGTGCCATCGGCGAGCACCAGAACGCCCGTTGCGCCCTGCGGTTGGCGTGCATGCGAAGAGGCGGCGTCGGCCATATTGGAGGCGCTCCGGTACAGGGTTTCCAGCGATAGGTGCTAAGGGGTGGCCGCTATACCCCTCCCCGTTCACGGTCAACCCCAACCGCCAACTATGAATCGCCGATCAACCCGGCTAGATGGCCCGATCAGCCCATTTCTTTGACCGAAAATCCACAGGAATCGAAAACCCATGATCCGCGAATCGATCAAGGCCGCGCAAGTGGCAGCCATGAAAAGCGGCGACAAGGCACGCCTCGGCGCCGTTCGCCTGATGCTCGCCAAGCTCAAGGACCGCGACATCGAGCTGCGCACGGCCAGCCAGGTGCCCGAGGATGACACGCTGGTGGTAGAAGTGCTCCAGAAGATGGCCAAGCAGCGCCGCGAATCGATCAGCATGTTTGAGTCTGGCGGTCGGCAGGAGCTGGCCGATGCCGAGAAGGCCGAGCTGGCGGTGATCGAGGAGTTCCTGCCGAGCCAGATGGACGAGGCGACGACTGTCGCGGCAATCGAAGCGATCAAGGCGGAACTTGGGGCAAGCAGCGTCAAGGATATGGGCAAGGTCATGGCCGAGCTGAAAGCGCGGCATGGCAGTGAGCTGGATATGAGCAAGGCCAGCGGGCTGGTTAAGGCGGCGCTGGCCTGAATTCCCCTTCTTAAGCCGGCTTGGGCATGGCCGAGCAATGTTCGTTGACGATCGGCCATTTGCCTTGCTCATCGCGGTGATAGACGTCGGTGCAGCGCACCAGGCCGTTGCTCTTGGGATTGGCAGTGCTCAGGTCTTCGGTCACCGAGGTGACAATGAAGGTCGCCGAATCGAGGATCTGGATGTGCTTGCCAACGACATTGACCTTGTCGATCTTCATCGCGGCATAGCCTTCCTGGTTCTTGTCCCAGCCAGCGCGGTCGCCGACCAGCGGACCTGCTGCGAAATCAAAACCGGCAACATTCGGGCCATATAGCGCCTTGATTCTGGCGGCATCCATCGAAGCCCAGGCAGCAATGGTCGCATCGAATTCCTTGCTGACTTCGGCTTCGGTGACCGCAGCAGCGGGAGTTCCGCTCTTCTGGCAGGCGCCCAGCATGATGCATGCTGCGGCGGCGAAAGGCATCCATTTCGGCATAATCGCTCTCCTTAGGCACCCCGGCGCGCCCCATATTGCCAGGCCAGAGCGAGGCCTATCGGGCAGCCCGGCGGGGGTAAAGCGAATTTGCCTGCACCCTACCATTCGTCGCGATTAGGGGGCATAAGCCCGCTATGAGCCTCTCCCCGCAATGGCTGGACGAACTGCGCGCGCGGATAACGCTCTCCGCGGTGATCTCGCGCACCACGCGGCTGACCAAGGCAGGGCATGAATTCAAGGCCTGCTGCCCGTTCCACAACGAGAAAAGCCCCAGCTTCACGGTCAACGATGCCAAGGGCTTCTACCACTGCTTCGGCTGCGGCGCGCATGGCGATGCCATTCGCTGGATGACCGACCAGCGGGGCCTCTCGTTCATGGACGCAGTGAAGGAGCTGGCCAGCGAGGCGGGCCTGGAAGTTCCTGCGCCTGATCCGCGCGCGGCACAGGCGGCGGAGCAGCGCGACAGTCTGCACGATGTCATGGCGGCGGCGCAGGCCTGGTTTGTGGAGCGGCTGGCCTCGGACGAAGGCGAAAGGGCGCGGGGCTATCTGGCGACGCGCGGGTTCGATGCCCACACCGTTCAGCGCTTCGGCTTCGGCTATGCGCCGGAGGGGCGGCAGGCCATGAAGGCCGCGCTGGGGCAGTTCCCCGAGGCCAAGCTGATCGAGGCGGGGCTGCGCATCGCGGTGGACGACAAGGAGCCCTACGACCGCTTTCGTGGCCGCCTGATGCTGCCCATCGAGGATGCGCGCGGACGGGTTATTGCTTTTGGCGGGCGCATCCTCGATGCAGGCAAAACAGATGCCCCCAAGTATTTGAATTCACCTGACACACCGCTATTCGACAAGGGCCGCACGCTCTACAACCTGCACCGTGCCGGGCCGGTCTCGCGCCAGTCGGGACGGCTGGTGGTGGTCGAAGGCTATATGGACGTGATCGCGCTCGCCGCCGCCGGGATCGGCGATGCTGTCGCGCCATTGGGCACGGCGCTGACCGAGAGGCAGATCGAGCTGTTGTGGCGGCTGGTCGAAGTGCCGGTGCTGTGTTTCGATGGCGATGCGGCGGGCCAGCGCGCCGCGATGCGGGCAGTAGCACGCGCCCTGCCCCTGCTGCGGCCGGCCCATTCGCTGAAGATCGTGCGGCTGCCAGCGGGGATGGATCCCGACGATCTGGTCAAGCGCGAAGGCACCGCAGCGATGGAGCGCATGCTGGGCGACGCCAGCAGCCTGATCGATACCTTGTGGGCCCATGAACAGGGCGCCGCGCCGCTTGCCACCCCCGAAGACAAGGCCGGGCTCAAGGCGCGGCTGCTTGCCCATGTCGAAACCATCGGCGATCAGGATATCAAGGCGCTTTATCGCCGTGAATTGCTCGAACGCTTTTCCGCCTATGCCTTTCCCAAGCGCGAACAGCAGGCGTGGTCACCCCAAGGGCAGCCAGCGAAAACAGAGTGGCGCGGAAACAACCGGACGCCCCCGCCTCGCCGCTCTTCGCCTCAAGACACCCAGCGCCTGCGCCATGCGGCAAGCGGCGGTGCGCGCTCGGCGCTGTCTGCCGCAGTGATTGCCGGATTCATCCGTCATCCGCAGCTCATCGTGCGCCACGCGGACATGCTCGCGCGCTCGGCTGGCCTCGATCCGCGTTTCGACTTGCTGCTCGACGCTGCCGATGCCGCATCGCCGCTTGATTCTGCGGCGCTCACCACCATATTCGAGAGCCAAGGCCTCGCTCCTCCTGCCCCCGGCGACTATGCCCGCGTCCCCTATCCGTTTGTCAGCGACGACGCGGACGAGGCGCTGGTGGCGGATGCACTGGCGGCTGCGGTGGCGATGCTGGTCGAGGAACCGGCGATTGATGCGGCTATCGAGGATGCAACGACGCGCTTCGATCTTGCCGAACAGCAACGGCTGCTGGCCCGCAAACGCGAGCTTGCAGAGCGATTGCGCGATGTGACGTTGCGGGCGCGGGCATAGGCATCCACGTGGATGTTTGTACGCGCAAGTGTGAATAGGTAAGGATACGAGGCAAGACAGGGCTGGCAATCAGCGCGCGCTTGGGGCACAGGCCCCGGGATTGTATAATTATACGGCGGCATAATCCGGCTTTGCCTGCCCCCCCACAAGAAAACGGCGGAATTGATGGACATCGAACCCAGCGACGACATGACCGAAGACCGGGCCGATGGCTCGGAAGCTCCGCTGATTGACCTCAACGAGGCCTCGATCAAGAAGCTGATAGCGCGCGCCAAGCGCCGCGGCGTGATCACGGTGGACGAGCTCAATGAAGCCCTGCCACAGGATCAGATGACTTCCGAGCAGATCGAGGACATCATGTCGGCGATCAGCGAAATGGGCGTCAACATCGTCGAAAGCGACGAGGACGCAGTCGATCCGGACGAGAAGGAAGTCGACGAGATCGACGAAGCCGACGGCATGTCGGAAAAGCCGGCGCTCGAAAAGAAGAAGGAAACCATCGAGCGCACCGACGATCCGGTGCGGATGTACTTGCGCGAAATGGGCGCGGTCGAGCTGCTCAGCCGCGAGGGCGAAATCGCCATCGCCAAGCGCATCGAAGCCGGCCGGGACACCATGATCCTGGGCCTGTGCGAAAGCCCGATCACCTTCCACGCGATCATCCAGTGGTCCGAGGCGCTCAACAACGAAGAGATGCAACTGCGCGAGATCCTTGATCTCGACGCGATGCTTTCCAAGGAGCCCGCGCCTGAAGCAATGGCCGACGGTGCCGAAGACGAGGTCGACGGCGAAATCAGCGAGAAGATTGCCGGCCCCTCCTACAAGGAAGAGGAAGAGGTCGAGGAAGTCGAGGAGGCCAAGGCCGACGACGAGGACGACGACCAGATCGAGCGGCGGATGCGCCCGGTTGAGGAAGAGGAAGAAGACAACACCCTCAGCCTTGCCCAGATGGAAGCCCAGCTCAAGCCCGAAGCGCTTGAGAAGTTCGCCACGATCACCCAGCTTTTCAAGAAGTTCGAGAAGATTCAGGCCAATCGCCTTGGATCGATGAGCCTCGGCAATGATTTCCCGGCAGCCAAGGAAAAGACCTATCAGCAACTGCGCGAGGACCTGACCGCACACGTCGAATCGGTGCAGTTCCACGCCACCAAGATCGAATACCTGGTCGACAACCTCTATGCCTTCAACCGGCGACTGACTGCGCTGGGCGGCCAGATGTTGCGCCTTGCCGAGCGCCACAAGGTCAACCGCAAGGACTTCCTCGACAGCTACGTCGGGCGCGAGCTTGATGACACCTGGCTGCAGGAAATGTCGGCCAAGGACAAGAAGTGGGCTGCTTTCGAAGAGAACGAGGCCGAACCGGTCGAACGCATCCGCGCCGAAGTGGCCGACATTGCCGCTGCCACCGGCATGGCGCTCCCCGAATTCCGCCGCATCGTCAACATGGTGCAGAAGGGCGAGCGCGAGGCACGCATTGCCAAGAAGGAAATGGTCGAGGCAAACCTGCGCCTGGTGATTTCCATCGCGAAAAAATACACGAACCGCGGCCTGCAATTCCTTGATCTGATTCAGGAAGGCAACATCGGCCTGATGAAGGCGGTCGACAAGTTCGAATATCGCCGTGGCTACAAGTTCAGCACTTACGCGACCTGGTGGATCAGGCAGGCGATCACGCGTTCGATCGCTGATCAGGCCCGCACCATCCGCATCCCGGTCCACATGATCGAGACGATCAACAAGCTGGTGCGCACCAGCCGCCAGTTCCTCCACGAGCAGGGCCGCGAGCCGACGCCGGAAGAAATGGCCGAGCGCCTTTCGATGCCGCTCGAAAAGGTCCGCAAGGTGATGAAGATCGCCAAGGAGCCGATCTCCCTCGAGACCCCCATTGGCGACGAGGAAGATTCGCACCTCGGCGATTTCATCGAGGACAAGAACGCGGTTATCCCGGTCGATGCCGCGATCCAGGCCAACCTCAAGGAAACCGTGACCCGGGTTCTGGCCAGCCTGACCCCGCGCGAGGAACGCGTGCTGCGCATGCGCTTCGGCATCGGCATGAACACCGATCACACGCTCGAAGAAGTCGGCCAGCAGTTCTCGGTGACCCGCGAACGTATCCGCCAGATCGAGGCCAAGGCGCTGCGCAAGCTCAAGCACCCGAGCCGGTCACGCAAGATGCGCTCGTTCCTCGATCAGTGAGGCCTCGCTCGGTGAGGCTGCTTGCCGGACGAGTGCTGCTGCGCGGCGCGGCGATTGCCTGCCTGCTGGCGGCAATGCCCGGCCACGCCCAGGCAGTAGATCCGGCGCGCCTTGCGCTGGGCCGTCAGGTCATCGCCATCATGTATCCGCCCGCGCGGCGCGATGCGATGATGAGCGAGATGGTCTCGGCGCTGATGGCGCAGATTCGGGGCGGCACGCAATTGCCGCCGATGTTCAGCGATCCCGGGCTCAAAGCCATCATGGACCGCGCCTTCGCCTCGATGCCGGCGCGGCTGATGCCAGTGATCAGCCACAACCTGCCGCGCATGCACGAAGCGATTGCCACGGCCTATGCGCGTGAATTCACCGCTGCCGAGCTGACCGAAATCGTCGCATTCGGGCGAACGCCAGCCGGGCAGCGCTATTTCCAGCGCTCGGGCGGCCTGCTTTCAGACCGTGATGTCGCTGCGGCCAACACCGCCTATGTCGCCGAAGCACAGCAGATGAACCAGCAGTTTTCGGCGCAGGTGCGGCAGGAAGTGACTGCCTACCTCGGCAAGCACCCCGAATTGCTCAACAAGGCCGCTCCAGCGCCGCGTTAGACCTTCACTGTGTTAGGACAGCATCGGGTAAAGCGTCGCGACAAGAATCAGCGCAGCACCGATGTTGAACTTTCGCAGCTTGGCCGGATCGGTCAGCAATGCGCGCAGTTTCACGCCCATCACCGTCCATGAACTGACGCAAGGCAGATTGATCAGCCCGAAAACCACCGCAACCACGAGCACGCTGGCGACCGGATTGCTGCGGCTGGTATAGGCCGAGACCGCTGTCAGCGCCATGGCCCAGGCCTTGGGATTGACCCACTGGAACAGCGCCGCCTGCAGGAATGTGATCGGCCTGGGCGCGGTCACCCCAGCCTGATCCGCCGCCCCATTTGTCACCGGGGGCTGAGCGTTCGCCAGTTTCCATGCCAGGAACAGCAGATAGGCCACGCTGGCAGCGCGAATGACTGTGTAGGCGCCGGGCACTGCCTTGAGCAGTTCGGCAATGCCAAGGCCGATCAGCACGATCATCAGCGTGAAGCCAATGCCCACCCCGGCCATGTGCGGAATGGTCCGGCGGAAGCCGAAATTGATGCCCGATGTCATCAGCATCAGATTGTTCGGCCCCGGCGTGATCGACGAGACGAAAGCGAAGCCGGCGAGGCCGAGAAGGAGTTTGGTCGTTATCATGCCACAATGATATGCGGAATCTTCCCGAATGTTGTTGCATATTGCAGACAAATTTGACTATTATTGCAATATATGTTCGATCTGGATGCCATTGACCGCAACATATTGCGCAGCCTTTCCGCCGATGGCCGAATCAGCAATATCGATCTGGCGGGCAAGGTCGGCCTGTCGCCTTCGGCCTGTTTGCGCCGGGTGCAGGAACTGGAACGCAAGGGCGTGATCAGCGGCTACCGGGCAGTGATCAATCCCGCCGCATTGGGCATCGGCTTCGTCGCCTATATCACGGTCGGCCTCTCGCGCCACCGCAAGGAAGACCAGCGCGCCTTTGAAGAGGCGATCGCCAAGGCCCCGGAAGTGCGCGAATGCCACAATATCACCGGCACGGTCGAGTACCTGCTGCGCGTCGAGGCGCGGGATCTGGCTGCCTACAAGTATTTCCACACCGAAGTGCTGGGGACAGTGCCCGAAGTTGCCAGCATCACATCCTATATCGTGATGGAATCGCTCAAGGACGAACGGGCGTAGTGGTCAAAATCTGACATTTGGTACCCGGCGTGGCGATGCCGTCTCACGACAACAAACCAGACACGCCAAGACCATGCCGCGTGAGCCGGCCAATCTGGCCAATTTCTATTTGGGAGGCGTGACCGTCGAACTCTGGGCGGCCGGACCCGCTTCCTGCATGGTCCTGGTCGTCGCAGGGCTCCCGGCAATCTGCATACCAGTATGTTCTTCGACAATTTTGTAACCTGTTTGTCTGCCGCCACCTGGGCTCGTCGAACCATTGGCCACTGGCACGGAATTGGTCCGCGCCCGATTGCCTGTCATGACGGCGGCATTGGCCGGAACATGCTTTGCCGCATGCGCTCCGGTGCGTGGTTTGGCATGCGCGTCGCCCGCAATTGTCAGACCCATGACAAAACCTGTCAATGTAACAACAGCAGTTGTTGTCAGAGAGCAATGGCCAGACCTCGCCCCGGTTGCTGCATTATCCTGCATGCTGCTCATTGTCGGCACTCCTGCACATTCTCCGCGCAGATTCGTGGAGAATGAATTGCGCCAAATAATAATGCGTGAAACGTGCTCTAAAATCCAGCCCAATTGCGCGCAGGCAAACACAGCTGCAGCGATACCGGTTGGCCACCGGATTACGACAGCTTTCCACCCAATTCCGGTCGTTCAGCGACCGTGCAAATGGGCACCAAATGTCAGATTTTGACCACTAGAACGGTCAGCCCCCTTTGCGTTCCCCGCCCTCCCCCTCGCCTTCGCTGCTGCGGTGGCAGCGGACGCAATTGTCGATGTCGCGGATGCCCTCTTCGGCATGGAGCGCGCGGATCTGGGCGGGCTGGCGTTCGTGGCAGCCGAAGCAGGTGTAGCGGGTGTAGACATTGTTCACATGGCAAGTGACGCAAGCGACCTTGTGATCGCCTTCGAGCTTGAAGAAGCGGCCATGATCGAATTTGGCCGGAGTCCAGCCGGCGACTGTGTGACACTGGGCGCAGCCGCTGACCTCGCCGCGATGGAGCGAAGTGGCGGGGGCACGGTGGCAGGTCTGGCACTGGCCCTGCACGACCGGTTTCAGTAGATCGTGAGCGAAACGTTTGTCGGCATGGCGGATCAGCAGGGGGCCCGCATGATCCGAATGGCAGGCCATGCAGTTTTGTTCGGCGAGCATCTGGTGGAACGCGGCTTTGGGCTTTGGCCTGACGATCTTCGCGCCCTTGGTGGTAAAAATGCCGATCTGGTCAAGCTTGTGGCAGTCCATGCATTTTGCCGGGGAAGCCCCTGCCAGCGCCTTATGGCAGGCGAAGCAATTGTTGGTGATCTCCGCATGCGCCGGAATCAGGGCTCCGGGCGCGATCATTTGGTGCGGAAAGATGATGGCCAGGGCCAGCAAGACCATCAAACTGGCCGCAACGCCGATCAGACCCCAGCGGCGCGTCATTTCCAGCCCCAGAACAGGAAAATGGCCACGATATGCCCCAGCGCCGCGACGCCAAACGCCAGCGTGATCGGCACATGCACCGCGCGCCATTGCTTGACTGCACCATAGGTGAGGCTGTCCCAATGCGTGCGCACTTCCACCTCATCGGCGCTCAGGCCCGCTGCCAGCAGTTGCTTGCGCTCGCCGTCAAACCGCAGCCGCGCGCGTTTGAGCAGGAATTTGCCGGTCAGGCCGCTGGTGACCACGACCAGCATCGCCAATATGGCGAGCCAGGCGAGCACGGCATTGAAATGCACCCCGGCGTGGACCAGAATCAGCAGCGACCCGGCCCAGGCCAGCCGCTCGTGCCAGCGCAGCAGGGCAACAGGATTGCCGCGATGGATCAGCTTGTGCTTGCGCGCCGAATAGCCAAACGAGCCGATAATCAGCAACGTGCCGGCAATACCGAAATAGCGCCCGACCCAGACCAGCTCGAAATAATGCAGCAGGGCATCAAGCGCCAGCGCCGCCAGGCCAAGCGCGGCGAGCGCTGCCATGAACGGCATGACGTCCCGGACCAGAATGTTGCTTTTCACAGTGCCCATAGCGCGCGTTTGGCTCTGTTTTCGAGGTCAGGGCATTGTTCGGGATCAAAAGCAGCCGCTGGCCGGGCGAAATCCGGCTGTTGCGGGGATAATCCCGGGCATGGGAGAATGTTCCAGCCTGCCCCTTTGGGCAGTTCGGGGAAAGCGGCCATGCCTGCGCTGGCATTACCTCGCCCGCACGACTAAGGGGTGCGCACCCGAGTCTCCCTTTGACCACAGGCCGCCTCGCCGATGAGCATTGTCCCATGAAGATCGCTATCGCCTCCGATCATGCCGCCTTCGCTCTGAAGGCCGAGCTTTCCGCCTGGCTGGCGGCTCAGGGCCACGTGGTCACCGACCTTGGCCCGGATAGCGAGGCCTCGGTCGATTATCCCGACTATGGCTACAAACTGGCGGCACACGTCGCCGAAGGCAAAGCCGAACGCGGCGTTGCGCTGTGCGGGACAGGTCTTGGGATTTCGATGGCGGTCAATCGCAATCCGGCAGTGCGCTGCGCGGTCGTTTCCGAGCAACTTTCCGCCTATTTCTCGCGCGATCACAACGATGCAAATGTCATCGCGATGGGCGCTCGGATGATAGGTATCGAACAGGCAAAAGCCTGCCTGACGACCTTCCTTGCTACCCCATTCGGCGGTGACCGCCACGTCCGCCGGGTCGAAAAACTTTCCAATCCTCCTTTCGCCAGAGAAACAGCATGAGCACCGACACTCTTTCTGCCGTCACTTCTAAAGGCTTCTTCACTGCAGGCCTCGCCGAGGCGGACCCAGAGATCGCAGGCTGGATCGCCAAGGAACTGGGCCGCCAGCGCGACAAGATTGAGCTGATTGCGTCCGAAAATATCACCAGCCGCGCGGTGCTGGAAGCGACGGGTTCGATCCTCACCAACAAATATGCCGAAGGCTATCCCGGCAAGCGCTATTATGGCGGCTGCGAATATGTCGATGAGATCGAACTCATCGCCATCGATCGCGCCAAGGCGCTGTTCGGGTGCAATTTCGCCAATGTTCAGCCCAACAGCGGCAGCCAGATGAATCAGGCGGTGTTCCTCGCCCTGCTTCAGCCCGGCGACATGTTCATGGGGCTCGATCTCAACGCGGGCGGGCATCTGACGCATGGCTCGCCGGTCAACATGAGCGGCAAGTGGTTCAAGCCGGTGCCCTATACGGTGCGCGAGGACGATCACCGCATCGACATGGACGAAGTCGCCCGCATTGCCCGTGAGAACAAGCCGAAGCTGATCATCGCGGGAGGCACCGCCTATAGCCGCGAATGGGATTGGGCTGGCTTCCGCGCCATTGCCGATGAGATTGGCGCATACTTGATGGTCGACATGTCGCACATTTCGGGCCTCGTGGCTGGCGGCGCGCATAGTTCGCCGATCCAGCACGCCCATGTCGTCACGACGACTACCCACAAGTCGCTGCGCGGACCCCGTTCGGGCGTGATCCTCAGCAACGACGAGGCGCTCGCCAAGAAGTTCAACTCGGCAATCTTCCCCGGCCTTCAGGGCGGCCCGCTGGTGCATGTGATTGCCGCCAAAGCTGTCTGCTTTGCCGACGCGATGAAGCCCGAATTCAAGGCCTATGCCCGCGCCGTGGTCGAGAATGCCAAGGTGCTCGCTTCCTCGCTTCAGGAACAGGGCCTCGCCATCGTTTCGGGCGGGACGGACAACCACCTGATGCTGGTCGATCTTCGCCCCAAGCAGGCCAAGGGCAAGCACGCCGAAAAGGCACTCGACCGCGCCAGCATCACTTGCAACAAGAACAACATCCCCTTCGACACCGAAAAGGCCACGCTGACTTCAGGCCTTCGGCTGGGAACGCCCGCAGGCACCACCCGCGGCTTCGGGCCGGAAGAATTTCGGCAGATCGGCGGCCTGATCGCCGAAGTTGTCGAGGGTTTGCGCAAGAACGGCGAAGAGGGCGACGCTCAGGTCGAAGCTTCTGTGGCGGCGCGGGTCGAAGAACTGTGCGCCCGCTTCCCGATCTATCAGGGGCTCTGATCCTTGCGCTGCCCGTTCTGCGCGTATGACGACAGCCAGGTCAAGGACTCGCGCCCGACCGAAGACAACACCGCGATCCGCCGCCGCCGTGAGTGCGAAAGCTGCGGCGCGCGGTTCACGACGTTTGAGCGCGTCCAGCTGCGCGACATTGTCGTGGTCAAGACCGACGACAGCCGCGAGGCCTTTGAGCGGGCCAAGATCGAGCAATCGGTGGCATTGGCCTGCCGCAAGCGCGGCATCGCGCAGGAACGGCTCGACCAGTTGGTCTCAGGCATCCAGCGCCAGATCGAGACTTTGGGCGAAAGCGAGGTTTCGACCCGGGCCATCGGCGAGATGGTGATGGAAGGGCTGCGGCAACTCGATTCGGTGGCCTATATCCGCTTTGCTTCGGTGTACCGGGACTTTGGCGAGGCCAAGGATTTCGAGGAATTTGCCAGCGCTGTCCAGGATATGAGCGGGCGGGACGCGGGGAAAGACTAGGTTGCCGTTCCTCACCTACATGCTGCGCTGCGCCGACAACTCGTACTTCGTCGGGCACACTGACGATCTCGAACGCGATCTGGTGCAGCACCGCGCCGGGACCCACGACGCATATACCGCAAAACGCCTGCCAGTGGACCTAGCCTGGTCCGCGCCCTTCCCTGACCGCGACACCGCTTTTGCCGCCGAGCGTCGCCTCAAGGGCTGGTCGCGCGCCAAGCGCGAAGCGCTGATTGTTGGCGACGCGGGGCTGGCGGCGCAATTGGCCACAAGCGCGCCGGTGTCGCGGATGGAAGGCAAGACGGACGCGGTGGCGGGCCTCCCGGTGCCGCGCGAAAGCCAGCCGGTCGTGGTGCTCGTGCGGCCCCAGCTGGGCGAGAATATCGGCAAGGCGGCCCGCGCCATGCTCAATTTCGGGCTCACCGAGATCCGCCTCGTCGCCCCTCGCGATGGCTGGCCCAATCCCTCCGCGGGCCCTGCCGCGGCGGGTGCCAATATGGTGCTGCAGCATGCGCAAGTGTTTGACACGCTGGCCGAAGCAGTGGCCGATTGCGCGCATGTCTATGCCACCACCGTGCGCAAGCGAGGGGTGACCAAGCCAGTGCTGACGCCCGAGCAGGCCGCGCTGGCAATTCACCGTGAACCGGGCCGCTCGGCGCTGGTGTTCGGGCCGGAGCGCTCTGGCCTCGAATCCGAGGACGTGGCCCTCGCCCGCGCGATCATCACCGTGCCAATCAACCCGGAGTTCGCCTCGCTCAACCTCGCGCAGGCCGTGATCCTGTGCGCCTATGAGTGGTCGAAGCATGTCGGCCTGGCCCAGCCCACGGCGGAAGAACTGCTCCCCCCTGCCCCGCAGGCAGAGCTGGAAGGCATGATCGCGCAGCTCGATGCCCTGCTGGAGCCGCGCGGCTATTATTTCCCCAATGCCCGCGCCAGTGCCACCCGGCTGACCTTGCGCACTGTGCTAACCAAGCCGGGCTGGAACCACCTTGAGATCCGCACCCTGCGCGGGGTGCTTTCGGCCTTGCGGCGCAAGCCCGACGAGTCTGAACCCGATGAAGCTTGACTTTGCCGCGCCCTCCCGCCAAGGGCGCGCCTTCGCAATTGACCCTGCACTCCGGTGAAGCAGCGGTCGCATCATGCAACAGGCATGGTGGTGCGGTTCCGGACTTGAAGTCAGGACACCTTGTCCCGGCACGCTGATTGAAGGGTTTTCGCGCATGTCGAAGCGCAATGCATCGAAGTATAAACTTGATCGCCGCATGGGCGAGAATATCTGGGGCCGTCCCAAGAGCTCGGTCAACCGCCGCGCCTATGGCCCCGGACAGCACGGCCAGCGCCGCAAGAGCAAGGTTTCCGACTACGGCATTCAGCTCCGCGCCAAGCAGAAGCTCAAGGGCTATTACGGCGAAGTCACCGAAAAGCAGTTCAAGCGCACCTACCAGGAAGCCGCCCAGATGAAGGGCGATACCGGCCAGAACCTGATCGGCCTGCTCGAGCAGCGGCTGGACATGGTGGTCTATCGTGCCAAGTTCGCGCCGACCATCTTCTCGGCCCGCCAGATCGTTTCGCACGGCCACATCCGCGTCAATGGCGTGAAGTGCAACATCGCCAGCCGCCGCGTTTTCCCGGGCGACATCATCAGCCTGGGCAACAAGGCCAAGGAAATGGCTTTGATCGCCGAAGCACAGGGCCTCGCCGAGCGCGAAGTGCCTGACTATGTCGCGCCCGATGGCACCGACAAGATCACTTTCGTGCGCGTTCCGACGCTCGACGAAGTGCCCTATCCGGTGCGGATGGAGCCCAATCTGGTCGTCGAATTCTATTCGCGCTGATTGTTCAGCGATTGCTGGAAAACGATGGGGCGGGCCGAAAGGGCCGCCCTTTTCGTTATGGGGTTCACTCCCCCTTCCCCCTCGATGGGGGAAGGATACGGAGACTTATGAGCGAAGCGAATTAGGCGAAGTTGGATAGGGGTGACTCTGCCGCACGGCTCAGCCTTAGCCGCGAGCACACCCCCATCCAACTGCGGCTAGGCGACAAGTCACCAAGCCTGCGTACCCTTCCCCCATCAAGGGGGAAGATAAGCTCAGCTCGCTTTCCCCGCATTCATCGCCTTGGCCCCCGTCCCCGAGCGATCGAACGTAACCTCGTCCAGCGGCGGCATGCCCGGCGGGGCTCCGTATTCGGGCATATCAAACCATTCGCCCTTGAGGTCCGGCTCGCCAATGTAGTGGGTCTGGAACATCCGCCATGCAAACAGCCAGCGCCCCTCGACCAGCTTGAAGCGGTCGAAATAGATGCCGATGGGCGCAAAGGGCGTGCCGTCGGTGAACAGCGAATGCTCGGTGACATAAGTGCGCGCGACTACCGTGCCGTCGGGCATGAGATCGACGATTGGCGTGCGGAAGGTCATCAGGATGCGCCGATAGAGCGGGAAAATGCCTGCGATGAACGCCTCGATTGCCGCGCGCCCGCGCATGGTCTGGCCGCCGACCCGCCATTCGGCGTCATCGGCAAACAGCACGCCAAAGCTATTGGCATCCTTGCGCCACACCGCATCGGCATAGCGCGCGTGGAGCTGACGTATCGCGCATTCGGTGGCGACGAAATCCTGCATGGGCTCTCCCTCCTCAATTTCCCGCAATCCAACCTCTGTGGGTGACATAGCGGAATGCCCTGATAATGTTGCCTCAGCAAAAAACAAAATGAGGAGCAGGGACATGGCCAATTTGAAAGTGCTGGTCGTCGGCACAGGCTTTGGTTGCCGCATCCAGATCCCGGCACTGCGCGAGGCGGGATTCGACGTGGCGGGACTGGTCGGTACCGACCAGAGGCGCACGGAAGAGCGGGCCAGGGCAAATGGCGTCTTCGGCGCCTTCACCGATCTTGGCGAGGCGATCCAGACGACGCAAGCGGCAGCCGTTGCCATTTCGACCCCGCCGCACAGCCACTCGGCGCTGACCATGCAGGCGCTGTCGCGCGGCTGCCATGTGCTGTGCGAGAAGCCCTTCGCGCGCGATGCCGCTGAGGCGCGATCCATGCTGGCGGCGGCCACGGCAGCAGGCAAGGTCCACATGCTGGGCCACGAATTCCGCTACATCCCCCAGCGCGCCGCCGTCGGCCGGGCGATTGCCGAAGGGCTGATCGGGGAGCCGCGCGCGGTCTCCATGGTGCAACTGCTGCCACATATCCCGCAGTGGGAGAATTCGATGCCCGCATGGTGGTTCGATCCGGCGGAAGGCGGCGGCTGGCTTGGGGCCTCGATGCCGCATCTGGCCGATCAGTTGCGCACCTGGCTTGGCGAAATGACTTCGGTCAGCGCTTCGCTGTCAGCCGTCACGCTGACGCGCGGCCCGGTTGACGACACCTTCACCGGCCGCTTTGCCATGACGGGCGGCGTGGAAGGCGTGATCCAGTATTGCGCCGGGGTCTATGGCCCGATGATGGACCTCGCCCATGTATCTGGCAGCCACGGCTCGATCTGGACCGAGGGTGCGGGCATCAAGATCGCCGACAAGAACGGCACCCGCGACTACGAAATCCCCGCCGACCTCGCCCTGCCCAAGCCACAGCCGGTCGGCGGCAGCGACCCGCGCCATCAGGAAGAGCGCTGGAAGATGCTCGTTGGCATGGAACTTGCACCCTACATCATTCTGTGCCGCGCCTTCCGCGCCGCCATCCTCAGCGAGGCATCGCCAAGCCCGGTGGTGCCCGCGACCTTTGCCGATGGGGTGGCTGCAATGGAAATCATCGACGCCTTCCGCGCCTCGGCGGCGGATGGGGGGAATGTGGTGGAGTTGTAATGCCAACTCAGGATCAGACTGTCGCTTACCTGGCTGACCAGCTTTCGCGCCTCGACGGCCTCTCGATCCGCAAGATGTTTGGTGAATATGGCGTGTGGCTGGACGGCAAGACCGTCGGTCTGGTCTGCGACGACCAGCTGTTCATCAAGCCGACTGCGGCGGGGCGCGAGCTGGCCAAGGACGCGCCTGACGCACCGCCCTATCGCGGCGCAAAGCCCAGCATGCTGATCGACGCCGAGCTGTGGGACGATGCGGACTGGCTGTGCGGGTTGGTGCGGGCGACAGCTGATGCGCTGCCGATGCCCAAGCCGAAAAAGTCGAAGAAACCCTAGCGAACTACCCCGCCAGCATCGACCCGCCATCGACCTGCAATATCTGGCCGGTCGTATAGCCCGCCTTCATCAGGTAGAGAAAAGCCTCGGCCACTTCATCGGGCTCGCCGATGCGCGGCAGGGGGAAGCTGGCGAAGCGCGCCTGCCATGCTGCCTTGGTTGAATCCGACAGCACCTCGTAAACCTCGGTCGCCACGCCGCCCGGGAACACCGCATTGACCCGCAGCGGCGCCAGCTCCTTGGCGAGGCCCAGCGTCAGATGCGCGAGGCTGCCGGCCATGGCCGTAGCCATCACCGAGCCCTTGGCGGGGCGCCACGCGCTCATCCCGCCAGTGAACGTGAGCGAGCCGCCCGCATTCAACCGCGCTGCGCCGTGCTTGGCGAGGATGGCCGAGCCCCACAGGCGGACGCGGAACAGGTCTTCGGCCTTTTTCATGTCGAGTTCAGCGACAGGCCCGCGCCCACCCTCGCCCCAGTCGCCTGCCGTCGAGACGATGTGATCGTAGATGCCGGACCCGGCGAAAAAGGCCGCAACCGCTGTCTCGTCAGTGATGTCAAGAACGGCAGTGGCCACGCCGCCGAGCCGCGCGGATGCGTCGGCCAGTTTGTCAGCATTGGTCGAGGCAATGGTGACTTCGGCCCCCTCGCCCAAAGCGGTCTTCGCCACGGAAAAGCCGATTCCCGACCCGCCGCCAACCACCAGTATCTTCGCGCCCTGCAATCCCATGTTCTTACTCCCCAGCCGCCGCAAAGCGCGGCTTCAGCCAATCGACAATCGCCTTGGCGACATCGGGTATCCCGCCATCGCGCGGTTCCTCTTCGCGAAAGGCGAAGTGATCGCCTTCGATCTCAACGTATGTCTTGTCGCTGCTCGCGGCATTTTCATAAAGTCCCGTGCCGACGAAGGGCAGGATCGTCACATCCGCGTCGAACGAGATCGACAGCACCGGCTGGGTCACCTTCTTCGCATCCCTGTGCATATCGACTTGCGTTGACAGCCCCGACCAGGTCGACAGCCAGCCTTCCGCTGTCATCATCTGCACGAAGCCGGGGATCGACCAGTTGGCGCTCTGCGGATCGGGCTGCATCAGGCCGATGATGCCGCGCTTGTTGGGATGGATCGAAAGGTCGGTCAGCGCCGGATCGGCCATGGTGCGATAGACGACGAGGGTCTGGCTGGCGACGGCCTGACGCAGAATCCCGTTCTGCTGATCCAGCGGCAAAGCGGCGAAGCCCGGCTCGGCCATCTTGGCGCGATGGGCGCGCTTGCGCTCCACCTCGGCCCGCGCCCGGGCATCAATCCGCTCGCAGCGAGCGACCTGCGCGGCGCGATAGCGGGTGAGAAACTCTTCCGAATACTTCGAAACCTCGGGCGGCTTGCGATAACCGTTGGCGGGGTTGAACATATCGAGCGCGGGATCGCACGACAGCGGATCCTCCTCGTCAGTCACCGAAGGGTCAAGATTGGCCATGCCCAGCGCGCCTTCGCTGAGCGCCCCTGCCAGATTGATCAGGCCATCGGCCTGCGGCAGGTCGAGCTCGTTCAGATCATAGGGATTACCCGCAGCGGTCAGCTTCAGCCGCTGGCCCACTGGCGTATTGGCCGAGGCCATATAGAATGTCGAAAGCGGCCCGCCGCCGCTGTTGCCGCACAGCACCACCTTTTCGAAGCCCTCGGCGCGCAGATAGCGCAACTGCGCTGCAAGGTCGGCCAGCAAGCATTCGTGCTCGCAGTTGACGTCATTGCCGAGATAGCGCGTCTGCCCGCCATAGACGCCGTAGCCCGCCTCGACGAGGAAGGGGGTGAGGTAATGGCTCGAGAAATCGGCGCGCGGGTGGTTGAACACCACGGCGGTGGTCTCGCCGCCGCGCCGATAGAGGATGCCGCTGGAGTGCGCGCCGTCTTCGGCTTGCAGGCGGACATTGGTCTCCCGCGTACCTTCGGGCAGGCGGAAGCGGTCCGAGCCCCACCAGGTGAACGCCTGGTGTCCCGAAGGTGTCTCATTGGCTACGCGGCCGAAGCCATGAAATATCGTATGCCTGCCGATGAATTGCGGCATCGGGTGATCCTCTCGCGCGTCATTTGACTTGGTCCAAAGCCTAATGGCGAATTGCTGTTCACGCCAGTGGCCTAGGGTCAGGACCTGTTAAATTGCTTGCATGATGGGCTGAGGGTTGATTCAATGGTGGCACCAGGAGGTGCTGCTTGTGGACGATCTGTTTATGCTGAGCGAGGTGCAGATGCGCCGGATCAAGCCATTTTTCCCGCGATCGCAT
>CANJCQ010000024.1 GCA_947473355.1 Sphingomonadaceae bacterium | reverse complement strand
GTAACCGGGGCATATTCCCGTGCGGCGAGGCTTGCGCTGCGGGAGTGGTTGTGATTCAGACTGCCGATGACTCCCGGTGGATCAGACCCTATCGACGACATGCCGCTTTCGGAACTGCGGCGCGTATTGGGCACGCTGCTGACCCAGACGAGCCGACTGCAGGGCGAGGTCGCGTCGCTTCGTGGCGAGGTCGCGTCGCTTCGTGGCGAGGTCGCGTCGCTTGAGGATAATTCCGGTCGGCTGACCGCAGTGGTATCGTTGAGGGACGCCGAGATCGTTGCGCTGAAGGACGAGATCGCGCGTCTGAAGGGATTGCCGCCGCGCCCGAAGTTCAAGAACAAGCCGTCGGGGATGGAACAGGGGACATCGCAGCCTGTCGGCAAGAAGGGCCGCAAGCGCGGTCGCGGATCTGTGCGCGACAAGCTGGTGGTAACCTCGGAGGTGAAGCTGAAAGCCGCGGTTCCGCCGGGGTCGCGCTTTCGCGGTTACGAGGATGTGCTGGTGCAGGATCTGCGTATCTGCGTGGATGTGGTGCGCTATCGCCGCGAGCGCTGGGAGACGGCGACGGGCGAGAGGATTATAGCCCCGCTGCCGCCCGGCATTATCGGCGGCTTTGGTCCCGAACTCCGGCGCTTCATCGCGTCGGGTCATTTTCAAGGTCAGGTTACGAGCGAGCGACTCGTGGCATTACTGAACGGCATGGGCCTGCAGATCTCGAAGCGGCAAGTCGTCCGTTTGCTCAGCAAGGGACTCGACGCACTGGTGCACGAGGATCAGGCCGTGCTCCGTACCGGGCTCGAGACTGCGCGCTGGATCAGCGTCGACGACACCTCGGCGCGTCATGCCGGCAAAAATGGCTTTGTCACCCAACTGGGCGACAACCGCTTTGCGATCTTCCGCACCGCGATGTCGAAATCGCGCCGGGCGTTCCTGTCGCTGCTGCAGGCGGGACGCAGTGATTACATCGTCAGCGACGAAGCGCTGGCGATGATGCACCGCATGAACATGGCAGCACCGCTGATCAGTGCGCTGGCGGACCATCCGATCAGACGGTTCGCCGACGAAGCCGCCTGGCGCGCGCACCTTCAGAGGCTGGGCATCGACAGGGCCAGGGTCATGCCTAATCCGGCCAAAGTCGCGACCGAAAGCGCATTATGGGGTGGGTTGCGCGAACAAGGCCTGCTCGGCGACACCGTGATCGTCTCCGACGGCGCCGGTCAGTTCAAGGTTGGCGAGCATGCCCTATGCTGGATTCACGCGGAGAGGCTCGTTTACAAACTGCAGCCGACGTGTCCGACGCATCGCCGGGCGGTCGATCTCGCGCGCACTCTCATCTGGTGGTTCTACGCCGACCTCAAGGCGTACCAGCGGGAACCCGACGCCAAACGCGCCCGCATGCTGCGCGCCCGCTTCGACCGGATCTTCACGAAGCAAACCGCCTACGTCATGCTCGACCGACAAATGGCGCGCCTGCATCGGCAAAAAGCTGATTTGCTGCGCGTACTCGATCGCCCCGAAATCCCGCTCCACACCAATGGCTCGGAGAATGACATCCGCACCGTCGTCACCAAGCGCAAGATCTCCGGCGGCACCGTCAGCGAGCCTGGCAAGATCGCTCGCGACACCATGCTCGGTCTGATGAAAACCTGCGCCAAGCTCGGCATCTCTTACTATCGTTTCCTCGGCGACCGCTTTGACGTCACAGGCGCCCCAGTCGTGCCAAATCTGCCCAGCCTCGTCAGGCTGGCAAAAGCCTGAGCGCACTGGAATCTGCCCCGGTTACGAGATGCGGCTTGATCAGGGCCGCAAGCCGGGTCGCGTCGCTGGCATTGCCTTTCAGCCACATGTCGACGCCCGAATGACCAATTCCGCCAGCCACGCCAAGGCCGACGATCACAGCGATGACGGTGCGCTGCCGGATGAAGTGATCGAATGACAACGCCGCCACGAGGCTGAGCGGCGCGAGCATTGGAAGCACATAGAGATCGTACCACACACCGAAGATCAGGAAGCCCGCAATGCTGACTGACGTCCAGCCAAGCAGCCAGACCGCTTCCCGCTTCCCGGAGCCATGGTCGACGCGCCAGCGCTTCCAGGCGAACCAGCCGCAGATCAGGAACGGCACCAGCCCCGCGCTGAGCCCCGCGAGACGGCCCAGGGCGGGCAGGAAGTCGTTCTTGTCGAGGAAGATCGAGAGGAAATTGGCTTGCACGAATTCCGGGCCATGCCCCATCGCGACAAAAGCGAGCCAGGCAGCCACAGTGGGGGCCAGCGCAAAGGCAATCCAGATGGCCGCATCGGCGGCCAGCCGCAGCCATGATCGGCCCCGCGACCAGCCAATCCAGAGCAGGCTTAGGCCAAAGAACTTCCCTTCGAACACCACGCTGTATTTGATCTGCAGGGCAATGCCGATCAGAGCCATGATGCTGCAGCCGTGCCGCGTAAGCCGGCGATCGTCTGCTTGCGCCATCAACGCGATGATCCAAGCTGCTGCGCCCAGCATCGGCAGGTTATAAAATATCGGTGTTTGCCCGCCGATCCCGCCGAACACGGTCAGCCAGGCCGCATAAGCCGCAGCGCCGCCCAGCGACGCCGCGAACGAATTATGCCTCCGGGCAATTGCGAAGATCAGGCAGCAGGACAGGGTGACCGAGAGCACCGCGACCAATTGATAGCCGATGATCGGATCGACGAAGACCTTGCAGATCCAGGCATAGAGCAGGAACAGCCCCAGGGGCTTGCGATCCCAGATATCGACATAGGGCAGCACGCCGTGGAGCAGGCGGTCGCCGGTCAGGATATAAAATTGCTCATCGACATTGATCAGCGGATTGCCAAAGGTCCAGAAACGCGTCGCCAGCGTGAACGCGGCGAGGATCAGCCCGGCTTTCAGAATTTCCCGGATTGCGGGCCATGACCCGTTGCCACACCGGTCATTTGGCGCAGTCACGGTAATCAGGCGGCCTTCCGCATCTCCAGCCGTTCCCAGATTTCGCTGAGCGCTTTGGTCAGCTCCACCATCATCGTTTCGCTGTGAGCGGGGCCGGGGGTGAAGCGGAGGCGTTCGGTGCCGCGGGGCACGGTGGGGAAGTTGATCGGCTGCACATAGACGCCGTATTCGGCGAGCAGGATGTCGCTGATCTGCTTGGCGCGGACCGGGTCGCCGACCATCAGCGGCACGATGTGCGTCGTGCTGGGCATCACCGGAAGGCCGGCATCGGCAAAACACTGCTTGAGGAAGGCGGCGGCGGCCTGCTGGCCTTCGCGCTCCACGCTTGAGGCCTTGAGGTGGCGCACCGAGGCGAGCACGCCGGCGACCAGCACCGGGCTCAGCGACGTGGTGAAGATGAAGCCGGGCGCGTAGCTGCGGATCACGTCGATGATCTTGGTATCGGCCGCGATATAGCCGCCCATCACGCCGAAGGCCTTGCCCAGCGTGCCTTCGATGATGGTGATGCGGTGGGCTGCCTCGTCGCGGTCAGTAATCCCGCCGCCGCGCGGCCCATACATGCCGACGGCGTGGACTTCGTCGATGTAGGTCAGCGCGTTGTACTTGTCGGCAAGATCGCAGATCGCATGGATCGGGGCGACATCGCCGTCCATCGAATAGACGCTCTCGAAGGCGATCAGCTTGGGGCACTCGGGGTCGGTCTCGGCGAGCAGTTCTTCCAGATGCGCAACATCGTTATGCCGGAACACCTTCTTCTCGGCGCCCGAATTGCGGATGCCGGCGATCATCGAGGCGTGGTTGAGCTCGTCCGAAAAGATCACACAGCCGGGCAGGACTTTGGCGAGAGTCGAAAGCGTAGCGTCGTTCGAGACATAGCCCGAGGTGAACAGCAGCGCGCCGTCCTTGCCATGCAGATCGGCGAGCTCGCGCTCCAGCTCGATGTGATAATGGGTGTTGCCGCCAATGTTGCGCGTGCCGCCCGAGCCTGCGCCAACATCGTGCAGCGCCGCTTCCATCGCGCCGATTACCAGCGGGTGCTGGCCCATCGCGAGATAATCGTTGCTGCACCAGACAGTGATGTCCTTGGGGCCATTGTGCCCGGCAAAACACCGCGCATTGGGATAGGCGCCGCGATTGCGCAGGATGTCGATGAAAACGCGGTAGCGGCCTTCCGAATGGAGGCGATCGATTGCCGCATCGAAGATCTGGTCGTAGTTCACGAGCTCACCGGATTAGTTGCTGGCTGGGCCTTTAGCTGACGCACTGCACAATGACCAGAACCTTGTTGTCCGGTCACAGTATCTCCACGCGGCCCAGGCCATAGCCCTCAAGCGCAGGGATCAAGGCTTTTATATCCGCGTCGGAGCGGGTGAACAGGGCCACATCCTTAGCAGCGCGCGCCATGTTCTGGCCCTCGGTCAGGTGGGCGATCCGCCGGGCAATCCCGGCAGCGCCATCGACGAAGCGGACGCCGGGTCCAAAAGCCTCTGCCAGTTCCTCCGCGACCAGCGGGAAATGCGTGCAGGCAAGCACCACCGTATCGATCTTCTCACCGCCCGGCTGGCTGCGCAGCCCCTCTGCGGCCTTGCGATAGACTTCGGCATCGACCACTTGCCCGCGCAGCTTGGCCTCGGCGGCGATGACCAGTTCGGGCGCGGCGGTGCGGAGCAACAGCTTGTCTGAAGCAAATTCTGCCTCAAGCCGGTCGACATAGCCCTGGCGGATGGTCGCCTCAGTGCCGAGCAAGCCGATCACGCCGCTCCTGGTCAAAGCAGCTGCCGGCTTGATCGCAGGCACGGTCCCGACAATCGGAATTTGCAGCACATCCCGGACCATGCCGAGCGCAATCGTCGACGCAGTGTTGCAGGCGATGCAGATCAGGCGGGGGCGATAGCGCTCGGCCATCCGCCCCAGCAGCCCGCAGACCCGCGCCGCGATCTCGGCCTCGCTCTTGCCGCCATAGGGCAGCCCGGCATTGTCGGCGGCGTAGATCACCGGTGCTTGCGGCAGGAGCTTGCGCAGTTCCGCCAGCACGGAAAGCCCGCCGACGCCCGAATCGAACAGCAGGATGGGAGATGCGGGATCGGGAATGCTCTCGGAATGCGCCATATTGGTTGCATAGCAACTTTTCCGCTGCGCGAAAGCAAGCGCGCGGCTAAAGGGAAAGGCATAGGGGGAAGCGAATGGGCACGACAGGTGTAATTCTGGCGCTGGTGACAGGCTATGTCCTGGGCTCGATCCCCTTCGGGCTGATCCTCACCCGGCTGACTGGTGCGGGCGATCTGCGGAGCATCGGCTCGGGAAGTATAGGGGCCACAAACGTACTGCGGACCGGACGCAAGGGATTGGCGGCGGCGACTCTGTTGCTCGATCTGGCCAAAGGCTTTGCGGCGGTGTGGGTGACAGGCCATGTCCTGCATGGCCCCGCTGCAGTCGCAGGATTTGCCGCAATCATTGGCCACTGCTTCCCGGTTTGGCTTGGCTTCAAAGGCGGCAAAGGCGTGGCGACACTGATGGGGGTTTCGCTTGCGCTGGCCTGGCCGATAGGCGCGGCCTATGCAGCGGTGTGGCTGGGCATGCTGGCCCTGACTCGCATCTCGTCACTTGCGGGAATGAGCGCCGCGGTGGCGGCACCGCTGACCGCCCTGGCGATTGGGGCCAGCGATTTCGCCGTTTTGCTGGCAGTGCTGGCAGTACTGGTGATCTTCCTCCACCGCGCCAACATTGCCCGGCTGCGGGCTGGAACCGAACCCAGAATCGGCGGCTCCAAAGCGTGAGCGATCTGTCCCAGCAGGAAGCCTTTGCGCGCATCCGCCTGCTGCGTTCGCCCAATGTCGGCCCGGTCAGCTATGCCCAACTCCTGCGCCGCTTCGGCGATGCAGCTTCGGCTCTGTCAGCACTGCCCGATCTCGCCGGTCGCGGCGGTGCGGGCTATAGGCCAGCACCCGAAGCGCGCATTGCGGATGAAATTGCTGCGGTGAAAAAGGCTGGCGCGCGTTATCTGTTTCACGATTCCACCGATTATCCGCCGCTACTCGCCCAGCTGGAAGGCGCGCCGCCCATTCTGATTGCGCGCGGCGATGCAGCTATTGCAGCGCGCCCGGCTGTGGCCATCGTCGGCGCGCGCAATGCTTCGGCGGCGGCAGTCAAACTAGCCCGGATGTTCGCCGGGCAGCTCGCCGAGGCGGGCCTCACCGTGGTTTCAGGCCTGGCGCGTGGCATCGACGGCGCTGCTCACAAGGGCGCCTTGGCGGCTGGATCAGAAGGCGGCGGCACGATCGGCGTCATCGCCAGTGGCATCGACATCGCCTATCCGCCTGAACACGCCGACCTGCAGGAAGAAGTCGCCCGGAGCGGCCTGCTGATCAGCGAACACCCGCCCGGTACCGAGCCGATTGCCCGCCACTTCCCCTCACGCAACCGTATCATCGCCGGGATCGCAGCAGGCACGCTGGTTGTCGAGGCTGCGCCTAAGTCCGGCTCGCTGATAACAGCGCGGCTGGCGGGCGAAGCGGGGCGCGAAGTCATGGCGATCCCCGGCTCCCCCCTCGACAGCCGCGCCCACGGCGGCAACCAGCTGATCCGCGACGGGGCGGTGCTGGTCCAGTCGGCGGAAGATGTGATCGAACTGCTCTCGGCCTTCGATGGCAGGCCGCGTTCGAGTTTCCGTGAGGAAACACCGGGCTGGCTGGCGGCAGACAGCGAAATGGCGGATGAACCGGCCGATCTCACTTCAATGCTCACTACGGCTCCGGTCGCGATTGACGAGCTAATCCGGCAGTGTGGTGACAGCGCGGCTGCCGTGCAGCTTGCCCTGCTGGAACTGGAGCTTAAGGGGCGGCTGGTTCGCCATGCTGCGGGGCGTGTGTCGCTGGCCTGAAATTCCAGCCGACGCAGGATTGCGGTGTGCCTTTGGCTTGTTATGTTGCTGCCATCGTCAACGCGAATCGGGGCTTTTCATGGTGTATCTCAAACTTGTGGCGGCTCTTGCCGCCGTTTTTCTTGTTGTCTCTCCCGCGCGGGCTGAGCGCGAAGCTGAAGCCATCAAGGTCAATTCGGCAAAGAATCTGGCCGGCACCCAGCGGGTGATTATTGGCCAGTTCTCCATTGGCTTCATCATCGAGCGCAAGGATTCGGCAAGAGCTGGCGGCGGCCTGATGGGCAATGGCTTCGGTGGCCGTTCGACCGTGCGTTCTACCCTCGGCGGCTACACGCCAGAAGAACTGCAACAGGCGACCAATTCTGCCTACGATGCCCGTGTCGTCAATGTGATCTACTACATCGATTTCGCCAACAGCGAGGAATATGGCGGCTGGTTCCGCACCTCGTCGGCAATCAGGGTCAACGGCAGCCTCGCCTTGATCCCCGACTATTCCAAGGTCACGGTGATCGGCCCTGACTACAAGATTGGCTCGCTGGTGCTCAAGGACCCGGTCGCGGTGGGCGGTGATTTCTTCGACAAGGAAGATACCCAGAGCGGAACTGAAAAAGCGGCCAACCGGGTGGCGAACGTGATCGGCTTTCTGGGCGGGGTGGGCATCAACAGTTCGAAGAAGTTCAGCTTCACCGCGCGGCCGGGAGCCTATGTGACCGGCGTTGGGCAAGCGACCGCTGAGGCCAGCAATCTGCTGGCGCAGAAGCTGGCGGCATTGCGTTGAATTTCAGTGCTTGCACGCAGCCGTCCGATCCCCCGCTGCGCACAGCGACGTGCCGGCGATGAACTGCTGTCCCCAGCCGAGCGCCGCTGGCGTCGTTCCCCCGCGCCATGCTGCCTGTTTGACATGCATGTCGCTGCGCCCGGCCACGGCGAGGAGAATGAAGGTTTCTGGCCGTCCACCCGCGCTGAGCGGGGAATCGACCTGGAAGCGGACGGCAGGGCGGCCTGAAACCGTAAGATTGGTAACCGGCGAAATCGCCGCTCCCGGGCAGGCGCGCGGCAAGGGGGCGAGGACTGACTGGGCATAGGCAGCCGGCGTGGTGCGTTGGGCAAGGCCCATGAAGCGCTGGGTGGTCACCATCCGCGTCCAGGCCTCGACTGTTTCGCCGCGCGGAATTTCCTCGCGGATCGATTGCTGGGCGTTGCCCGCCGAATAGCCGACAACAAAGCCGGGCAGGGCAGGGGCAGCGAGATGTTCTATGCTTTGCGCTGATGCAGCTGAGCTCGCTACCAGCATCAACCCGGCCAATCCCAGTGCTACCTTCCGCATGATCATGCCTCCCGCTTCGTTCGCTTGCACCATCTTGACGTATCCGGCTCAAGCCCGTCACCATCGCGCGTGTGCGTACACATACGCGTAAGGGGAATTGTTTCCACAATGCAATTAGTCATCGTCGAATCGCCTGCCAAGGCCAAGACCATCGAGAAGTACCTGGGTTCGGACTACAAGGTCCTCGCCTCCTACGGCCATGTTCGCGATCTGCCGCCCAAGGACGGCTCGGTGCGGCCCGACGAAGACTTTGCGATGGATTGGGAGCTTTATGGCGACAAGGCGCGGCAGGTCAAAGCTATCGCCGATGCGGTAAAGGGCGCCGACCGGCTGATCCTCGCGACTGACCCTGACCGCGAGGGTGAGGCTATCTCGTGGCATGTCCGCGAACTGCTTGCCAAGCGCAAGCTGCTGCCCAAACATGTCGAACGCGTCACTTTCAATGCCATCACCAAGGCGACTGTCACCGAGGCGATGAAACACCCGCGCGAGCTCGATCAGGATCTGATTGATGCCTATCTCGCTCGCCGCGCGCTCGATTACCTGTTCGGCTTCACCCTGTCGCCGGTGCTGTGGCGCAAGCTGCCCGGGGCCAAGAGCGCAGGCCGCGTGCAATCGGTGGCCTTGCGGCTGATTGTCGAGCGCGAGCGGGAGATCGAACTGTTCCGCCCGCAGGAATACTGGTCGGTGATCGCCCGGATGGAGCAGGGCGGCACGCCGTTCCCTGCGCGCCTCGTCAAGTTCGACGGCGAGAAGCTGGAGCGGCTGAGCATTGGCGAGGAAGGCACTGCCATGCGCGCCAAGGCGGCAGTGGAAGGCGCTGTGTTCCGGGTCGAGGAGGTCGATACCCGGCCGCAGAAGCGCAATCCCTATCCGCCGTTCACCACCTCGACACTGCAACAGGAAGCCGCGCGTAAGCTTGGCTTTTCCGCCAGCCACACCATGAGGGTGGCGCAGAATCTTTATGAATCGGGCGCGATAACCTATATGCGGACCGACGGCGTGCAGATGGATCCATCAGCGATCTCAGATGCCCGGAAGGCGATCTCGGACCGCTACAACGGGCACTATCTCCCCGAAAAGCCGCGCCACTATGAGACCAAGGCCAAGAATGCCCAGGAGGCCCACGAGGCCATCCGCCCGGTCGATTTCAGCAAGGATCGCTATGGCAGCGGCGATGAGGCTCGGCTTTATGAGCTGGTATGGAAGCGCGCGCTGGCCAGCCAGATGGCCTCGGCCAATCTTGAGCGCACCACGGTCACCTTGCGCGACCCCGCCGGTCTGCACGAGCTGCGTGCCACTGGGCAGGTAGTGAAGTTTCCCGGTTTCCTGGCTGTCTACGAGGAAGATCGCGACAATAAGGTGGATGGTGAGGAAGACGAAAGCGCGCTGCTTCCGGCCATGGCCAAGGGCGACACGCCAGCGAAAAAGGGCGTGGATGCTGCGCAGCATTTCACACAGCCGCCGCCGCGTTTTTCGGAAGCCTCGCTGGTCAAACGGCTTGAAGAACTGGGCATCGGTCGGCCTTCGACCTATGCTGCGACGCTGCAGGTCCTGAAGGACCGCAACTACGTCCGTACCGAGAAAAACCGTTTCTTTGCAGAGGAATCAGGGCGTTTGCTCACGGCGTTTCTTGAACGCTTTTTCAGCCGCTATGTCGAATATGATTTCACTGCAGGCATGGAAGACGAACTCGACGAAGTTTCGGGCGGCAGGGCTGTCTGGAAGTCAGTGCTCGAGGCTTTCTGGAAGGACTTCAAGCCCAAGAGCGACGAAGTGATGGAGAAGAAGCCCAGCGAAGTCACCGAGGCGCTCGATGAGTTCCTGTCCGATTATCTGTTCCCGGCCAACGATGATGGCACCGACCCGCGCATCTGTCCCAAGTGCTCTGTCGGCCGTCTATCGCTGCGCGGCGGGCGTTATGGCGCATTCGTCGCTTGTTCCAACTATCCCGAGTGCAAGTTCACCCGCAAATTTGCCCAGCCCGGCGGCAATGGCGCGGAAGGCGGCGATGATGCCGAACTGGGCAAGCATCCCGAAAGCGGCGAGAGCATCACGCGCCGAGTCGGGCGTTTCGGCCCCTATGTCCAGCTGGGCGACGGCAAGGAAGCCAAACGCAGCTCGATTCCCAAGGATATTCCCGAGCTCGATCTGGACTGGGCGGTAAAGCTGCTCAGCTTGCCGCGTGCGATTGGGGAGCATCCCGAAACACAGCTACCGATCACTGCGAGCATTGGGCGGTACGGGCCCTATCTCGCGCATAATGGCAAATATGCGAAGCTGCGTAGCACTGCCGAAGTATTTGAAACTGGTATGAATCTGGCCGTCACCAAGCTTGCCGAGGCAGCGGCAGGCGGGGGCAGGGGCGCCCGCACTGCCGCCGAACCGCTCAAGACCTTCGGGCCGCACCCGACATCGGGCGGCGAAATGAAGCTGATGGCGGGCCGCTATGGTCCCTACGTCACTGACGGCACCACCAACGCCACCCTGCCGCGCGACAAGCAGCCCGAAGACCTCACTGCCGAACAGGCCGTGGTGCTGATCGACGAGAAGGCAGCCAAGGGTCCGGCCAAGGGTAAGCCGAAGCGCAACGCTGCGGCGAAGAAGGCGCCTGCAGCCAAGAAGGCACCTGCCGCAAAGAAGAAGGCCGCGCCCAAGAAAGCCGCCAAGACGTGAGCGAAAAGTTCGAACGCCACCGCCAGCCGTGGAAGAGCGATGAGGTCGCCAAACTGCATGTGCTGGCGGGCAAGGGCAAAGGCCTCAAGGAAATCGCCAAGGCGTTGAATCGCAGCGAGGAATCGACGCGGGACCGGGCGAAGGTCGACGGGATCGGGATTGCGAAATTGCGGTAGCGAGCTCTCTGGCTTTTGTCGCCCGGGGGCGATTGCTTCCTGAGTTAAAATTGAGAAAAACGATTATTGTAACTATTCTAATTTAGTTTATCGATTATCAGCCGTCTGGTAGATGCTCCCATCGATTAAAAATCAGGAGCACCAACTCATGTCAGCTGCAAGCAAATGCCCGATCATGCATGGCGATGCCAAGCACCGGCTCACCGGAAGTTCCGCCAACCAGCACTGGTGGCCCGAACAGCTCAATCTGCGGGTGCTCAACCAGAATTCCCCGCTCATTGACCCGATGGGAGATGACTTTGATTATGCGACTGAGTTTGGCAGTCTCGATCTGGCTGCAGTCAAAGCGGACCTTGCTGCTCTGATGACCGACTCGCAAGAGTGGTGGCCAGCTGATTTCGGTCATTATGGCGGCCTCTTTGTGCGGATGGCGTGGCACAGTGCCGGCACTTACCGCATTCATGACGGACGCGGCGGTGCCTCGACCGGGACCCAGCGCTTTGCGCCGCTCAACAGCTGGCCGGACAACGGCAATCTCGACAAGGCCCGCCGCCTGCTCTGGCCGATCAAGCAGAAATACGGTCGGAAAATATCGTGGGCCGATTTGATCGTCCTGACTGGCAACGTGGCCATGGAAACCATGGGCTTCAAGACCTTTGGCTTTGCGGGTGGGCGCGTCGATGCGCATGAGCCCGAGGAGGATATCTATTGGGGTCCGGAGACCGAATGGCTTGGTGACGAGCGCTATTCCGGCGACCGTGAACTGGCCGAGCCGCTTGGCGCGGTTCAGATGGGCCTGATCTATGTGAATCCGGAAGGTCCCAACGGAAATCCGGACCCGCTCGCCTCTGCTCGCGACATCCGTGAGACTTTCGCCCGCATGGCCATGGACGATTATGAGACCGTGGCGCTGGTTGCTGGCGGGCACACCTTTGGCAAGGGCCACGGCGCAGGCCCGGAGGCCATGGTTGGCCGCGAGCCCGAAGGCGCAGGCATCGAAGCGCAAGGGCTCGGCTGGTTCAACAGCTTCGGCTCCGGCAAGGGCGGAGACACCACGACTGCCGGCTTTGAAGGGGCCTGGACCGCGAACCCGACCCAGTGGGACAACGGCTATTTCGATGCCTTGCTCGGCTATGACTGGGAAATGACCACGAGCCCCGCCGGCCACAAGCAATGGACGCCGACCGCAGCTTCCAATGCAGGACAGGCGCCTGCGGCGCATGACTCGTCAAGGACCGAGCCGCTGATGATGACCACGGCGGACATGGCGCTGAAAATGGACCCGATCTACGAGCCGATCTCGCGGAATTTCCATGCGAATCCTGCGGAATTTGCCGATGCCTACGCGCGGGCCTGGTTCAAGCTGACCCACCGCGACATGGGGCCGCGTTCGCGGTATCTCGGACCGGAAGTGCCTGATGAGGTGTTGATCTGGCAGGATCCTGTTCCAGCGCCGACCGGCGCTCCGATCGACGATGCCGACATCGCAGCATTGAAGGAGCAAATTCTTGGCTCCGGCCTGACAGTCGCCCAGCTTGTTTCGATGGCATGGGCCTCGGCCTCGACCTTTCGCGGCAGCGACAAGCGGGGCGGAGCCAATGGTGCGCGTATCCGCCTTGCGCCTCAACGCGATTGGGCAGTCAACAATCCGGCAGAACTGAGCGCTGTCCTGGCCAGACTCGAAGCTATTCAGGCTGGATTTGGAAAAAGCGTTTCCATGGCTGACCTGATCGTTCTGGGCGGTTCAGCTGCCATCGAAAAGGCAGCCATGGATGCCGGAACGCCATTGGCAGTGCCGTTCTTGCCCGGACGCACGGACGCGACGCAGGAAGAAACCGACGTCCATTCCTTTGCGGTTCTTGAGCCCAGAGCTGACGGTTTCCGCAGCTATCTGGACACGAACAGCTCGCGTCCGGCCGAAGATGCTCTGGTCGACCGCTCGGCGCTGCTCACACTGACCGCGCCTGAAATGACCGTTCTGGTCGGCGGACTGCGTGTGCTCGGCGCTAATGCGCAAGGCTCGAAGCACGGAGTGTTGACTGATCGCGTAGGCCAGTTGACCAACGATTTCTTCGTCAACCTGCTCGATATGGGTGTCATCTGGTCATCAAGCGCGAGCGAGTCGAACACGTTTGAAGGGCGTGATCGCACCACTGGCGAGGTCAGATGGACTGGCACGCGCAATGATCTGGTGTTTGGTTCAAACTCGATTCTGCGCGGGATTGCTGAAGTTTATGGCAGCCACGATTCTCAGGAAAAGTTCGTCCGTGACTTCGTTGCAGCATGGACCAAGGTGATGAACCTCGATCGCTTTGATCTGCGTTGATTATTATGGGTGACGCCCCGGCCCGGGGCGTCACCACTTGGCGGCAAGCTGCAAACTGCGGTTTGCGATCTGATGACGCAGGGTGAATTCAGCTGATCACCCGGGCAATTCATCAGCAAACAGCGCTCGCCCGGCCCAGCCAGCCGCAACCGCACCCGCCAATTGAGTCACGATGAACATCGGCACATCGGCCTGGGCGATCCCGGAGAATGTGTCGGTAAGGCTGCGCGCAATGGTGATCGCGGGGTTGGCGAAGCTGGTTGACGACGTGAACCAGTAGGCTGCGGTAATATAGAGAGCGACGCTCGCCGGGATCCATTCGGGGCGATGCTTCGCGGTGCCCAGGATCGTGAACACCAGACCGAAGGTCGCGATGAATTCGCCCGCCCACTGGCCGATGCCGGTGCGGGCATGGGTGGAGGCCTGCAGGATCGGCAGGTCGAACATCAGGTGCGCCGCCCAGGCGCCGGCTATGCCGAAAGCGATCTGCACCACCGTATAGGCCGCCATTTCGCGCCAGGTGATCTTGCGCAGAGCAGCCATCACCATGCTGACCGCAGGGTTGAAATGCGCCCCCGAGACAGGCCCGAGCATGGTGATCAGCACGAACAGCATGGCAGCTGTCGCGAGCGTATTGCCCAGCAGCGCTACCGCAATGTTACCACCCGCCAGCTTTTCGGCCATGATCCCCGAGCCGATGACGGTCGCGAAGAGGAAGAACGAGCCGATACCCTCGGCAAACAATCGCGCTTTCATGCTGCGCCCTCCATTGCCCCGATGTCCGCCAGTGCGCGCTTCGTTGCCGCGCGATCGGAATTGCCCAGATCAAGTGCCAGAAATTTCTTGAACCGCATTTCCAGCAGGCGCCATGTCTCGCCGAAAGCAGCGTCGATCACTTCCTCGCTGCCGCTCGCATCGGCCGGATCGGGCAGGCCCCAGTGTGCCCGCAGCGGGGTGCCGGGGAAGACCGGGCAGGCCTCGCCCGCAGCATTGCCGCAGACGGTGATTACGAGGTCAATGTCCGGCGCGCCCGGCCCGGTGAAGGCGTTCCAGCTTTTCGAGCTGAATTGGCCAAGGTCAACGCCCTGACGGCCGAGCAGGCGCACTGCCCCTGGATTGACTTCGCCTTTGGGAAAGCTCCCGGCGGAGAAGGCGCGGTATTTGCCTGCACCCATGCGGCCCAGCATGGCCTCAGCGAGGATTGATCGCGCCGAGTTGCCGGTGCACAGGATCAGGACGTTGTAGACGCGTTCGCTCATGCGGCGGGGCCGCAGCAAGAGGCCTTGGCTGGCTCTTCAGCCATGGCCGGGGCGCAGATGCTAGGCGAAAGGCTTGGCGCACAGCATTGGCCTTCGCCAGCATTGACGGATTCGAGCGGGGCCCGGTTGCCGTAATCGGTCGCCTCGCCATTTGTGAGGAAGGCTTCCCAGATCACGCCATCAGGATCGCTTATCCAGCTCTTCTCGCTTTCGGCATAGCAACAGGTCGTCGCGCCTTCTTCCAGCACCGGACGGCCAGCATCGCGCAGGCGGTCATAGACTTCGGCCAGCTCGTCGGCCGTTTCGGCCTGGATGCCGATATGCTCGATGCCCTTGGCGGCATGCTCGCTGTTCGAGATTGCAAAGTTGACCTTCGGATCGTCGAGCATCCATTTGGCATAGTCGGCCTTGATGACACTGGGTTCGGCGGCAAACAGCGTTGAATAGAAGGTGATCGAGGCATCGAGATCGGCGACGCCGACGTGGAGGTGCATACGCTTCATGCTGCATTCCTTTGCGTTGTAGTGGAGGTTGGTTCGCACTGGGCGTCCGGCGCACAGGCCGCGCCGCCGCAGCAATTTTCGGTGAGGTAGCCGAGCAGCGCATTCATGGCGGCGTAGTTCGCGGTGTAGATCAGCGAGCGGCTTTGCCGGGTCTGGCTGATCAGGCCAGCGCGGGTGAGATGGGCGAGGTGGAACGAGAGTGACGAGTTGGGGAGGGCCAAGGCCTCGGCAATCGCGCCTGCCGCCATGCCTTCTGCCCCGGCTTGAACCAGCAGGCGGAACAGCGCGAGGCGGTTTTCATGCGCCAGTGCGCCAAGCGCGAGGATGGTGCTTTCGGCGTCAAATCTGTCTCTCATGGCAGCGACTCACGTTTCGATTTATGTCGAAATATGAATTCTGACTCGTGCTGTCAATCATATTTCCGGAAATATCGAAATGACTGCCTTCACGTCAGCGCCGTCCTTCCAGCCAGTCGAGCAGGATCCGCGAAAACAGCTCCGGGTGCTCGACCATTGGAATGTGCCGCGCCCGCGCGATTTCCTGATAGCGCGCGCCCGGGATCAGCGCGGCGATCTTGCGGTTGCCATCCGCCGGTGTGCCCGGATCATCGTCGCCGCAGACGACCAGAGTCTCAGTTCGCACAGTGGGCAGGTGGTCCAAAACATCGAAATGGATGATCGCTTCCGCCCCGCCGATATAGCCCTCGGGCGAAGTGTTGGCGATCATGGAATGCACTTGCTGCCAGCGGTTCTCATGTGCCGGGCGGAACGCCTCGGTGAACCAGCGGAGCATGGTGGCATCGGCGATCGGTGCGACTGAACCAGCCTCGCGGATCGCGGCAAAACGCTCGGGCCACATCTGCGGCGGGCCGGGCACGGCCTTGGGCGAGGTGCCAGTCAGCATCAGCGAATGCAGCCTGGCCGCATGGTCAAGCGCCAGTTGCTGCCCGATCATCCCGCCGATCGACAGGCCGACAAAGTGCATTTTCTCGATCCCCAGGAAATCGAGCACCGCGATCACATCGCCCGCCAATATCGCCATCGTGTAGGGCCCGGCAGGCGCTTCGCTGCCGCCGTGGCCGCGCATGTCGACCCGCAACACCCGCCAGCCTGCGGCTAGCAGCGGCGGCACCTGTTCGGCCCAGATGCCACTGTCCGATGACAGCGAATGGGCAAGGCAGACCACTGGCGCCTCGTCGGGCCCCAGCAGATCGAAATGAATGCGGTGAGAGCCTGCGTCGAACAACATGGTCTTATCCCTCCATCACCACCCTGTGCGTATCGTCCGTCGCCGCCACGATGGTCTTGGGCATGCGCATGACAAAGGCCAGCGGCAGCAGGGCCACGCTGACCAGGAACAGAAACCACCAGGTATCGACATAGGCCACCATCTGCGCCTGCCGTGCGGCCATTCGCACCAGGCTCGCGGCAGTCGATGCTGCGCCAAAGTCGAGGTCCTGCATGGCGCTGGTCAGGTTCGGATTGTCGGGTCGCAGGCCTTCTGTGAGCCGCGATTGCACGACGGCCGTGTTGTGGATGGTCATGATCTGCAGCATCGAGACGCCCACAGCCGTGCCTATAAAGCGGAACAGCGCGACCATTGCGGTGCCTTCGTTACGCAAATCCAATGGCAATGTGGTGAAGGCCATGGTTGAGAGCGGAACGAACAGGAAGCCCGCGCCAACGCCCATCATCACGCTTGAGGTGACGACAAAGCGCTCGTCCATTTCCAGTGACATGCCCGACATCATATAGAACGCGGCACCAGTCAGCGCGATGCCAGTGAACAGCAATAGCCGCGCGTCGATCTTGCCGATCAGTCGCCCGGCCAGCATCATCGCGCAGGCCGTGGCGACGCTGCGCGGGGCCAGCATCATGCCGGCGAGCATCACCGGATAGCCCAGCATCTGCTGCAGCATGGTGCCGAACAGCGGCATGGCCCCGAAAATCAGCACGCCAAGGCCAGTGGCAATAATCGCACCGGCAACGAAGTTGCGGTTGGCGAACAGCCTCGGCGTGATGAACGGCTCTTTGGCGGTCAGGATATGCACGACGAAGATGATGAAGCTCGCCACGGCGATGGTCGCCTCGGCCATGATTTCGGCCGATTCGAACCAGTCGAGATGCTGACCGCGATCGATCATCAGCTGCAGGCTGGCAAGAAACAGCGAGAGCACGACAAAGCCGAACATGTCGAAGCGCGATTTGCGGGTCTGCGATTGGGGCAGGAAAGTGAACAGAGCGGCGCTGGCGAGGAGTCCGATCGGAATGTTGACGAGGAAAATCCAGCGCCAGTTGAGAACTTCGGTCAGATATCCGCCGACCACCGGCCCAGCTACGCCGCCCAGCATCGAGCCAAGCCCATAGATCGCCATGGCCTTGCCATATTCCTCAGGCGGATAGGCATCGAGCAGTACTGCCTGGCTGAGCGGCACGGTCGCTGCGCCGAACAGGCCCTGGATGAAGCGGAACAGCACCAGCGAAGGCAGATTGGCAGCCAGACCGCAGGCCGCCGAGGCAAGGGTGAAACATGCGACCGAGCCCGCCATGACATATTTTCGTCCAAAGCGCGTCGCCAACCATCCTGCGAGCGGCGTGGCGATGGCCGTCGCGATGACATAGGACGTGACCACCCAGACGATCTGTTCGGGCGAGGCCGACAGTGTCGACTGGATATGCGGCAGCGCGACATTGGCGATGGTCGAATCGAGCGTCACCATGATCGCCGACAGCATGGTCGATGCCGTGATCATCATCCGCCGCGCCGGGTCCGGATATTGGTGATCAGGATGGGAAGCTGCCGGTTCCATGACAAAAGGCTCTTGGCGTAAGCGCGCCGCTGGTCAACAAGGGAGTGCATAATAGGGAGAGTGGCAATGAGTCAGGACATCTTTGGCCTCACGGGCAAGCATGCGATCGTCTGGGGCGGCGGCTTCGGCATGGGCGAGCGCACTTCATTTCGGCTGAGCGAGGCAGGCGCGCATGTTGCCGTGGTCGATCTCGAGCAGGCGCGGGCCGAAAAGATCGCTGGCGAAATCAACGCGGCGGGCGGCAAGGCGATTGCGCTTCAGGCCGATGCCACCAGCGAGCCCAGCGTCGAGGCGGCGCTGGCAGCGGCAGAGGCCGCGCTGGGCCCGGTCGACGTGATGGCGACGGTGATCGGCCTTGGCGTGTGGGATCAGGTGGTCGAAATGAGCCTCGACACGTTCAACAAGTCGATCCTGCTTAACCTCACCTCGTTCTTCCTGCCCGCCCGCGCGGTCGGGCGCTCGCTGCTCAAGAACAAGAAGTCCGGCGCGATTGCCTGTGTCTCATCAGTCAGCGGGCTGACTTCGGCGCCGAACCATGCCGGCTATGGCGCGGCCAAGGCGGGCATGATCAATCTGGTGCGCACCATGGCCGACGAGTGGGGTCCCTATGGCATCCGCGTCAACGCCGCCATGCCCGGAAGCGCCGCCACCCCGCGTCTGACGCTGAACGAGGCGGGGCAGGCCGCGATGAATGCCGCGATGAAGGCGAAGATCCCGCTCGGCCGCGCGGCAACGCCGGACGAGCTCGCCAAAGCCATCCTGTTCCTGCTCTCGGACCTCGCCAGCTATGTCACCGGGCACAATCTGCACGTCGATGGCGGCTGGACATCGAACTTCCTGATGCAGGGGCAGGGCAAGGGCGGGCCGAGCCAGGCTTCGGTGGTCAACTGGCCGGAGTGACTTACATCGGGTCGCGGTAAGGCCCGGCGAGGTGCCCGCCGTCGACCAGTAGCTGCGAGCCGGTGCAGTAAGAACTTTCGTCCGAGGCGAAGAACAGCACGGCGTTGGCTATTTCTTCGACCCGGGCCATGCGCTTGATCGGCTGACGTTCGACGGCCTTCTGGATGCGCGCCATGGCCTGAGGCGGCATGCCGCGCTCGTGGGTGCAATCGACCATGCCGGGGTGGACCGAGTTGACCCGGATGCCCCGGTCGCCGAGTTCGAGCGCCAGCGCCTTGGTCAGGCCGGTGACCGCGAATTTGGTGGCGACATAGGTCGACAGGCCAGCGATTCCGGCAAGGCCATCGATCGACGAGATGTTGACGATCGACCCGCCGCCGCGCGCCGCGAGCGAGGGTGCGCAGGCGCGGATGCCGAGCCAGACGCCGTTGAGGTTGAGATCGACAATCTCGCGGTGGCGCGCCACATCATGTGTCTCGATTGCCCCGCCGCAGCCATCGCCGGCATTGTTGACGAGAATATCGAGCGCGCCGATCTGCGCGGTGGCAGCGGACCAGGCTTCCGGACAGGTCACATCAAGCGGTACGAAATTCCCGCCGATTTCCGCTGCAACCGCCTCGCCCTTGGCCGTCTGGATGTCGCTGACCCACACTGTCGCGCCATGTTCAGCCAGCTTGGCCGCTATCGCCTTGCCTATGCCTTGCGCCCCGCCAGTGACCAGCGCCACCTTGCCTGCCAGTCGTCCATCGCTCGCCATAATCCCATCCTCCTGGTTTCGTTTGACAGGCAGTCTTGCCTGTCAGGGCGGCGCGTGCAACCTATCGCCGCACAAATGCAAAACGGGAGAGTGATTCATGGCCGACAAAGGTGCAATTCTGCGCGCGCTGATCGACAAGGGCGAGCATTTCGTCGCGGGCGACTGCTATTCGGCAATTACCGGACGCATATGCGAGCATGTCGGTTTTCCGGCTGTCTACATCGGCGGCCATGCCTGCAGCGCGTTTCACTATGCCGTTCCCGACAATGGCGTATTCAGCCAGGTGGAGATGATCGACCAGGCGAGCCGGATCGCCAATGTGCTGAACATCCCGCTGATTGCTGACGCGGATACTCTGGGCGAGACGGTGGCAGACGCCTATCATTTCACCCGCCGCTATATCCAGCAGGGTATCGCCGGTTTTCACGTTGAGGACGAGCGCAATCCCAAGCATTCCAAGCACGTTAACGGGCTGTGGTCGATTGCCGACCAGCAGGCGCGGATCGATGCGGCGCGGCGGGCACAGAAGGATTCAGGCCAGGATTTCGTCATCATCGCGCGCTGTGATGAGCTTTATCCCTCGGAAGGTGGCGGTGGCGGCACAGGCAATTTCGACGAGGCGGTCAAGCGCGGGCATGCCTATCTGGAAGCCGGCGCCGATGTGGTGTTCTACCCGCCTGGTCCCGCTGCGGTGCCTGACCTGATCAAGGTGTTCGGCTCGAAGGTTGTGACCATGGGCTTCAGCGTACCGGGCACGGGTTTCAACATGGCGACGGGCGGCTGGGTGACGGCGGCGGCGAACCACATCAAGATGATGCGCGAGTTGATGAACGAGGGTCAGGTCAAGTCGGCCAACTATGACTTCCCGGAGAAGTACGAGCTGATCGATCACCCGCTGTATGACGGGCTGATCGAGGAATGGGCGGACAAGACCGGCCGCCAGTCGCGGCCAAATCACGCGCCTTGAGCTGAGCCTTGAAGCGCTGAACATGAAACTGGGCGTCGCCACGAACTATTGCTGGTTCGGCCCGCCGATCACCGCGATCGCGCGAACGATCGAATCGCTCGGGTTCGAATCGATGTGGATGGGCGAGCATCCGGTGATCCCGGTCTCGGCGGCAAATGCGGTGCGCTATGGCGTGCCGCTGCCGCCGAACTACCGGCATATGCCCGATCCGTTTACTTCGCTCAGCGCGGCGGCGGCGGTGACCACGAAGCTGCGTTTTGGCACCAATGTCTGCGTGCTGCCGCAGCATGAGCCCATCACTCTCGCCAAGACGGTGGCGACGCTCGACCGGATTTCGGAAGGGCGGTTCAGCTTTGCATTCGGCACCGGCTGGATCGAAGATGAGCCTGAAGTGTTCGGTTATCCGTTCGACAAACGGCTGGGCATCGCGCTCGACTATATCGCAGCGATGAAGGTGCTGTGGAGCGAGGACGAGGCTGGCTACCAGGGCAAATATGTCTCGTTCCCGCCGGTCCACTGCAATCCCAAGCCGCTGCAAAAGCCGCTGCCGGTGCTGATCGGATCGGGCAACGACAAGACTGACAACACAGCCGTGCTGCGCCGGGTTGCGCGGATCGGCGATGGCTGGCTGCCTTCGTTTCTGACCCCGGCGATGATGAAGCAGCAACTTGGCCAGCTGAAGTGCTTTTGCGAGGAAGCAGGCCGCGATTTCGCGTCGCTCGATATCTCGTTGATCGTTCCCGCTATCAGCTTCGGTGTCGGCGATCTTCCGCCGTGGGCCAAGGATGCCTACGACGATCTCGAGCCGGTCAATGCGCAGGAACTGCTCGCCGAATATGCCGAAGCAGGTGTTGGACGCATACTGGTGGGGCTCAATGACATGGAAGACGATGGCGCCTTCAGGACATTGGAAGTTGCGGCAAAGGGCATGGGGCTGATCTGATGGCAATCAACTTGCAACACGGGATCTTCCTCGCTCCCTATCACGACGTCACAGAGAGCCCGACCATCGGCCTGCGCCGCGATCTTGAGCTGGTCGAATGGGTCGAGAAGCTGGGCTTCGCCGAGGCCTGGTTCGGCGAGCATCATTCGACGGGGTGGGAAATCATCGGCTCGCCGGAGCTGATGATCGCGGCGGCTGCCGAGCGCACAGCCCGGATCCGGCTTGGCACCGGTGTGGTCTCGATGCCCTATCACAACCCGCTGATGGTCGCGAACCGCATCCTGCAGCTTGATCACATGACCATGGGCCGGGTGATGTTTGGCATGGGGCCGGGGCTGCTACCGACCGATGCGGAGATGATCGGGGCCGACATCAAGCGGCTGCGGGCGATGCTGGAGGAAGTCGCCGAGATCATCGTGCAACTGGTCAGCGGCGAGGAAGTGACTCACCAGACCAGCTGGTACACACTTCACAAGGCGCGCACCCATCTGATGCCCTACACCCGGCCGCATCCGCCAATCTCGGTGGCCAGCGCCATCACCCCATCGGGCGGCATGCTGGCGGGCAAACATGGTTTCGGCATGCTCTGCGTCGCCGCGACCGAGTCTGCCGGTTTCGATGTGCTTGATGAAAACTGGAAGATTGCGAACCAGATCGCTGCGGAAAACGGCAAGCACATGGACCCGCGCGAACTGCGGCTGGTCGTGCCGATGCACATTGCCGCCACGCGCGAGCAGGCGCGGGCCGATGTGAAGCAGGGCATGGCGCGTTGGGTGGAATATTTTGACCGGGTGGCGCCCGCGGGCATGCGCGGCATGTCGGGCGGCGATCCGGCGGAGATCATGGTCAGCGCCGGGCGCGCGGTGATCGGAACGCCCGAGGATGCGATTACCATGATCGAGCGCTTGCAGGCTAAGCAGGGCCACTTTGGCGTAATGCTGTTTCAGTCGCACAACTGGGCAGAATGGGAGCAGACCAAGAAGAGTTACGAGCTTTATGCGCGTTTCGTCATGCCGCATTTCGCCCAGACCAACCGTAACCGGCAGGATAGCTATAATGGGCTGGCTCAGGCCATCGACCGGCTGGAAAGCGAGCGCGAAAAGGGCGCTGCTGCGGCTTTTGCGGCCTGGGAAGAAAAGAGCGGGCGGTCGTGCTAGATATGCGGCCGTAGCGCGGCCCGACTAGCGCTCTTACCCGCCGCCGATCTTGCCAACAGCTGCGATGAATGCGCGACGTGACGCAGCGAAGCGCTGCAACAGGCCAAGATGGTCTAACGAACTGCGCCCGATAATCCGTTCAGACCAGATGAAAGACATTCCGGGCAAGGAAAATCAGCAACATAGCGCCCAGGATCGAGGCGATGAAGCCTGCGGGCTTGATAGCCGTGCCGGGCTGCTTGTCAAACAGGGACCCGATGAAACCGGCGATGAAGGAACCTCCGATGCCCAGGGCTATGCTGACAAACCAACCAAGTTGCACTGCGCCCGGATAGAAGAACCGAGCTAGAATGCCCACGATCAGGCCGACAATCGCCATACTGACATATTTCATTATGCTTCGCTCCCCAGGGGCGCTGAACGCCCTTTCCAGTTAAAAGCCGGAACACCCCGGCAGCGAAGTGTTGCCGCAAACGCCTCACCCGATCAAGCTAAAGCGCCAATCAGGGGGCAGGGCTCGCTGCGGGTTCCGGCAGCACCAGCACTTCAACGGCGTCGTGCGCGCCAAGGTAGCGCCGCGCGACTGCCTGCACATCGCTGGCTGAGAGCGACAGAAGGCGCTCCTTCGCCCTGACAAATCGTTCGATGCGATCGCTCTCGCTTTGTGCCCGGGCTGTCAGGCCTAGCCAGCCCCGGTTGGTCTTAAGCGCGTTGTCCAGAGCCTCGATCTGCGGCTTGCGGGCACGCTCCATGAGGTCGTCGCTGACCGGCGCATCGTGCAGCCGTTTGATTGTCTCGGCTATAGCGGCGCGGGCTGCGGCGATATTGGCAACGTCGATGCTAGCGGCGATGCCGAATACGCCATAGCCACGCCAATAGCGCGAGGGATTGCTGTTGGCCGAGGGTGAATAGGCCTTGCCCAGTTTTTCACGCAAGGTTTCGGTGAGCTCCAGCTGGACTATCCGTTCGAGCAGCGACAGGCCGCTGCTTTGCGCCGGATCGCTATCGTCGCGCGTCGGCCAGGTCAGGCGCAGCATGGCCTGATCCTTGGGGCCAGTGTGGCGCACGATCCGCGGCTCGCGCGATGCGGTGAAGGGGCGTCTGGGCTGCGTGTCGAACGAGCCAAATGAAGGCTCGCGCGGCGGCAGCGCGCCGAAAGTCCGCGCGACTGCGGCGATCACCTGGCTCTCGTCGAAATCGCCGACGACACCCAGCTCGATCGCCCCATGCGCAAGTCTGTCACTGATACCCTCTTTCAGTTCGGCGAAGGTCAGCTTGCGATAAACCTCGACCCCTTGCAGCGTGAAGCGCAGATCGCCGTCAGAAAGAATACCGCCAATCGTGCTGCTCAGTGCTGATTGCGGCGTGGCGCGAAGCTGGGCGAAGTAGTTGTTGACGTTGAGCCGATAGCGCAGCTCGCCTTCGGAGCGGTAACCCGGATCGCTGATCAGCGCGGCCAGAACCTGCAGCTGAAATTCGAGATCGCGCGGGGTGGTCTGCGCCGACAACACGAAAGCATCTGCCCCGGTATCGAGCGTGAAACTGACGGTGTGCCCCGCCAGGATCGACTGCAGCTCGTCCTGACTGTGCTTGCCGAGCCCGCCAGTAGTCAGCGCGCTCATCATCTCGGTGGTGAGCGGTTTGTCGATAGTGTTGAGCCGGGCTCCGCCATCGACAGCGAGTTGCAGGAACATCCGGTCCTTTTCGAGATCGGTGCGTTTGAGATTGAGAGCCACGCCATTGGCAAAGCGAATGGTGCGGATGCCCAGCGCAGGCTCGATTTTGTCGCTGGCCACGGTCCCCACTGGCCCGAAGCTGTTGTAGGCAAAGCTGCTGCTGGCAGCGGCACGGTCGCGCATCAGGCTCTGCTGCATCGCCTCGTTCCAGGCCGCACGCAGCGCCGGGGAGCCGCCTGCGGGATCGCGCCGACCCTGAAACCGCAAAAGCGGATTTGCCAGCAGCACCACTTCGCGGCGCAGCGCTGCGAGGATGCGTTGTGGGTCGATTTCAGGTGCATTGACATTGAACCGGGCCAGCGCGGATTCGGGCGTGGCGGGCACTTCGTCATTGCGCAGCAGGGCGAAGACGGCATTTAGCAGGGCGCCATGACTGCGTGTGGCGGCAGAGGCGGCATCGTTTTCCAGCGCGGTGCGCACATTGGCCAGTTGTTCGGCGACTTCGCTTTGCGTGAAGCCGAAGCGCAACGCCTTGCGGTATTCCACTGCGGCGGCAATCAGGCCGCGCCGCCATTTGCCATCGACCGTATCGATGATCAGATTGGTCGTGCGGCCCGCCTTGAACAGGTCGGCAGTGCCAAGACCGGCATCGCGGAAGGGCGGGGCAGGCAGGCGGGAGAGGCGCTGGAGGCGGCGGTTGACGATCGAATAGCCGATCTGCCGCAGCAGGTTTTCGCGCCGCTGGGCTGCGCTATCGGGCTCATCGAGCCATGGGCCATGGCGCGAGACGGCAATGCGTTCGGACAGGGCAGGGTCGATGTATATCTCGGTCTGACCGCCGCGTGCCGGATCGACCGGCCCGGCGCCGGGCTGGGGCGGGGAAGTCGCTGGTTGCCAGCTTTCGAACCGCGCCCGGATTGCCGCCTCGACTGCATCGGCATCGAAATCGCCGACAACGATCAGTGTCGCCTTGGCTGGCACATAATTGCGCTGCCAGAAGGCCTTCAGGCTCTCTGCAGTGGCCGCATCGAGCGTCTCCGCCTTGCCGATCGGCAATCGCCCGGCATAGCGTGCGCTGGGGGTGAGAAAGGCGAGCTGTGCCTCCAGATTACGAAGCTGCCACGAGTTCCGGTCGCGCATTTCGGACAGGATCACCCCGCGCTCGCGCGCCACGGCCCGGGGGTCGAACAGCAGCTCGCCAGCCGTCTCGCGCATCAGCATCAGCGCGGTGCCGAGCAGGGCGGGATCGTCGCGCGGCAGATCGAGCAGATAAGTGGTCTGCTCGAAGCTGGTCTGGGCATTGGTATCGGCGCCGAAAGCCAGCCCTTCGCGCTCGAGCAGCCGCACCATTTCGCCTTCGGGGACATGGGTCGAACCATTGAAGGCCATGTGTTCGACAAAATGGGCAAAGCCGCGTTCGCTGTCGCTCTCGTCAAGCGAACCGGCTGCGATCTGCAGGCGCACGGCGCCGGTGCCCTTGGGTGTAGCATTGTGGCGGATGACATAGCGCATGCCATTGGCCAGCTGGCCGAAGCGATAAGCGGGATCGACCGGAATATCGCTCGCCTGGAAAGCCCAGACCGGCTTTTCACGGGGCACAGAAGCCGATGCAACACGCTCCACCTGCGGTGCGCAGGCGGAAAGGGCGAGCACGGCGAGAAGGAAGGGGATCAGTCGGCGCATTGAGGCCACGGTGAAGGGGTTTTTCGCTTTGGGCAAGTTCAGCAGCGGTACTTCGACAAGCTCAGCACGAGTGAGGCTTGGGTTTTGCATCACCTCCGCTCATCCTGAGCCTGTCGAAGGATTACTTGCCCCGCAATTTCCGGTGCTTCGACAGATCGAACACCTCGCTCGTCGCGCCATCCTCCAGCATCAGGCCCAGCCTGCGTGCCACTTCCTGATAGGCCTCGGACTCGCCGCCAAGATCGCGCCGGAAGCGGTCCTTGTCGAGCTTTTCGCCGGTGGTCATATCCCACAGGCGGCAGCCGTCGGGGCTGATCTCGTCGGCGAGGATCACGCGGGCATAGTCGCCATCCCACAGCCGGCCGAATTCGAGCTTGAAATCGATCAGGCGGATGTTGATCGCGGCGAACATGCCAGACAGGAAATCGTTGACCCGGATCGCCATGGCGGAAATGTCCTGCATCTCCTCATTGGTTGCCCAGCCGAAGCAGGCGATGTGCTCTTCGGCGACCATCGGATCTTCCAGCGCATCGTCCTTGAGATAATACTCGATCAGGGTGTGCGGCAGCGGCTCGCCTTCGGGAATGCCAAGGCGCTTGCTGATCGAGCCTGCGGCAACATTGCGGACTACCACTTCGATCGGAATGATCTCGACCTGGCGGACGAGTTGCTCGCGCATGTTGAGTCGGCGGATAAAATGAGTCGGGATGCCGATGTGCGACAGGCGGGTGAAGACATATTCGCTGATGCGATTGTTGATCACGCCCTTGCCCTGGATCGTGCCCTTCTTCTGCGCGTTGAAGGCAGTGGCATCGTCCTTGAAATACTGGATGATGGTGCCCGGTTCTGGCCCCTCATAGAGGATCTTGGCCTTGCCTTCGTAGATCTGGCGGCGGCGGGTCATGCTGAATCCTTAGAAACTTGAAATGGCAAACCCCGGCAAGGGCATGTCGCGATTGGCAACTGCGCAGCCGGGGCTTCGACTTGCGGCTATAGAGGAAGGGGCTAGAAATGCAAACTGGCGCGATGCGGCAGGCCGCACTATCGTCATGCTGCCAAGGGAGGTGACCATGCAGGCGGCCATAGCTGAATACATTAAGAGCGAGGTGGGCAAGACCTATGTCTCCGACTGGATGGAGGTCGATCAGGCGCTGATCGATAATTTCGCCGATGTGACGCGTGACTGGAATTTCCTCCATGTCGATTCCGAAGCGGCGGCCCAGACCGAATTCGGCGGCACGATTGCGCATGGGTTTCTGGTGCTCTCGCTGCTTGCCCCATTGCGCTCGGAAACCCCGCGACCGCGCTTTCCCGGGCTGCGGGTCGGGGTCAACTATGGTTTCGAGAAAGTGCGCTGGGTCCAGCCGGTCCGTTCCGGCAGCCGCATCCGCGCGACCTTTCGTATCGCCGCGATCACCGAAACCGACCCGGGACGCTTTCGCGAAGAGCAGGACGTGGTGGTCGAGGTCGAAGGCCTCGAACGCCCGGCTGTCGCGGCGCGCTGGCTGACGATGTATATCCTTTAGCCGATCGTAGGGGCTTGCACGCGGGGCTGCTTGAGCTAACAGCCGGACAACAATTGGAGAGGCACAATGCGCGAATATCTGCAGTTTTATATTGATGGCAAATGGGTCGATCCGGTCGTCCCCAAGACGGCTGATGTCATCAACCCCGCAACCGAAGAAGTGGCGGGGCAGATTTCGCTCGGCAGCGCCGCCGATATTGACAAGGCGGTTGCCGCTGCGCGCAAGGCCTTCGCCAGCTGGTCGGAAACGACACCGGCGCAGCGGCTTGACCTGCTGCTGGCGATCCAGGCCGAATATGCCAAGCGGCAGGACGAACTGGGCGTGGCAATCCGCGAGGAAATGGGCGCTCCGGCAGGGCTGGCCGGCGGTTTCCACGTTGGCCTTGGCGCCGGCCACTTGCAGGCTGCTATCGAAGTTCTGAAGGAATTCAAGTTCGAGGAGCTGCGCGGTTCGACCATGGTGCGCCATGAGGCAATCGGGGTTTGCGGGCTGATCACGCCGTGGAACTGGCCGATGAACCAAACCTGCGTGAAGATCTTCCCAGCGCTGGCGACCGGTTGCACCTCAATCCTGAAGCCACCCCAACTGGCGCCCTTCTCGGCTCAGATCCTTGCTGAAATCCTGCATGCCGCAGGCGTTCCAGCGGGTGTCTTCAACATGGTACAGGGCTCGGGCGCAGTGCTCGGCACGGCGCTGACTACGCATGAAGATGTCGACATGATCAGTTTCACCGGCTCCGAGCCGGTCGGCGTCCAGATCCAAAAGGATGCTGCAGCCACCGTCAAACGCGTCGGGCTGGAGCTTGGCGGCAAGAGCGCCTTCATCGTGCTCGATGATGCCGATCTGGTGAAGAACGTAACCGAGGCGACCGCGGGCATGATGGGCAATTCCGGCCAGACATGCTCGGCGGGTTCGCGCTTGCTGGTGCCCAATTCGCGCATGGCCGAAGCCAAGGCGGCGGCCTCTGCGGCTGCCGCTTCGGTCACCGTCGGCGATCCCACCGGCAATTTCGCGATGGGCCCGGTGGTCTCCAAGGGGCAATACAACAGCATCCAGGAATACATTGAGCTGGGCCTCGCCGATGGCGTTTCCGAGCTGATTGCTGGCGGCCCCGGACGGCCCGATGGGCTGGACAAGGGCTGGTTCGTCAAGCCGACCGTGTTCATCACCACCAACCAGACCGCAATTGGCCGCGACGAAATCTTCGGTCCGGTGCTGGTTATGATGGGCTATGACGATGTGGACCATGCTGTCGAGATCGCAAACGACAGCACCTTTGGCCTCGCGGGATATGTTAACGGCGTTGACCATGCTGCGTGTGTGGCCGTTGCCAAGCGGATGCGGACCGGCTGGGTCAACGTCAACAACGGCTTCGATTTCCACGCGCCATTCGGCGGCTACAAGCGCTCAGGAAATGGCCGCGAGTGGGGCGACTATGGCTTCCACGAATATCTGGAAATCAAGACGGTGCTGAACGGCGGCGTCTGATCGGGGTGCGAAATCGGGGGACACGGTATTCCGTGCCCCCCCCCCTGCGTCGCTTGCATTAGGGGACACGCGATAGCGTGTCCCCGATAGTGTCTCAGAGCTGGCCGAGCATGTGCTCGGCGGTGCTGACCTTGAATTCACCAGCAGCTTCAACGTTCAGCTGCTCGACCGTTCCATCGTTCACTACCATCGAGAAGCGCTGGCCGCGATGGCCCAGTCCGCCACCGGTCAGGTCCAGCTCAAGCCCGACCGCCTTGGCAAAATGGCCATTGCCGTCAGCCAGCATGGTAATGGCGTCTGAGCCGCTGGCCTTGTTCCATGCGCCCATGACGAATGCATCGTTGACTGCGGTGCAGGCGATCGCATCAATGCCCTTGGCTTTCAGTTCGGCTGCCTTTTCGACAAAGCCTGGCAGGTGCTTGGCTGAGCAGGTCGGGGTGAAGGCACCGGGCACGGAAAACAGCGCAACGCGCTTGCCCTTGAAATAATCAGAAGACTGCACCGCCTCATTGCCAGCCGCACCGGCAATCATCAGTTTTACGTCGGGTATCTTGTCGCCAGTTGCAATCGTCATCGTGCATCCTTTCCTGCCGGGGAATCCGCAGAGGCGCCGATATAAGGTGCTGTTTCGCAGCTGCAACGGTTCGTCGCAAAGTGGGATGGTAAATTTGGCTTTACCGGGATGTTTTAGCGATCTGTAAACCGCTCTGACGGAAAGTCTGCCTCGCGGGATTGGGCTCGCGTGGAGACTGAGCATGAATATCTTTGGGGGCGCCGTGCCTGTCGCCGGGCGCAATTTGGCAAAAACGATTTTGGGCATCTCGGCTTCGCTTGCCGTCATGCTCGCAGCAGTGGCGCCGGCTCAGGCGGCCGGGAGCTTTGGAGGTGCAGAGAAACTTCGGCGCCTGGACATCATGCTGATGGTCACCAGCCTGCGTTGCCGGTCCACCTCGGACAATTTCATGGCCGAATATCAGAATTTCACCGCGAACCATCTGCCAGAGCTCAACCAGGCGAGTGACGAACTGCGCCATGATCTGGCCAATCAATATGGTTCAGCCGGCTCGGCGCGTGCGCTCGACCGGATCAGCACGGTCATGGCCAATGCCTATGGCCAGGGCCATCCCTGGCTGAATTGCCATGAGCTCAGGAACGTCACCCGCGATCTGGCTCAGGTTCGCGGCCGCTCGACGCTTGAAGAAGCTGCCGATCAGTTGCTGGGCGATGGCCGCACGGTGGAGCTGGCCTACGCCCGGCGGTAGCAGCCTGCCATCTACGAAAAGTCATATAAAGAATTCTTTATATTTGCTTCCGGCCCATCCGGAGGCTATGGGCGGCGCCAATCGTGGTGCCGCCCTTTGCGTTTTGGGGCACAAATGGCTGGCACCTCCTTGGAACCGATGCAGGAGTATTATCGCCGTGGCCACTGTGCTTGAAAACCAGAACGATTACGTCATTGCCGATATCGGCCTCGCCGAATTTGGCCGTGCCGAGATCAGAATCGCCGAGACCGAAATGCCGGGCCTCATGGCGCTGCGCCAGGAATTTGGTGGGACGCAGCCGCTCAAGGGCGCGCGAATCACTGGTTCGCTGCACATGACCATCCAGACTGCGGTTCTGATCGAAACGCTGGTCGCGCTTGGTGCCGAAGTGCGCTGGGCAACCTGCAACATCTTCTCGACCCAGGATCATGCCGCAGCTGCGATCGCCGCTGCCGGGATCCCGGTTTTCGCGATCAAGGGCGAGAGCCTCGCTGAATACTGGGACTACGTCGGCTCGATTTTCGATTGGGATGAAGGCAGTGGCCGCACCGCCAACATGATCCTCGACGATGGCGGCGATGCCACTATGTTTGCGCTGTGGGGCGCGCGGGTTGAGGCCGGCGAGGACCTGTTCGAACCTTCAAATACGGAAGAGATCGAATTCGTCCGTGCGCTGAATGCCTTCCTCAAGAAGAAGCCCGGTTACCTCACCATGTCGGTCGCCCACATCAAGGGCGTGTCTGAAGAGACAACCACCGGCGTTCACCGGCTTTATCAGATCGCCAAGGACGGCAAGCTGCCGTTCCCGGCGATCAATGTGAATGACAGCGTCACCAAGTCGAAGTTCGACAACCTCTATGGCTGCAAAGAGTCACTGGTCGACGCCATCCGCCGCGCGACTGACGTCATGCTGGCCGGCAAGGTTGCCTGCGTTGCCGGCTTCGGCGATGTCGGCAAGGGCAGTGCTGCGTCATTGCGCAATGGCGGCGCGCGCGTCATGGTCACTGAGGTCGATCCGATCTGCGCGCTGCAGGCGGCGATGGAAGGCTATGAAGTCGTGACGATGGAAGAGGCCGTTACCCGCGCCGACATCTTCGTCACTGCCACCGGCAACGAGGCCGTGATCACCGCCGAGCACATGAAGGCGATGAAGAACATGGCCATCGTCTGCAACATCGGACACTTCGATTCCGAGATCCAGATTGCCGCGATCGACAACTACAAGTGGACCGAAGTGAAGCCCGGCACCGATCTGGTCGAATTCCCTGACGGCAAGCAGATCATCATTCTGGCCAAGGGCCGCCTGGTCAATCTGGGTTGCGCCACCGGCCACCCAAGCTTTGTCATGTCAGCCAGCTTCACTAACCAGACTCTGGCCCAGATCGAGCTGTTCACCAATCCGGCGCAATACAAGAACGAGGTCTATGTCCTGCCCAAGCACCTCGACGAAAAGGTCGCGGCGCTGCATCTCGAAAAGCTTGGGGTCAAGCTGACCACGCTGAGCAAGAAGCAGGCTGATTATATCGGCGTGTCGCAGACCGGGCCGTTCAAGCCGGATCATTACCGCTATTGAGCGACTGTCGACGGCAAATGGCAGCAAGAACGTTGTAATCCGCGCCGCCCGCGCATAGCGAAGGCGCAATGATCCTCTCGCAAACCGCGCTGGTGCTTATCGGCCTGCTGCTTGCGGCCTGGACGCTGGCGGCTGGCTGGGCGATCCTGGCTGCGCGGGCGAAGGAGCGTCGTTTCGATATTGAGCGGCAGGAAGCCCAGCGGCTGGCGCGGATGGTGGATGAATCCCCCGCGCTGCCGCTGCTGGTGCGGGTTGATGGGCGGATCGAGGCGCCGGAGCAGCTGGCCGGATGGCTGGGGCTGGACAAGGTTCCGCAGTATCTTACCGAACTCGATGGCGGCGGGGATGACGCCAAAGGCAAAGGTGGCGGCGGCGGGCTGACTGGCGAACAACTCGCCGAGCTCACCGAGGCGGTGCGCCGCACGCAGAAGACGGCTGCCCCGTTCCGCATGGTCGCCACCCCGCGCGGCTCGAAACGCAGCCTGGCCCTGCGCGGCCATCTTGCAGATCCGCAGGTTTCGCCGGGCGGAGCGGCGATGGTCTGGGTGTTCGATTTCTCCGACAGCGAGAGCGAGCTTGTGCAGCTGCGCACCGAGGCGGCGCAGGCCCGCAACGATTTTTCGGCGCTTGTAGCGCTGATTGAGGCGGCGCCGATGCCGATGTGGTTCCGCGGGCCAGGCGGCGAGCTGCGACTGGTCAATTCGGCCTATGTCGCTGCGGTTGGCGCGGCAAGCGCGCCGGTCGTCGTTGGTCAGGGCATCGAGCTGATCGAACCTGCCGATGGCCTGAGTGCCGCCGAAGTGGCTCGTCAGGCCGCCGCAACGCGCAAACCGGCCGAGCGCACCGTCATGGCGACGATTGCGGGCGAGCGGCGGATGCTCAAGGTCAGCGACTTGCCGCTCGGCGAGGAAGGCATTGCCGGCTACGCGGTCGATGTCGAGGACATGGAAGAGCTCGCGCGCACTTTCCGCGCCTTTCGCGAGGCCCAGCGCACCATGCTCGACCAGCTGTCCGCCGGGGTCGCTCAATTCGATGCCAAGCGCCAGCTCAGCTTCGTCAATCAGCCCTTCCAGCGCATGTTTGGCCTGACTTCCGGCGATATTGCTGATCACCCGCCCTTCGAGCGTCTGTTCGATCTGGCCCGCGAAACTTCGCGCACGCCTGAAACCCGCGATTTCCCGCAGTGGCGCCGTGAGCGGGCGCAGTGGTTCCTGGCCTCTGCGCCGCAGGAGGAAGTCTGGACACTGGGCGATGGCACACATCTGCGGATCGTTGCGCAGCCCCAGCCCGATGGCGGCCTGCTGCTGGTGGTCGAGGATCGCACTGAGCAGCTGCAGATTTCCGCCAACCGCGACACCCTGCTGCGCACTCGCACCGCTACGTTTGACAGCCTTTACGAATCGATCGCGGTCTTTGCCCCGGACGGGCGGATGCAACTGTGGAACCGGCGCTTTGCCAAGGACTGGGGGCTCGACAGCGATTTCCTCGACACCCATCCGCATATCGAGGCGTTGCTTGAACGGATCGGTTCACGGCTCAAGCGGCCGCAACTGGCCAAGGCGGTCGGCGATGCGGTGCGCGGGGCGACGCTGGATCGCAGACAAGCCAGCGGCCGAGCCGCTCTGGCCGATGGCCGGACCCTGCGCTTCACCGGGGTACCGCTGCCCGATGGCAATGGCTTGCTCGCGGTGCTCGATATCACTGATTCGCAGAAGGCCGAGACCGCGCTGAAGGAGCGCAATGCTGCACTGATCGAGGCTGATGCGATCAAGACGCGCTTCCTTGCCAATATGAGCTACGAATTCCGCACGCCGCTGACGTCTATCGGGGGTTTTGCCGAACTGCTGCAGGCGGGGCTGGGCGGTTCGCTCGATGCGCAAGGCCAGGAATATGTCGGCGATATCCTGAGCTCGGTTGCCCGGCTTGGCGAGCAGATCGAAAGCGTGCTCGATCTCGCCCAGAGCGAGGCCGGGCTGCTGCCCTTGGCCAATGAAAAGATCGATGTCTTCCCATTCGTGACCGGCGTGGTCGAGGAGCGGGCGCAGCGGCTGCGCAGTGCCGGGCTGACGCTCGATCTGCGCGGCGACAAGAGCGCAGGCCAGATCATGGGCGATGCGCGGCGGCTGGTGCGAGCGATTGGCCATCTGGTTGATAATGCCATTGCTGCAACCCCTCGGGGAGGCCGGATCCTGATTGATCTGGAACGCGGCAAGAAGAACTTGCGGCTGGTGATTTCTGACAATGGCCCGGGCATGGATGGGGCGGCGCTGGCTCGCGCGCTGGGCGGGCTCAAGGTGGGTTCGGACGGCAAGACAGTCGAGCGCCGCCAGGGCATCGGCCTGCCGCTCGCCCGCCAGCTGATCGAAGCACACGGCGGCAGTCTCGAGATTCTGTCCGAACCGGGGCAGGGCACCTCTGCGATTGTTGAGCTGCCGTGAGGGTCGAACTGCCGGATCTGGCAGCGATGGAGCGAATGGGACAAGCAATTGCAGCAGAGCTGCGGGCGGGCGATGTCGTCGCGCTGTCGGGCGGACTTGGCGCGGGCAAGACCACATTGGCACGCGCCATTATTGCGGCATTGGGGCACACGGGCGAAGTGCCCAGCCCAAGCTTCGCGATCATCGAGATTTACGATCCGCCGCTGCTCAGTCTGCCCGTCGTGCATGCCGATTTTTACCGGCTGGAGCACCCGGAAGAGGCAGAGGGACTTGGCCTCGATGACTATCGCGATGGCCGCGCGCTGATTGCCGAATGGCCGGAAAATGCAGGTGGCTTTGCCCATGAGGCGGGCTGCCTGTCGATAGGGCTGGAGATAGTTCCGGATACATCCGGCCAAAGCTCCATATCCGGCCGGATCGCCATTGTCGAAGCAGGCCAAGACTGGCTAGAACGCATGCCATGTCTCTAGATCAATCCAGAGGGCTTCCCGAAGGCCTCGAAGCTTTCCTCGCATCTTGCGGCTGGACCGGCGTCGCCGTCGAACCCTTGGCGGGCGATGCCTCGTTCCGCCGCTATTTCCGCATCCGCCGCGGCGAACAGAGCGCCATGCTGATGGACGCGCCGCCGCCCAACGAAGATCCAGCGCCTTTTCTGCGCGCGGCAAAGTGGCTCGATGCCAATGGCATGCGCGCGCCGCAGATCCTGGGTGAGGATACCGCGCGCGGGCTGGTGCTGCTCGAGGATTTCGGCGAAGCGCGGATGCGCGACTATCTCGATCAGTGGCCAGATGACGAGGAGTGCGTCTATTCGTCTGCTGTCGATGCTCTGGTCGAATTGCACCGCCTGCCACAGGGGCCTTTCCTCGATTACAGCCTCAGCGAATATATCCGCGAGGTGCGGCTGTTCACCGAATGGTATTGCACGGCGCAGAACCTCTATATCGATGCCGCCGGATTTACCGCGGCCTGGGAGGCGGCGCTCAGCCCCTTGCTAATCCGTCAGCGGCCCGGAGTGACGGTGCTGCGCGATTATCATGCCGAAAACATCATGCTGCTGGGCGGATTGGACAAGCAGGGCCTGCTCGATTTCCAGGATGCGCTCAATGGCCATGCGGCTTATGATCTGGTCTCGTTGCTGCAGGATGCGCGCCGCGATGTGTCGCCGGAACTCGAAGCGAAGATGTTCAACCACTATGTCAGTGCGACGGGAGCGAATTCGGAGGAATTCCTCGCCGACTATGCGCGGCTGGGTGCTCAGCGCAATGCCAAGATCGTGGGCATATTCGTGCGGCTGTGGCGGCGCGATGGCAAGCCGCGCTATCTTGACCTGATCCCGCGCGTCTGGGGCCTGCTGGAGCGCGACCTTAGCCACGCCGCGCTCGCGCCTGTGGCCGAATGGTTCGATGCCAACATCCCGTCCGAATTGCGCTCCTCGGGCGGCGGCAATTTCGCGGTATGAGCGAGGTGGGGCGCCTGCCCGGAACTGCGATGATCATGGCAGCCGGAGTGGGCAGCCGGATGATGCCGCTGACCGCGACCCGGCCCAAGCCTTTAGTTGAAGTGGCGGGAACAACGCTGCTCGATCATGTGCTGGATCAGTTGCGCGCGGTGGGCATTGGCCGGATCGTGGTCAATGTCCACTATCTCGCCGATCAGATCGAGGCCCATCTGGCAAGCTACGCCACTGACTTTGCCGTGACCGTGTCGGACGAGCGCGCGCTGCTGCTTGATACCGGCGGCGGGCTGGTCAGGGCGAAGGACCTGATCCCGGACGATCCCTTCTTTTGCATCAATGCCGACAACTGGTGGACCGACCAGGGCGAAAATGCGCTGCTGCGCATGGCTCGTGCATGGGATGATGCCCGCATGGATGTTTTGATGCTGGTTGTTCCTTTTGCGCGCGCCGGCAACACGCAAGGCGTGGGCGATTTCGATCTCGATGACGCTGGGCGCCTGTCGCGCGATGGCCCCAAAGGGCGGCGCGGCTATGTCTGGACCGGGGTTCAGCTCATCGCCAAGCGCGTGATTGTTGATCCGCCTGAGGATGTGTTCTCGACCAATGTGTTCTGGGATCGCGCGCTGGCGGCCGGGCGCTGTTTCGGGCTCGTCCATGACGGCCAATGGTTCGATGTTGGCTATCCGCAAGCGATTGGCATGACCGAAGCCGCACTTGCCAGTGGCTGAGCGCGGCGGACCCCAGGTATATTCCATCGCCGCGCATCGCGGCTTTGCCGATGCGCTGGTTGCCGGGCTGATCCCGCGCTATTCGCAAGCCGACTATGGCCTCGCCCGGCTGACCTTGCTGCTCCCCAGCCAGCGCGCCGCGCGCACCATTACCGAAGCTTTCGTCCGCCTCGCCGAGGGCGGCTTACTGCTGCCGCGCATGGTCGTGGTCGGCGACCTTGATCTCGATGAGACGCTGGGACCTTTGTTCGATACGCTGGGCGCAGGGGCGGACATTCCACCTGCCGCCGATCCCGCCCGCCGCTGGCTGCGGCTCGCAGACTATCTGACGCAGATCGAGGGCGAAGGGGCAGGGAAGGGTGCGGCCTTGTTGCGACGGGCCTTCGATATCGGGCGGACCATGGACCGTTTGCTGGTCGAGGGACTGGCCCCGCAAGACCTGATGTCGGAGGAAGTTCTCGGGATTGTTGGCGAGCAGTCCGAACACTGGACGCGCAGCACCAAATTGTTCCTGCAAGTGCAGGCTCATTGGCTGACTGAGCTCGGCGCGCGCGGCGAACTGGATGGCCCGGCCCGGCGCAACATGCTGTTCGATCTTGCCGCTCGGAGCTGGCACTCCGCTCCGCCGCCGCATGCCGTAGTGGCCGCCGGGGTGACCAGCGCTTCGCCTGCGCTCGCCAAGCTGCTGCGGGTGGTGTCGGAATTGCCGAAAGGGGCGGTGATCCTTCCCGATCTCGATCTGTCGCTCGACGATGAGGTCTGGAATGCGCTGGGCACTGCAGGCAAACCGGAGAACCGGGACGATCCGCCATTCGCGAAAGGCGACGCGGTCACCCATCCGCAATACCATCTTAAGCTGTTGCTCAATCGCATGGGCGTTGCGCGCGGCGAAGTTCGGCCGTGGCACCGGGCCGGGCTGGCTGCTGCTTCGCCAGACCGCAGCCGGGCGATTTCCAACCTGTTCCTGCCGCCCGCCGCTTCCGCGCGCTGGGCCGGACTTGCCGCGAGCGAACGCCGCCTCGCCGGTGTGCGGCTCATGGAAAGTGCGCATCCAGGCGAAGAGGCGCAGGCGATCGCAATTCTGTTGCGCCAGGCGCTGGAAGTGCCCGAGCGTCGCGCCGCGCTGGTCACGCCTGACCGGGCGCTGGCGGCACGTGTGGTGGCACAGCTGAAGCGCTGGGGGATCGACGCCGACGATACCGCTGGTCGCCCATTGCCGCAGACAGCGGCGGGCCGGGTCTTGCTGCTGCTGGCTGAGGTTCTGGCCGAAAATGCCGCGCCGGTGCCGCTGGTCGCGCTGCTGACCCATCCACTGGCCCGGCAGGGCAAGGGCAGGGCTGACTGGCTCGACAATGCCCGCAGGTTCGATCTCGCGCTGCGCGGACCGCGCCCGGCGCCGGGTCTGGAGTCGCTGGCCAAAATAGCCGAAAAGCGCAAGCTGGGTGAGTGGTGGGCAGAGGTGGAAGCCATGCTCGCGCCACTCTTTGAACTAACAGGCTCGTCATTCCCGCGAAAGCGGGAACCCATCCCCGGCGCTGGCGTTTTGCCGGACCCTCACTATTTGATCCGTGCTCACGAGATGGGTCCCCGCTTTCGCGGGGATGACGAAGCTATTTTGCTGAACGACCAACTAGACCTGCTTGCCGCCGCTGCCGAAGCGCTATGCGGCGAAGAGCTGTGGGGCCTGCCCGATGGCCGCAGCGCCGCGTCGTTCCTCGAAGACCTGCGCGAGGCGGCGCGCAGCGCGGGCACAAGGCTCGATCCGCGTGAGCTTCATGCCGTGCTCCACGATGCCATGGACCGGGTCTCGGTGCGCCCGCCATGGGGTGGCCACCCCCGGATCGCCATTTACGGCCTGCTCGAAGCCCGCATGGCGCGGGCGGACTTGGTGATCTGCGGCGGGCTTAGCGAAGGTGTCTGGCCGGCCAGCCCCGCACCCGACGCCCTGCTGCCGCCTGCCGTACTGCGCGCGCTGGGCGTGCCGGGGGCGGACTTCCGCATCGGCCTCTCGGCCCACGATCTTGCCGCTGCGCTGGGGGCGCCCGACGTGGTGCTGAGCTGGGCCCGGCGTGATGATGGCGCGCCGGTCATCCCCTCGCGCTTCGTGCTGCGGATCAAGGCGATGCTGGGGGACAACGCCCGCTCGCATGAGGAGCCGGAGGCGCTGCGACTGGCGCGCATGATTGACTTTGCACCGCCCGCGCCGCTCTATCCGCGCCCCAAGCCCTTGCCCAGCGCCGAGCAGCGCAAGGTCGATATCTCGGTCACCGGGCTCGACCGGCTGCGCAGCGATCCTTACCAGTTCTACGCCAGCTCGATCCTGCGGCTCAAACGTCTAGACCTGCTCGACGAGAAGCCCAGCCCGGCCTGGAAGGGCATTGCGGTCCACAAGATTCTCGAGACCTGGCACAAGGCTGGCGGCCGGGCCGGAGAGCTGGTCGCCACGGCTGAGCAAGTGCTCGACGAGATGAATGCCCACCCGCTGATGCGCGGGCTGTGGCGGCCACGGCTGGTCAAGGCTCTCGAATGGATCGACGCCCGGATCGTCACCATGCTGGACGAGCAGGGCCGGACAGTGCTGGCCAGCGAGGTCTGGGGCGATCTCCAGTTCAAGGGCATCCGCATCCATGGCCGCGCCGACCGGATTGACATGCTGGATGGCAAACAGCTGGCCGTGGTCGATTACAAGACCGGCCTGCCGCCCTCGCGGCGTATGGTGAAGGATGGCTTTTCGCTGCAACTCGGCCTGATCGGGCTGATCGCGGAACAAGGCGGCTTTGACAAAGTTGCTGGCGAGCCCACAGAATTTGAATACTGGTCGCTGGCAAGGGATACCAAGCGCAAGGAAGATAACGGGTTCGGTTACATCGCGAGCCCGTTCAAGACCGACCGCGCGGACGGCGTCGACAAGGACAAGTTCCTCGATGTAACCCGCAACTATCTGGCCGACGCCATCGACCGCTGGATCATTGGAACTGTCCCGTTCACCGCCCGGCTCAATCCCGATATCGGGACCTATAACGACTATGACCAGCTGATGCGGCTCGACGAATGGCTGCCGCATCTGACGCCTGACGAAGCGGAGGAGGCATGAGCACTCCCCGCAAGCCCCAGTCGCTGTCACAACAGCAGATGCAGGCCGTGGCGCCTGATCGCACGGTCTGGCTTTCCGCCTCGGCGGGGACCGGCAAGACGCAGGTGCTGTCGTCGCGGGTGCTGCGGTTGCTGCTCAAGCCCGGGGTGGAGCCCGGCCAGGTGCTGTGCCTCACATTCACCAAGGCCGGGGCCACCGAAATGGCGAACCGGATCAACGACCGGCTGGCGCTGTGGGTGCGGCTCGATGACACGCGTCTGGCGGCAGAGCTCAAGGCCATCGGTGCCGATATCGGCCCGGCCGTCCTCGCCCGCGCCCGCACGCTGTTCGCCTCAGTGCTTGATTGCCCGGGCGGAGGCCTGCGGATCGATACGATCCACGCCTTCTCGCAGTGGTTGCTGGGAGCCTTTCCGCTCGAAGCCGAACTGATCCCCGGCACGCGGGCGATGGAAGATCGCGAGCGGGTGCTGCTGCAGCGCCAGGTGCTGGCCGACTTGCTGGTCGCGGCGGAGAGCGATCCGATGGGCGATCCGCAATTGCTCATCGCGCTCGCCGATCTAAGCCTCAGCATGGGGCCCGACGCAGTCGAGGACTGGCTGCTGCGCTGCGCCGGCGCGCGTGAGGCCTGGTTCGGACCGGGCGGCTGGCAGGAGCCGATGCGGCCCAATGTCGAGCGGCTGCTGGGCCTGCCGCCGGGCGCAGATCAGACTTCTGTTGAGGCGCTGTGCGATGACGACCAGTTCGATATCGACGCGCTGCAATGCTGCCTTTCGGCCTACCGGCAATGGCCGACCAAGACCGGCGAGGCAGCTGCAGCCTGCATCACGGAATGGCTGGAGTCCGAGACCGAGGGGCGGCTCGACCAGTTCGACGCGCTGTTCAAGGTGCTGTTCACCCAGACGGACACAGTCAAGAACAAGAAGAATGTCCTCAAGTTTGAAGAGAGCTTCGAGGAAGCGGGACTCAATGTGTTGCAATCGATGCAGCGCATCCGCGACATGCGTGCCCTTCTGGCGCTCGCCGAGCGGCTGGTCCCGGCCTTCCGGCTCGGCCGGGCCTTTGCGCTCGCCTGGCAGGATGCAAAGCAGCGCGAGGGGCTGATCGATTTCGATGACCAGATCCGCATGGCCGCCGATCTGCTGACCAATTCGGGCTATGCCCAGTGGATCGGCTACAAGCTCGATCGCCAGTTCGATCATATCCTCGTCGATGAAGCGCAGGATACCAATGCGGCACAGTGGCGGATCATTCTGGATGGGCTGGCGCAGGAATATTTCTCCGGCGAGGGCCAGCGCGGCGATGCCATGCGGACCTTGTTCGTGGTCGGCGATTACAAGCAGGCGATTTTCAGGTTTCAGGGCACGAGCCCGGAGAATTTCGAAAGGGCCAAGCAGCGGGTCAAGGCCTATATGGACGGGGCGGAAGAGAACGCCCGCAAACTGCGCAGCAATTATCGCCCGCAGGAACTGCACGACCTCAATCTCGATCGCTCTTTCCGCACGGTGCAGCCAGTGCTCGATTTTGTCGACCGGGCCATTGGTGAAGTCGGCCATGCGCAGTTCGGGCTGAAAGATGAACCCGAACAGCATAAGGGCGATGATCTGCCGGGCTATGTCGCCCTGTGGCGTCCGGTCGGTGCAGCGGCAGATGATGACGACGAACCTGATGAGTCGGATGAGGGTGCCCAAAGCTGGCTGTCCAAGCCGGATCGCCTGCTGGCCGAACAGATTGCCCAACAGGTCAAATCATGGATCGATGGCGGCTTCCCGCTGTTGAAGGGCGGCAGCCGAGCGGCCAATGCCGGCGATGTCATGGTTCTGGTGCGCAAGCGGCGCGAGCTGGCAGGGCTAATCGTGGCGCGGCTGCATGCGGCGGGCGTGCCGGTGGCGGGCGTCGACCGGCTGCGGCTTGGCGCTCCGCTGGCGGTGCGTGATCTCGTCGCGGCGCTGCGTTTTGCCGCGCAGCCGTTTGACGATCTGACGCTGGCCAATCTGCTGGTCTCGCCGCTGCTGGGCTGGAGCCAGGAACAACTGCTGCAACATGGCTACCGCGAGCAGGAGGACTACAAGGCCGGGGTGACGCTGTGGGCGCATCTGCGCAAGACATCGCATCCTGAAGTTGCCGCAGCGGTCGATCAGCTGGGCGAATTGCTGGCCAAAGCGGATTATGATCCGCCGCAGGCCCTGCTGCACTGGCTGCTGGTCGGGCCATGGCAGGCTCGGCGCAAGCTGGTTGCCCGTCTGGGCCGCGAGGCCAATGATCCGATCGACGAATTGCTCAATGCCGCCCACGCCTATGCCGCGAGCACCGCGCCCAGTCTGGCGGGATTTCTCGCCTGGTTTGATGCCGGGGAAGGCGAGCTCAAGCGCGAAGCGGATTCGGCTGAGGGGCTGGTGCGAGTGATGACCGTGCATGGCGCCAAGGGGTTGCAGGCACCGATTGTGATACTTGCCGACGCCACCGGCGATCCGGGGCGCGGGCCGGGCGAAAAGCTTGATCTTGCCGATCCATACAACGAGGAACGCCTGCTGCCGCTGCCTGGCCTTGGCAAGCACGACCGGGTCGGACGGATTGGCGAGGCTTATGAAAAGCTCGAAGCCGAAATGGAGCAGGAGCACTGGCGGCTGCTCTATGTGGCGATGACCCGGGCGGAAGAGGCATTGTTTGTCGCCGGGGCACTGACGACGCGCGACAAGGGCGAAGTGCCGGAGAGCAGCTGGTATGCCCAGCTTCGTTTGCTGTTCGGGACCGATGACTGGGTCAGCGATGCACTCTGGGGCTCGCGGCTCGAATGGGGCACCCAGCCCGTTCTGGTGCCGTTCGAGGCCATTTCCGTGCCAGTGCAACAGACCGAGGACCTGCCCCAATGGCTCAGGGCTCCCGCCGGCGCCGAACCGCGCCCGCCCCGGCCGCTCGCGCCATCGTCGCTGAGCGAGGATGTTTCGACCGATCCGCCCTGGCCGCCGGGCGAACGCAGCCAGGCGGCGCAGCGCGGGGTCTTGATCCACAAGCTGCTTGAGCGGCTGCCCGCAATTGCAACGGAAAGCCGCAGTGAGGCGGGGCTGCGCTGGCTGGCGCGCAATGCGCCGGATTTGCCCGAAGCGGCGCGCGGCGAATTGCTGGCGCATGCGCTGCGGGTGCTATCCGAGCCCGAATGGGCTGACCTGTTTGGCGTGGAGGCGCTGGCCGAAGTGCCGATTGCGGCGCTGGTCGGCGACCGGATGGTAGCAGGCACGATTGACCGGCTGCTGATCGGCAAGGAACGGATACGCCTGATCGACTACAAGACCGCCCGCCGCCCGCCCGAAGGCCTTGAGGCGGTGCCTGTGGCCGTCCTGCGGCAGATGGCTGCTTATGCTGCGGCGCTGGAAGCGGCCTACCCTGGTCGTGCAGTAGAGGCGGCGCTGCTTTACACCCAGACGCCCCGCCTTATTGCCATTCCCGCCGATGTTTTGATCCCGCTCAAGCAGGCCTTGCAGATCGCGCAGTAAAGCTTTGGCGCTTTGCCGTTGCCTTCGCGCCGCTGCGTCCTAGATAGAGCCATAACCGAACAGGAGATTTATCATGGCCACCAAACATGTCACCGATGCCAGCTGGCAAGCCGATGTGCTCGATTCCGAGCTGCCCGTGCTGGTCGATTTCTGGGCCGACTGGTGTGGCCCCTGCAAGATGATCGCCCCCGCGCTCGAGGAAATCAGCGAGGAATTGGCGGGCAAAGTGACCATCGCCAAGATGGATATCATGGAGAACACCAAGATTTCCGGCGAAATGGGCGTGCAGTCGATCCCGCTGATGATTCTTTTCAAGAACGGCAAGCAAGTCGCCCAGAAGCTGGGCGCTGCACCCAAGAGCCAGCTCAAGGGCTGGCTTGAGGGCGAGCTCTAGATTTCAGCTATGCGCTCCGCCAGTTCGTCCCACAGGGCCGGGCTGGCCGCGCCGAGCAGGCCGGTCCGCCCCGGCTCATCGACCCGATAGGGCGAGCCGTCAGGTCGCGCGGCCTTGCCGCCCGCTTCATTGACGAACAAAACCCCGGCGGCGTGGTCCCAGGAATGGGTGCGCTCGAAGACTGACACATCATTCTGCCCCAGCACCAACCGGGGATATTGCTCCGCCGCACAGCGCGGGATGTCGACCAGCGTGTAGTGCGGGGCAATCTCGTTACGCAGAGCCTCGCGGCGGGCGGGATCGGCGAAGACCAGCGATATGGCGGCGATGGCGGGTTCCTGCCCGCTGGTGCGCGCGAATATTCGGTCCTCGCCGATGAACGCGCCTTGCCCGCGCGCTGCATGGCAGAATCTGCCGGTCAGCGGATCGAGTATCCAGCCCGCGACTGTATCGCCTGCCTCGGCCAGAGCGACGAGGATACCGAACGGCGGGCGGCCTTGCGCATAATTGTTGGTGCCGTCGACCGGATCGATGATCCAGCACAGCGCATCGCCGAGCTTGTCGAGCAATGACGGATCGGCATGGGCCGCTTCCTCGCCGACAATCGCCGCCTCTGGCAGCAGGCGGGCGAGCCCTGCGGCAAGGATTTCCTCGCTCTCATGATCAGCCACGGTGACGACATCATCTGCCGCCTTGTCCTCGATCTGGTGCGCAGCGAGCGACTGGTAGTGCGGCAGGATGGCGCGGGTCGCGGCGTCCTGCATGATGGCCTGGACGGCGCGGGTGAGGGCGTCCATCAGCTACGATAATCCGCGTTGATCGAAATGTAGCCATGCGTCAGGTCGCAGGTCCACACTGTCGCGCGGCCTTCGCCAAGCCCGATATCGACACCGATGCTGATTTCCTTCCCCTTGAGATGCTCGGCGACCGGTGCCTCGTCGTAGCTGTCCGCAGCAAGGCCCGCCTGCGCTACCCATTTGTCGGCAAAGCGGATCGCCAGCTTGTCACGGTTGGCAGGCTCGCCGGCCTTGCCCACGGCCATGACGACGCGGCCCCAGTTTGCATCCTCCCCCGCGATGGCCGTTTTGACCAGCGGCGAGTTGGCGATGGCTAGGCCGATCCGCCTCGCACTGTCATCGCTGACCGCACCAGTGACTTCGATGGAAATGAACTTCTGCGCCCCTTCGCCATCGCGCACGACGAGGTGAGCGAGCTGGTTGCATACTGCCTCAAGCGCGGCGGCAAAGGCATCGGCGCCGGGGCTGTCGAAGCTTTCGATTGGCGCATTGCCGGCCTTGCCGGTGGCGAAGGTCAGCACGGTGTCGCTGGTAGAAGTGTCGCTGTCGACAGTGATGCAGCTGAAGCTCTTGGCGTTGGCTGCGGAGAGCAGCTCCTGCAGGAAGGCGGGCGCAATGGCGGCGTCAGTGAACACGTAACCCAGCATCGTAGCCATATCGGGCGCGATCATGCCGCTGCCCTTGATGATCCCGGCAAGCGTAACCGTCTTGTCGCCAACCACGGCCTGCATGGCGGCGCCCTTGGGGAATGTGTCGGTGGTGCCGATGGTGCGCGCGGCATCTTCCCACGAACAGGGCGCAGCCTGCAGCACAATGGCGACCCCGGCTTGCGCCTTGTCGAGCGGAAGCGGCACGCCGATGACGCCGGTCGAGGAAACGAAAACCTCGCTCGGATCGCAGCCCAGATGCTGCGCCACCTGGTTCATGATCTGCTCGACAGCCTCGCGGCCGCGATAGCCGGTGAAGGCATTGCTGTTCCCGGCATTGACCACCAGCGCCCGCGCGCTGCCCGTCTTGACCGCCTCGCGGCCCATTTCGACTTCGGTCGAGCAACAGACATTGCGTGTGAACACGCCGGCCACTGCGGTGCCTTCAGCCAGCTCGACATAGGTCAGATCGCAGCGGCCCCAATCCTTGTATCCCGCGCGGGCAATGCGCGGGGTGACGCCTGCGATCTGCGGCATGGCAGGGAAGGGCTGGGCGAGGGGGGATTTGGCTTCGGACATGGCTGATGCCATAGTTTCCGATGCACTTCGCGTCCATGCGGATCGTGCGAGGACTGGACGCGCGACTCAACATTCCCTATCTGTCCCCGCGGATGACACGTCTTCTGCTCACTCTACTTGCCCTGCTCACCGGGCTGGTTGCGCAAATTGCGCCGGTTCAGGCGCGCATTGGCGGGGCTGCCGGGGCGGAAGTGGCGGTGCAGCTTACCAGCGTCAGCAAGCGGGCGCCGGTTGTCAGCCAGATCGCTAGCAGGCCAGCTTCTGACAGTGTCTCGCGGCTTCTCACGAGCCAGCCCTTCACGCCTCAGCGCACTGCGCCGACCCCCACGGTCCTCACAGGAATCGACCGCTCGCGCGAATAGCGCGCCCTCGCATTTCCGCCATTCTTCCGGGTGAGCACAGGCGCAATGACGCCATTCGTGCTGTATCCGGCTCTCATTAAATAGCAGGAATTCCCATATGTTCGGCAAGATTGCCAAAGCCATGTTTGGCTCATCCAACGACCGCTACGTCAAGTCGCTCGACAAGATCGTGCAGCAGATCAATGGTTTCGAGCCGACCCTCGCGGCGATGAGTGACGACGAACTGACCGGACAGACAGAGCGCTTCCGGGCGCGTCTGGAAGCAGGAGAAGACCTCGACGATCTGCTCCCCGAGGCCTTCGCCACGGTCCGCGAGGCATCGCAGCGCGTGCTCGGGATGCGGCATTTCGATGTTCAGATGATCGGCGGCGTGGTGCTCCATCGCGGCGAAATTGCTGAAATGAAGACCGGTGAGGGCAAGACCCTGGCCGCGACGCTCGCGGTCTATCTCAATGCGCTTGAAGGCAAGGGCGTCCATGTCGTCACGGTCAACGATTATCTCGCGCGCCGCGATGCCGACTGGATGGGGCAGATCTATAACTTCCTCGGCATGACATATGGCGTCATCGTGCCAAATCTCAGCGAAGAGGAACGGCGCGAGGCCTATAACTCCGACATCACCTATGCCACCAACAACGAGCTCGGCTTCGATTACCTGCGCGACAACATGAAGCAGGAACGCAGCCAGATGGTCCATCGGCCGTTCAACCATGCCATTGTCGACGAGGTGGATTCGATCCTGATCGACGAAGCGCGCACGCCACTGATCATTTCCGGCCCGACCGACGACAAGACCGACCTATATATTTCGGTCGATGCCATCGTGAAGCAGATCGTGCCCGAGGATTACGAGGCTGACGAAAAGAGCAAGAGCATCACCCTGACCGAGGACGGCGTCGAGCGGGTGGAGCGCCTGCTGGAAGACGCCGGGATGCTGATCGGCTCCAATCTCTACGATATCGAAAATACCCAGGTGGTCCATCACCTCGATCAGTCGCTCAAGGCCAATGTCATGTTCAAGCGTGACACCGACTATATCGTCAAGGACGACAAGGTCATCATCATCGATGAATTCACTGGCCGGATGATGGACGGGCGGCGCTGGTCGAACGGGCTGCATCAGGCAGTCGAGGCCAAAGAAGGGGTTCAGATCGAGCCCGAAAACCAGACCATGGCTTCGATCACATTCCAGAACTATTTCCGGATGTATCCCAAGATTTCGGGCATGACCGGCACCGCGGCGACCGAGGCTCAGGAATTCTTCGACATCTACAAGATGAACGTGGTCTCGATCCCCACCAACGTTCCGGTCGAACGCATCGACGAGGAAGACGAATTCTACAAGAACACGCTCGACAAGTTCGCTGCCATCGCCAAGCGCATCAAGTTGCAGAGCGAGCTGGGCCAGCCAGTTCTGGTCGGCACGGTGTCGATCGAAAAGAGCGAGCTGCTTTCCGAATTCCTGAACAAGGAAGGCGTCAAGCACAACGTCCTCAACGCCCGTTTCCACGAGATGGAAGCGCATATCGTGGCGCAGGCGGGGCGGCTTGGCGCGGTCACCATTGCCACCAACATGGCGGGGCGTGGCACTGACATCAAGCTGGGCGGCAACCTCGAATTCCTCGTCAACGACGAATTGAAGGACGTGCCCGAAGGCCCCGAGCGCGAGAGTGCCATCGAGCGGATCAAGGCCGAGATCGAAGTCGAAAAGCAACAGGTGCTCGATGCTGGCGGGCTGTTTGTGCTCGGCACCGAGCGGCACGAAAGCCGCCGCATTGATAACCAGCTGCGCGGTCGTTCGGGCCGCCAGGGCGATCCAGGCCTCTCGCGCTTTTATCTGTGCCTTGAAGACGATCTGCTGCGCATCTTCGGGCCTGACACATTGTTCTCGCGGATGATGAATTCGAACCTTGCCGATGGCGAGGCGATTGGTTCCAAGTGGCTGTCAAAGGCCATCGAGACCGCGCAGAAAAAGGTTGAGGCGCGCAATTATGATGTGCGCAAGCAGGTCGTCGAATACGATGACGTGATGAATGATCAGCGCAAGGTGATCTACGAACAGCGCGCCGACATCATGGATGCCGACAAGGTCGACGATGTCGTCGTCGATATGCGCCATGACACGGTCAACACGCTGGTCGGCGATGCCTGCCCGCCCGGATCTTACCCTGAAAAATGGGACCTTGATGGCCTGCGCGAACGGGCCATGGACGTGCTCGGGGTCGAAGTGCCGGTTGACGAGTGGCTGGCCGAAGACGGGCTGGAGCCCGATACGATCACCGAGCGAATGATCGTGCTGGCAGATGACAAGGTGGAGAGGCTGCGCGCAGGCAACGATCCTGAAATCTGGCATCAGGTTGAAAAAAGCGTGCTGCTGGAGCGGCTTGATCACTACTGGAAAGAGCATCTCGCCACGCTCGATGCGCTGCGCCAGGTGGTCTTCCTGCGCGCCTATGCGCAAAAGACGCCGATCAACGAATACAAGCAGGAGGCCTTCGGTCTGTTCGAGCGCATGCTCGAGATCATCCGCGAGGATGTCACCCGGATCCTGTCCAACAGCGAACTTTCCATGCAGCCCCCGGCTGACCTGTCGCTGCCCGAACTGCCCGATTTCCTCACCGGGCATATCGATCCCTTCACCGGCGATGACGACAGCCATGTCGCGACCCCTGGCGCAATGGCGATGATGGGTGCGCTTGGAAGTGAAGTCGATGCGCTCGGGGCAGATCCCTATGCGGACCTTGGCCTCTCGCGAAATGCCCAGTGCCCTTGCGGCTCGGGCAAGAAGTACAAGCACTGCCACGGCGCGATGACGTAGAGAGAATTGCGGAAAACCGGGATCACCACAAACCCGTCTGCCCTGAGCTTGTCGAAGGGCCGTACTTGTTCTTGAGGTAGTGCGTGGGGCACGAAGAAGAATGCAGCCCTTCGACAAGCTCAGGGTAAACGGAGATTTGTGGATCAATTTGCCGCAATAGGTAGTGTTTGGACTGCGCAAGGAACTGACCGATGATTTGGCTGCCGTTTGGTTTCTTCGCGACTGCCGTGCTTTATGCCTCGGTCGGCTTTGGCGGCGGCTCGACCTACAATGCCCTGTTGGCGCTGGCTCATACCGACTATCGGGCGCTGCCGATCCTGGCGCTTTCGTGCAATATTCTGGTGGTTACCGGCTCCTGCATCCGCTTTGCGCGCGCAAAGCAAGTGCCGTGGCGCGGTGCGCTGATGCTGGCGCTGATCGCAGCGCCGCTGGCCTTTCTGGGTGGGCTGACCCCGATCAAGGAGAAGGCTTTCCTGCTCACTCTGGGCGCGAGCTTGATCTTTGCCGGCCTCGCGCTGCTGCTGCCGCGCGCGATGGACAGTGAGACCAAACCAACCCCGCTCGCCCGCTGGGTGCCGTTTGCCGCGGCTCCGTTGGGTTATCTCGCCGGGTTGGTCGGCATCGGCGGCGGCATTTTCCTTGCGCCGCTGCTGCATCTCACCCGCTGGAATTCGGCGCGGCGGATTGCGGCGACGACCAGTCTTTTTATCCTGATCAATTCCCTCACCGGCCTTGCCGGGCAACTGATCAAGGCCGGGGCGGGGCGCTTCGTCCAGACGCTGGATTCGGGGATTTGGCTGTTGGTCGCGGTGGTGATTGGCGGCCAGATCGGCAGCCTGCTGGCGCTGCGTCTACTGCCCGAAAAGGTTATCCGATGGCTGACCGCCGCCCTGACTTTGTGGGCGGGTGGTCAGTTGCTGCTTAAATAGGCAGCTGGGCTGCAGCACCTGCGCGCACAAAAACATCCGGCGGCGAGCTGGACTGTAACACCTTGGAATAGATACAGAACCGCGCGGTCGGCGTGGGCCTGTCGGCGGCACGCGCTGGGGGCGGGCGGGGATTATTGCGAATGGCCGGGGCGCTCTTCCGCAGCGCGTCTGGCTCGTTCCTTTCGGCGACCGGCCAGGGCAGCGCGGCAGGCTCGCATGGCCGCATCTGCACCCGCACGGCTGACAATGCCGCGCCAACAGTGTTTTCCCGGTTCCAGACCCGGTAGCCGCCCCGCGCCACTGGCGG